>NZ_BCTC01000023.1 GCF_001571085.1 Azohydromonas lata NBRC 102462
CCTCTCGCCGCGCTCCACGGCCTACGCCCTGTCGGTGCTGAGCGCGATGTTCCGCTGGCTCATCGACAAGCGCTACGTGCTGGCCAACCCTTTCGCCGGCATCCGGGTGCGCGGCATGCGAGCAGCCGGGATGGACACGACGCGAGGGCTCTCCGGCGCCGAGTGGGGCCTGGTGCGCACCGTCGCCGATGCGCTCGAATGGGCGTACGGGTGGGAGCCGCGCGCGGCGCAGCGCATGCGTTTCGTGCTGGACTTCGGCTTCGGCACCGGGCTGCGCGCCAGCGAGCTGGTCGGGGCGACGTTGGGCAACATTGAAACCGACGCCGGCGGCGATGCCTGGCTGCACGTGGTCGGCAAGGGCAGCAAGGCCGGCAAGGTGGTGCTGCCCCTCATCGCGCGCGGCGCGCTGGAGACTTACCTGGTGCAACGCCGACTGCCGGTGAGCCCGGCGAAGTGGGACCCGCGCACGCCGCTGCTGGGCAGCCTCAACGGCGAGGCCGGCATCACGGCCAGGCGGCTGTGGGCGGCGATGAAGCGCTTCTTCTCGACCGCGGCCGCGGTGCTCGCCGACGTCAATCCGGCGCTGGCCGAGAAGCTGAACCGGGCCTCCCCGCACTGGCTTCGACACAGCCACGCCTCGCATGCTCTTGAGGCCGGCGCGGATCTGACCACGGTGCGCGACAACCTGCGCCACGCGTCGGTGTCCACCACGTCGCTGTACCTGCACGCTGACGACGAGCGCCGCGCCAGGCAGATCGGCGCGGCGTTTTCTGGCCGCCGTCAGCGCTGATATTCCCACTCAAAACGCACCGATTTGCACGCCGAAACTGGCTTTGCCGTAATTCAAATTTTTGTAAGTTCTTGTCCCGCAACGGGTTTCAGACCCAAAGCGCACCTTTTTGCACAAGGAGTCCGTCCACCCCTAGCAGTGCTCGGAACGCTGCCACGTCACCCGGCGCGGTACAGGGATGCCGGCGGTTTCTGGTGGCGAGGTTGCGCTCATCCAAGGCAGAGCCGGGATGTAGTGGCTATTCCAGGCATCAACTTTGTAGGCTGTCTTGCGCCTGTGCCGTCGTGGTGGTGGCGCGCTACTGCACGGCAGTGAACCTCGGTTGCAAACCCGTTGTTCAGTCCGACGACTCCACGCTTGATCTGCGTTCCACCAGGAACATCGTGGGGTGCTCCCCAGCGGCCAGCAGCATCAATGTCCAGCGCCAAGGACTGAGCACGCGCGGTGAACCCCTACGGTCCGAACTGCGCTCGATGTCACTGACAGCCTGGGCGTCGGCGAGGCCAAGGATGCCGGCGGTGTAAATCAGTGTCCAGCCCATGCGCAGTCGCAGATCGCGCACCTGCTCTCCCGTGGGCTGCGGAAGCTCCGGATAGAACGGTGCTTCGGGGGGCTTCTTTGGTCTGCCGCGCTTGGGGCGCTCAGGCGGCGCAGCCTCCTCGCTGCTCACGGTCATGGTGTGTTCTCTCGGATGTTGGGCCGCCGATGTTAGGCGCTTGTTCGAAGTGGTCTCCTCTTCCGATCGTGGGAGACGAGGCGGCCCAGCCCTTGCGCGTTGGCGTGTGCGCTACTCAATGACTCCGCGCTGAGGGCCCAGCATGGACACGGCCCGCTGCTGCCCGTCCTTCATCGTCGGGCTCCCGTTCTGGCGGCGCTGGTCCAACGCGCCGGTATGCAGATCGACCAGGTAGCGGAAACACAGCACCGTGGCCGGGCCCGGCCAAGCCCGCCACGCCTCGCGGATTGCTGCCTGCTGCTTGCGCGTGCGTCACGGCAGCTTTTGCGCCAGACCTGGGCCTCGTCGTCGCCGCGGCACACGCCGCGGCCGCCATCGAGGGGCGAACCAGCCAGCCCAGGCTGGCGTTGCTCCTGGCGTCGCGCACGAACTCGCCCGGCGTAGGCATGGCGCCTGCGTTTGCTCTTCACCGCCTGCCTCCGCGCAGGCGGCTCCACTCCGCCGTGAACGGTCCCACCAGGTGCGCCCGGGGCGGCAGTTGATAGCGCGGTTCGTGGCCAACACTCGGACAGTGCATGATCCGCACCCCGCGCCGCGGCGGCCGTTGTTCCGCCGGCGCGTCGCCGCGCAGCTCCTCGATGGTGATGCCGTGGCGCTCCATGAGGGCGTGAACCCGCGACAGCGCGTAGGCCACGCCGAGCTCGCCGGGCGTGATGCCGTGCTCTCGCATGAGCGCCTGGATGCGGCGGATCGCAGCCCGCGCCGACGCTCTTGAGCAACCGGCTGCAGGACGCCGCCGGCATGGCGTGGTCACCAGCAGCATGGCGGAGGAGCCGGTGCGGCCGTGATCGGCCACGCGAGAGGGCTCGGCAGAAGGAACGGCGGACATGGGCACTCTCCTTGGCACGAGAAGCGGAAAAAGAAGGGGCGGCAGCGCGCGCTGCGTGGGGTGGGAAGTCGGAGGGAGGGTGGAGAAGTGCCCCACCGCCGCTGGTGTCGCCCTGAAAACCTGATTGACTGCGGCAGCTTTGGTATCAGGGCGCGGTGCGCCGACGCGGTTGCGGTGCCGACGCTGTGCCGAGTTGCTGGCTCTGGGGCTGGTCCAGACCCGCGCGCAGCCGCACATGCATGTCGGTGAGCGTGGCGCGCAGGTCCTCGTCGAGCACGTCGCGCAACTGCTCGCCCAGGGCGTCGAGCGTCTCACCATCGCCCCGATCGGCCGCGTGCTGCATCTGCTGCGCGAAGGCGTCAGCGTCGAAGGCGCGCCGAGCCTGCGGCGGCGCCATCGGCCGCGCCGGTGCAGGTGCCGGCGTGGCAGCCGCGGCGTCCTGACCATCGACAGCCGGGACCGGAGTGGGTGCGGCTGGCGGCTTCGCGCGCTCGCGCAGGGCGGCCTTGGCCCGGTCGGTGGCGCTCGCAGCCGGGGCAGCAGCGCCAGCACCACTGCCCGCCCCTTGCGCGTCGTTGGCCGCCGGTGGCACCTCGGCGGGCTCGAACCAATCGGCCACCGTGCTCATTTCGTCGCGCAAGCTGACATAGACCCGCTTCAGCCCCACCACCTGCGCCGGCTGGATCGCCTCTATGCGGCGTTGGATGCGGCGCTCGATCTGTTCCTTGGTCACGCCGAATTCGCCGGCGAAAGTGTCGAGCAGCCGCTTGATGCCCTCAGGGCTGGTGTCGGCCTTGGCGCGCAGCGTGGCGCTGGCCTGCTCCATAGCCATTTCCGTCACGTCACCCGGTATCTGCGCCAGGATGCACGCGCGCTTGCGCCGCGCGGCCTGGTTGGCGCAAAGCTCGTAGATGTCGCGCTCGCCCTTGAGCCGGTAGCCGCCCTCCTTCGTCTCGCGCCAGTGGCGCACGAAGAACTGGATCACCTCGCGGTTGGTTGTCTCATAGTCCACGCAGAAGGCTTCGACCTCGGACACGCCCACGCCGTCCGGCCCGACATAGCGGCTGATCTCGCGCCAGCCGCTGGAAATGTTGCCCCACTGCTGCGCCATGGCCTCGGCCGCCCGGATGCTCGGCCCCACCACGTCCGAGCCGCCGCGGCTGTACTGGTACTGCGCTTTCTCGGCCAGGGTCTGCCGCGTGAAGGCATTGCGGATCTTGTCGCAGGCCTGGATCACGTTGCGCGGGAAACGCTTGGCCATCATTGCCAGCGCCATGACCTCGGCGCTTTCGCGGGCCTGCACAGCACGTGCGCCGGCGCTCTCGGCCACGCCCCGCGATGCGCCGGGCACGGCATCAAACGGGTTCTGAACCACTTCAACGTCGCTCATGAATTTCTCCAGTGAAGGGACACAGGGATGGCCCGCGCTGTACGCGCTGCCGATTCCCAAAAAAGCTCACTTGTCGTCCTTGAGCCGGAACTGCCGGCCGGGCTCGCCGGTGCGCAGGAACTCCCGATAAAGCTCCGGGTGCGCAGCCTCGAGAGCGGCGGCGTCAAAGCGCCGTGCGGGCTTGGTCGCTTTCCATGTGGCGAGGGTGTGGCCGGTGGCGTCCACCAGCGTGTCGGCCTCGCGCAGCGCGCCCATGAGCCGCGCTTTCAGCGCCGCCTCGGCCGCGTCCAGCTGCTCGCGCTGCGCGCGGATGGCGCGCAACTCGTGCACCGCGCGCAGCACATCGGTGTCGGCCCTGGCCTGTCCGGCGCGACAGGTGCCGCCGAAGCGCGCAAGCATGTCGTCCAGGCTGACCGGCTCAGGCGGCTCGCCACGCTCCACCAGCCGCCAGAACTCGGCGATGCCGTCCTCGATCAACTCCTGCAACTCGCGGTCGGCCTCGATCACGAATTCGTCGTAGTCCGCACCACCAAACAGCACCGGCACGAACGACACATCGACGTCGGCCAACAGCATCTCGTGCTGCACTTGCAGCAGGTAGTGCTGCGGTATGTCGGGCGAGCCGGACTCGCCCCAACCTTGGCGCGTGCGCGCGGTCTTGGCCTGCACGTTGAAGCTGCCCGGCACCCAGGCGTCAAGGTGCGCGAACATGCGCCCGCGCCGCATGGTGTCCGGCGCAACCACCAGCAGATCGTCCGGGTGTGCGCGCTGGAACTCGGAAAGGATGAACGGCTCGGCGGCCAAGCCAAAGCGCATCGCCAAGTTGTCCAAGGCTTCCGGGGCTTCGCCGCGCTTGACCTGGTAGAGATCAAACCGGGTCTGGTACGGACTCAGGCCCAGGGCCGCAGCGCACTCGGAAGCGCCCACGCCAGTACGGCGTAAAGCCTTTTGGGCATCGGTGAGCATGGCGCGGCCCTCCGCTTCAGAACGGGCAGGTGTGGTCCGCCATGGCGGCGAGTTCGTCGTCGCCCTCGGCCGCCGGCAAGTGCTGCAAGTACGCGGGCATGAACGCCCACGGCCCGCTGGCCAGGAGCAGCAGCACCAGCCCCAGCGCGGCGCATTCCCTGTCCGCGATCACTACCCCTTCGCAGCCCGAAAGCGCCTTGGCGTCCTCGGAATCAAACGGGAAAACCTCCTGCCCGAGCAGTTCAGCCACCGTGGCGTATATGCGTACGCGTTGACCAGGTTGGAACGCCATGTGCGCCATGGAATGCGGCTTTGCCTGGCTTCGTTCCAACGCACTCACCAAGTAGTTCGGCGCAAACGACTTCCGCCCTTGGGCGTCCGTGGTGAGAGTGCCGTGCGGCGTGGTGCGGCTGGACTGCTGCGCCAGCCGCTCGCACAGGTGCGGCTTGGGCACGGCCTTGTTGGCGCCGGCGAGGCGGTTACCGGTGACAGGTCCGAGAGCGTTGGACATGGTGCAACTCCAAGGGACGGGAGAGAGCCGGCATGAAGGGCCGCCGGCCAAGGCCCATGGAACTCAGAGCCAGAAGGCCGGCGCGGACAGCAGCGCCAGCAACAGCCCGGCGATACAGCCAGCGACTTCCCATGCAAGGGAGCCGGCGCGGTCGTTGCGCGCGTGCGCGAAGGCATCAGCCACGGCCTGCTCTGCAAGGGTCGCATCTGTGGCGTACAGGTCAGCCATGGCGCCCCTCCAGATCGCATATAGGGCAGCCCTCGCCCGACTGGCAGCGGTGTCCGAACCGGCACGGCGGGCAATCTGGGTTGCTCAGTTCCTCGGCAATGCACTCGGCCTCGTGGTGCCCAACCAGGACCAAGATGCGAATGCGCTGCACGGGGTTCACAGGTAGGTGTGCAGTCAACAGATGGATTGCCGACTGATGGAGGGCGCTGCTCATTGCATCGCTCCAAGGGCACGCGCCATCGCCACCTGCGCGGCTTCCACCAGCACCGCGATCCGCGCCGCCAGGGCTTGGGCGTCGGAGGCGGCAGGCAGCGCCGTCACGGCTTGAGCAATGGCGAACAAGTCAGGTGCAGCCTTGAGCAAATGCGCCGTCGCGAGAACCGGCACCACAGCGACCAGACCGCCAGGGCTCGGCTGGTTGTCGTGATGCAAGGTTCGCCCGCTGGCTCCCAGGTAGTACGGGCCGGGTTCAAACCCGAAATACAGGCGATCAGAAGGCGTTTGACTGATGGCCGCCGCATGGCCCCGCGCCGGGGGCCACGGGCTGCGCTTGATGCACAGCCCTTCCATTTAGAACCCCGTGCGGGCCGCCATGTAGTCCAGCGTGGCCGTCGAGTAGTAAATGGCCTCAGGATCGTCGTAATCGGCGGTGCCGAGGTTTTGGTAGTCGGCTTGGGCTTCTGCCAGCCACGTCGCCAACTGCTGCGGATGGAACAGGCCGGCGTCCTCGCACAGATCAATTTCAACGTCGCTGCAATCGAGGAAGCAAACCTCGGGAATCACTTCCACGTCAGCGCCGGCTTGATCTTCGCTGACTTCGATCACATATTGAATGCGAACCGGAATACCGGAAAAGGTGCTGGTGAAGCGGTAAGTATTCAGAGGGAGGGAATTCACTGCTATCTCCTACTGCACCTGCCCTGGTGCATGGCTTAATTATAAGCCGTGTGCTTAATATATAAGCCTTTTGCCTAAATTAATTGTGTCCGTTTGTTATTGCTTGGTGCTTAAAATAATTCTTCAAAATCAAAGAACAAACATCGTCAAGTTAATATTCATGAGGTTCGTATGAATAAATTTTGTTATAGCCATGCTGAAAGCAATGGCAGTTTTATAGATATTTATAATCTCGCGGAACCGCTATAGATGCCCTATGTCGCTTCGCGGCGATTTCATCGAAGGCCTGTTCGCCAGGCTGACGCTGCGCTATGGCAGCGCCTTCATGGATCGTTGGGACGGCCTTCCCATTGCGGCGGTGAAAAAGGATTGGACACACGAACTGGCCGGCTTCGCCCGGCGGCCCAAAGTTATCGAGCATGCGTCAGCACTGCTGGACCCTGTTGGGCCGCCTGCGGCCGTGCAATTTCGCACCCTGTGCTTGACGATGGCCGCGCCGGTGCGGCGTCCGCAACTGCCTCCGAAGCTGGCCCATCGTGCCGCGGACGTGCTGCTGCCGCAGCGGCTGCACGTGAGCGAAGCCGTCTGCGAGGGCGCCACGCTGCGCCTGACTTGCCTGAGCACGGATGCGCAGCTCGACCCGCGCACGCTCATCGGCGTGCCGCTGGAGATGCAGCTCGTCACCGACCGCGGCTTACGCACCCCGGATAAACAGCCGCTGGCTGCATAGGTCAGGCGACAGGTACGTTGACGCGCGCCGAGGCGTCAAACGCAGGCCCGGTTTTGATTGACGGCAGTTCTCGACTCGGCGGGCGCTGGCCGCCGATGATGACCGCTATGTCTCCCACAAAACTTGCCACCGACAGCGTGCGTCAGCGATTGCTGGAAGCCGCGAAGACCTGCTTCATAGCGGACGACTACCACGTCGTCAGCACCCGACGCATTGCCGAGCTTGCCGGTGCCAACATTTCGATGATCCGGTACTACTTCGGCTCCAAGGAAGGGCTCTACGAGGAAATGATCCGCGAGACGCTGCAGCCGCTGCTGGAGGTTCTCGACGGCGATCTGCTCGCGACACCAGCCGGCTTCGCCGAGTACCTGCGGCTGTACTACCGCACGATGCTGGCGGCGCCTGAGTTCCCGAAGTTGATCCTCAAGGTGCTGGCACTGCGCAGCGGTCCGGGCCGGCGCTTCGTCCAGCAACTGCTCGAACGTGGCCGCACCCGGGGCGCGCGGCGAGTGCAGGACTTGAAGGCCAGCGGCCAAGCCGGCGCAGACGTGGACCCCGATGTGCTGCGCATGGCGTTCGTAAGCCTGGCGATGACGCCGCTGCTGCTGAAGGATGTTTTCGAGGAGCAGATGGAGCGGCCGATGGACGCAGCGTTTCTCGAGCACCTAGCCGGCTTCAATGGCGCAATGATTGCAGCCGGCTTGGCCACTGCGCTGGCCGACGCCACCAACCGGAGCGCTGCATGACGACCGCGGCATCATTGCAACGCCGCGGACTGCAAGCCCGCGCCTTCCATGGCGTGTCCCGCCTCTTCGGCGGACTGCGCAAGGCGCTGGACTCGGCGCTGCCGCCACCCGTGCGGCTGCTGCAGCTTGGCTCGGCGTTCTGGCACTCCCGCGCGCTTTACGTCGCCGCACGGCTAGACCTGGCAACGACGTTGGGCGACGCGCGACTGGCACCCGCGGAGCTGGCCGCGCGTGCCGGAATCGATCCCGACGCCTGCGCTCGGCTGTTGCGCTTCCTCGTCGCCGTTGGAGTGTTCGAGATGGATTGCGACGCACGCGTGGCCAACAACGCGGTGTCGGCCGCGTTGCGCAGCGATCGACGCGACAGCGTTCGCCAGTTGGTGCTGATGCACAACGCGCCCGAGATGACGCGCGCCTGGACCGAGGCGCTGGAAGACGCCGTGCGCTGCGGGGGCGTGCCGTTCGAGCGCGTGCACGGGTGCCCGCTGTACGACTATCTGGATGGACACCCGGCGTTTGACCGGCTCTTCGCACGAGCGATGGACGAAGTTGGCGCGCTCGCTGGCGACGCCTTCGTGACGGCGCTGGCCTGGGACCGCTTCGACCGGGTCATCGACTTAGGTGGGGGCAAGGGAGCAAAGGCGGCCGCGATCCTGCAGGCTCATCCCCGGCTTCACGCCACGATCGTTGACCGTCCTGCCGTCGTCGAACAGGCTCGGGCCTGGTGGCAGGAGCCGCCACGCCGGGTAGCCGCGGCGCGCGTCGCCTTCGTCGAGGGCGACCTGCTGCACGACACGTTGCCCTTGGCATCCGGTCCGCGCGACGTCTTCCTGCTGTCAGCCGTGCTGCACGGGCTCGACGAGACCGCAGCGACTTGCCTGCTGCGCCGCGTACGCGATGCAGTGGGGGACAGCGGCGCTGTGGTCGTCGTGATGGAGCTCGTGCTGCCGGACCATGGCGTCGACGCGGCCGCGGCGTCGATTGACATGCAGATGTTCGTCGGCACGTCGGGGCGCGAGCGCACTCGCGCTGAGTGGGCCGCGTTGGCCGCAGCGGCCGGCTTCGGAATCAAGGAGATCGTTCGGATGCCGTCAATCGGCGAGCTCATCGTCCTTTGCAAAAGCGCATCAGGCTCCCGTCCCAACTGATTGAAGAAGCGCTCCAGCCCCTCGTGGTGCGTCTCGCAGCTGGTGCTTGAGCGCGTCGTTGAGCCGGTGCAGCTCCAGCAGGCTCAGCGGCCGGTCATGGACGTCGGTGACGACGCCCACCCACTCGACGACGTGGCCCTCGGCGTCCCGGATGGCCGTGGCCGGCACGACGCAGTGCCGGTGCTTGCGCGAGCGGGCATGCCAGAGCCGGCATCTGGCGTGGTAGCGGTCGCTGCGCTGCGCTGCTCGGCCAGCGCCCAAGCGTCGAGGGTAGGTTGTTGGTCGTCCGGGTGGACGGCGTGCAGCCAGCCCTGCCCCCGGGCCTGCTCCCAGGTACGGCACGCGATGGGTGCGGGCCTCAGGGCTCCGCCCGGCAATTTTTTCAGCTACGGATAACGGCAGTAATCGAAGGCGCATTTTTTGATGTCGATTTGGGGCGTCAGCGGCGCGATGACGACTTTCCGCAGCCCCACAAGCACTTGCATGCAGCCTGTGCGGCAGCGTGATGTCGCCCCCCTGCCCTGCCCGCGGTCCCGACGCGCCAACCTCAGCGGCTCACCGCCACGACCATCAAGTCCTGGCCAGCTACGCAGCCCAGCGCGCGATGGATGGCATCGTCAATCCACGCCGGCTCGTTGCCGAACGCGCCCCCGCCCAGCCGCGTGAGCAGCACGCGACGCGACGCGCTGCGGCGGGCGTTGAGCACGCCGGCCAGCAGCGTGGCCTCGTAGGCGGCCTCCAGCACCAGCCGCGCCAGCGGTTCCCAGGCCCGACGCGGTGGCCGGCCATAGGCCACGGGCAGCGCCGAGCAATGGGCCTGCGTCACCAGCGGCCCCGGGCCTTGTGCCGCGTCGGTGACTTCGACGTCCCAATGAAGCCCGATGCGCAGGAGCCCGCGCAGATGGTCGAGTTCGGCCTCGGGAGCTGCCGCCAGTTGCCGGCTCACCCGCGCCAGGCCCTCGGGATGGCAAAGCGCGTAGCCGTTCATCCAATCCCAGATGGGTTCTTGCTCATGGCCCAAAGCCACGGCCAACTCGGCCAGCGTGTCGATCTGGCGCTCGGCGGTCTGACCACGAGCGCCCTGTAGCGGCACCAGGTAGTTGCGATAGATGGTGCCGGCGCCCGCGGCCATCGCGCAGGCCGGTCCCTGGGTGTGGTCGCAGGCGTAGCAGCTCACCCCGTGTTCCGGACTCACGCGGGGGTGCACCATTTCCAGCAGGTTGAACTGCGAGGCGACCTGGATCAGGGCGGCCTGTTGCTGGGTCTCCAGGTGCAGCGCTCGGATGTCACCGCGCAGCCCGCCCAGCCGCAGAGCCGGCCCGTGCGGCTGCACGCCGGCGCGTGCCCGCAACTCAGTCAGCGACACGACCTCCAGCCGCCCCATCGCGAAACGCCGCCCCGTAGCGACATTCACCAAGCTCTGTCCATCGATCTGCAGCCGCTGCTGCGTGCTGGCGTAGTCCGTTTCCTCAAAGCCCGTGATGCGCTCGAACCAGTCCACGGCCCCCTCCCCTGTCCCGTAATGGCGCCATCTTCTCGCACCGGCAGCACCACGAGCCGCGCAGCCAAGCTGACGGAGAGGCCCAGCAAGGCGGCTGAGAAAATGCGGGATGGATAACAGCACCCCCTCGCCGGCCCAGCCGCGCAACCCCTTGCACGGCATCACACTGGAGATGATCGTCACGGCTCTGGCCGGCCACTACGGCTGGGTCGGCTTGGCCGAACGTGTGCCGGTACGCTGCTTCAGCAGCCAGCCCAGCGTGGCGTCGAGCCTGAAGTTCCTGCGCAAGACGCCCTGGGCCAGGGAGAAGGTCGAGAGCCTCTACCTGTTCATGCTGCGCGAGCAGCGGCGCGATGCCCGGCGCTGACCGCCCGGCACGCCCATCACACAGCTGGCTTGCGCAGCCGGCCGCGGCGCTTGGGCGTCAGCACCGGTCCCAAGTCCGTCGGCGTCAGCGCAAAACCGCCCATTAGGTTCTGAATCTTCACCAGCCCTTTCAACCGCGCGTCGTCTTCCATCTGATTCGGCGGATGAGCAGGTACCGTTGTGATTACCTGGGGGGCGTGCCCGCGCCCACGGCCAGAGCTGCACTTGGTCAAGCTGCAAGGGTCCACGCTGGTAGCCGGCGGCCACCGCGTCAACGTCAATGGCGTAGCCATCGCTTAAGCCAGGGCGACACCTATGCTGCGTGAGCGGCGCTTGCGCTGACGATCCAAGAACGCCTGCCGTTTGGCCTCGCCGTCGCCGAGGATGGCTGCAGCGGCCGGCACTTCCAGAAACTCCAGGCGGCCCGCGTCAACCGCCTGCAGCAGCGCGGGCATCGCCGGACGCTGGATCTCGGTGCGCAGCCACGAGCCGTCCACGCGCCGGTGGTCGAAGGCAGCACTGGCACAGATCTCCACCACTACCGTGCGGTCATGCCGCGCCAGCCATCGGCCGGCATGGGCCGCCAGGAAGGCCTTTGCCGCGGCATCCTGAGCTGCCACGGGCGGGCCATCAACCGCGGCGGCGTCGCCCCCCGTCCCCTTCGGGGGCTCCACGGGCCGCGTCCAGTCCTCGCCGCTGCGGATCAGGTGGACCAGCAGACCTTCCGGGTCGCGCGCTCTGCGTAGACGCTCCAGCCGGTGCGCCAGGACGTGTTCCACGCGCACCCGGACGGCCTTTGCGATGCTCATAGCCTTCCTGATGCGCCGGCCGCCCAGCAGCGGCACCAGCGGCGCCAGCACGGCCGGGACGTGGACGCCCTCATGTAGGACCGTGCCCTGCGGCTGCTCGGCAGGCGTGGGTTGTTCTGGGTTCGGGGGGGTGTCCTCAGGCGCCGGGGGCGCAGCCCCTTGGCCCCCGATAGGGTTTAGATCTTTATCTACAGGCGGCGCAACTTCTTGCGAGTGGTTGGCGAACAGAAGCGCCATGCAGTGTGGCGTGAGCCGCGTGTGCCACACCGGGTCGCGCCGGCACTCCATCTCGGCGATGCGCTCGGTGAGACCCGCCCGCACGAGGTCGGTATGCGCGCCAGAAACCGAGCGGTCGCTGTAGCCGGTGAGACCCTGCAGCGTCTGGCTGGGTGTGGGATGGACGGCGCCGGGCTGGCGCAGGTCGGCCGCTTCCACCAAGTGGCGAAGCACCTTGTATCCGCGAGGCGTGAGCCCGGGGATCGAGCGGGCGTTGAACAGGTCATCGAGCCGGCACACGGCGGCTTCGATGGGGGTAAGAGCGCGGCTGCAGGTGCCGCTTCGGCTGGCGCGGACGCTGGCGCCTGCCCTTGCTGCGTGATGCAGTGGCATGGAAATGCAGGGACGAGTTCGCCCGCGTGTTGCGGATTCCGTCGCTGTCCGTACACTCCCAACTTGCTAGAGCGGTGTGTGGATTCGCAGCTCGGGATCACGCATCACGGAGAAAGCCTCGGGGCTGGAATCCCGGGGCTTTTCTCTTTCGGGGTCAGTCTTTCTGAGGTCCCGGTCCTTTCGTTATGGATGGCGGCTTGGGCTGCTGGAATTCAGCTAAAAGCCTTGGGTGGTCTAGATCGTGGCGCTGAAAGTCAGCGCCGCTCTTCTATGGCAACTGCTCGGCTTTACCGGACTCGTATCCCTGGGCGTTGACGCTGCTGCATGCCGTGGCCCGCAGTCCTTGATTGCTCCTGGGTACGCTGCTGCGCTTGCTCGACGGCCTGCTCCTGCTTGAGATCGTGCAGCGCAATCAACTGGCTGATCTGTGGCGCAATCTGGCGGCGCACAGCTTCAGTCCCGAGCCTGCTTTTCTGCGCAAGGTCGTTGAAGTCGGTGAACTGCTTCATCCGTTCGAGCGCATCCAGTTGCGCCGGTCGTAGCAGGTCACCTTCCATCAAGTTGCGGTCATCGGCGTGGGTGCCGGGCTTCACGCTGGCCAGCCACTCGGCCGCGCCAACGTGCGCGCGGTAGGTCGCCGGCGTGACTGGCTTCAGACCGGGCGGGTAAGTGATCTCGTCGGGTGCGAAGATCGGGAAAACCGCTTTGCCGCCCACAGCCTTCGCCGCAGCCTCGGCTTTCTCGCGGCCCGGGTTGAAGCCTTGCGTCATCACCACTGTGCGGTCGTCGTCGCCAACGACCAGCATGGGCTTGGTTGGGAACATCTCCCGCAGCGCGCGCGCCACGGGTTCAAGGTTGCCCGAGTCGAAAGCGGCAACCACCGCGTGCCCCACGGTTTCCTTGATCGTTGCCATCGTGGCGTACCCCTCGCCCACGACGATCACGGGCGCGCGCTTGAGCTCGTCCATGCCACCGAGGACATGGAAGCAGCCGGTCTTGCGCGAGTCCTTGGCAAAGCGCTTCGTGCCCTCCGGGCCGATGTACTGCATCGTCCAGATGCGGCCGGTCTTGTCCTGCGCGGGTAAGAAAGTGGTCTGCCCGCTGGCATCGGTAAGCGCACCGCGCTGCGGCTTGACGCCCTTGGACTGCAAGTAGGGCGTGGGCTGGTTGTACGGAATTTGCCGAAGGCTGCCGGCCTGGTTGGTCACGCGTTGCGCGGTGGCGGCGTGCTTGGCTGCCTGCTCGGCCTCGCGGCGCTGCTGGTTGGCCTTGGCCTCAGCTTCCAGGCGGGCGCGGTCCTGCGGGTTGATCGTGTAGCCCTTAGCCTTCCAGCGTATTGACTGACCACTGCGGTTGTTGCTGATGTAGCCCGCGGGGACTTCGCCGTCCTCGTGCCCAATGTAGAAGCCAGCTCTCTCGCCTTTCTTGTCACCGGCAACCTGGATGCGATGCGGCTTGCCGTCCATGATCGGGTGGTCCCCGGACACGATGCAGCCCATCTCGCGCAGCGCGTCGGCGAACTCGGCGCGCACGTCCTTCGCCGACGGTATGTATGGCTCAAACGCCCTCGCAGCCTTGGCGGCCGGTGCAGGCTTGGCTGCTGGTGCTGGCGTGCTGGCCACCGCCTGCAGCGCGGCGTCGATTCGGTTGTTCTCCGCGGCGTGCAGCGCGATCACCTCGGCGGTTTCCTGCTGCTGGGACTGTGCGAGGGGCTTGTCGTACTGCATGAGGAAGGTGTGGATACGCTCGGCGTCGGCCGCCGCGCGGAACAGCTCAAGGGGATCTCTCGCAAGAAGATCGGCGAAGGCGTGAGCCCGGGCGTCGTTGCTTGGAGGCGGCGGCAAGCCCAGCGTGTCGGCGAGGAGCACGGTGGCGAGCTCGGCGCGCAGTTCTTCTCGCACGCGGCCCTCGCTGCCGAACGGATGGCTCATGTCGCGGTCCAGCCGCGATTCGTGCCCTGTCCAATGGGCCAGTTCGCGCAGGGCCATGGTGCAGAAGCGGTCCTCGCCGCCTACGGCCTCGGGTGTGGGTAGCTGGATCTTGTCGGCGCTGGCGCGATAGGCGGGCCGGTAGGCAGCGTGTTCCTTGACCGCAGCGCCGCTGAAATGCATAAGGCTGCGGGCGCGCTCAGTGCCGTCAAAGCGAGGCGAAGGCGCATGCTCCGGCAGCCCGTCCATCTGCTCGGCGTTGAAAACCACGGCCATGAAGGCCTGGGGCTTGTCCAACTGGACGGTCTCTTGCATCACGCGGCCGCTGGCGTCCCGCTGTGGGCGGCCTGTGGCATCGAGCAGCGGGCGTTGCTCGGTGAACTTCCAGAACTGGACGTGCGTTCCCTTCTCTCCTTTGCGCACCTGGCTGCCGATTTCCTGCGCCTGGTCGTAGGTGAGCCAGCGCGGATCGTCGCGGCCCTGGGCCATCAGATGCACGGCGTTGGCGCCCTTGAAACGTTGCCCGTTGAACGGGTTGAACGGCACCTGTGCGCCCTCTTCCTTCGGGAGCTGCCACGGCATCATGCCGGCCTGCAGCATGTCGATGACCCCTTCGGCAACGGTTTCTGGGTATGACTGGCGATCCATGGTCAAGCCCCCAGGTCCAGCGCGCTGGCCAGGGCATCGGCCTCGGACAGCGCGGTTTCCTCAAACGCCCCGGCCGCCTTCGCCTCGGCCGCAGTGAACGTCACTAACAGCCCCGGAATAAGCATGTCGGCAATCTTGTCGCGCGCCACATCGGCCGGCGTGGCGTGCACCAGGTCGGTTGGGTCGTCGTCGCCACCGAGCAGCGACAGCATGGGATCGTCGTGGGTCACAGAACACCTCCATTCATGGCGGCCTGCTCGGCGTAATCCACGCCGTGCAGCTCGCAAAAGCTGTACTCGTCCCAGGCGCGGCACCAGGCCACGGGAAAGCCGGTGACAGCAGCCATGAACTCGGCTGCGCACCCTTGGGATAAGCACGGAAGGCCGCCGTGGTCGGGCAGCAGCAAATGCGCGTAGGTGATGCGGTCGGCCTCGGCCTGGCGGTCGCCTTCCGCATCGAACGATGAAACCCGGGCAAAGCAGTAATACCGGTCGTGTGCTTCTTCCAGGGTCTTGCGCTGCGCGGGCGTCAGTGCGCCCAGGAGCTGAGTGGCTTCGGTGTAGTCCATCGAGGTCCTTTCAGAACGTGAGCACCGGGCGGATCACCGCCTGCACTTGGGAAACCGGCACGGGGCCGAAGTAGCGGGCGTCGAAAGACTTTGGGTTGCCCTCGCCCATCAGCAACACCTCGTGGTCCAGCGTGGTGCTGGCGCTGACCGGATGCGGCAGCGGTCGCCCCATGCCGTCTTGCTCGATGCGGCGGCTTGCTGGCAGCGCGTGCCCGTTGACGCGCACGGCGTCGGCCGCGAACTCAACCCGGTCGTGGTCGGCGGCCACAACCAACTTCATGAGGCCCTGGAACTGGCCAGGGCACGCGCCGCCGTCGAGGTAACCCCGCGCGCGCGCCAGCACGAACGGCTCGGTCGGCGGCGGGCAGACGAACACGTAAGCGCCCGGGCGCACTGGCTCGTCGGTAGAGATGTAGAGCCCGCGCGGGATGCTGGCGGTGCTGTTCCACCGCAAGCCCAGGACATGCACGATGAGCGCGCCCAGCACCAGCAGCACGCCCAGCACGCCTACAACCAGTCCCAGACGGTGTGCGGCGCGGCTCATGCTGCCACCAGCAAATCACTGTGCGTAGGTGCAGGCACCGACGCACGCGCGAGAAACACCTCGTCCTTGAAGTACAGGATCTGTCTGCCGTAGATCGCTGGACGGCCCGCGACGTAAACGACCATGTCGCCCGGTTCTAGGATGCGGTCGTCAGCGTCCTTGACCGGCGCCGGCATACGCATCGCCTCATCGGCCGTGAGCAGCGGGCGGCCGATTTCCTGCATCGTGCGCGACACCTGGCCTTGCATGAACGCGGTGCGCTTGCCGCTGACTGTCACCGCCTCTTTGACCACCGTGGTCTGCCCGGTGCAGCGCGAGAGGTATTCCGCCGTCTCGACCCGGTTCGGCGGGAACGCGCCTTGGACGTGGCAGTTGGAGGTGATCGTCTCGTGGTCGCCGTAGCCCTGCGTGGGATGGCGCAACTGCTGCGTGTCCTGCACAACGATGAACGCCTTGATGCCGTAGCCAGCCATCCACGACAACGCGTCCTCGAAGCCTGGCAGCTTGCCGTAGGACGGGAACTCGTCCAGCAGCATGAGCAGCTTGTGCTTGTACTTTGGCGCCGGGCGACCGCCTTCAAACGCGATCTTGTCGCACAGCAACCTGATGGCCATCGTGAGGAACAGCCGCATGAGCGGCTTGATGCGGTCCTTGTCGTTGGGCTGCGTGGTCAAGTAAAGCGAGATCGCGTCCTGGTGGTGCATCAAGTCCTTAATGCGGAAGTGCGAGTCGCTGACGTTGCGCGCGACGATGGGGTCGCGGTAGAGCATCAGGTAGGACTTCATGGACGACAGCACCGAGCCGGCTTCCTCTTCGTGCCGGTCAATCTGATCGCGCGCGGCAGAGCCGACCACGGGATGCACCTGTTCCCCGTCATGCTTGTACGTAGTCATTTCTGGCCACAGGTTGCCGGTCGCACGCGTTGGGTCGGAAACCATTTGGTCGATCAGCGCAAGCGACGCACAAGGTCCATGCCCGTTTTTGTGCTTGTAGAGCGCGTGGAGGATGAGCCCCTGCAGCAGAGCGAAGCTGGTCTTTTGCCAGTGGGTCTCCATGCCCTTGCCGTCCGGGTCCACCACCAGCAGCGCGATGTTTTGCACGTCGCCGACTTCGTACTCGGTGCCGAGCCGCACTTCGTCCAACGGATTCCAGTGCACGCTGTCCAGCGCCGCCGGCTCGAACTTGAGCACACGCTGTTTGGCAAAGTGCTTGCGCCAGCCGGCAGTTGCCGCGTGCAATTCGGCCTTCAGGTCCGACACGATCATGCTCATGAGGTTGGACAACAGCGTCATCAACACCGGGCCAACGCCCTTGCCGGAGCGCGTAGGCGCATAGAACAGGATGTGCTCAGGGCCGGTGTGGCGCAGGTAGCGCAGCACGCCTTGCTTGTCGATCCAGCCGCCCACATAGCAGGCCATGGCCGCCGGCGCAGGCTGCGTCCTGAGTTTGTTGAGCCAGTTACCTTGATCGCGCGGCAGCAGCCCAGCGGACTTGATGTCGGTTTCTTCGGCCCAACGCGCGGAACCGTGCATGTACTGGTTCGCTACTGGCGAGTTGCGCCGAATCATTTGCGTCATCAACGTGACGCCCATGCCCGTGGCCGCAACCAGGGTGCCGACGCTGCCCGCGTTGAGCAGTTCGTTGGGGTAGTGGTCGTGCCACTTCCAGGCCCAACCCAAGATTGACCAAG
Source organism: Azohydromonas lata NBRC 102462 (assembly GCF_001571085.1). Lineage (GTDB taxonomy): Bacteria > Pseudomonadota > Gammaproteobacteria > Burkholderiales > Burkholderiaceae_C > Azohydromonas > Azohydromonas lata. The sequence goes on from NZ_BCTC01000023.1 coordinate 17,635, forward strand.
GCAGGTAAACATGGCCCACGTTGAGCCCCAGACTGGCGTGGTAGTCAAAGGTGTGTGCGAACTGCTGAGTCGCTGCCGCAAGGCCCGCAACCATCGAGCCGCAGGCCAGCGCCGGCACAACCTTGCCGCCGCTGCCGCGCTTCTGCTGCTGCTGCCGGATTTGCGGGCCGACTGCGTTGTTCATGCTGCTGGTCGTCATCTGCTGAGTCCTCGTCCGGTGCCCGTGCTGATCGTGGCGTTGGCATTGACCTTGGCCGGCGTGCCCAGCCCGGTGCGGGCAAGGCGCTGCGCGGTGGTCGCGTCGATGGGCATCACGAGCACTTCGTCGCCGCGCTTCAACAGCGCCAGCAGTTGCTCATCGACGGTGCGGGTGCCGGCGTAGGTCAGCGGACCTGCCCCGGCGGTGTATCGGGTGTGCTTGGGCACATCCAGGCCGCGCGCACGCTTGTTTTCGCGCTCGGCGATGTACTTGTCCGCTGCGGTGTAGGCGGCCGGCGAAAAGATCGCGCCGGGGATGCTCCAGCTCGCAGTAGCGGCTGGCGCTGGCGCTGCTGGGCTGGCCGGTGTGCGGGTTACGGGCCCGCGCTGGCCGGGATCGACCGCCGACAGCGGGCGCAACCGGACGCTAGCGCCGGGCGGCGGCTTGGTGCCAACCTTCGCCACGCGCGGCTTGTCAACGGTCGCCCGTTGCGCCTGAGGCGCTGCCTGGGGACGCACACGGGCTTGCGGCGGCGGGGTTTTGTCCAGCGGCGGCCGCCGCGCGGGCTTGGCCTGGACGGCGCCGCGTGCGCGGGCTACCGGCGGGGGCGGCTGGCTTACGCCTCGTCCTCGCCCTCCGCTTCCTGTTTTTCCTCCTGGCCGATGAATTGGCCGTCGCACAGCGTCAGTGCGTTGGGCTCCTTCGTGCTCCACACCACCACGAACATCACCCGGCAATAGTTCTTGACCTCCTTCTCGCTGGCGAACCACACCGAGTTCGGACAGGTTTCGCAGACGGTCGGAGGCGCGGGGCGGCGGCTTGGCGCCAGCGCGGCGAGCGTCGGGCTTGGGCTGGACGGGGCGGCGGGCATAGCCAGACGCTGGGTTTGCAGGTCGCTGCCGGTGTAGCCCTCCATCGCGCGGTCCAGCAGTGCGTCGTCCGGGTTCGGGTTGCGGGTAGCCATTTGGGTACTCCTTCTGCATCAGGGCCTGGCGGTGTCGCTCAAGGCCGGGGTCGGTAAACGTGATAGGCAGACCTAAGTCCACGGCAGCGCGCACGACAGCCGCCTTGAACTGGATGGACCCGTTGACGGTGATCCGGTCGCCGTACTGCTGGCGGGCCAAGCGCAGCGCGGCGCGCACAGCTTCCTTGTCGGCTTCGCGGGACACCTGCAGCCGCTGGCCGTCATCGCGCACGGCACTGGTGCCGGTGCGGTAGACCACGGTGCCGGCCTTGGTGACGGTGTCGATGTCCGGCACAGCACCAACGCCGGTTGCTTGGCCAGCGGCGCGAATGGTGGCGCCGTGCAGGTTCTCGGCTTCGGAGCGCGCGCGCAGCGCGGCGAGTGCTTCAGCGTCGCCCTCGATGGCTTGCGACTTCAGCCAGTCGGCCCAGGCCCTGCGCTCGTGGGCGGCCACGATGCGCTGGCGCTGCCGGCCGTAGTCCTCGTGGATCTCGCGCAGCTCGTTCTTGAGGTTGCGGCTGGCCTGCGCGTAAAGCAGCCGCTTGTCGATGCCGCGGCCATCCACCACGCGCAGCGTTGCCGCGTGCAGCCGGTAGACACGGTGGGCGTTCTCAACGGCCAAATCCTTCGACCGCTTGGCAGCAGCCAGCTCGGCCACGCGTGTCTCGTAGGCGCTGTCGCGCTCGCGTTGGTAGCGCGCAAACAGCTCCGTGGTGTCCACGCGCGTGCGCTTGGGTCGGTACGCATAAGTCTTGCGCGGGTGGCCCGAGTGGCTGGCGCTGGAGGCCTGGAATCGTCCGAGCCGTTCTTCCAGCGACTGCTTGGACAGGCCACGGTCCACCGTGCTGGCACGCACACGCGTACCGTCGTCGGCTTCGATGGACAGGCCCGCGCCGCGTTCGTGTATGCGCAGCCCGTGCGCCGCGAGCACTTCGTGCATCTCGGCCCAGGAACCGACGCGCTGCATGTCTGCTAAGCACTCGCGGCGTACCCAGCTCATCAAGCTTTCGATGCCGGCATGCTGTTCCATGTCGGCCGCCCTGCCCTCCGCCGTGCGGCGGCGCGGCGTGTGGTTGTCGGCCTTCAGCCCGAACTCGCGCTCCAGCTTTGCGCACACCCTCGCCAATGTCCGGTAGGACTGGAAAGGTTCTTTGAACGTCAGCCGGCGTGGATGCACCTTGTTGATGGCCAGGTGGATGTGGAGGTTGTCGGTGTCACGGTGGACCACGCTCACGCGCTGGTGCTCGCCCAGCCCCAGGGCATCACAGATGCGCTGCTCGATGGCTTGCAGTTGCTCAGGCGTGGGCTGCTCGCCGGCCTGGAAGCTCACCAACAGGTGGTAAGTGCGGTCGCCCTTCGCACGCGTGTTGAGCTGCTGCGTGGCGAGCATTTCGGCAACTGCCGCGTCCAGCGTGGCAGACGCGCAGTTGGTAATGCGAATGTCGCCGACGCGCTCGTGCAGGCCCTGGTCATCCGCCAGGTAGCTCACGAGGTCTGCCATGCTGCTGCGCGATGGGCTGCGCATGGCTACGTGCTTGGCAATCACGGGCGCGGCTGGAGCTCAAAGGTTAAACAGGCCGATCACCGCCCAGCCGCTGAGATAGGCTGCAACGATGCCGAGTGCGTGCTTTCGTTGACCGGCTTTCCAGCGCAGGCCAGCAGCAAAGCCAGTACAGGCACCGGCAATCCAACCGAGCATCACCCCGAGGCCGAGGTTCGCGATGCCCAGCGCGGGGATCACGATCACGGCAACGATGTAGACGCCGTGCTTATGAAGGAAGGCCGCACACCGTTGGATGAACTGCTTGACGGTGTTCATGCGAAGCGGTCAAGGAAAGGCCGGCAGTGTTAAGCCGCTTAACACCACGGTGATTGCAGTACTGCCGGCGACACCGAGCACTGCCAAGCGCAGTGGAGTCAGCGGGCCGAATGCGGTGCATGCGCACATGGAAGCTCCTATGCCGCAGCCCACGCGACGACGCACGCCGCTACAAGCGTGAGCACTGCGGCGGCCATGTTGAAAATTGCTGCTTTGCGGGTGTCGCCGATGTCTTTGCGCATCTGCTCGACGCTGGCGTCTACCAGTGCCTTTAGCGCACTTACGGCCTCTCCCGCTCCATCCCCTGCGGTCTTTTGGATGCCAGCCCGGCTGGCTTCCAGCAGTGCGACCACAGCCTTGGTCGCACGGGCCTGCGCATCCTGGTCAACGCGCTGCACCGTCGATTCAATCTCTGCCTTGAACTTCTCCAGTAACTCGTGCTGGGCGGTTTCGCCGTCCCGCTGCAGCCGCTCAAAAATCGTAAGCAGCATGAGGATCGGGTCGTCGCGGCCCACGGCAACGCCGTGGCGAACCGCGATCTCCTTGATCATCAGCTCGACGCGTTCCGGCGCACCCATCACAGCACCGTTGCGCCGTCCAGTTGCTCGAACAGCTTGCGCCGCACTGCCGTGAGGCGCTGCTTTGCCATCAACTGCACGCCCTCCGCGGCGATGGCTTCGTCGAACGTCAGCCGCGCCTGCAGCATCTGTGAAAAGTCGTGCCCGTGCAGTTCAGGTTTGAAGAAGGGCATTTGGATCAGTGCACTGACCCGGCCCTTGTTGTCCCGATAGGCCTTCATCTGCTCAAAGCCGCGGCCCTCGTGCTCAATAGGCCCGAAGTACGGATTGAGCCAAACCACGAAAAGCGCCTCAGCCGGGAATTGCGTTGCGAGCTGGGCGAAGCCCGACACGGTGTCCATGAGGGCTTGACCGCCAGTGATGACCGTGTGAATCACCAGCTCGTGCCCCATGTCTTTGAGCATGCTCGGCACCTCGTTCGATATAAGGTAGTGCGCGAGCGGAACGAACGACGATGCCCCGTTGTCGATGATCACGTCCGACGTCGATCCTGCAGCGAGCTCGACCATGGAGTCGAACTTGCGAGGGTTGATTTCGTCGCCCTCCATGATTTCGACGCGGTGGACGTTGAGCGCCTTGTAGCCGGCAAACGTCGCGTTGACCGGGTCCGTGCAGATGCAGGTCGGCTCGCCGCCCTTGGTCTTGATGTACTGCGCCAGGACGGAAGCAATGGCTGATTTGCCAACGCCGCCTTTGCCCTGAAGCACGGTGTGAATCTTGGTCATCAGAGAATGTCCTTCGGGTCTTTAGCCGGCTGGTATGTGAAACCAGGCACAGAGGTGTTTGTGCGGCGCGGCTCGGGTTGCGAACCATGTGAGCTTTTTGCGGACCCTCCAGCCTTTGGCGCTGGGGCGTCCGTGATGTGCGCTTTGACGTGGGTAAGAAAAGTCTCGTACCGGCAAGTCAACCGGCCCGTTTCCGTCATGTGCTGCCAGATCGTCTTGAGCGGAAAGCGCGCGTCGATGGCATTGCGCACGTCCTCTTTCACGGCCAGAAAAGCAACCAAGCTGCGGTCGCGGCGTGGTCTAGGTTCCGCGCTTTGTTTGACCCAGGAGGTCAACTCGTCCACGTACGTATGGGCGGGGGGCTTCGTCATGCCTGCCTCAGCGTTGCCAACGCATTTCGATCCAGCCGGTGCTGCCGCCCTCTGCTTGGATCGGTGCCGCTGCAGTTGTGCACGCCGAAACGCTGTTCCTGCCCTGCTTTTGCGCTGCAACTCTGGGGTGCATCCTTCATGGTTGCCCTTCTATCGCTGTGTTCGACATATCGTAGCCATACAGTTGCGATATTGGGAAACCAACAGGTGATAAATCGTATTTTGCGCGCTAGACTGCCGTGGAGTGACCCGGCCCGTAGGGCTGGGCAGGATGGGCGAAGTAGGCCCACCGGCGTAGCCGGTGCCCCTACTTCGCTCCCCTTATTCGCGCCGGAGGCGCTCAACGGGCATCCTGCTCTGCGAGGCTGGCCGGCTACCGCCGGTAGAAGCAGCAAACAGGTATGGACAGCAGAAAGACCGTGACCCGTAAGGGCAGCCCGCCGATCAAGGTGTATTGCCTACCGGAAGAGCGAGCGGGCATAGAAGCGAATGCCAAGCAAGCGCGACTGAGCGTGGCGCGCTACTTACGTGAAGTAGGTCAGGGGTACAAGCTGGACAGCCGCTTGGACTTGGAAGCGGTGCAAGAGCTGGCTAAGGTCAACGGTGACCTAGGGCGACTCGGTGGTCTATTAAAGCTGTGGCTCGTGAAGGACGCGCGCACGGCCAGCTTTAGTGAAGCGACCATTGCTAGGCTGTTGGAACGCATAGAGGTCCAGCAGCAGGAGTTGGGGCGCTTGATGGGAGCCATCGTCAGGCCCCGTGCAGCCCACGCACCCAGCCCACATGGGCCGGGTGTTAAGCCGCTTAACAATTAACGGCGTTTTTTTCTAGGAGCAGGGGAGGGCGCCGTGTTTCGAATTTGAAAGGCGGCGCGCCCTTCGGCACTGTAGGTAATGGTGCCGTCAACGCCAAAGGACGGCGTTTCCGAGAACTTCGCAAGCTCGTGAGAAACAAGCCCGGCTTGGGTCTGCTGGTAGACCAGACCGTCTTCCAGCATCAACAGCACGCCGTCCGTAGGTGCGATCCGGTCAGCGGGGCGTGCATCGAAAAGGTCATACAAGCCTGGGGCAAGCCCGTTTGCTTTCTCAACCCGCTCGTTGACCCATTCACTCGCTTGCTCGGCCTGTAGCACCCGATGGCCGTTCATCACAATAAGCCGCTTTCTCATGATTGCGCCGCCTCGTCTACCGCCAGCAAGCGGACGTTGGCGAGGTCTACTTCCGTCTGCTGGCCATCGTCATCAAAGCAAACCCAGGCACGGCCAACAACCGACGGTCGGCGTGCAATCACCAGCACGGCCTGCCTGTTATCAATCACGACGCGCACCACTGGCTTGTGCAGGTTGTCGCTGCTCTGAACTGAAGCTTGTCTTGCCGCGGGCGCAGGTTGCCGTGCTGCCTTCGTCGGCGCAGACGCATCGCTGGTGGCTACTGACGCGGGCTCCACATCAGCGCTAGGTGCTGGCGCCGTTGCTGGAGGTGGCGCAGCCTCCTCATCCGGTTTGACTTCGCCTGTTTGGCACGGCGTCACGACAGGCACTGCCTTACCTGCGCCGCGGTCCATATAGGTGCGCAATGCCTTGACCGTGCCGCGCGTAACTTCTTGGTCTGGGATGGAGAGCCAGGCACTCACTGCCTTGGCATTTGTCTTGTACGCGCGCACCAGTTCGTTGGCGACGGTCACATCGCTGACCCGGCCGCTGTTGAATGCCTTGGCTATTGGGTCGGGCAGATCAAGCAGGGTGACATGCAACGTCACGAACGCGCGCGACTTTCCCAGCTTGCGTGCAACGTCAGCTTGCGAGTCACCGGCGGCAAGTCGGCTGCCGATCCAATCAGCCAATTCACGCGCCGTCAGATCTACGCGCTGCAGGTTCTCGATGATCTGGTCTTCGGTGGCAAAGTCGTTGTCGATGAACGCCTTCACGGTGGACAGGCCCGCCAGTCCACATGCCCGCCAGCGGCGCTCGCCGTGGTTGATGAAGTAGCGGCCGGGAGATTGAGGATTGGCGCGCACAGAAATAGGCGATTTCTGGCCGCGCACCTTGATGGAGTCGGCGAGTTCACCGAGGCTCTCTGCGCTGTAGCCAGGATTGCCATCGCGGCGCGGCTGTGCCGGGTCCGGGTCAATGAGGTCGCGTGATATCTCCAGTGGAGTACCGACGGGCGCTGTAGGGGCAGGGGAGGGCTTGACCAGCAGGCTCGACAAGTTGCCAAGCTTGCCGAAGCCGCCGGCCGTCTTTGCCGCGGCAGAGGCTGTTTTGCTGGTCATTGCGCAATCTCCATCTTTTCAAAAACGTAGTCCGCGAACTGGCGCACTTCTTTGATTGCGTCGCGCGCAGCAGTCTTTTCAATACGCCACACGGGCACGCCAGCCTCTAGGGCATCCCCGATGCTGTCGCGCAGGCCGACTTTCACCGGCATCACAAGATCCGGATACGACTCGCGTAGAGATGCCAGGTTGGCCTGGTGGCGTGGCTTGCGCTTCTCTACCTTGTTTGGAAGCATGCCCAGAAACTGCAGATGTGGATTCCGCTCCAGCAGGTTGTTCATCACCGCGAACATCTTGCTCATGCCTCGAACGCTGTACGCCTCCATCTCAATAGGCGAGAGCATGAAGTCGGCGGACATGATGGCGGCTGTCATGCGGACGCCCAGCGCCGGCGGCGTGTCGATAAGGCAAACGTCGAAGAACTCGGCGAGCACAGCCATCGATGCCTTGAGTGCACCGCACGCCTCTTCCGCCGTGAGCGGCTGCTCGATGTCGATCAAAGCAGGGTCCGCGTGGATCAACGTCAGGCCGGAGTTGTCGCGGGCGGAGAAGTGGGCTCGAACCGCGTCGGCCGAGTCAGTGAATAGCCGCGACGCGGCGTAGCCGCTGTCGTGAGCTTCCAAAGTGAAGCTGGCGTCCCCCTGGGCATCCAGGTCCACGACTGCAACACGCAGCTTGCGCTTCTCGGTGAAGTCTTGCGCCAGGTGACAGGTGGCGAAGGTCTTGCCTTGGCCTCCCTTCTGGATCGCGATGACGATGGTTTTCATAGCTTGTTGGCCCTCTCTCGTTTCTGCATGGCTTGCTTCTCCCACTTCTTGACGATCTCGACCTGGTGAGCGGGCAGGCTGACGGTGACGCGTTGCAGACCATCAGGTAGAACACGCTGAGCCGCCCGCCACACGCGTGTCACAGCCTGGGACACAGCGCCTTTGGTGATCCCCATTTCGGCCACGAACTCCTGCTGCGAGCGCCCATGCACCAGCACCCCTTTGGCGATCTGTCGTGTGCGCTCACCGGCGTCCAGGCTCTGAACCGCAAGTTCGAACTCATGGAGCGTCAGGCGTTTTTTCTCTGCCATCCGGTTTAGCTAAACAAATCATTCAGGCGAAAAAAAACCGAGCGCGGCATCGGGCTCGGCTTGCGCTTCAGCGCAGCGTGTCGGGGTCAGTTGTGGCGACTTTGTAGGACAGGACGGCCAGCGCGACGAACGCCAAGACGAAGCCTGCGGCTCCGAAAACCAGGCCTGCAACTACGCAGACGAAGCCCAGCACGAAGCGAAGCCACGGCCAGCACGCAAGGAACACGACCCATCCAAGGGGCGCTTGCGTCTTGACGTCGTCAGAGCGGTTCACTGGCTCGTCCCTTCGTGCCTGCTGACACAACCTTGAGACCTTTAAGATCTCGCCCGCTGTAAATATCTGCGGCAGCAGTTCCGGCAGGCTAAATCCCGGGGAGGGGAGTTTAGCTTGACTTGCCGGCTGGATGTTTAGCAGCTTAACAACGAGGCCCGTCGTCTTGGTCCACTACATCATCTTCTTCACAAACGTACTGCGGCTATTGGAGGAACAAGGACTGACAAAACACGAACTCTCAGCGAGAGCAGACGTGTCGCTTTCCTTTGTGTCAGACATAACAAGAGGTACGGGGAACCCTTCTATCAAAGTGATGGAGAAGATCGCAGCAGCGTTGGAAACACCGTTGCCATTCCTATTGGAATGCACCGATATGCCGAGAGACGCACTCGACCGTCTGGCCGGAGGGAAGTTTTTCCGTAGCGTTCCTGACGGCTACCAGCGCGTGTCGGCCGTGGTTTCGGACTACCACGCCTTCCTTGTTAGTGTTTACGCCGAGCAAGCTCAGGAGCAGCTGCAGCGCTAAAGCAGCGCAGTTCCAACACACTTCGTTTCCACCGATTTAGCGAAATAGTTGTGTTGTAAAAGCGTCCGTTATAACGTATCTCCCACGCCGCTTTCAGCGGCGATGGAAGTGCATTACCGATGGACCAAGAAGTTGTCAGTGTCGAAAGCCGCGCCAAGCAGAAGCTGGAGCGCGACATGGGTCCCGAGCTGCTGACGGCCCTGAACGATCCGCTGACCAATGAGCTGATGCTCAACCCCGACGGGACGCTGTGGCTTGAACGCCATGGCGAGCCCATGCGCCAAATCGGCACAATGGCCGCGCACAGGGCGCAGGCGATCTTGGAGATCGTCGCCGGCATCTACCGCAAAGAAGTCACCAAGGGCACGCCGCTGCTCGAATGCGAGTGGCCTTTGGGCAATGCTCGCTTCGCTGGTCAGCTCCCGCCCATCGTGCCGCGGCCTTCCTTTCAAATCCGCCGGCATACGGTGGTGGTGATCCCGCTGGAGGACTACGTCGCCAAGGGGATCATGACCAAGGCCCAGTTCGACGTGATCGTTGAAGCGGTCCGCCGGCGCCGGAACATCCTCATCTCTGGCGGCACCGGTTCTGGCAAGACGACGTTGGCAAACGCCATCCTTGGCAAGCGCGTGCTCATCTTCCCCGGGGACCGCCTGATCATCATCGAGGACACGGGCGAGATTCGGTGCACGGCGAAGAACTACGCGCAGTGGCACACCACGTCCACCACCAGCCTGCGCGACCTCATCAAGCATGCGCTGCGCGCGCGCCCCGACAGCATCATCGTGGGCGAGACCCGCGGGGCTGACGCGCTGGATCTCTGCATGGCTTGGAACACCGGCCATGAAGGCGGCATGGCCACGATCCATGCGAACAACCAATTTGCCGCTTTGAGCCGCTTGAAGCTGCTCATCAGCATGCACCCCGAGTCCCCGAGGCCGATAGAGCCCGTGATCGCCGAAGCGGTCCATCTCATCGTGCAGATCGCCAAGACACCGGAGGGTCGCCGCGTCCAGGGAATCCTGGAGGTCTCCGGTTTCAGGGACGGCGACTACATCACCAAGTCCCTCTAGTTCCCCTCGCTTTTCTCCACCCTCAAGGAGCTGTCATGGCCTCCAATGCCCTCGCTCGCCCATTTTTTTCCAAAACCGCCCTCATCAGCATGGGTGTCCTGCTCCTGCTGGGTGCGTTGTTGTTGATACCTCAACAAGCGCACGCCGCCGTAGGCGCCGGCGGCAACCTGCCATGGGAAGACCCATTTACCCAACTCCGGGCGTCCGTTACTGGGCCCGTGGCTTTCACGGTGTCCATCGTCGGCCTGATCGTTGCCTTCTCCATCCTCATATTCGGCGGTGAGCTGAACGCGTTCTTTCGCACATTCATCCTGATCGTGCTCGTGGTGTCAGTGCTGGTGGCTGCGCAAAACGTGATGGCCAACTACTTCGGCCGCGGTGCGGAAATCGCGCTGATCGACGCCACCGCTACGGGCGCAGAGAGCTGAAGCAATGGCTCTGCGCAAGATTCCAATCAGGCGTGCCGGCAACCGGCACAACCTTTTCATGGGCGGCGACCGTGAATTGGTGATGTTTGCCGGGGCGCTGGCAGCGTCCTTGATCTTCACTGCGCAGACCTGGCTTGCCACGGGCTACGGCCTGGTTATGTGGTTTACGGCGCTGTGGTTGCTGCGGGAGATGGCGAAGAAGGACCCGCTCATGCGGAAGGTCTACATCCGTCATCTCCGCTACAGCCAGGACGTCTATCCCGCTCGCTCGACGCCGTTCCACAAGAACACGCGTCTGCAAAGGAAGCTCTACAGATGATTGCCGTTGAAACTACAGCCATTGCGACCGCGTGTGCGGGCGCAGTGATGGTGGCAGCGCTGGTAGGCCGCATGCGAGCGGCCGATGCCGAAATGCGCCTCAAGCGCCACCGGTCCAAGGATGCAGGCCTACCCGAGCTGCTGAACTACGCCGCCGAGATTGAGGACGGGATCATCGTCAACAAGGACGGCTCGTTCATGGCGTCCTGGCTCTACCGCTGTGCGGACCAAGACAGCGCCACCGAGGCCGAGCGCGAGGCCATGTCTTTCCGCATCAACCAGGCGCTTGCGCCCCTCACCAGCGGCTGGGCCATGAGCGTTGACGCCGTGCGACGCGAGGCCACGGACTACCCGCCGCGCGATGCCTCGCATTTCCCTGACCCTGTGTCGGGCGCCATCGATGAGGAAAGGCGTCGGGATTTCACAAAGCCAGGCTCGACCTATGAGGGGTATTTCGTCGTCACCTTCACCTGGCTTGCCCCGCTGCTGGCGCAGCGCAAATTCACTGAGTTGATGTTTGACGACGAAAGCGTCAAGCCAGACAGGACCACGCAAACATACCTGCTCATTGAGCAATTCAAGTCGCGCATTGCAGCCATCGAAAACCGCCTTTCTTCGGCTTTCAAGCTGACGCGGCTGCGCGGCCAGCCAATGCAAGACGAGTTCGGCGTGAACTACACGCAAGACGATCTGCTTTCTTGGCTCCAGTACTGCATCACAGGCATTCATCAGCCCATTCGCCTGCCCAACAACCCCGCGTACTTGGACAGCGTGATCGGTGGCCAGGACTTCGTGCCGGGCAGCATTCCCAAGATCGGCCGCAAGTTCATCCAGTGCGTTTCCATCGACGGATTTCCGCTGGACAGCTATCCGGGAATGCTGCAGGCGCTGTCCACCCTGCCTGTCGAGTACCGCTGGAACAGCCGCTTCATCTTTCTCGACCAACACCAGGCCCGCAACTATATGGACGCCTTCCGCAAGCGGTGGAAGCAGAAGATCCGCGGCATCTTCGATCAGATGTTCAACACCAACTTTGGCGGTGTGAACCAGGACGCGGTGACGATGACGGCCGATGCTGAGGCGGCCATCGCCGAGATTGATAGCGGCCTAGTCGCGGAAGGCTTCTACACGAGCGTCGTCGTGCTGATGGACGAAAGCCGCGAAAAGCTCAAGGTTGCAGCCGAGCTTGTTGAGAAGCGTATCCAGGGCTTGGGGTTCACCGCGCGCATCGAAGAAATCAACAACATGGAGGCGTTCTTCGGAAGTCTGCCGGCGCACTGCGTGCAGAACGTGCGCCGTCCGATGGTCAACACGATGAACCTGGCTGACATGCTGCCTACGTCGAGCATCTGGACTGGCAGCGCGCATGCGCCGTGCCCCCTGTACCCGAAGAAGTCGCCGGCCCTCATGCAGTGCATCACCAAGGGCCGCACGCCGTTCCGCTTCAACGTGCATGTGCGCCAGCTCGGGCACACGCTGGTCTTTGGCCCGACACGTGTTGGCAAATCCACGCTCTTGGGGTTGTTGATCGCGCAATTCTTGCGCTACCACGGAATGCGGATTTTCGTGTTCGAAGCCGGCATGAGTGCGTATGCGCTCACGAAGGCGGTGGGAGGCATGCACTACATCGTCGGTGGCGAGACCGACAAGCTGCAGTTTGCACCGCTGCAGTACTTGGAGACTCGTGGTGACCTGGCCTGGGCCATGCGGTGGATCGACCACATCCTGGCCCTCAACGGCGTCAACACCACGCCAGACCAGCGCAACAAGATTGGGACCGCTCTCGTGAGCATGCGCAACAGCGGCTCCAAGAACGTCTCCGAATTCGTGTCGCTGATCCAAGACGAAAAGATCCGCGAGGCCATGGAGCAGTACACCGTGGACGGCTCTATGGGCTATCTCGTGGACGCCCCATCGGACAACCTGCAGTTCTCCCGTGTCAATACGTTTGAGCTGGGCGAAATCATGGAAATGGGCGAGAAGTACGCCCTGCCGCCGATGCTCTATCTGTTCCGTCGCCTTGAACGGAGCCTCGACGGCAAGCCCACGGTGGTGTTCATCGACGAGGCGTGGCTCATGCTCACGCACCCGGTGTTCAAGGAGTGGATTCGCAAGTGGCTCAAGACCCTGGCGAAGCTCAACTGCACGGTGATCCTTTCGACGCAGAACCTCAGCGATGCGTCCACGTCAGGGATCTTCGACGTGCTTGTGGAATCGACGGCAACGAAGATTCTTCTGCCCAACCCCAACGCCCACCAACCCGAGGCCAAAGACCTGTACCAACGCGTCGGCCTCAACTCACGCCAGATCGCCATCTTGGCGGAGGCTGCAGCGAACCAGGATTACTACGCAATCTCCGAGCAGGGGAACAGGCTTTTCCAGCTCGACTTGGGACCGCTCACGCTGGCCTTCGTGGGCGCCACTGACAGGGATTCCATCGCAACCATCCAGCAACTGGAGGCTCGCCTTGGCGGTGCCTGGGTTCATGAATGGCTCGCACGCCGCGGGCTCAAGCTGGACGACTATCTGGAGGCAGCATGAGCGCCACAACCATGAAGGCCCGCGCCAGCGTGGCGCTGAGCCGCTTCAAGTATCTGTTCATCAAGCGGCCTGATACCGAGACAGCAAATCCGTACCTCAACGCTGCGAGGACGTGGAATTTGCATGTCGGCAGCGTGATCTTCAGCCGCTTCATGTGGCAGATGATGGCGCTGCTGGCCATGCTGATTGCCCTGGCTGCGGTCGGCGGCGTGGTCAAGATCGGCAGCATGAGCAAGTTCACACCGTTCGTCTACGGCGTGGACCGCAACAGCCAACCTTATGCCCTCGGTGCAGCCGACGCTGTTGCTCAAGGCAGCGATCTTGTGATCCAGGCCGAGGTGCGGCGCTTCTTCGAAGACATGCGGCTTGTGACGCCTGACGCTGCTGTGCAGCGCAAGGCGGTGGACCGCGTCTATTCCAAGATGACCGGCAGCGATGCCATCACCGCCAAGGTGAACGCCTGGTTTCAGGCAAACCAACCTTTCCAGCGCGCTCAAGACTTCGTCGTGAGTTCCGAGGACTTCTCGGTCCTGCGATTGAGCAAGGAAACGCTGCAGATCGACTGGACAGAAGTCACCTATGACCGAAAGGGCGTGCCCACCGGCCCCAAGGTCAAGTACCGCGCCAGCGCCACCTACTACGTCGTTGAACCGACCCCAGAAACGAAGCGGGAGGAAATGGAGCTCAACCCGGCGCGCATCTTTATCCGCGACGCCAACTGGACCGAAATCAAGTGAGCGGGGCCACCATGAAACAGCATCTGATTGCTGCGGCCTGCGCCGCACTGTTGGCTGCGCCGCTGCTTGCGCGCTCCGACGAACTGGCCGACAAGTACTTCGCCGGCCGCCCGAACCCGAAGCTCACGAAGCAGGAAAGGGACGCCCTGGCCATCACAAAGCGCTGGTCGGCCAACTCAGCAACCGGCTTGGCGCCCACTCCTGGACCCAACGGCGTGATCGTGTTTTCCTTCGGCACGCAGCAAGCCAACCTGGTGTGTGCCGTGCTCGATGGCTGCGACATTGCGCTGGAGCCCGGCGAGTTGCTGCAGGACGTCAAGTTGCTCGACAAGGAAAGGTGGCACGTCGACCCGGCTGTCATGGGCACCGGCGCCAACATGACGGTGCACCTGGTGCTCAAGCCTATGGACGTCGGGCTGCGGACCTCGCTGTTCGTCTACACCGACCGCCGCATGTATCACATCGTCCTGCGCTCGCACCGCAGCGACAACATGCCGCTGGTGGCGTTCACGTACCCGGAGGACGCCCGCAACAAGCTGGCCGCCGTGCAGGCCCAGCAGCGGGCCGCGCAGCAGCAGCAGCGCCACGAGCGGACCATCCCTGCAACCGGCGAGAGCCTGGACGAGCTGTCCTTCGACTACGACATCAAGGGGCCGAAGCACCTCAAGCCGGTGCGCGTCTACAACAACGGCCGCAAGACCGTGGTGGAGATGCCGCCGGACATGCAGAACGGCGAGCTGCTGTCGCTGCTGGTGCTGCGTGAGGGTGGCGGCATGTTCTCAGACGACAAGCTGGAGCGGCTGACAACGCGGTTTGTGAATGGCCGCTACACGGTGGACGGCGTGTTTGACAAAGCCATCCTCGTGGCCGGTGTCGGCAGCGATCAGGAGCGCGTGGAGATCACCCGGAGGGCCAAGTAATGACGCCCCGCAAGATCCTGGCCGCCGCGGCGCTTGCGCTGGCGCTGGCCGGCTGCGCCACGACCAAAAACACCGATCTGCCGCATGGTGGCTTTCTGCCGGCGCGCATCGACCCGCAGCCGCTGGTGAACGACGCCGTGCGCCAACTGTCCTTGCTTTACCCGCCTGCCAAGACTCGGCTGTTGCTGCAGCAGGACGCCCCTGACGCTTTCGGTCAAGCCCTGTTGAAAACACTGCGCAGCAGCGGCTACGCGGTGCAAGAGAAGGACGCCAAAGGCACGCCGAGCGAGGCCCAGCCGCTTCGATACATCGCAGATCAGGCCACGGGCCTGAACCTGTACCGCGTGGTGGTGGCTGTAGGCAGCCAGTCGCTGGCGCGCGCGTACACCGAGACCAACGGCACGCTGGTCCCGGCAGGTGCTTGGGTGCGCAAGGAGTAAGGCATGTCGAACCCCGACCCCATGTCGCCCAGCGCGACGCCCGGCCAAGCGGGCGTCAGGCGTGTCAACAAGGTGCCAATGATCCTGCTCACCGGGGCACTTGCCGGCTTCGTGAGCGTGATGGCGGTGGTGGCCTACCAGCGCGCGGCCGCTCAGCACGCTGAGACGGCGCCTGCGGAGCAGCCGAAGAAAACGAGCGCGGCGAGCTCGCTGGCCATGGCAAAGGCAGTAGTCGGCGATCCTGGCGGCGCCATCGTGAATGCGCGCGTGCAGCCGCCCCCACCGGCGGCAAGTGGACCAGCCAGCGCCCCGATTCAGGTTGCGCGTCCTAGCCAAGACGACCTTGACCGACCGCCTCGGCCGCAGGGCGGCCCTGATGTGAGCACCGGCGTGGACCGGCAGTACACCGGCACTGGCGCTGGCGGCCAATCCGAGCGTGTCGACCAGGCCGCAGAGCAGATGCAGCAGGCACGGATGCAGCAGTTCATGGCCGCGGTACGCGCGCCCAGCAGTGTTCAGGTGAAGCTCCAGCAGCCATCGCAAGGCAGCGGACAAGCCGGTGCACCTGCGAACCGCGAGGAAATGCTCGCCCGCATGGCGCAACTCCAACAGCAGGCCGATAGTGCTACGCAAGGACAGGACCCAATGGCTGCGTACCGCGCGAGGCTGGCGCAGGTGCAAGCGGGCATGGGGAGCGCGGGAGGGGGCGCGCAACCGTCCGCTGCAGCACAAGCAGCGCCGGCGCGAAACGGCATGGCGCAGTTCGACAACCGCCAGGGCGGCGACCGCTTCCGACTCAATTCCACGGTAGAGGCTGCAGATACCCCGTACCTGCTGCGCGCTGGCAAGGTCTCGATTCCTCTGATCCTTCAAAAAGGCATCAACTCTGAGCTGCCGGGACAGATCGAAGCCATGGTGTCCCGCAATATCTACGACACCCGCACCGGACAACACCTGCTGATCCCACAAGGCACCTTGGCGCAAGGTGCCTACTCAAGCGACGTCGTCTATGGCCAGGCCCGTGTGCTCATTGCCATCCAGCGGCTGATCTTCCCGGACGACAGCGTGATGGACTTGGGCGCGATGCCCGGTGCTGACTCTGAAGGCTACGCCGGCTTGAAGGACCGGGTGGACAACCACTACGTGCGGATTTTCGGCTCCGCATTCCTGATGAGCGGCGTCACGGCCGGCATTGCCTACAGCCAACGCAGCGGCCAGAACCAATACGGCGCTCCCACGTTCAGCGGCGCATTGAGCGAAGCGGTAGGCCAGCAGCTCGGCCAGGCCACCGCGCAGATGCTCAACAAGAACATGAACCTAGCCCCCACGCTGCAGATCCGTCCTGGCTACCGCTTCACCCTCGTCGCGGTAAAGGACCTTCGGTTCCCCGGCCCGTACACGGGCGCAATCCCCAGGAGTGTTCAATGAATGATCGCGTCGTTTCCATGCTCGTCGCTTCGCTGTTGTGCGTGGCGGCCCCGTCCCATGCCCAAAGTCCTGTCCCGACCGACGACACGGGCAGGCCGGCGATGAGCCAGGCCGAGGCGCTGCAGATGCAGCAGCAACTCATCCGGTCCCAGCAGAGCTTGGTCGAAGCCTCCAAGGCGCTGCACCGGGTCTGCATGCAGCAGCAAGAAGCCATGCGCCGGCAGGGTGTTGAACCCGCGCAGCGTTGCATCCCGCCGGTGGAGCCGGCTCCCTTGTTCCAGACCGGTCCTTCTGAAAGGAGCCCGCAATGAAAAACCGCATCACGAAGCTCGCTGCTGCCACTTTCCTGGCCATGGCGGCGCTGGGCGCGCAAGCCCAAGCCCAGGGCGTCAGCGGCATCCCGACCGGTGACATTGGCAACTACGTCCAGAACACCATTGCTGCGCAAGAAGGCATCAAGCAGACGATGCAGCAAGTGGAGGAATACAAGACGCAGCTGCAGCAGTATTTCTTGCAGATCAAGAACGCCGCAGCGCCTGCAGCGTACGTGTGGGACCAAGCCACGCGCACCATGGATCAACTGCGGGATGCCATGTACACGTTGGAGTACTACCGGCGCCAGATCGGCGACATCAATTTCTATCTGCGCCAGTTCAACGACACCAGCGACTACCGTCAGTCGCCGTGTTTCAAAAAGGGCGGTTGCACAGCCGAAGATATGGCACAGGTCCGCGGCCGACAGGACGTGCAATCAACGTCCCAGAAAAAGGCCAACGAGGCGCTGCTACGCACGGTGGATTCGCAGCAGCAAGCGATGCAGGCTGACGCGAAGCGCCTGGAGCAACTACAGCAGAGTGCTCAGGGTGCCCAGGGGCACATGGAGGCGATTGGCGCAGCCAACATGCTGGCCAGCCAGCAGTCGAACCAACTGCTGCAGATGCGCAGCCTCATGGCCGCGCAGAACGCGGCGCTGGTGACGCGCATGCAAGCCCAGGCCGACCGGGAGGCGCGCGAGGACGCGGCCAGCGAGGCCGCCCGCAGCGGCACCTACACC
Organism: Azohydromonas lata NBRC 102462; assembly: GCF_001571085.1. Classification (GTDB taxonomy): domain Bacteria; phylum Pseudomonadota; class Gammaproteobacteria; order Burkholderiales; family Burkholderiaceae_C; genus Azohydromonas; species Azohydromonas lata. The sequence goes on from NZ_BCTC01000023.1 coordinate 35,379, forward strand.
CGCAGCGCACCGCGCGAGTGGTAAGCGCCATGCGCCGCCGCTACGCCCTCACCTTGGTCGTCCTGGTGACCTTCCTGGGGGCGTGTACGCCGCACCTCCAGGAAGAACCACCACCGGTAATGCCGGAGGTCAACGACGCGAACTGCAGGCCCGAAGTAGTCGCCGCCCTGCCCAAATCAATCCAACAGGCGTTTGGCTCAGCCTGCTTTCACCGGGGCACATACACCCCTAGTCCTCCCCGCCAATGGTGAGAAGCAATGACCACCACTACCCGCTATAGATTCACATTGGCGTCGTTGTTGCTGGTGGCGCTGGCAACCTTCGCGCTCGACGCCCACGCCCAGGACAGCGCCGGGCTACTGGACGATGTCGCCGAGCGCTACAGGAACGCCGCTGCTGGCTGGGCCGGTGTCATCGTCGATGCGGCCTCCTGGGTGTTTTGGACCCTGGCTGTCATCTCACTCGTCATGACGTTCGGCTTCATGGCGCTGCGCCGCGCTGAACTTAGCGAGTTCTTCGCCGAGTTCGTGAAGTTCACGATGACGCTGGGCTTCTTCTGGTGGCTGCTCGTCAACGGCCCGGACTTCGCCCAACGCATCATGAATAGCTTGCGCCAAGTCGCGGGCAAAGCTGCCGGCCTGGGCGTGGGCGGACTCTCGCCCTCGGGCATCGTGGACGTTGGCTACCTTGTCTTTGCAAAAGTCGTTGACCAAACCACTTGGTGGAAGCCGTGGGACAGTTTGATCGGCCAGGTTTTGGGCATTGCAGTTCTCGTGTGCCTGCTCATCGTTGGCATCAACATGCTGCTGTTGCTCATTTCAGGCTGGGTTCTCGCATTCGGCGGTGTGATCTTCCTTGGCTTCGGCGGCGGTCGGTGGACCTCGGAAATGGCTATCAACTATTACCGCACCGTCCTGCACCTTGGCGTGCAGCTCATGATGATGGTGCTGCTGGTGGGCATAGGAAAGACGCTCGTTGACGACTACTACGCTCAGGTGAACCAGGGCTTGGTGACGCTGAAAGGCCTTGGCGTGATGATTGGCGTGTCCATCACCATGGTGGTCTTGGTCAGCAAGTTGCCCGGGTTCATTGCCAGCATCGCCACGGGGGGCCCTGTCGGCGGCGGCGGGATCGGCACATCTGGTGCGGGGATGATCATGGGGGCTGCCGGCATGCTGGCAGCAGCTGGCGGCATGGCTGCTGCCATGGCCGTAGCCGGCGCCGCACAGGCTGCGGGTGGTGCACAGGCCCTAATGGCTGCCTTCAAGGCAGCCGGCGAAGGCGGGGGCGGTAGCAGTGGTGGTAGTGGGGACAGCAGCGGCGGTGGCGGTATCCCTGGCCTTGAGTGGGAAGGCGGCAGCGGGAGCAGCGGCGGGAGCGACGCCAGCGGTGGCGAAGGCGGTGGCGGCACGAGCTCGCCGTTCTCGGAGGCGGCCGGCTTCAGCGGCAACGGTAGTGAAGACTCGGACACGCGCTCAAGCTTGACGGCTGAATCCGGCGGTGGTGAACAGCAGGCCCAAGGCGGTTCTACTGCTGGCGCCACCAGCGCCAGTGCCGCAGGCGCTGCAGCTGGCGGACGGGGTGCGGGTGGCGCATCCGGCGGCAACAAGCCGTCCTTCGGCCAGCGTATGGACGCGGTGAGCAACCAGCTCGCACGCGGTGCGGCCCAGGTCGCTCGCGAAAAGGCCAGAGGCGTGGTGGCGAACTTCGCGCAGCGCGTGGCCGACACGCCTGGTGCACGGATCGCATCGGCAATCCGCGGTGAAAGTCCTGCCACGCGAGGCGCCGGCGCTGCAGGCTTTGCATCGACGCCGACGGTCGGCCCGAGCTTCGACGGGGACAACTTGGCAGGCGACGCCAACGCCACGGTCTTTGACGCCGACGCCGAGGTCGCAGCGTTCGCTGAGGGTGCCGACCAGCCCGAACCTCCTGAAGTCGAACCGGGCACGGTTGACGGGGAGGACATGTTCGACAGCGACAACAAGGCGTGACGATGAAGCTCCTGATCCTGGCCGCGGCGGCGGCCTGCTTTTCTGGCGGCACTTCAGCCCAAGTGTTCACCGGCGACACGAAGCTCGCTTGCGAAGCCATCTTGTGCCTTTCGTCGGGCGTGCGGCCAAGTGAATGCCAGCCGTCCTTGAGCCGGTACTTCGGTATCCACCGCCGCAAGTTGCGCGACACCTTCCGCGCGCGGTTGGACTTCCTCAACCTCTGCCCCGTAGCGCAGCAAACACCCGAAATGCGCTCGCTGGTGGCGGCCATGTCCCAGGGCGCCGGCCGGTGCGACGCGCCTTACCTCAACGCCACACTGAGCTACGGCGGTGGCATGGACGGCGGCCCGGTCTACATCGGCAACACCATGCCGGGCTACTGCCAGGCCCTCTACGGCCATGCGTATTCGGGCTACCAATCCACCAGCACCTTGCCGGTGTACGTGGGCATGCCCGAACGCGGCGGATATTGGGTGGAAGCCTGGGACTACGAGCGTGCCTTGGCCGAGTACAACGCCCGTATCGCGGCCGAAGACGCGGCCAACTCTGGCAACGGCTGGTGGTGGCGCTGATGCTGGAGGCCGTTGCTGACCTTCCGCCGCAGATGCGAGAGCGCGTGGTCTGCTCTATCGCTGCAGCGGCCAAGTACGAGATCCCGGCGAACCTGCTGCTGGCCGTGGCCGAGCAGGAGAACGGCAAGCCGGGCCAGTGGGTGCGGCACGCCAACGGCGCGGTCGATGTGGGACCGATGCAATTCAGCACCGGATACCTGCGCGAATTGGCGCGCTACGGCATCACGCCCGAGGACGTAGCTGCCCGCGGCTGCTACCCCTACCAGCTCGCAGCGTGGCGGTTGCGCATGCACATCAAGAACGACCGGGGCGACCTGTGGACGAAAGCGGCAAATTACCACTCCCGCACGCCGAAGTTCAACCGCGTCTATCGCGGGCACATCACGCGCAAGGCGCTCAAATGGGCCGACTGGCTCGAAAAGCGGTTTCCAACGGTTGACGTAACCCCGAAGTATTCACCCATGGCTTGGGTGAAATCGGATTCATCAGCGAGGTGAAATGACATGAAGCTGACCAAGCAACAACGCGCTCAACGGCAAAGCCAATCCAAGCGTGCCGCTGTTTCGGCCCTGCGTGCTCACTTTATGGGTGAAGGCGCAACGTCCCGCCGCTTGCGCTTTCTGCTTGATGCTCTGATGGCATCGGCTGCGTGGACAGGAAAGCTCTTATGCCTTGCCTCATGGACAGTAAAGTGAATTCCGCTATTGTTTCCACGTTGCTCCACATTTCCAGCGGTCGCTGCAAGCGAAGAAATGTGATTTGTTCTTTGGGTTGTAGCGCTTGAAGCCAAGGCCCTTGCGGCAGGTGCCGCAAATTGGGGGTAAATCAGCGGTACCGTTGAACGTCACCAATCCATCCCTGTGATCAAGCAGCAATTCGATGATGTAAGGCGACGGGTGGCTGCTGGGCGCCAAAAGAACGGCTTGGCGCTTGGCCCTTGTCAGAGCAACATAGAACAGGCGGCGTTCATCAGCGTCCGCGACTGCTTCTTTTGGCGGGAGCACCATGCTCAATAATGGGTCGTCTTCCCGGACGCTGGGGAAACACAGGTAATCGTGCGATACCGAGTGCATGCCAAGGATAATTACATAATCCGCTTCCAATCCCTTGGATTGGTGCATTGTGAGGTAAGGCGCTGGCTTGCCATTTTGCTTGTCAAATGCAAATTCAATGCGTTCCGCCCACCGCTCCTGAAGCGATTTAATGTCATCCTTGCTCAGCCCAGCACTGCGGGTTTGACCATAACGCCCAAGCAAGAATACCGATGGCTTGCTGTCTGTCGGATAGTGGTCAACCCACTTTTGCAGAATTGAATCGATTACATCGAGTGTTTTGGTGTTCTCTTGCTGGAAAAGCACGTCAATGACGCCATTTCGAGACTTGTCGGCGGCATGAACTTCTTTCGGAAGCTGGCTTTTGTTCTTCATGACAAACTTTCGGCCAGCATCGGCGATGCCTTGGTTGCTTCTGAAAGTCTGGGTCAAATGCAGCGTGGCATCGGCCGCCAACCGCCGATTGAAATGTTTGCCAAAATGTTTGAATAACATCAGATCAGAGCCTGCAAACCTGTTGATCGCTTGCCAGTCGTCTCCTACCGCGAATAGGCGCCCGTTTTCATGTGAGCTCAGCAATCGCCTCACCAGCTCACCTCTGCCAGGAGCTGTGTCCTGAAACTCGTCCACCAGCACCACACGAAATTGTCGTGAAGCATCCGGTTGCTCCAGATGCCTCAATGCGCCCTTGATCATTTCGTCGAAATCCATGGCACCGGAGTCTTGCAGGAGTCGCTCCACGGTCTTGGTTACATGCCATGCTACTTCTATAAAAAGCTTCGCGCGAACAGGCTCGGGTTGCGATGGCACAAGCGAATATAAGTGCTCAAGGGTCCAGTTGTTCTGTCTGATTTGCGATGCCGCGCGGGCGATCAGGCCGGTATCTTCCTCCAGACCAATTTCCTTGAGTCGTGCCAGTACCTGCTCTTTGTTCCTGGGTGCAAACTCTACGCCCGCAGTGCGCAGATTGCTTTCCAGCTTCTCGAAAAGTATGCCGCTGATGTAATCCGCACTTGTGGTCCAGAAATGGCGGGTGTCCAAGTGCCTCAGAACCTTCTGTTTTTCCGTGGCCTGTTTCTCATAAACTGCTGGATCGCTGAAAAAGCTGGGGGCCCGCCCCTTCTCGTTCAATGCAAAGTGCTCATGCACTATGCGAATCCCGCCGGTCGGTGTCTTTGCCTCATAACTGAAGTCGGGCAACCAGCGCTTGCCAGGACACAGCAGCTTGGCTCCAATTTCAAACGACTCTTCGTATTGGAAATTCACTCCCATCACGTAGAGCCAGTTTGATATGGCTGCTTCTTCAAATGACCTGACAAGGCTGTCGCAGCCTAGTGTGAGTATCCCCTCTTTCTCATCCTTTCGGTTTCTAAGTTTTCTTCTTTGTTGCCAAAGGCCACGCAGATATTCGTTGTATTCCTGTTCATTCGTGAAACGGCTTTCGGTAGGGCGTGGATAGCGGTTGACGGTCTGCAGTAGCAGCCACTTGGCAGTGAAGCCCGGTATTTGTTCGTGGCACTGCTTGATAGCAAGAGTAAGGCGAGCTTCCGTCTCCTTTTGGGAGGAAACCCTCTTCTTTTGTCCCTGGCCCGTGGCATCGATGAGACTTTTGCCAAGCGAATGAAAAGTCTTTGACTCTACGGGATTCGGTTTTTCTGATAGATGCAAAAAAAGGTCTTTTATTTCCTTTTTAATGTTTGCATCCGTTGTCGACATTGCCTTCAACCGTTGTTTGATGCGAATGCCAATCTCTTGGGCAGCCTTTTTATTGAAGGCTAGACAAAGTATCTCGTCGGCGCTTGCGAGGCCTTTGGCTAGAATGTAGAGAACCTTGCCAACAATCGTTGATGTCTTGCCGGAGCCTGCCGCAGCCACCAGCTGTGTGTTTTCTTCGAAAACAATGGCCGCACGCGCCTGCTCTTCTGTCAGAGGCCGTGTTTCGCAATGGTCAAAGAATATTTTCCAGCGCGCATACTCTTTCGATACAAAACTGTCGTTGCGTTCTTTCAGTAAGGATTCGTGGTGCTTAAGAAAGGTGGTAAGATATTGAACCAGCTTGCGTAATGGCTCGGTGGCTTCTAGGTCATCGATTTCTGGGTTCGCAAGTAGAGCTTGGCCTTCTTTTAGCTGACTCGACCGTGCATTTATCTGCTGCACCAGTCGTGCGCGATCACTGGCGGCGAGATAGTAATCTGCTGCCAATGCATCACGACATTCTTTCTCTGCGCTGAGCAAATCCTTGCAACATGCGGTCATGTCGCTCTGTAGTTTGATCCTGCGAGCGTGTCGTTCGGCCTGCAGGCGTAACCTTTGGGTTTCGGCTTCTTTCGCGAGACGAACGTTTTCGGCTTCTGCAGCGGCTTTTAATTTAGATGCAAGTTCTGGCGCCTTGTCGTGGGGGAGTCCCCGCAACTCGATATGGTGCGTGCCGTTTCTAATGATTGCTCGTGACCACACCCATCCGCGCGTAAACTCGACAGTGCAGCAGTGAACGGGCCATGACTCATTCCGGGCACCAGCATGAACTGTTATGTGGGTGGCAGAAAGGGTCGTTGTCCAAGATTCACACAGTCCGAGCCGGCGCGCCCACTGGCCGGGTTGGAATACCGTTAACGCGCCCATTGTTTTGTTTATTTCTAGCATATAAGAAATTCTGGTTGCCGCTGATTTTGCACAAGAATCTCACAGTGGCCGCAATACATGGGACGGCCACGGTCAAAATAAACGCCGTGCTCGACGCGGTACGTGGCTTACGCTCTGTCGTATCCTCCAAGAGCGATTTGGCATTAGAGCACCCAGCGTGTAGGTGCTTGTTGCCTGCCGGCCCAGCGCAGTCCGTGTCGGAAGTTGGTTGGCGGGCACCCGCGGGGAGTCGCTTGGTCAACATGCCTTGATCGGGCGCTGGTTTCGAGGTCTGTCCCCGCCTAGCGCTGTCTCTGGTTATCTTCAGCTTGCGCGCGCATGGCTTTAAACGGACAGCCTTTCTCCGAGGCATGGCGGTGGCGGAGGTCTACAGGGCAGTCACGGGTAAGCCCCAGCACTGCGGCTTGGACAGTACGTTCATGGCCGCCCAGCATGGCCTGCCTGAAAGGTTTGATCAGTTGGCTCGGCGCCTTGGTCCGCTCCGGCCGCAGTTCCTGTGCTTCTTCCTGGCTGCGTTCATGGCTGATGCCCGGATTCAGCCGCGTCTGCCACAGGCCGGCATAAGCCGGCAGGCAGCCCACCTTCAACGCTGCAGGCGAGCGGTCCTGGCGCAACAACCCGGTGAGCACCGGTGCTCGCTCCACAGATGCTGTGGAGAAAGCTGTCTGCAAGTGGTCGTTTTCGACTGCAAGTCGTTGTCATCGCAGCGATTTTCTAAGATGCCTAAAAATGTGGCGGACTCGGGTGTGGCGCCCGGCACCAAGCCCCATGTTGGAGCTTCAGCGTCAGCCCTTGTGCGTCAGAAGTCTTTGCCCGATGACGAAAATGCCGGCCATGGGCATCGACTTCACTTTCTCGATCACTGATCCCGTGTCCGCCCTGTACCAGTTCACTCCGTCCGTGTTGACCGCCTGCAATACCGGGGCGAAGTCGAACGCTTCACTACACCTCAGTTTCCCGCCGCCTCTGACCAGAGCGGCCATCGTGCTGTGATTGCCGTTGTGGACCCACACCATAGGCCAAGGGCGCCACGCGATGCCGAAGTGGTTTCGATGATCTTGCTTCCAAGGTCCCCACTCACGCCCCGCCCCCAGTTTCTGCAGCGCTCCGTGAAAGCGCCAGCGCTCCCACGGTGATGGAAAAACGGCCGCATCGTTCAGATCGACGCTGATGGGACGAGGCAGCTTGGCTCTCAGTTGCCGCATGGATTGCCCGGCATTGTTCAACGGCAGGTCCTCGTCCCAGAGCAAGTCCGGGATGTCGAGCGGCGGCTTGTGGAACTCCTGGGCATTCAGGATCAATCCTTGAAGTCCCTGGCCGATGATGATGCGAGCCAACGCGACTGTCAGGCCCTGCAGCGCGTGCTTGCCATGCTGTTCTGCCGAGTCGATGGACCACAGCAGCGATTGCCATTGCCTTACCGCAGCGTTGCGCACACCCTTGGGCAAGTCCGGGTAGGGCACTCGCTCAGGTTGCTTGCGTCGTGGTGCTCTGGCGTCCATTGCTTGTGCCATGGCCATCAGCGATTCCAGTTCGTTCAGGTCCATGAAGGTGTCTTGGCCAACCTGCGGCGCAATTCCTCGATCAAGTCATGCAACAGCGGCAGGTACTGGCTTTCGTCCAAGGGCTGCATTTCGGCCGCGTGCTTGGCCCGGCGCTGCTGGATGAACAGTGCAGTGCGTAACTGCTCGACGCTCACGCGCTGCAGCCCGTTGGCGAAAACGCTGTTGAATATATGCATGCATTCGTCGATGGAGCGCAGGCCGCTGCGATAGCCGTCGAATGCTAAGCAAAACGGCCAAAGCTCATCCCAGGACGCACGTGGCGGCGGCAGCATCGCTGTGTGCAAGGCGTGGTGGGGAATGAACTCGCCGATTTCCTCCGACGGTGGTCGCCAGCCTTCGGGATCAATCCACGCGGGCGGTGTCGGCGTTACGGGATAGGGCAGTTCAAAATCCTGGCCACCGTAGAGCTCGGGTAGCTGGCCGTGCTCGGCTTCGCCAAGCACCGTGATGAGCCAGCCGGCATAGGCCCAGTCGGTGCCGGCGCTTGCCTCGGCAAGCTGCGGAAAACGTTTGATGAACTTGGTGGCCAAGGTCCGGGCGTCGTCGTTCGCGGCATCGGTCCAGCCGAAGTAGGCAGTGCCATTCTCCGAGGAGTGGAGTTGGGAACGCTGCAACGTGCGCGGCGTCCAGCCATCGTCCTGCACGTCCTGCGCAGGCAGGAGGTGGCAGCGCCACGTCAGGCTGTCGGCAGAGCGGCCGGGGCAGATGCGCAGGCGCTGGTAGCCCACCTTGTGCAGTTCGTGAACCATGGCCAGCAACCGTGTCCCGCGCCGCTGCACGGGATCGGCCGATGCCGACCTCGAGATGGGCCTAGCACCTTCAGCGGGCGGCACGACTCGAGGTTCGTAGCCGGGCGGCACGTACCCGGGTTGGTGCGCCATGTCGTGACCTGCGCTGCTCGCAACTGGGCTGGCCAGATCCCACCTGGCGAAGCTGGTGCTCATCTCATCAAACGCCGAGGGCAGCCAGCCCTCGGCCAAGACGCTTTCCAACTCCTCAAGCCAGTTAGCGGTAGCCGGTGCCAGCGGCCCCTTGCATCGCTGCTGCACATGGTCCGGCACGCTTACAAGGATGGCTTGTGCCAGCCCGGCTGGGCTGACGTCACGGCGGACCGTGCCGCCGCAATGCTGCTCTAGGTACCGCGCCTCGCTACCGCTGTTGTAGCGGTAGAAGCCCTGGCTGGGTCGCCCTAACGGCTGGAATTCGATGCGCCAGTGGCAACCGGAAGGCGCCCTGTAGGGCAACAGACCAAGGCGCCCATATCCATTGCGCAGCAGCCAGATGCCAGCGCGCACGACCTTCTGGCATGCGTCTAGCACCTGCTGTTGCGCGGACAGGGCAACAAACGCTGGCAACTGGCCTCCGTCCTCCACTTGGCTCATTCGTCGGACTCAAACTCCGCGTTCTTGAACTTAAGCACGTTGCAGTTCTCCTTCACCGCGCGTTGAAGCCCATCGTCGAAGCTGGCGGGTGTTTCGGCCTCGATGTCGATGGAAATCCGCATCTTCACACCGGGCTTGGCAGTGAACTGGAGAACTACTTCGTCCACCAAGTCCGAGAACTGCTTCTTGGCTTTGAACGGGTCGAGATCAATGCTGGCGTAGAAACGACGCGACGTCTTCTTTTGCGGAGGCGGAGGCGGAGGCGGGGGTGCCGGGTCCGGTCCGGGTCCAGGACCGGGGCCAGGGCCAGGATTCGGTCCGGGATTGGGTGGAGGTGGCGGGGGCGGCGGCGCCTCGTCTTCAAGCTTCTTGATGTAGGCAGCCGCAGCACCCGGCTCAATCAACAACAGGCTCTGGTCCAGAACGACAGTGGTCCGCTTGCCAAAGACGAAGCCGACATATCGCCCTTCTTCTTTGGCCTGGGCCAAGCCGAAGAAGTCGCGGGATTCGACGCCGGCGCTGATCGTGAGCTGAAGGACAACGTCGTCCTTGAGGCGCGGCAGGTAGAGGTACTGACAGGTCTTGTGCCAAACGTCGAGCGCGCTCACGTCGCTCTCGTTTTTCCAAAACCACGTCCGCAACATCGAGGCCAGGTGCACGGGCGCCCACTCGGTGACGAGCAGCTCGTTTTCCTTCATCACGCGCTCAATGTCCTGGGATGCATTGGGCGCTCCTGGGTTGAGCGGGAAAGGCTCCCACTGGACCTCGCTGAGGCCTTTGCCTGGCCGAGCCTCTTGGACGGGCGCCAAGAGCCATTTGTAGGTTTCGCGCACCATGCGGCGTAGAGCATCGTTGGCATCGCCCAGACCCTTCTGGGCTTGCTTGGCCTGAAGCATGTCCAGGTTTAGTTTGCCTTCGCTGATGTCATTGACAATGGACTGCCAAGCCAGCATCGAACGCACCTGATCGCGCAGGCGGGCCACGTTGTCGTAGTCAGCCGCCATGAAGATCAGGCGGTTCTGCTTCTGACGTAGCGCGTCGCCGCGGTTCTTCAGGATCTGGTTGGCACGATCAATGGCCAAGTTAGTGCCGCTGCGGCTATAGCCAACATCGGGTGGCAGCACGACCAAGCGAAGCGACCAGTCGTCGGGAACGTCGCCACTGCTGGTGAAGACATGGACACCGCCGAAAAAGCCGGTGGCTAGGCTCTTGCGCACGCGCTCCTGAATTGCAGGAAAGACGTCTTCCTTGTCTTGGAACCGGCGCTTGCGCTCCTCCATCTCACGGCGTAGGTTGGGTCTGGTGTCAAACCAGAATCGGTTGTTGCCGCTGTTGAGGTAATGCAGGCGATCGCCCAAGCGGCGCAGAGCGTCCTTGTACACACCTGGCTGCTGACCTGGGATTGCCACGCCCAGGACAACTCGTTCGAGCTCCAGGCCGCGCACCATCTGGTTGGCAGTACTCGGTGCGCTGCCTAGGAAAATCGCACGTGCGGTGCGCCGGCAGGCCTGCACGGCACCTAGGCGCGTGTCCGTGTTCTCGATGCCGGCCGTCTCTGCGCGCTCCCCGTCGATGTCGCGCTCAAGGACCGGGTCCCAGCCTTGGGGCAGGTAGTAGATGATGTCATTGCGGGTGTCCGCGTCGTACACGGGTAGGCTGCCCGGCATGATCAGCGGGTCCTTGTTGTCATCCTTCCAAAGGCGATGGATAACCTTGGCCATCAGCTTGAGCACGCCGCGTGTGCGCTGGAAGTTGTCCAGCGACGACCAATCCTCATACAGGCGGTCGAACACCTCCGGGTGAATCGGGTATGCATGCAGCAGCCGGTCAAAGTAGCGGCCTTCCTGTGTCTCACGAGGCAGGTCGTCCTTGTGAGTCACGTAGTAGTCGGCGAAGGCACGGCAAACCGACTCGGCGGCCAGGCGGTCGTTGATCTGGCTGAATAACCGGCGCCGAACGATTTCAAACGCTTCTTCGGTTGCAACGGGCTTCCACAAAGCTTGGATGCGGCCGAAGTAGTGCGCCAGCGACGCCAATGCCCGCACGCCCCGCTGGCTACCGGCCTCCTTGTCGGACTCGGGCAGTGAAGCCAGCAACACGGCCGTCGGCACCGCCTTCAAAGCTTCGGTAAGCGCTTGGACGAAAGTCAGGTTCGAATCGAAAGTGCCGCCCGTTAGGGCCGCTCCTTCCTCGAATTGCCGGATGTACGCCACCAACTCGTCGATCAGGATGACGCACGGCGCGTAGCGGCTCAGCAGTGCTTCCAGTACTGCCTTGCCTGGCGAGGTGCCCGATGCATCGGCGTCGGCGACCAACGCATAGCCTTCGACCCCGCCCAATTGCCACGCCAGGTCGCCCCATAGCGTACGGACTGTCACCGCTCCATGCGAAACCGGTTGATTAGGAGACGACTTGATGCCGTCCAGCACTGCGATACGAGCATGGGGCAGTTCGGCCACACCAGCAGCGTCGAGGATGGCTGACACCCCAGGCATGTCGCTAGCCGGTGCCTTGCCGCTGGCCAAGTGGTACACCGCCAGCATGGTGTGCGTCTTGCCGCCGCCGAAAGCCGTCTGCAGTTGGATGACCGGGTCGCCGCCGCAGCCGGCCAAACGCTTGACCACTGAGTCCAGCAGCAGGCGCATGCCTTCGGTGATGAAGGTGCGCTGGAAGAAAAGAGCCGGGTTCTGATACTCGGCTGTGGCCGTGCCGGCATGCACCCGGGAAAGGTCAGCGGCAAACTCGGCTTGCTGGAACGTGCCTTTCAGCACGTCTTCGTGGGGAACGGCGATTTCACGCCAAGGCTTCAGACTCAAGGTGCAGTTCTCCCTACCGTCCAGGGCTGTGCAGGCGCTGTCACGGTTTCATTGACGACAAGGCAAGTAACGTTGAACGCGTGCAGGCGCTGTTCCATGGCGGTTTTCAAACGACTGGCGAGCACGCCAAAGTCAGGTCCGCTCCATGTCAAAAAGAGTACGACTTTCAAGGCGACGCCGGGCGCGAAAGCTTTGGCATAGGGTTGCACAGCAACTGCGCGACTTTCGGTTGTGGGCGCACGGCTGGCGACGGCTAGGGTCGTAATGGTACCGGCCACCTTTTGCACGACCTCATCGACTACAAACATTTTGACCCGCTTGGCTTCTACAAGATCGTCCCAGCCTTTCGCCTTGATCCAGACCTCGGTGTCCAAGAGTTCTTGGGGTTTGGGATTGTTAGGCACAAGCCGAGGTCGGTTTGCCTGTTCGTGCCCGAAGCAGTCTTTGATTTCGATCCACCAATGCTCTTGAGGCTCTTGAGGACCGTAAGCTGTAATGTCTACGGCCTTAACTTGATTTGCGATTGCATCGCCGTCGCGGTACCAGTCGGTATCGTCGATCTTGATAGCGCACCATCCTGCAGCGAAGGTTAGCTTTAAGGTGCCTTCAGTGATCACCGTCATTTCAACTGCCCTGAAGCTCTCGGTCGTACTGCGCCAGCTCCTCGTCCAGCGCCACGATGTTGGTAAGGCCCGTCATGTTGTCGGCCAGTTGCACGTCGGCTTCACTGCTGTCGCCCTGCACAGCATTCAGGCCGATGTAGCACCGCTTCAGCGGGGTAGCTTTATTCAGCAGTTCCAATTCCTTCAGCAGGAAGAAGCTGTGGGTGGCAATGAACACCTGCACCCCGCTGGCGGCCAACTGATGGATGACGCTGGCCACCAGTCGAATCAGGCGGGGATTGAGGTTGGCCTCAGGCTCGTCCCAGAAGAGGTACCCCTGAGACTGGATTACGCCATTCACAATCAAGCGTGCCAGCATTGCGAGCTTGCGGTGGCCTTCAGCAACCAGCGACATCTCGACGTTGCCTACACCCGGCATATCCAAATAAAAACGACCGTTCTCAAGCACCACAGAGCCGCCAAGCGCCTGCTCCACGGGGGCTATCAATCGCGCCATATCTGCCGGCCTCGCACCTCGTTTCAAGAGTCCGCCAAGTAGCAGGCAGGTGTCTCGCCACGTCTCTTCAAATTCGAGGTAGTGTTGTTCGTACACCGAAACAAAATTCGGGAAGATGGTCATCAGCTCCCGTGTCGGTATATACAGCGGACTCTGTTGCTCCCAAGCGCTTGGAAGCTCGTCCACCTGCACATCGGACCGGGAGTTAGTGGCAAAGCTGATTTTTGTGTTCAGAGCGCGGTTACCGAAAACCGCACTTACCTCACAGCGATCGCGTCCTTGCTTGCGGGTGACCAACCTGCCGATGCCTTTTTCGGGCCGAAACACCCCAATCAACTTTTCGCCATAGGCTTTCTGCAGCACAGCTTTGGTCGGCTCACCAGCGCTGGGTTTTCGACCTGCCTCAGCACTTGTAGCAATCAGTGCGTAAGCCAACTTGAGCAAATGCGACTTGCCCATGCTGTTTTCGCCCACGATTACATTCAACATAGGGGATAGCGTCAATTGCTGGTCACGGAACACCGTAAACCGCTTGATGTCCAAGCTATTAAGCATTTATCGACTTCCTCAAAGATCAAACTGAATTTGCCGCCCCACAAGGCCAGATTCTGCTGCCGCAGCCTCCACGCTCGTCCAAGCTGCCACAAGCTCGTTGTAGGCCCGCGCGTCCTCGGCCCAGCCTTGGCGTTCACACAGGGTGTAGAGGCGATACGCCAGCGCGCGGATGGGCTCCGCGCGGGCGGGCATACGGGCAAGCAAGGCACCGGCGGCCGATTCGCCTTCCTTGTTTAGCGCGCGGATCAACTGGTGCAGGGCTTCCCACACCGGGGTACGGGCATCGCTTTCGGGCGACCAATCGGGATTGAGGTCGGCCCAACGCAATAGGCTTAACATGCCCCCACTACTTTTCAGTACGCCAGCCTCGGCAAGTCCACCGACGCTGGTTCCTTTAGCGCGAGCTAGCACATCGGCTTCGCCGTACTTGCCCGTAGCCCAGCCATGCTGCTCAAACCAAGCTAGGCAAAATTGGGTGTCGTGGTCAAAATCATCTTCAGCCAAGAAACGGTTGATTAATTGCAGCGCCGTTTTAACGCTCATTTTGCTTCCGTCGGCTTCTAGTACCGCGCTGTACTTGCTAAATATGGCCATGCCTGGGCCGATAATGGCCTGGCTGAGGTCAACTGGTGCAACAGGTGAATTTATGCCTCCAAGGGTCATTTCATCTAGAGCACTGGGTAGTGCAGCGTTTAGCTCGCGAATGAAGGCTCGGCGGCCGATAGTGGGCGCATCTGTTGCCCGCTGGCGGCATACCAGTACAATGCTGGAGGCAAGAGCGTTGGTGCCTGACCCAATCATGCGATTGCCTAATTCTGTTCGCATAGGCCACGTACCTGTTATTGCAAACCCCGCATCTAAAACGGCCTGCAAGAAAGTATCCCACCCAGTACTGGATGTGCCGGACTCACCTTTAGTTTCGCTCTGCTTAAAAGCATAGTAAATGGTGACGGGGAAAGCCGGATGCACCTTCTCAGCTAAGTTGTGCATGGCCTGCGTCATGCCGTCTAGGAAGAAGGCCTCAGCCTTCTCCTTGGTTCCATGACGATATGGTGTAGCCACCAGCTCCTCAGCTTTTGGTACAGCGAGTGTGGCAAACAAATTCGGGTATATCGGTTTAAGGCTGCGGCGCAGCCACACGTAGAAAAAGTCCGAGAGATCTCCGTAGCCAATGTTGTCGTAATATGGCGGGTCGGTTGATACCACTTTTCCAACGCATAAGTCTTGAGATCTGGCATTTTCCTGCGATGCTTTCCCAATCGTGCGAGCGCTTAAAGAGGTATCTATTACCTTCGCAACCCATCCAACTGCATCCTCATAATTGCCAGAAGAAAGGCTGAATGGATTTCCTTCTACGAAATCCCAAACCATTGGAAGTGCATGTCGTCCAAAAGTGTTCGCAATTTTTGGTGCATAACCTGTTGGATTAGGGTCCCACCGACAGAGTGACGAATGTCTGTCCGCCATGCGACTTACAGAAAATGCCAAATAAATACTGACGGCCTGAGAATAAGCTTTTGCTCCGGAACCGCCCGCATCTAATGGAGTGCCGTCATCTAGTAATCCGGCCCTAACTGCATCTTGCTCACAGCATTCAGCAGCCTCGGCCACAAGGTCAGCCAAGGTACTAAGAATGACTTTCTGCCTAGCGGTGAAGAGATCGCTATAAGCCTTCATGCCATAAAGTTGCACTCGAAACCCAAGAGCTTTCTCAGGAAGAGGAGTATTTGGCTGCCAATCAGGTTTGGCTTGCAAGGCGATAGACTCGTGAACCCCGGTGGGAGACAGATAGACACGCCCCCCTTTTGTCTCTGCAACAATAGCCATTAGCTTTGAACCCATTCGATTCGCCGCTGCTTCTGCGCGAATATGGTCAAAGCTAATAGGGCTTTGGGACATTAAGCACGTGAAGGATGAGCCGCTGCCGCTAGCTTTTGTTCCTTTTTTAGCGGCTTCGTCTGGAGGTCCTAGCTTGACAACAAAGCGGTACGAGTCTTTTTCTAGTTGTGGTTGAATATACGCTTGCTTTTCGCCTTTGGGGTACAAAACAAAAGTAGACGCTAAGGGCACATCAACGTGACTAAATACAGGGTTTGGGCTTTTTACCGTACGAGCCCATAGCCATGCAATAACAGTTAGAGATTGTCCAACTAAAGGCTTCAGGTCTGGTCGATCAATGGCCATTTCGGCAGTGACCGTGATTTTCGGGTACAGATGGCCGATTCGTTTTTCTGCCTCTGCCCGTACCCAAGCACCGTAGCGACGTACGTCTTCCGCCAAACCGCGGGCGTAACTCCAGTCTTCCCCAAATTTGCCCTGTTTGTCATTGGGCAGGCGCGGCCCTATGGGCGCGCGATTAGAAAACCGAGGCGGGATCTCAATCATTGCTTTATTGATTGTGACCGCCACTGGATTAAGATCGCTTGCCGATGCTTCTAAGCCTAAACGCTGCGCTTCAAGCGGAATGGCGCCGCCTCCTGCAAAGGGGTCGTGGAATGCTGGCAGCTTTTCAGGGTTAAATAGTTCTGCTGCGCGAGGGTGGCTTTTATTGAGTCGGCACGTTTCAACCCAGCTCTCTTGGATCGCAGTACGAGCTCGAGCTAATACATCATCGTTGTCGGTGTTTTCCCATTGAACAAGGTCTTCTATTATTTTAAATAGATCTCCACGTTTTGCGTCAGCTTGCGCTTTTGTCATGCCTGCAAAATAGCCGCGCTCACCTCCCGGATCATTGACCATTTGTGCAAAAAGCACTGCGCGAGCAGCAGCCAGTGGGCGACGTGCCCACCAAAGATGCAAGGTGCTGGGGTGACCATGGCGAATAGACTTTTCGCGAACAGCGGCGGCATTGATTCTGTCCAGCGGCAGTGCGACTTCAATGAGTTTCTTGGGTGACTTGATCATTTGATGATGCCTGCCTCTCGGTAGGCGCGTTCCATTTCTTCTTTGGGGACGACTACGCGGTCGTATTCGAATTTTCTGCCTATGCATGCGCACCATTCATGCGCCTCAATGGGGTCGCCTTTGCGAATCAGAAAATTCTCAAATCCAGTTTGTCCACCAGATACCAGCGCAACAAAAATGCCCTTTTCATCTTGACGAATTAAAAGTTCGCCCGAGCAATTCGTCGACTTTTTTGAAACGACATTTGTGACGACGAGATCAATTTGCACTCTCATATTTTTGATTCTTTGGCAGCAACTGCCCTTTCAAGCAGTTGCTGCAAGTCAAAGTTAATGCTTGTGACGCCCCAATCGGGTTCTTGGGTAAACGGCTTGCGCACATAGCATGGTGCTTCAGCTTGATTGCCATCAACTACGACTATGGCTAGGAGAAATTTGTCCTGCTGATTCAAGCCATAAAGCACCTCGTTACGAGTAATAGTCACAGTGCTGCTGCCTTTAATCCGGCCCTTTACTTCTATATGACGAGCCTCTGCCAGCTTCCGATCTTGAGATGGCGGAATGCTAGTTATGTCCCATCCACATTTTTCTGCTGAAACGTCAATAACTTCATGGCCCATCGCTCGCTCTGCCGCCATGACAGCGTCCATGGCGATCCGCTCAATCCTGGCACGCGCTACGGCATCAGCAGTCCAACCTGATTCACCTCGGCGCTGCATCAAGAGTCCGACTGGGATAACCAAAGCCCCACCCACAATAACGGGCGTAGCAGAAACCACATGCCGCATCGACATGAGTTCTTTCTCCCGGGATACGCGCCGCGCGGTCAGGTCATCGATGGTGCGCTGCACGTTATCCAGGTTCAGGCGCACGTCCTTGCCAGCGGCACGGTCTTCCTGCAGCTTCACATAGCGGTCGGACCAGTAGCTGATCTCCTTGACCAGGCGTTCATGTACGGCTGCGAGTGTCTTGTCTACTTGTGTCTCACGCCGGCGTCTGACTTCTTCATAGTGCGCCGGCACTAGATGGGCTGATGCATGGGTCAGGGCCACCTGCTCCAGATCCTTAGCGATCCAGGGAGCGGCAAGTACATCCCCCACGAGGCCTAGATCAGGTGGCTCAATCGGCTGCAAGTCCAGATGGGGTGCCCACCCGGCATTGACTGCCTGCCCAGCAGAATCGATCTCGACAAACTGCATGCGACGGGAGGCAACGCGAGCCTGGTCTTCCCCTTCGCGAACTGCGTGATCCACGATGAAGAGTACGCGGGGAGTGAGCCCCATATCGGCTGGGTCCACCAGCACGGCGCCTTGCTTCAGCTTGCCGCGGTGCTGCTCCAGCATCATGTCCGTCACCGCCTGCATCAGCGGATGGGCAGGATGCAGAAGCGACGCCATCGGCGCGTTTGCCCTGCCCGTCAAGCGAACGTAGCGCTTCTCGAAGCACACGCGCTCATAGCGGCGCAGTACCGGGTCCAGATGGCGCCGGTCGCGGCCGCTGATCTGGCGATCGCGCTCGCGAATCTCGGCCGGGACATTGGCGATCTCGAACCGGCCGGTTTCCCGGGCTCGCAGATCTCCGCCCAGCGCCTGGAATGCTTGCGTGAAGAAGGCGCGGATAAAGTATGGCTGGAGCTTCCGGGCTTCCGCCTTCTCCATCTCTTCCTTGACGGCGAACAGCCGGTCCGCGTCCATCACCTCTTCGCACAGGGCGTTGCGCTTGATGATGGCTTTCAGGTGCGATGTGTCCAGTGCACCTTCCACCTTGCGGTGTAGTCGTTCCTTGATTTCAGGATCGTCGCCGTACCGGATTGCATCAATGAGAAGATCCTTGAGGCTGCGGTCCTCGAAGACCTCACCCAGGATGTCGAACACTCGCCCACCGAGTGCCTTGCGTTCAACCTCCAGCTTGTCGAACAGCCGCTGGAACACGTCGCCTTCCCGTGTCTCGGCCGCCACCATGTTCCACAGGTGACATACCTCAGTCTGGCCGATACGGTGAATGCGGCCAAAGCGCTGCTCCAGGCGATTTGGGTTCCACGGCAGGTCGTAGTTGACCATCAGGTTGGCGTTCTGAAGGTTCACGCCTTCGCCCGCTGCATCCGTGGCCAGCAGCACCCGGACCGTAGGATCGTTGCGGAAAGCCTCCTGAACCTTTCGCCGGTCCTCGCGCCTGACGCCACCGTGAATCATCACCACTGATTCCTCAGTGCCGATGAGGCCGCGGATTTTCACGGCCAAGTAGTTCAGCGTGTCGCGGTGCTCGGTGAAGATGATGAGCTTGCGTTGCCGGCCATCAGCGTCACGCATCTCGGGCGTGTCCTGCAGCAGCTGCGACAGCTCGTTCCACTTGCAGTCTTGTCCGGAGTGCACGACCTGGCGCGCCTGTTCCTCAAGTGCCTGTAGGCTAAAGATTTCTGCTTCGAGCTCATGGATCGTTTGTGCTGCCGTCGCCTGATCCACCACGGCTTCTTCGAAGCTCTCATACTCTTCGGGTGCCAGTGCTTCGGCCGACTCCCAGACGTCTTCCGGAGCCCCTTGCTTGCCGTTGACGTTCAACGTTCCGGCTAATAGCTGCCCGCGGCTGCGCAGCTTTTCTTCTTCAACGCGGCGGGTGAGCTTGATCCGGCGACGCTTGAGCGACTGGTAGATGGCCTCGGGGCTGGATGCCAAGCGGCGCTGCAGCGAAGTCAGCGCGAAGCCTACGGTGCCCTTGCGAGCACCGTCCTGCAGCTGCTCGGCGCGGTTCATCTCTTCCTTCACGTACGCCGTGACCGACTCGTACAGCGCCGCTTCCAAATCGGAGAGCTTGTAGTTCGTCGTGGTAGCCCGGCGCTCGGGAAACAACGGCGTGCCGTCGAACTTCAGCAGGTCTTCCTTGACCATGCGGCGCATTAAATCGCTCACGTCCACCTTGTGAGCGCCGTCCCGGAACTTGCCGTAGAAGCGATCCGAATCGAGCAGCGACATGAAAAGTTGAAAGTCCTCTTCCTTGCCGTTGTGCGGAGTGGCTGTCATCAACAAGAAATGCCTGGTGACAGAGCCGAGCAGTTCGCCGAGCTGGAAGCGCTTGGTCTTGTTGATCTTGCTGCCGAAGTAGTTGGCCGAGAGCTTGTGGGCTTCGTCTACAACAACCAGATCCCAGTGCGCCCGCCGCAACTTCTCCTGCAGTTCCTCGCTGCGTGAAAGCTGGTCCACGCGGGCGACCATGAGGTCTGCATCTTCGAATGGATTGCCGCGGGACTGCTCGACCATCTCCCGGCTGAACAGCGTGAACTCCAGGCCGAACTTTTCGGCCATCTCGTCCTGCCACTGTTCCACCAAGCTGCCGGGGGCAACGATCAGCACTCGGCGGGCATCAGCGCGCATAAGCAGTTCTCGGATGAACAGCCCGGCCATGATGGTCTTGCCTGCGCCCGGATCGTCTGCCAGCACGTAGCGCAGCGGCTGCCGTGGCAGCATCGACTCGTAGACGGCAGTGATCTGATGCGGCAGCGGCTCCACGTTGGACGTGTGCACTGCCATCATCGGGTCGAACAGGTGTGCCAGGTTGATCCGGTAGGCCTCGACGGCAAGCTTGAACGCTTCACCGGCCGCATCAAAGGCCCAGGGGCGGCCAGCGTCAGCCAAGGAGAGCTCTGCCTCGTTCGAGCGGAACAACATCCGCTCCAGAACCTGGCCCTCCGCTGTTTTGAAGTAGACGGTCAGCGCGTCGTTGCCCGCTTGCTCCGTAGCAACAATACGAACGACTTGGCCAGGAACGATTCCCTGGATCGCAGCGTTCTTCTTAATCTCTTCAAGCTTCACGAACCGACGCCTCCCTTGCGCCCCCTGTATTCTGAAGGAGGCTTACAGCACTAATTGATGGCCGCCGGCGCCCTCCTACGGCACCAATCACTAGCAAATGCCTAATGCAGATTTCCGTGACGTAGATCACGGTGGAAAAGATCTAGGCCACTGTCTTCCAGACAACCCCTAGTTCTGGCACCGCGCTACAGCCTACCCCCATAGGTGGCTCGCCACGTGAGCCTGCGCAGTGAAATTTCTACGGGCACTAGAGATGTAAGCCTGACGCCCATGGCGACAGCGGCTTGTCACGGGCTTGGCGATCAGCAACTGCCAACCTCCCCGAGCCGCTGCTTTGCGGCAGGAAGAATCAACCGCGAATCATGATTTCGATTGAAGACGTAGGAACGTTGAAGGCAAGCGCCAAACCTTCTTTGGCCTCAGCAATCGTCAGAGGGCGTGGCTTGTCCTGGGCGTCGCTACCTACCTCGATTTCCTGTTCGGGCATGGGCTGGAAGTCCAGTGAACCCACGTCGATTCCCACGGTCTCCAAGTCGGTGTAGAGCACCGGATTCCGATACCCCGGCCAAGCGTTAGGGAGGTTGACTTCCGCGTACTCGCTGAAGGTCAGAAGCCAACGGTGTTCTGACCCGGGTTCTTCGCATGGGACTACTGCCTTCAGCCGCCCCACAAGAAAGGCAGTGTGATGCGGAGCCGAAGCCCGTCCCCAATCTTTCGCGAAGCCTCGGTTCTGGACACAGACGACGTACTCGTATCGCCGTGCCCTTTTCGCATCTAACACCCATGCCTGCGAGCCGCCTTCAGCCAGGATCTTGCCGATCCCTCGTGCCGTCAGTACGCAGAGCGCCTTATGCTTCGCCTTGTCGTCCATGAAGGTTCTCCCATTGTTTGCTAAAAGTATGAGCAAACTATAGGTCAACTATCGAGATAGCGCAATAGCTTTCCAGCATGGCTCAGGTGGCCCACGAGCCGCCGGGGTGGTTAAGCAGGTGACTTGCTAATGCCTCTCCACGTCTCGCGATCGAAGCTGAGGCTGGTTCACAGCGATTTCGTGCTCAATGGCGCAGACTCGGCGTGCGCGCTGGCCTGCGCCGCTTCGACACGTTTTTGCATCAGGCGCTCGACGCTGGCCCCGCGCATGCAGAACAGCTGTAAGGGCGCGGAGATCCCGTCTTGACGACGGCGCCAAAGCACAGCACCACGAGCCGGCCATTGAGCGCGCGGCGCAGCGTCATGTGCTGGCGCTCGGTGAGTACCTTGTCCATCTGTCGGTCCTCGGCTGGCCTGGAGGGGCCACCGTGACGCGCACAGCGCAGCCCCCACTTTTTCCCGGCCCCCGCCTTTGCAGCAGAGGCCGGCGCGGCTTCAGCCCTTGGCCCGCAGCACGGGCGGCAACCACCGCGTGCCCTGCAACCGCTGCTGCGCCAGGGCGACGGCCTCGCCCTTCTTCAGCCCTTCCAGACTCGCCGCCGCTTCTGCGCCTGCAGCTTCGTGCACCGCGTCAACGACCTTGGCCTTTGGCACCGAGTTCAAGCAGCTCTCGGCAGTCGGCTCCCACCAATCGGCCATGTCCAAATCGACGGCGGCGGCGATGGCGTCCGCGATGGGTTGCGGCGCCTCGCGGCCCTGCACCGTGTTGAGCGTGCTCGCGGTGCACACCGCCAGCAGGTCCAGCACCTGGGAGTCATCGGCCGCGAGCACCCACGCCAGCAAGGAGCGTTGGTCACCGGGCAACAGGTTGCCCCACCGCTCTTGGTGTGCTTCCATTTCCTGCTGTGCCTTGCACTTGGCCAAGTCCGCACCTTCCTTGCGCACATCGGCGGTGTCGGCGCGAATCTCGACGGGCCTGTCACCAGAGGCGCAGCGCGAGGACAAGCCGGTCTGCACAGCCAGTTGGTACGCCAGCACGCGCAGCGCCACGGCTGGACTGTCCGCGAGCGTGGCGCGCAATGCAGCCGTGCGGTGTGCAGTCAGTTGCCGCAGCAACTTTTCCGAGTAGTCGGCCTTTGGTGCCTTGGCTTGTGCTGTGCTTGCGCCAGCGGTGCCCGTTGCGGCCGCAGCGCCGCCTTGCGCGGCCTGTGCCTTGCGATCTTCAACACGCACCAGGGCGCGCAGCACGGCCAGTTCGCCGCGCTGATCGACGTACACCACCGCGCCGGCCAGCGGCAAGTCGTTGGGGTCAATCTGCGCCAGGGTCTGTTCGATGGCTTCGCGCTCGCTCTCGGCTGCGCGCTGCTGCGCTTCCAGATCGTCAATAGTTGCGCTCTCATCATACTGGTCCAGATCGTCAATCTTGGCCTCTAGTTCCGACAGTAGCACCTCAATGGCGTCCAGCCGCTGCTGCTGTTCCTCGCTCGGGTCCACATCAAGCGTGTGGCAGTGGGCGAACGCCTGCCGGTCGGTGTAGCTCAGGCTGGTGCGGACTCCCACCCATTGCCAGCCGCCTTCTGCCCGCACGGCTTCAGCCTCGCGCTCCAGGCGCTCCAGCGCCAATTTCTGGAGCAGAGCCGGTTCCGTCATAAACCCCGGTGCGTTTTCATTTTCGGCGAAAAGATCGCGACGTACATTCCCGCCTGCCGCCTCGTAGGCAGCAAACCCCACGAACTGCGCCAGCGGATTATTTGGCGGCACGTCGCATTCAGTCAGTTTGCGGCGCAAGTTACACGCAGACCGCTCCCAGGTCGGGGTATTTTCCCAAATAGTTTCTTGGACTCCGTGATCTTCTGTAAGGGTCAAGGCCATCAACTGTTCCAGTTCGATTTTGTCGTCCCGGTACAGCGCCATCAACTTCGGGCTGATCTTGGCGAGTTTCAGCCGGCGCTCCACAGTAAGCGTGCTGATGCCCCAGCCGTCGGCAATTTGGGAAACCGTCTTCCCCAACTCGACAAGGGCGGCGAACGCATCGAATTGATCTGCGCCATGGAGAGGTTCGCGCCCGCAGTTTTCGGCCAGGGATACCGACACGGCATCGTCTTGAGAAACCTCCAGGCAGCGCACCGGAAAATCAGCCGGCACCTTGCCTTGGGTGAACAGCAGATTCAGTGCTTCCAGGCGGCGGCCACCAGCCACGACCCCATAGCGCCCGGTGGGCTTGGGTGCCTTCTTGCCCGACAACTCGGGCCGCACGACGAGGTTTTGCAATAGCCCCTGCGAGTGAATCAGCGCCGCCAGCTCATCGACGCTGCGGGCTGGACTCGCCTTGCGAATATTGAGGGCGTCGCGTTGGAGGTATTTCAGCGGCACGGTTATTTCCCGGCCTTGCACCTGCTTTTCTGCTTCGTCAATCTGAGTTTGTTCAGAGAGGTCCATGTGCTGCTCCAAAAAGACCGGGACACAAGCCCGGCAATAAAAGTGCGTGTCAGTCGGGAGAGCGCCCGGTGCGCAATCCTTTATTTATCGCTGGCCGATGCTTAAATATAATGCCTTTGCCGCTCTGAAAAATAAATAGCAGTAAACTCTTACCTATCTGCCTATTTGGAAATAATTATATTGAGCATTTGGCTTATACTTAAACACATGGACGAAGTGAATACATCACACAACGCAGTGACGTTCTGCTGACTCCAACCCGCAACCCTTTGGAGATTCCCGCATGGCACACCTAATCGACACCACCACTGGCCGCGCCGCTATCGCTTTCGTCGGTGAAGCCCCGTGGCACAAGTTGGGGCAGCGCCTGACCGCTGGCGCGGATCTCGAAACGTGGCGCCGCGAAGCCGGCCTGGCCTACACGGTTGAGCGCACGCCGGTCCTGTTCCAGCGCAGCCATGCCGGCGCCTGCGACCGCGTTGAAGCAATGGAAGGTCGGGAAGTGCTCTACCGCTCCGATTCGGGCAACGCGTTATCGGTCGTTAGCGGCGGCTATCAGGTTGTGCAGCCGGGGGAAGTGCTCGATTTTTTCGGGAAGCTCGCCGAGGCCGGCGGGTTCGTGCTGGAGACGGCCGGTGCGCTGTCAGATGGAAAGCGGGTGTGGGGGCTGGCGAAGGTCAACGACGGTGCGCCGGTTGTCGGCCAAGACACAGTGCGCCCTTACCTGCTCCTGGCGACCAGCTACGACGGCACGATGGCGACCACCGCCAAGTTCACGGCAATCCGCGTGGTCTGCAACAACACGCTGACCATGGCGGCAGGCGGATCGATGAAGGATGCCGGCTGGCAGTCCGAGCAAGACACGATGGAAGGCCCGGTCGTGCAGTGTGTGCGCGTCCCGCACATGAAGAAGTTCAACGCGGGCGCCGTGCGCCAGCAACTCGGGATCGTGTTCACGGCTTGGGACCGCTGGCTGGTGGAGGCACGGCTGCTGGCGCAGGTGGACGTGACGGAAGCACAGGCTGACAAGTTCGTGGCCAACCTGCTGTTGTCGGTGCAGGGCACGCCGAAGGGCAAGCCGCTGCCGGACGTGCGCGCCAGCCGTGGCTACAAGCGGCTGATGGGCCTCTTTGGCGGCGCGCAGATCGGCGCCGACCTCTGCGGCATGCGCAGCGCGTGGGCACTGCTCAACGCCGTCACGGATTACGTGGACCACGAGCGCGGGCGCAGCGATGACACCCGCATGACGTCCGCGTGGTTCGGCGCAGGCGAGGGGCTGAAGCTGCGGGCCTGGGATGGCGTGCGCGAGTTGGCAGCCAGGGCCGGCGCGCTGGAGCCCGCGAGCAACGGTTAACCGCTTCCGGCCCGGCTACGCGCCGGACCGGTCTCCTTCTCACCTGAACCCACAAGCACGTGCGAGCGCAACGAAATCCCAGCCGTGTAGGGCCTGCCTTTCGCGGAGTGCTGGCAGCCGACGGCGAAGCATGGTCGCTGGTGCGCGACGGCACGCAGCCTCGCCACCGCGCCGCGCGTGAACCGCTGGCCCTGTTCAACCCGCCGGCGCCTCGCCGCATCGCGTTTGGGGCTCCGTCCCTCGCTTCCCTTCCTCTCTTTGGAGCAGCCATGAACGCCGATCCAGTCTTGGCCGGTTTCGACAAATTCATGTCGGCCGTGCGCGGTATTGAACCCCAACACATCGCCCAGGCACTCAACGCCTTCACGCCCGGCACCGACTGGCGCAAGTGCTCGAAGTACCGGATGGCCGAGTGCTACGGCTTGGCCATGGCGGACAAAAGCCCGGGCGTGTTCGACCAGCCCGCGGCCGCCCTGCGCCAACTGGATCTCGCTGCGCTGGCGATGCGTGCGCAAGCCTGTGCCGAGGGACACGCGGGCTGGAGTGGGCTTGGCGCCGCGGCGGGCGTGACGCCGCCACCCACCGCGGCCGAGATCGCCGCCGAGGTGTTCAAGGCGCCGGTGCTGGCCAGCATGCGGCAGGAACTGCACGCGGTGTCGCGCTCGCTACTGCGTACGGAAGACAAGCTGCGGGCAGCCCTACAGCGGGTGAAGGCCCTGCAGGAGCACAACGCCGCGCTTGTGATGCTGGTGGAGCAGGCAGCCGTGCCGGGCGGCATCAGCGAACACGAGTTCTCCCGGCCGGGCGGGTGGCGGGACCGCGCGTTGCGCCTTGCCTGCCAAACCCGATCCACGGCATGACCAGGTAGAACACATCAGCCATGAACACTCACGCTCCACTTGCGCGCCGCGTGTCGCGTGAGGAATTCCAGCAGGTGCTGCAGCGGGCCGGTTTCGGATTCGGTGCAGGCCTCGCCTTCCGCTACGACGCGCGGCATAACGAAACGGTCTGGACGATCAACGGCCAGCCTCTCGGCCTCACCGTGGGCCGCATTGGCGCCACGACGGCCTGCTTCCTTGCGACACCGACAACGTGCATGGACGCCGCCAGCCTTGACCAGCCGGCCGAGCCGCCGACGGTTGCGGTGCCATTGATATCCAACATCGAGCCACGCACATGCGAGCGGACTACGGGTTCACGACCTCTGAAATAGCCGGTGTCGCGGCGGAGGCGGCGTGCGGCGACCGCCGCGCGCTGGGCTACCTGCTGGAGCAGGCGCCCATCTCCTGGCATTGGTTGGAGGATAAGGCCGACGTGGGAAACATGCTCACCGTGCGTCGATGCCTTACCGAGCTTGCTGGCGCTGCCTATGCGATGCAGGACGCTCCGGTGTTCCTCTCGGCTACCGATAGACGCTGCTGCGCTACTCACTGGCCGCCTCGCGCAGCTACACGGCGACGCCCGCGCAGCTGCTGCTCGACGTGGCGCTTGGCATGGCGCTGCACCGGCCGGAGGCCGCGCACCAAGCTGCGGTCGCATTCTTGCCGCCGGCGGCCAAGGCGCCCCAGCGCTGCCGATGTCGATTGAAGCTACAGCCCGAGCGCTGGCCCACTTGGCGCTGGGCGGCATGTCGATGGCCGAGCTGAGCGCGCAGGACCTGGCCAGCGCATGCGCCACCGGGCGGTACAGCAGGCACACCACGGCGTACTTCCGCGCGTGGGCCGGTGCCGCCGCGGCATTGGCACGGGGCGACAGCGAGCAGTTGCACAAGGCGTTGTCGCACGTGGACCAGGCCCATCACGCCCGATTTGAGAAGGGGCTCGTGCGAGCGGCGCGAGGCCGCCCAGCCGACCGGTCTTCAGCAGCTTTTTGGGACTGGCTCACGGCGCCACTGGTGGCGATGGCGATTGACCGGCAATTGGTCTTCGCCGTGCCACGACGCTACAGCGATGCGGAATGGGTTAATGCCGCGGCAATGTCTGGATAGCAGCGGAAGCGGGTGTTCAACCGCAGCTGACAAATCACAGCATCCGGCCATCACTGGTCGACCGACGACGCCTCTTCCCTGCAGCATACTTCTGTGCTGCTGGTATATTAACAGCATAACCGTCAGTTAGGTCGCTACGCCGGCAAGCCAGCTTCGCGCCTTTGAGTTGCACATTAGCCATCACAACACGTCATGACCACGCAACGCTACTACTCGAACATCTATTGGCATTTTACTGGATCACCCAAGGGTATTGATTGGCGTCAAGTGCGTTGTCCAGCAGACATTGAGAAGCATGGTCCCACTGTAGAACCGTCTTCAGCAAAAGAAACTCTTAAGATGATTCTTGCATCAAAAAAATTGCTTGGCACTTGCATTGAGCGAGTCATAAATGACATAGAAACCGCTAAGTTCTGCTGCGTAACAGACATCCCTCTCAAGGATCTTCCGAGTCACGCGAGATATTATGGAAAAGTTGCGATAGGTTTAAAAGCGTCTGCAGTTCACAAGTCATTTTTGCCTGTAATGTATATCCCTACAGAAAGCATGCCCGTCATTAAGAAACTTGTTCCAAATCCAAGTCTCGTTAAGAGGGCCTATGAATTTTTAGGATATTCAGGCTCTTTCCAAGAGCAGCAGGCGATGAAACTTATGGCCCAAGCGGCACACAACAAAGTAGAAGTTCAAGAGCCAGACATTGAAGCAATGAAAGGTTTTTTTATGAACTTTATTAAGGTTACAAACTTTGATATAACACCAGAGAATACTTTTTATCGGGAACGAGAATGGCGAAATATTGGCGACTTTAGTTTTTCGGCCGAAGCTGTTGCAGCTATTGTTGTGCCCGAATCGTTTATCGGCGAAGTGAAATCATTTCTGGACAAAGAAGGCTACCCACAGTCAGTAAGCATTGTTGCCTGGGAGTTCATCGAAAATGCCTAGAATGATAATGAGGCCTATCACTTGGCACGGAAATGGGCGAATCGTATCGGGACGCAAGGCCGGAATTTTTTACTAATAAATTAACAAGGAAGAAAACCGTTCTCCTGAATTTGATGGAGTATTGATCGGTCTGGATACCATGCGCCCGCTGCAGAAATTCAAATAGACGTCATAAATGGCCGCTTCGCAGCGAAAGCGGCCGTATAGCCGCGAACTACAGACAACTGCCTCTGGCAAAGAGAGCTCCTTCATGCATTGTCCTGCACGGCCACTGCTTATTACATCACCTATTAAGGCGCCTGCCGCCAAAACACGCAACACTAATCGCACTGACACAGCCTGCTTCCACCGAAATTCTTGATAGAGTTGAAATGGAAACCTTCAATGAAATGCAAAAGATTTCTGCTGAATCTCTGTTTTCTAAGCGGCTGGGCGCCATTATTTTCGATACAGATAAGTTCACCAACACTGAAGCAGCACTCCAAAAGGAAGTTGTTCTTCTCAAGCTGCCACAGCTGCGAATCAAATGAAGCGCTAGCGTCATTAACCCAGACAACATTCGATGTAATATTCTGATACAATAAAATGCCAAGTTGCATGGAGCTGGACTAAGGAACCTCTGCGTAAAGCCACGGCAAGTGTGCTGAGCGAACATCCAAGCCATGAAGCAGGCTGACCTCGGGCTGAACCTTTCGACCAAGCGCACGCGCAAGCGCGAGTTCCTGGAGCAGATGGACCGCGTGGTGCCGTGGGCCGCGCTGGTGGAACTGGTGTCGCCCTACGCGCCCGACGGCCGCCGCGGCCGTCCGCCGTTTCCCGTGGAGACGATGCTGCGCATCCATTTCATGCAGCAGTGGTTCACGTTGAGCGATCCGGCCATGGAGGAATCGCTGCACGACGTGCCGCTGTTTCGAGAATTTGCCCAGCTCGATAATTGGGGCACGCGGCTGCCTGACGAGACGACGATCCTGCGGTTTCGCCGCCTGCTGGAGCGCCACAAGTTGGCCGAGCAGATCCTTGGCGTGGTCAACGACCTGCTGCGCGAGAAGGGGCTGCTGCTGCGCACCGGCACGGTGGTGGACGCCACGCTGATCGCCGCACCGAGCTCCACCAAGAACGGCAAGGGCGAGCGCGATCCCGAGATGCACCAGTCCAAGAAGGGCAACCAGTGGTACTTCGGGATGAAGGCCCATATCGGCGTGGACGCCGAATCGGGCCTAGTGCACACGGTGCGCGGCACGGCAGGCAACGTCAGTGACGTGGTGGAGGGAAATGCCCTGCTACACGGCGAGGAATCCGAAGCTTGGGGAGACGCCGGCTACCAGGGTACGCACAAGCGCCCTGATGCCAAGCAGGCCGTGCGCTGGAATGTCGCCATGCGCCCGGGCAAGCGGGCCAAGCTCGATCCCAGAAGCAAGGTCGATCAACTCGTGAATGAGCTGGAGAAGATCAAGGCCAGTATCCGGGCCAAGGTCGAGCACCCATTCCGCGTCATCAAACGCCAGTTCGGTCACGTCAAGGTTCGCTACCGAGGGCTGAAGAAAAACACGGCGCAACTCTTCACGCTGTTCGCGCTGTCCAACCTGTGGATGGTGCGGCACAAGCTCATTGAGGCGCAGGCATGAGCGCGCCCGGAATCCAAAAAACAGCGTGGCAGGGCTCGAATCCCTGGCCGCCAGCACCTCGGACAGCGAAACCAGCGCCAAGCTGCTCAGCTGAACGTCTGTCGATCCGCCTACACCCTGCCTACCACCGTCAAAACTGGTTAAAGCAGAGGTTCCCTAAGCAAGATTCAACATGAATCTGCAAGCCAATCTATTGCCTTGGCGGCGGGATCTTATTTGATCTCATCAAATTTACTCTTTCCCTGCATCGAGACAGGCGAAAACCAGGAATACAAGAAGGAACCTCTGAAAATGGCCTACAATAAATCAACAACAATCGGCGAGATTTATCGTCTCAGAGACAAGGTTCTGGCTGAGAACGACGTTTTTAAGATAGGCAAGAGAGATGTTGCAGCAATATTTTTAAAGAAGCTGCTGGATTTTGATGAAAAGACCAATATTAAGTACTCTGAACTGGAGGCGGCTTATCGAGCCTCCTCGGCAATGAAGGATATTCCGGAGGATTCGAAGGACTTCTGGAAGTACGTCGAAGAAAATTATCTTGAACTTAAAGAGGAGCCCAAAGATAAATTTACAGAGTTGTCATTCCAGGCAACTGAAGATCTTTCGTTAATTGCGAAAAATTTAAAATATATTAATAGAGAGCGAGATATTCTTGATGAAAGAAAAAGGCAACTTGGTCGTCTTTCGGCTGAAGATCGATACTACAGGAATCAACTAGACTATTTTGAGAACAAAAATATCGTTGCAAGAAATGAAATAGTTGAATTTCTAACCGATGGCATAAAACATCACGCCATAAGGAAGGCAAGCAGCGACTTCAATGCTTCCTATCCGATATGGTCTTTTTTCAGAGACACTCCGTATGCTTTTGGACGCGCATACAAATCTTATGATGTGCGTAGCCTAGACGAGTATTCAAATAAATTCACCGATTTGCCAGCATCTGGCTACAGAGAGATGATCAAGGAATGCAGGCAATCGTACGATAAATTTAAAGAGTATGCTTATTATTACATCTCAGGAGATGCCGAGTACTTGCCAAGTGTTCGAGAAAAGCTGGAGGACTTGGTAAAAACATCCCATGTACTGGCTCGTCGAAAGCAAGTTATTGATGCATTGTTGAAGCATTTTGATGAGAAGGACTATTTATCATTCGTCAACATTGCTCCGCTGCAGATTGAAGGTATTTTTGCAGACATATGCAGAGAAATTGGCGTATCCGAGAGTCAGTTAGATATATCATCACTAAACGACAAGCTTGAGCATATTGATGGAAAAATAAATAATTTCCACTACTTTGAGTATTATGCGTTTAAGTTTCCTGTTTTGCGAAATTTGGTTGCACACGGCGGATTGGTTGATGGTGATATGGAGAAGACCGCGCTCCATCTGATGCTTGATTTGTTGCCGGTGTGCGATCTAACCATCTCCAAGGAACTTCCAGTTAACTACGCACTGAAAGTGCTCGACGAAGCAAAAAACAAGAACTATGAAAAAGTTATTGAGTGGCTTGATTTGAGAGACAAAGTTAAAATCCCCGATTTTTATCAGGTCAATGAAAAAATAAAGGAAGTTGAGGCAATTTACACGTCCCAGGAATTTTGGAATTACCTCGATTTGGGGCTCAAAAGACTTAATGATGTAAGTCAGGTCAAAGATTGCATGCCTGTGAAAGCGGCGGGCAAAATAAAAAGAAGCAATCTAGCAAGCGCACAAGCTGAAAAGTTTTTAAAGTCATCTGGCCATGTGGCAGCTGAGGCAATTAAGAAAAGGAATGAGATTTCGGCAAACGTCAAAAGGCTGCTGAATCTGTCGAATGATCCGCCGATGGAAGAGCCAAGCGCTCCGTAATACTGCTGTGAGCACGAGGGGGCCGGATGTTGCTCACGACTGAACGTCAGCAACCAGCCTCAAGCAGTCCGTTGATTAATTTTGATGAAGGGCTTCTTGTAGTTTTCCTGTGAGTAGCGGCCAGGAAGCGCGCCTTTTTTGGCGCGCTTTTTGGTGGCGAGATCTGAACGAGCCCGCCGCCGTGTCAACCCGAACGGATCTGCGCGACTTTTCCTTTGCACCCGCTGCCGGGAGCAAGTCCTGGTGTGCCGGCAGTGCAACCGTGGACAGTGGTACTGCGGCCGCGAGTGCTCCGGCCAGGCTCGACGCGAGCGTCGCCGCGAGGCGGCGCCCGTCACCGGAGCCGTTCTGAGCGAAGACGTCGGCACTGTGACGCACCAGGGTTGCTTGGCGGGCCAAATCGACGGTCGCAGCGTCCACTGCCATGGCTACGGGTGCTGCAGCCCCGCCAAGGCGCCTGCAATGGCGTTGCAACCGCTGCCGGCAGGCACTCACGCCCTGCGTGCGCCAGACCTTCCTGCGCTCTGCACGGGGCCGCGGCCACCTTCCTTGATCCGCATCTGATGCATCAGGCGACTACCGCACGCTGACCATGTGCCGGCATGCGACGTCATGCGCGTTTACGGCCGCCGAAGAGCGCGTCGTCACCGCCGGAAAAGCGCGCTTGTAGACCGCCGCCAACAGCACGCAACTACAGACGCAGAACGGCCTGGCCGCGGCGGTACAGCGATACCTACTACTGGACCGCTGCGGCGGCAATATCCGATTGATTCTTTACAGCAGCAGCGCATGCTGGGTGGCTGTGTGCAGGTCACGCCAGGCACGATTGAGCGCAGTGCGCGGATCAGCGGCAGCCAGACCGCACAAGGGGTAGACGCCGTCCACGGCCTCGCGTGCCGTGCGCGCCCAGGCCAGCGCCGCGTCGCGCAGCGGCTTCTCGTCGATCCGCCCGCCGTCGCGCTCGACTTGGGTCCACGCCTCATCGAGCAAATCCAGGCACCGGCCGCGCGCGCCTTCGAGCTGCTGCACGGAAGACTGCAGTTGGGCGCGCACCTGCAGCCGCGCCCCCAAGGGCTGCCGGGTGGGTCCAACTGGGCGCTCCAGCACCAGCGGCGTGGCCAGACGCAGAAAGCCGCGCGCCATGCCGCCGAGGGTGGCCGCCAGCGTTACATACGCCAGCGCGCCGAACGGGAACCGGTAGAGCGCGCCAGACTGCGTTGCCGCGGTGGGTTCGATATCGAAGGCATGGGTATCCGGTACCACCAGGTCGCGGATTTCGAAGGCATCGCTCGCGCTGGCGCGCAGCCCGATGGCATGCCAGGTGGGCAACACCTTCACGCAGGCGGCCGGCACGATGAAGGCCCGCACGCGCGACGCGCCCGCCGCATCGCGCAGGGGCTGGCCGTTCTCATGCAGCACGGCGTTGAACGTGAAATG
Source organism: Azohydromonas lata NBRC 102462 (assembly GCF_001571085.1). Lineage (GTDB taxonomy): Bacteria > Pseudomonadota > Gammaproteobacteria > Burkholderiales > Burkholderiaceae_C > Azohydromonas > Azohydromonas lata. The sequence continues at coordinate 68,291 of NZ_BCTC01000023.1, forward strand.
CGTGGCGTGCGGTGCGCCGGTGGCGTGCGCCCAGCGGCCGTCGATGCGCCAGCCGTCAGCCGAGCGCTGCGCGACACCGGTTGCCGCGCCGCTGCCGGCCAGGCACATCCCGGGCGTGGCCATCACCTCGCGCGCCGGGGCCGGCGGCAAAAAGCCGGCGAACCAGCCCGCGCCGGCGCACAGCGTCACCACCCAGCCGCAGCTACCGTCGACTTCGGCAATCGCCTCCTCCAGCCGCACGGCTTGTGGCAGCGCCACCTCCATGCCGCCCAGAGCGCGCGGCGCCAGCAGTCGGAACCAGTCGCGGCGCTCGATGAGCGCCAGCTGCGCCGGCGCCAAGCGGCCCAGCGCCTCGGCCTCGGGCGCGGCCTCGCGCAAGGTTTGGGCGTCCTCGTCGGTAATGATCATCAATGTTCAAAGGAAAAGCGAAGCGTCAATCCTTGATGGTGCCTGTGGCTGGAGAAATTGCGCAGGGTGGCCTGCAGGGCGGCCAGGCTGGCGAGCTTCTGCGCGCCGCGAACGCAGCAACACGCTCGCCGCCGAAAAACGCGCCCTCACCGCCAATAAAGAGCGCTTTCTGACCGCCACTCACACGGGGCGACGAACCGGTCCTGCTGCTCTGCCGCCCCTTGGGTTCAGGACTTCCTCTGGCAGTTTTCGATGCAGACCTTCTGGTTGCGTCCCAGCAATTTCTTGGTCACCAGTTCGGAGAGCGGCTTGTGGCGCCCGCATTTGAAGCATGACATCGTGGTCGAACTGCTGCCCAGGACGGGTGAGCCGAAAGCCGACCCCGCCGTCTTGGCCCTGTACCGCAATCCGTCATTGGAAATCTTTGTCTTGGTGTCGGAGTCGCGTGCGCTCATGTCATGCCGATCGAGAGAGGCCGCTCAAGGTGGCGGCGATCGGGGAAATGTCAAGGGCCTGGCTGGTTCAGGGGGCCTCGCATCGACAGCCGGCCGCGACGCGATCCGCGCACGATCATCCAGCGCAGCTGCACGCCGTTCGGACCACGGTGGCCACGGGGCGTGCAGCACACGGGACTGCCAGCGTGACCGCGTTGCGCCGGCCGGCCGTGCCGTGGCTCAGGACCGAGGCAGGGCGTCAGGCAGGCCGATGCGCACTGGCGTGCCGGCCTTGTCGAGTTCGATGTCGCCCGTCAGCGCCACCGGATGTTCCAGACTCCACACCGCGAGGGCGAGGACCGGCGTTGCCTGCGTTTCCCTCAGGTCAGCGCCCGCCATAGTTCTCCTGGTCAGGTACGTCACGACCAGCGTCGCATCGTGGCCTTCGCCAACGGCAAACGCCGCCCTGGACTCCAGCTCTGCCAGATCCTCCAGCGTGTGGTCGTGGGGCGGCTCGACATCAAGAACTGCGTGCTCTTTTCCCGCTGCCAAGTCCGACGTGCGGAACACCGTCCAGCGACCGGGGAAGTCAGCCAAGCGCACGCCCGGTGCGCCGTAGCGCCGAGACAGCCGAGCGTAGAAGGCCTGGAGCAGCTCTGGTGGCTGTGGGGCGGGCATGGAAAACATGGCGCGGCACTTTGCCAGCCAGGCAACCCACGCCAGTGCCCTTGTTGCGGCGCGATCACACCCGGCTGGCGGGGGCGCGTGACATCCGGCCGGGCATGCAGCGAAGCCGTCAGGCAGGGCGTGTCGGACTCAGGCATGTCCCGGCGGGTACGCGAAGCCGCCGCCTCTTTCCGCCTCAAGTCGCGCCTCCTCGCGCAGGTCTTCCTGCACCGGGTCGGGTGCGCCACCGTCTTTCAGATGGTCCTCGTACCAAGCCAGGATCAGCTGACCCACGAGGGGCTGCGGCCCATGCACGATCTCAGCGAAATCCAGCGCGCTGGCCTTGCAGATGGCCTCAATGGGCGCCATCGCAAAGCGCACGGAACCGTCGCCCACGTTGCGCGACAGGCGCAGGTCCGCAAATTTCACGCCGTCCGGGATGGTCACACGCAGTGTTCTCATGTCGTCTTCCAACGTTGCTGCACGGCAGCGTCCTTGATGGGCGCCGCGGCGCTGTACTGCGGGTGTCATGGCGAGCCCATGCACCAGGCGGCCGAAGCCGATGATGCATGGAGTAGAGCGTTACCCGTTCCTGGGTTCAGGAACCTGCGGACTCCGTGCCTTGCGAGCCGCCGGTTGACGTTGCGTCATTGGTCGTGGCGCCATCGGCCCGCTGGGATTGAGCCGTGGCGGTACCAGCAGACTTGGGCACGGCCTTCTTGCCTGCCGCCTTTTTGGCAGAGGCCTTCTTGGCAGCTGCCTTCTTCGCTGCGCCAGCTTTCCGAGTCGGCACGCAAGGCCGGCCCTCGGGACGGTAGGTGCGCAGTGAACCGGCTGCAAGCCGACGGGATGAATCGTTGTGCGTGGCCAGCATGCAAGCCAGGCCCTGGATGTCCAGGACCTGAGGGGCGGCGCGTCAGCCAAAAAGGCCGTGACCGCGCTAAGTCGGCATGAGGCGGTGGTTCACTCCTCCCGGCTGCCGAAGATGCCCAGCAGCGCCAGCAGCGACTGGAAGACGTTGTAGATGCTCAGGTACACGCCCAGCGTGGCGGTGATGTAGTTGGTCTCCAAGCCGTCCTGCACGCGCTTGAGGTCATGCAGGATGAAGGCCGAGAAGATGCCGATGGCCAGCACCGACAGCGTGATCATCAGCGCGCTGGACTGCAGGAAGATGTTGGCGATGCCCGCCACCATCAGCATCACCACGCCGATGAACAGCCACTTGCCCATGGAGGTAAGGTCGCGCTTGATCACGCTGGACAGCGCCGCCATGCCCAGAAAGATCGCGCCCGTGCCGGCAAAGGCCGTCATCACCAGGCTTGCGCCGTTCGAG
>NZ_BCTC01000024.1 GCF_001571085.1 Azohydromonas lata NBRC 102462
GAGCATCTGCATCGCGCCGTCGCCCACCAGCGCCACCACCGGGCGATCCGGGTAGGCGAACTTGGCGGCGGTGGCGTAGGGCACGCCCGGGCACATGGTGGCCAGGCCGCCGGAGAGCGAGCCCATCATGCCGCGGCGGGCCTTGATGTCGCGCGCGTACCAGGCGGCGCTGGTGCCGGAGTCGCAGGTGAGGATGGCGTTGTCGGGCAGCCGCGCCGACAGCTCCCAGAACACGCGCTGCGGGTTGGTCGGCTTGGCCTCGTTCATGGCGCGCTGCTCCAGCACCTGCCACCACTGGCGCACACCGGCCTCGATCTTGTCGCGCCAGGCGCGGTCGGTCTTGGGCTGCAGCAGTGGCAGCAGCGCCTGCAGCGTGAGCCGGCTGTCGCCGACGAGGTTGATCTCCATCGGGTAGCGCAGCGAGAGCTTGCGGCCGTCGGCATCGATCTGCACGCCGCGCGCCTGGCCCTCCTTGGGCAGGAACTCCGAGTACGGAAAGCTGGAGCCCACCATCAGCAGCGTGTCGCAGCCGGTCATCAGGTCCCAGCTCGGCACCGTGCCCAGCAGCCCGATGGAGCCGGTGACGAAGGGCAGGTCGTCGGGCACGGCCATCTTGCCCAGCAGTGCCTTGGCGATGCCCGCGCCCAGTGTCTCGGCCACTGCGATGAGTTCGTCGGTGGCGTGCAGCGCGCCGGCGCCGGCAAGGATGGCCACGCGCTGGCCGGCGTTGAGCACGTCGGCCGCGGCCTGCAGGTCGGCTTGCGCCGGCAGCACGCGCTTGGCCGTCAGCCCGATACCGGAATGGATGGTGCCGTGCTCGCGCGGCGGATCGGGCTCGGCTTTCAGCTCCTGCAGGTCGTTGGGCAGGATGAGGCAAGTGACGGTGCGTTGGTCGCGCGCGATGCGCATGGCGCGGTCCACCAGGTGGCGGATCTGCGCCGGCACGGTGGCCATGTGCACGTACTCGTGGGCCACGTCCTTGAACAGGCTCAGCAGATCCACCTCCTGCTGGTAGTCGCCCCCCAGCGCCGCGCGCGCCTGCTGCCCCACGATCGCCAGCACCGGCTGGTGGTCGGCCTTGGCGTCGTACAGGCCATTGAGCAGGTGGATGGCGCCGGGCCCGGAGGTGGCCATGCACACGCCCACCTCGCCCGTGAACTTGGCATGCGCGCAGGCCATGAAGGCCGCCAGCTCCTCGTGCCGGGCCTGGATGAACTCGACGCGGTCGCTGCAGCGGTCCAGCGCCCCCATCAGGCCGTTGATGCCGTCGCCGGGATAGCCGTAGATGCGGCGTATGCCCCATGCGTACAGGCGCTGCAGCACTTGGTCGCTTACGGTCATGGTCATGACTGGCCTCCAACTGATTGCTACCGCGGGTCGCGGCAAACCACGCGCCGGGAAGCGAATGGGGTTTCACTGCACACGCAGGCGCGCGTCGGCGTGCCGGACGCGAGGGAAGCCGGCTCACGGAACTTCATTTGGACAAATTTTCCGAAAGAACTGTCGTGCCTCGATGACGCTGTCGGCACACGTCTTCAGCGGGACGACACGTCGCTGGCCCAGTCGCGGTGCCCCTGCCGTGCAGCAGGTTCGGCAGGGCCCGGAGCGTCAACGGCACGCAGATACCCTGGCTCCAGCTCGCGAGCCGAGGGCACGCCCAACAGCCCCATCGCGTCCAGCGCCTCCTGGTGCAGGATCTCCAGCGCGCGCTGCGCACCGGCGGCGCCGCCCGCACACAGGCCATAGAGCACGGCGCGGCCGGCCAGCGCCGCATCGGCGCCCAGGGCCAGCGCCTTGAGCAGGTCGGTGCCGCGACGCAGTCCGCCGGACACATAGAGCGCCACGCGCTGACCCACGATGGCGCGGGCCTCGGGCAGCACCTCCAGCGGCGCCACCGTCCAGTCCAGCTGGCGGCCGCCGTGGGTGCTGAGCACGATGCCGTCCACGCCCGCGTCCAGCGCGCGCCGTACATCGTCCGGGTGCAGCAGTCCCTTGAGCAGGAAGGGCTTGCGCCAGCGCTGCCGGATGCGCTCGACCGTGCGCCACGACAGCGAGGCCGGCTGATGCTCGCGGATCCAGAACGCGGTTTCGAAGAAGCCGCGCCGATCCTTGGGCACGAAGTCCACGACGTTGCGGAAGGCGGGCATGCCATGCGCCAGCAGCGTGGAAGCCAGCCAGCGCGGATGCAGGGCAGCGTCGATGGCGCTGGACGGCGACAGCCGGGTCTTCGTCGCCTGAGTGCGGGTGGACCACTCCCGGTTGCCGAAGATCTGGGCGTTGGTGGTCAGCACCAGCGCCTCGCAGCCGGCCGCGTCGGCACGCCGCAGCAGCTCCTGCCACACCTCCTCGCCGCCGAAGACGTACAGCTGCCACCAGTGGCGCAGGCCCGGCACGCGCGCCACCTCTTCCATCGGGTCGTTGGACATCGTGCTCTGCACGAAGGGCACGCCGCACGCGGCCGCGGCCTGCGCAAGCAGCGTGTCGGCATGGTGGCGGAATAGACTGTTGAGGCCGGTCGGCGCGACGACGAGCGGCATTGAGGCTTCGCGTCCAAGGAGGGGCGTGGCCAGGGTGCGCTGCGACACGTCCACCAGCTGCCGCGGCAGGAAGCGCCAGTAGCCATAGGCACTGCGGTCACGCGCAAGGCTGGCTTCCTCCTCCGCCCCGCCCTCCAGGTACTCCAGCACGAACCGCGGCATGCGCCGGTGCGTCATCGCCCGCAAGTCTTCCACCGCCACCGCGCGTGCAAGGTCGCGGCCCGTGTAGTAGCGGCGCCGGGGGCTGCCGTCGAGTTGGGCTACAGCGGTGTGGCGCAGGGGGTCGCCCATGGGCGCATGGCCTTCAGTGTTTCAGGGATCTCTCGCCCCGTTCGTTCATCGGTCGTGATGCGGGGTGCGGCCCTGGGCCGGTACACCCCCTCATGTGGCGTCGCGGCAATTGCGGTGCCGCGTTCGGCATCGGCCGCATCGGTGTAGCCGGCCATCGCGATCACCACGACGGCGGAAACACCGAGAGGGCTCATGTCGGCACCGACGGTGCCGGTTCCTTGTGCTGGAAGCCGGTGCAGCGACGCTGCTCAAATGCCGAGCAGCTCCGCCAGCTTCTCCGTCGAAACCGCACCGCTGTGCGTCACGACACGGTCCGAGTTCTCGTTGCGCCCGGCGATGTAGGGCACCGACTGCACGCCCAGCAGCTCCAGCAGCTTCGTGTTGGCCTGCACCTTGTCGCGTTCAGCGGCAGTGCCCGCCGTCGCCACGAGGCCCTTGCCGCCGCCAAGCAGCTCCGCTTCATGCTGCTCCATCGCCGCGCCCGGGTCCTGCGCCGCCAGGATGGCAGCGCCCTGCTGCAGGCTGGCGTCGTTGAGCAGGGCCACCGGAATCCACACGAAACGCACCCGGTCCTGCAGCGGCTTGGTGGCTTGCCACAGGCGCCCGCAATGGGGGCACTGCATGTCGAAGAACACGTAGGCCACCTTCCGCGCTCTTGGCGATCCCACCGAGAAGCCGGCGGCGGTCTGTGCCAGACCGACCGGGTCGCCCAGGCGCGTGGACCGCTTCTTCTCGTTTTCGACCCGGGCGTCACAGCCGGACAGCGCCATCGCGCCCAGGCCGATGAGCGTTCCGAGCAGCACACGCCGCTCCCGTATCAAGCACGCTCGCATGATGGGCTCCAGATTCGACGCCTGTCCTTGAGCTCGCGGGACTGCGGTGGCTCCTGCACCTGCGGCACCGGCCCCGCGAGATCGACGCCCTCGATTTCCACATGCAGCGACTGCCACGGCCGCACCAGGGCCTTGCCGCACGAGGTGCAGGTACACATGCCGGCTCCCGTTGCCGGAAATGCCCGGTGCACCGCCTACTTGCCCGAGGCCATGTAGGCATCGATCATGGTCTGCTGCGTGTCCAGCAGCGCCTTGTTGATGGGCTTCATGCTTTCGTTGCGGTGGTCGCTGGCCTTGTCCTGAGCCAACGCGTGCGCGGCATCGCGCAGATCCTGCGCCGCGGCCTGCAGCCGGTCCATGGCCTGCTTGTAGTCGTCCTCGTTTGCACCGGCCGTCAGCAGCTCGGGCGGCAAGCCCGCCATCGCCTGGTGGGTGCGCAACAGGGCCTTGTTGGCGTCCTTGATCGCCTACGTGCGCCGGGGTCCCGCCGGCGTTTGCGCCATGGCATGGATCGCGTCGCGCAGCCGCTGCGCTGCCGCTTCGAGCTCACGGATCGGCTTGGCGTCGGCCTGCTTCGCGGAAGCGGCCTTGCGGGTGCTGCCGGACGCACTGGCACTGGCCCCCGGCATGGCGGCGCTGCTGGCCGCCCCCCCGGTGCCGCTGGGCGCCGTGCCCGGTGCACCCTGGGCCAGCGCCAGCGAACAGCACAAGGCCAGGGGAACCGCCCAGGCTGGCTTGAACGACTTCGGGCTTATCGCAGTCTCCTCAGTTCGGTGGTTGAGCGCGCATGGCAACGGCACGCTCAGCAGCCAGGATGCCCATCCTCACTGTAGGCCGAGCCGGTCGGTGAAGCTCAGCGCGATGCTGGACTTCGTCCCCTGCGGCCACGCCCGGATGCGGAACTCCAGCACCTCGCGCGGCAGGAAGTCATAGACGCCGAGGTAGGACACCATCCCGTTGGTCAAGACCTGGCGCACGTCGACGCTGGTGGTCACGCCCATGAGGTTTTGCGCAGTGACCTCGACGCGGGCCGGCACGTTGAGGGTCTGGCTGCCGAGCAGGCGCTGCACCGTGACGTTGAGCACGGCCTTGCCAGAACCCGACGGGATGCCATGCGCGCGGCGCATGGGCTCGGGCAAGGCCTCGGCACTCACGGTGCTGGCACGCAGCACGTAGTTGCCCTCGTGCTGCTCATGCGCCTGTCCCCAGGCCAGCAGCGGGGCGAGGGCCAGCACGGCAAAGCTCACCCGCCATGTCGCGAGGCCGGCAGGCGAAGCTGCCCGTTGCGTGAGAAATCGACCTTCGAAGCTCAACATGCCCGCTCCTTGTGGCACCACAGCCTGCGCTGATTGCAACGTGCAGTCCACCGCCGTCGAGATCCGCCCCGGCAACGTCCGCCCGACCGGTCCGCTGCCGGGACAGCCTGCCGGCTCGGGCAGCGGCAACACAGCCCGCTGACGACGGCCCGGCCCCAAGCCGTCCAAGGCCCAGGGCTCGCGCCAGGCGTCCCAGCGGCGCCTTGGCACTGCAAAATGTTTACCAGTGCATCACCAGCTGCCGGTGGCCGGACTCCGGCACCGTCACCCGCCGTTCCAGCTCCCGCCCTTGGTACGTGGCTTCCACCGCGTAGCGCCCGCCAGGCAGGTCCACCAGCATCATCGGGCCTTCGCTCACCGTCGAAACCACCTCGCGCCCTTGCTGGTCGCGGATCACCACGCCCACGTCGGCAAGGTAGTCACCGCTGCGGGTCGCGAACGTCATGCCCAGACCGTACTGGGGCGCGACCTGCCGCATCATCTGCTGCGACGTGGCCCCCACCCCGCCAACGATCACGTCAGGGCCGCCTTGTTGCGGGGCCGCAAGCGCGGCGACCGAGCCCATGGCCAGGGCTGCACTGAAAGCGATGGCCGTCATACCGTTCTTCATAGCCCAACTCCTTTGCAATTCAAGAATGCGCTCACGGATGGCTGTTGCCACGAGCCTCACCCGGTGCAGCTCACCCGCGCCGAGTGGATTTCCTCGAACCATCCCAGCTTGGAATCGTCAAGCTTGGGATAGTGCTGCCCCGCTGCCAGCGTCGCGGTGCGGTCCCGGTAGTTCTCGTTGTCATAGGTGATGACCCGCGCCTTCGGCCCCACCACCGCGCTGTCCCATTCGCGCCATGCCGGTCCAGGCACGTCCATCTTGGGCATGTCGATGGGGCCCACGAGCGTCAGCGAGGCACCGTGGTAGTTCTCCCCGTCGTAGAACCGGACCCAACAGCCGTTGCCCAGACTCTCGCTGCTGCCTTGCGCCGCGGGCATCAGCACCAGCACGGCGTCCAGCTTCGGCACAGTGCCCTTGTCCACTGGCGCCGTCGCCTGTGGGGACCGATCAGGCTTCTTGTCACCGGCCGTCCCCTGGGCCATCACGGCGCCACTGAGCGCCAACAACACTGCCGTCGCGGCTGCAACTTTTCTGAAGGCCATGTCTGACTCCTTTCCTGCGGTTTGCAAGTCGGCACGGAGCCCTGCTTCCCCATCGCAAGAATCGGTCTCCCCCAGGGATCGGCAACGCCGTCCCACCATGAAAAATCCAACAATTCTTTGTACAAATACACTTTGCATGACGCCGCACCACGTGACTGTTCAACGAGGGACATGCCCTGTACGTTGACCGTCCAAGCCGGGAACCGGCTCATATTATTTGTACAAATATTTTTTTGGAGGTTCCGTTGCCATTGAACATTTGTCGGCACGAGGCGCATGCCTCGCGATCGCGATGCCGATGACAGGGCCGCACGGGATGGGACGCAGGCTCTGGCATGGCGCCGCAGCGCCCGCTGGCAGCCTGCGCACCAACGGGCACTGCCGACGCCGTCGCATGCCGCGACGGCCCTACTCGGAGCAGCTCACGCGAACGGACTCGATGTCCTCGAACCAGCCCAACTGGGCATCGTCGAGGCTGGGGATGCGCTGTCCCGCCGTCAGCGTGGCGGTCCGGTCGCGGTAGTTTTCCTTGTCGTAGGCGACGACCCTGGCTGTCGGACCGACCACGGCGCTGTCCCACTCCCGCCACGCGGGCTTGGCCACGCCCATCCTGGGCAGGTCAACCAGCCCCACCAGCGTCAGCATCTGGCCACGGAAGTTCTCGCCGTCGTAGAACCTGACCCAGCAGCCGTCGCCCAGGCGGTCGCTGTTGCCTTGCGCGGCCGACATCAACACCAGGATGCCGTCGAGCCGCGGGTTGGTGGCGTAGGGCGCCGGGACGACGGTGTCGCCAACTCGGTACGGCTTGTTGACCTCAAGGTCGCCCGGCGCAGACACAGCGCGGCCCAGCGACACGACAAGTGCGGCTGCCAGGACGACATGCCTCGTGAACATGGCCACCTCCTTCGCAGTAGGGCCCCGATGACCGGCTGTCCGGGGCTCGATGCGCCCGCAGCGCCAGCATCCATGGGGAGGCGGCAACACCCATTCCACGAACCCGACATGGGGAAAAGCGTTGCCCCAATTTCAGGCATCCGTATGTGCACGTGTGGAGCAGCGCTCTGGCCCCAGCCCGCACCAAAAAACCGGCAAGACCTATTTTGTACAAATGTTCTGAAGCTTTTGCCTGCGCTGCGTACAGGGTCACATGTCGGCCAGAGGGAGCTGGGCCGCTTCCTCGTCGGCATGCAGCTCACTGAGCAGTGCTTGCAAATCCGCATGAAGCCGCTTGAGCGTGGCGGCATCCATGGCATTCAGCGCACTGGGCAGCACCCCTTCGAAAGGGCCTGGCACGGCCTTGAGCACTTTGGTGCCCGCAGGCTTGAGCTTGAGCCGCACCACGCGCTTGTCCGGGCCGTCCTTGAACGACGAGACCAACTCCCGTTCGATGAGACCCTTGACCAGATTGCTGGCGGTGGACTGGTGGATGTCCATGGCCTGGGCCAGTTCCGTGACCCGGATGCCGGCATGGTCGCGAATCACGCTGAGCGCCCACACCTGAGCACCTCCCAGTCCAACTTTCTTCTCTACTTGCTGGAAATGCGTCTTGACGGCGTTGAACACCTGGCGGAACTGGCGCAGGACTTCCCCGGCAAGCTCCTCGTGTCTGGACTGCTGCACCGGAGTGGACTTTGAAATACGTGCTGTGGGCATGGAACGAGGCGTTGTCTGAGAGCGGCTGGCAGGTAGCAGCCGAATCATCGGCATCATTGTCCCGGGAAACCAGTGCCTGCGCGCGGCGCCATGCCTGCGGCGTCTCACGCGTCGGGCTCGGCGTGCGGCGGATGCTGCGGGCTTGGCGCAGCCGTCACCTGGGCAGAGGCAGCGCACCCACGCATACCGAGCCCAGCATCGCCGCCTTGAGCACCAGGCTCAGCCACGGCCGGTGCACGCGACGGTTGATGTAGGCGACGTTCGTCTCGGCGATGTAGCAGTAGGCCACGATGGTGGTGAAGGCGAAGAACATCAGCGCCAGCGCCACGAAGCTGGCGCCCAAGCCCGGCAGCATCGACTCCACCGCGGCCTGGGTGTAGCCCGGCCCCGTTTCCATGCCAGGCAGGTGCTCGGCCAGACCTGCTCCGTGCCGTCGAAGGTCAGCCCCAAGCAATCGGTCGGCGCCGGCGGTGCAACTGTGGCCGGGCCGGTGTCCTGGCACCCCTGCATCCTGACAAGGTTTCGCCACGCGGCTCCATCGTTCACCAGGCGAGGTTCGGGAGCCATATCTCCTGCCATCAACGCTATTCCATAAATGCCAGAACGCAGGAGCGGCAATACCATTGCAAGCGATGGACCGCAGCCATTGCAGCGTGACCGCCACGACGTTGGCAAACGTCCCGCAAGGCTCCTCGCGTACCTGCAGGCGGGCTACGCGACACGTTTAATTCAGGGAATTAAAAGGATTCAAAGCCAATACAAGTGGCCGACGCTTGAAACCGTCAGACGCTGCAGGGCCGGCACCGTTCACGGTGCTGCGGCTTGTTCCATGTTTCGGATAGCTTTTGCCCGGACGTAATGCATGACGACGTTGCCCGAGATTTTCGCGACGGCTTTTTGGATGACGATGACAAACTGCGCCCCATGTTTCGTGGCTTCTTCGCACAGCACCTGCTCAACCAGTTCAGAACCTTCCGCGTCCTCTGCGCGTTCGTACAAGGTCAGCGCGTCAACGTTCATGGCGTCGAGGGCGCGCATTTGTTCCGTGAAGTCGCCCGCAGGACTCGTTATGCCACGAACCTCGATATCCCCGATTATTTCGTATGCATGGAAAGGCTGGAACAAGATGATTTTGGCATGCGGAAGGACGGTCGGGGCATCAGTGTTTTTTGTCCTGGCCGAGTACTGGACCGCCACGACGTCGGCCTGGGCCGCGAACACGCACACGGCGGCTCCTGTGCCAATGACAATATCTAAAATCCGCATCTTGAATTACCACACACCATTGATTATTTCCATGCCCGGCCCGCCATTTACCCAGCGCCACCTCTATGGCAAAACATCTGGCACCTGCAACCTGCAGGTGAATCTCGATCGCGTTCTTGCGCTTGCGGCCTACCCCGATGAATAAAGCCGGTTTGATGGCTCGCAAGGGCGTCCATGCCCATCAGGCTCCCTGCCTGCCGGCAGCCGGCGTGGCTGCCGGCGTCGCCAGGGGCCAGGTGGCGAGGGGGAAGGCCAGCGAGGGCAGCAGCGTGCTCAGTGCCGCATAGACCAGCAGCGCCCCGTACCAGGCATCAGGCAAGCCGAAACGCTCGCGCAGGATGCCAGCCAGCACCAGCGTGAAGATCAGCGTGGGCGACAGCGCCAGGGCCACGCGCAAGCTGCTGCGCGCGTCTTCCCGGAACATCACGCGCCGCTGCAGCCACAGCCAGCCCACGCGCAGCGGCAGGGCCGCGCTGGCCAGCAGCAGCCCCAGCCCCAGCGCCTCCCACTGCAGGGCGCCGCCAGGCACGTGCAGGCCTCGGTAAAAGAAGTAGAACGGCACGAAAAAGGAGGCGAAAAGCCTGACCGCGTGCAGGTTGGCCGGCGAGGCCAGCGTCGGTACGCGCTCTTGCAGCAGGCGCGCCACCAGGCCAGCCACGAAGGCGCCTACCAGGTAGTACACGCCGAGCTGCTTGGTGAGCCAGGCCGCCACCACGCCCACCATCACCAGCAGCGAGAACTCGCAGCCCCGCGCATACGGTACGACGTGCCGCATAAGCGCAAGAAACAGCAGCGGCAAGCCGGCCAGCATGGCCAGCAGCGCGGCGCCGGACAGCGCCAATCGCCCCAGCGACTCGGACTGCAGCGTCAAGAACAGGACCACCAGCGCCAGCAGCTCGCCACCGATGGCCTTGTTCATGACCCAGAAGTTTTCGTACTCATCGAGGCCGAGCCGAGGCAGCGACTCCAGGATGAAACCCGTGGACGGTGTCAGCACCGCCAGCGCCACCAGCGTCGCGCTGCGCCACTCCAGCGGCACGAGCCGGGTTGCCAGCCACACGGCGGCGCCCAGCGCCAGTGCATGAAAGGCCAGATGCGCCAGCAACGGCCACAGGCCACGCCGCAGCCCGGAGAGCTCCACTTCCAACCCTGCAAACAGGAACAGCGACGAAATGCCCAGCGTCGCCAGCAGCGCCAGTGTGCCGTCAGCGCTGCTTCCACCCATCAGGGCTGCGGCCAGCATGCCCAGGGCGAAAGCGCTCAGCGGCGCGGGCATGTTCCAGCGCTGAAGCATGCGCGGGACCACCATGAGGCCAAAGATCAGGGCGATGTAGGCAAGTTCTTGGGTGAGGACGGGCATGCGTGCTGGAAGCCTGGGGTGTGAGGACCGTCAATTGTGTGATGGGTGCGTGCGCCAGGCGGCGGTGCGAGCTCCTTCACCGGTGGGCAAGCCGCGCGGCGTTCAGTCGCCCCGTGGCGCCTGGGGCGGCTGCGCGCCGACCAGGCGCAGTGGCCATTCGGGTGCCGCACCACGCTTGTCCTGTCCCGCATAGACCGTGAGATGCGGAAACGGGATTTCGATGCCCAGGGCATCGAAGGCATGCTTGAGCCGGCGCAGGTACTCTCGCCGGACGTTCCACTGCTCCAGCGCCACGCACTTGAAGCGGCAGCGCAGCACCACGGCCGAGTCGCCCCAGCTTTCCACGCCAGCGATCTCCAGTTCGTCGAGCAGCTTCGGGGCAAAGTCCGGGGCGGCACGCATCTGCGCACCGACCTCGCGCATCACGGCCATGACCTCGTCGGTGTTCTCGCGGTAGGCCACGCCCACGTCCATGACTGCCTGCGCGTGGCCGCGACTCATGTTGACCACGGTCTTGATCTCGCCGTTGGGCACGAAGTGCACGTTGCCGTCGTAGTCGCGCAGCCGCACGTAGCGCAGCGTCACGTCCTCCACCAGCCCGCCGTGCGCGCCGAGCTTGACCACGTCGCCCTGCCGTATCTGGTCCTCCAGCAGCAGGAAAAAGCCGGTGAAGTAGTCCTTGACGAGGCTCTGCGCGCCGAAGCCCACAGCCAGCCCCACCACGCCGGCGGCCCCCAGGATGGGAGCCACCGAGATGCCGATCTCGGCCAGCACCAGCATGCCCGCGATCAGCGAGATCACCACCGCCGTGAGGTAGCGGCAGACGCGGCCCAGGGTCTCGGCCCGGCGCACCGCTTCACGGTCTTCCATGCGGCTGGCGAGCCGGATGCGCAAGCGGCGGATGGCGCCCTGCAGCACATGGATGAGCACCACGCTCGCGGCGATGATCAGCAGCACGCGCAGGCCTACCAGCGTCGCGCCGCCCAGCGGTCCCCACAGCAGCGCGGCCTGCGCCAGCAGTTCTTGGGTCATGCCTTGGTCTCCATCAAGGTGTCGAGAAAGGTTCGGCGCCACCAGTGCACGTCATGGCGTCGGATCTCGGCCAGCAACCGCTCATGGCGCACCTGGCGCTCCTGCAGCGGCATCTGCAGCGCGCGCCGTATCGCCTCGGCCGTGGCCTCGGTGTCGTAGGGGTTGACCAGCAACGCGTCGGTGAGCTGCTCGGCCGCGCCAGCAAAGCGCGAAAGCACCAGCACGCCCGGGTCGGCCGGGTCCTGCGCCGCAATGAACTCCTTGGCCACGAGGTTCATGCCATCGCGCAGCGGCGTCACCAGCGCCACGCGGCTGGCGCGGTACAAACCCGGCACACGGTTGCGCGCCATGGTGCGGTGCAGGTAGCGCACGGGCATCCAGTCCAAGTCGCCGAAGTCGCCGTTGATGGCGCCGGCCAGCCCCTCAAGCTCGCGGCGGATGTCGCCGTAGGCGTCGACTTCCTCGCGTGAGGGTGCGGCGACCTGGATCAGCGTCGCGCTGTAGCGCGCTTCAGGATGGCGCTCCAGCAGCGTTTGCATGGCACGCAGGCGCTGCGGCAGCCCCTTGGAATAGTCAAGCCGGTCCACGCCCACGAGCAATCTGCGCTGCGCATACTGCTCGCGCAGCATAGCCAGTGTCTTTTGTGCCGGCGCGGCCTGCGTCATCGCCTCGAATTCCGCCACGTCGATGCCGATGGGAAATGCGCCGGCGCGCAGCACGCGGTTGAAGGCGCCGAACAGTTTGTCCGAGAGCACTTCCGCGCGCGCCTCGACCGCGAGGTAGCGGTGCAGATGGTTGAGGTCGGCCTGGCTTTGCAGCCCAACCAGGTCATAGGCGAAGAGCGCGCGAATGAGCCAGTCGTGCGCAGGCAGCGCCGCCAGGATCAGCGGTGGCGGCAGCGGAATGTGCAGAAAAAAGCCGATGCGCTGCTGGCAGCCCAGTGCGCGCAGCTCCGCGGCCAGCGGAATGAGGTGGTAGTCGTGGACCCACACCACATCGTCAGGACGCAGCATTGGACGCAACTGCTGCGCGAACAGGCGGTTCACGCGCCGGTAGCCCTCCAGATGGCCGGCATCGAACTGCGCCAGGTCCAGCCGGTAGTGGAACACCGGCCACAGCACGCCGTTGGCGTAGCCGCGGTAGTACCGTTCGTAATCGCTGCGGCCCAGCACCACGGTGGCCAGCGTCACGCGCCCCGCCTGCTGCGTGCGCACTTCGCCGACCCCCGCGCAGTGGTCCTCGGCGACCTCGGCATCGGCCCCGAACCACAGCCCGCCCGAGGCCGCCAGCGCATCACCCAGCGCAACCGCCAGTCCGCCTGCGGCCACGCGGCGCGGGTCGGCCACGCGGTTGGAAACGACCACCAGGCGGCTCATGACGCCCTTGCCGCGCCGAAAGCGCCCTGCAGTCGCTGCACGGCCCGTGCCAGCCAGGCTCCGACCTCCTGCGGTCCGGCCAAGCGGTGCTCCGCCAGTGTCTCGCCCGGGCCGACCTTCACCGCCACGCCACCGGCAGCCCGCACCGCCTCGAACGCGCACTCGTCCGTGACGTCGTCGCCGAAAAACCACGGTCGCCGGTGCCGGAATGGACGCTGCGCCAGAAAACGCCGCACGGCGACCGCCTTGCTGGCACCACGCGGCTTGAGCTCCACAACCATTTTGCCGCGCTGCAAGGTCATGCCCTGCACGCACGCCAACGCCTCGCTCATCGCCTGCAGGCACTGTGCTTCAAGCTCCGGCGCCTGCCGGTAGTGCAACGCGATGGCGCCGGGCTTGCGCTCCAGATGCAGCTCCGGAAACCGATCACAAAGCTGCTGCAATGGCCCAGCGGCCGCTAACAGTGCCGGCCCTGTGACACGCCGCACAGGGGCGTCCAGAGTGCGCCACTCGGCGCCATGCACGCCCGCGGCACACAGCCCGGGCAGCCCGAGCAAGGCATCGATATCGGCCAGCGCACGGCCGCTGACGACGGCCACCGCCCCGTTGAGTTGCGTCGCCAGCCGCAGCAGCAGCAGCGGCAGACCTGGATCCACCACGACCGCCGCCGGTCCAGGTGCGATCTCAACCAGAGTGCCGTCGAAATCGAAGAAAACAGCACAACCGGGCTCCGGCATGCCCGGACCGCTTTCCATGCTGGGCAAGACTTCGTGCGGGTACATATCCATCACCGTATATTACATTGGTACGAATTTATTTCAGAACGTCTTGGCCTTGAGCTTCGCCAAGGCAGGCACGCTTGATGCACCAAGCAGGGCAGGAATCGTCGAAAGCTCATATGCCATCGCCTGTGCAACAACGGCAGTTCGAATTGCGCTTTCCGTCGCTTTTCCGTGATGGCTACGCGCTGGTCTTCCCGTGCGACGCTGACGGACGGGTGGACGTTGACGCGCTGAGCGAACCCGCCAAGGCCAACTATTTGTTTGCGCGCGCCATGATCGGACGCGAGTTCGCCTGGCCGGTGGTACGGCGGCACTGACGCCGGCGCGGGCATTTCGCGCTCACGGTGGCCAACGTCGCGGCGGCCATGCAAGCACCCACGGCCCGTCAGCGGGCCTTGCGCTCCATGACTTGCAAAGTCGTGTCGGCTCTTGCGCCCGGTTGACGGCTGCCCGCAGCCAAGATCATCGCCAGCGGCCGGTGGTTGGACCCGATCTGCCGATTGATCGTTGTCGGCTGGACGCAGTCGTGAGGGTTGCGATCCCGGTCGCCGTCTGCGCGCGTCGGCGGCCGAGGTGTGCGCTTCAGCGCAGCCGCCGCGCCAGGCGCGACACGGCTTGCTGCAGCGCGACCAGCACGGCCGTGATGGCGAGCGCCGTCATGAACAGGATCAGGCTCTGTTCGCCCGCGGCTCGCAGCCCGAAGCTCAACGCCGTGGACACGGCCGGTGGATGCATGAGCCGGAACGACACCATGACCAGGATCACCAGCAGCATGGACAGCCCTGCGAACAGGTAGCCTGAACCGAGCACGGCATGGCAAAGCCACCCGATGCAGGCGGCGCCGAGCTGCAACAACACCAGCGTGCGCACCCGGTTCATCTCGTGCTGGGGGTCAAGGTAGATCAGGAACGCGCTGGAAGCCAGCGACGCGAACAGCAGCCGCTGCCGCGCCAGCGCTTCCACGAAAGCCAACACCAACAGCACCGTGGCGGAGGGCAGCAGCGCCAGCAACAGCTCGCCGCGAAGACCGCCGCGTCGCGCAGGGCGCTCACCGGCCACGGGAGGACTTTCCCGGCGCATCGGGCGCCGTGGCGTGCCCGCGCAGAGCGGGCTCCTCGGCGGCCTGCTCGTCCTTCATCTCGCGGCTCAGGAAATAGTTGAGCGCGGTGCGGATGACGGCAATGGCCGCGAGCTTGCCGATGCGCTCCCAGGTCGGGGCCACCGAGGTGGACAGGATGTCGGCAGCCAGCTGCAGCTCGAGCGCCAGTGTCAGGAAGCGTGCGAAGGAGAGGCGGATGGGCGTGAAGCTCGTGCCGCGGGCATGCAATGCGTGCCGGATCAAGCCAAAGACGGCCACCACGATGCCTGTGGCAATGACGATCGCGCCCAGCGTCTCCACCAGCAAGCGCAGCCACTCGACGGCACGTTGGACAGACTCTTCGGCATCGGCATAGCTCACGGACAATCCCTCGACGTCACGGTGGATGGTGAACACCCGTGCCTGCGTGTGAGGCCGGCCGGCAGGCAGCGGACCGTCAGGAGCCCCCCGCGTGCCGAGCCCTTTGAGCTGTACGGGCCGAATGCGGTACGGCGTGGTCCCCGAGAGCGGCACCACTGCGACGCGCGTACCCATGCATCACAGACGGTCCGCATCGGCTTGCTGCCGCGCGCCGGCTCGCTCCGGTCGTTGCCAAGACAGGTATGCGCTCCTGTCATATTTGCACCAATGTTTTCAAACGCCCTGCAGGTGCTGGACAGCGCACGCGATGCGAAACGCCATGACGCCTCGTGCACTGCGAGGCGGCGGGTCAGGTTCAAGGCGGGGCCACCTTGCCGTGTTGCAGCCGGCACGCACACGCTGCAAGGCCGGCCCGCCAGACGAAGCAGCGGGCCGGCCTTGGCCATGTGCCGGCGCCCGTGAAGGAGCCGGCTGGACGATGAAGCCGCTTATGCGGCCGTGGCCACGCGTCGGCATTCCTCGGCGCAGCGCCGGCACGCCTGCGCACAGGCTTGACAGTGATCATGCTGGTGCTTGGCGCATTCATCGCCACAGGCTTGGCACACGTCGGCGCACTGGCGGCAGAGCTGGGCCGCGAAGCGGCTGCCGCGCGACATATAGCCGGCGGCCAGCCGGCAGATGGCGGCACAGTCCATGTCCAGCGCGATGCAGCCCGCCATCATCTGTACGTCGGGCTCCTGCAGGCAGGCGGCAGCGCAATGGTTACAGGCGTCGGCGCAGTCGTTGCAGGCCTGGACGCAGGCTTGGAATTGCTCGTGAGCCATGGTGAATCTCCTGAAAGTCCTGAAAGGCCGGCGCACCGGCCGTTGACGTGGGGAGCCAGCCGCGCCGGACCTTCCGGTGCGGTGGACCTAGCGGCAGCTCATGCAGTGCGAGGCCGGTGCTTCGGCGGCGGCCAGCTGCAGGAGCTGAAGCCCAAGTTCAGTACCGTCGGCCATGGCGCTGAAGGCGCCTCGGCGACGGCTTGGCTGGAGCCGCTGGGCAACGCCACGTTGATCAGGAGGTGGCAAGGGCCGCCATGCCGCAGCAGCTCCGCCGGCTGATGCGCCGCATCGCCAGCATCGGCGTCGTGCGCCATGGCATGCCCGCCATGCAGGCCCGCTGCGGCGGCAACCGTCAGCGACAGCATCTGCGCGGCCTTGCAGGCATGCGCCGCGCTGGCCACCGACAGCAAAGCCATCACCAGCAGCGCGACCAGCGCGCGCTGTAGTGGGAGACGGCGTAATCGGGAGAGCATGGCAATGCATGGAAGAGCAGTCACATGCGCACTCGAAGCTCCAAGCGCAGTCGCGAGGGACAGCCCCACGGCTCGCGGCGTATGGCCGGCGCGAGCAAACGACATTCCGTGGCGTCATGACGCGTGGAGCACCTCGCCGACAGCATCGGGGCACGGCCGTTGTCGTGAGCCTGCAACAGTGGAACAGCCATGGCCCACGTACATCGCCACGGCAGCAGCCAAGCTGCTTGACCCTCCCATCGTAGCAAGGTTTGGGCTGCCAGCGTTGACCGTTGCCACGCGCGAGGCCGACACTTCCACGCTGGTCGCGGCCATCGAGAAGGCCGGCTATGCCGCACGCCCGGCAGACGCCCCCGCGGCGCATGCGACGACGCGGCCCGAGTGGTGGCCGGTAGTGGTGGCGGTGCTGCTGTCGCTGCCGCTGCCGCTGCCGCTGGTGCTGGTGCTGGTGCTGGTGCTGGTGCTGGTGCTGCCAATGCTGGGGTTGCTGGCGGGCGCGCACTGGATATTGCCAGGCTGGCTGCAGTGGGCGCCGGCCACGCCGGTGCAGTTCTGGCTGGGCGCGCGCTTCTACCGCGCCGGCTGGAAGGCGTTGCGCGCGGGCAGCGGCAACATGGACCGGCTCGCTCGTGGCCCTGGGCACTTCGGCCCGCTACGGCCTGAGCATGTGGCAGCTGCTCGCCGCCCACCCCGGGCACGGTGCGCCGCACCTACGCCAAGATCCGCCAGAACCTGTTCTGGGCCTTCGTCTACAACGTGGTGGGCGTGCCGCTGGCAGCGCTGGAGCTGCTCAACCCGGTCGTGGCTGGGCGGCGATGGCCTTCAGCAGCGTCAGCGTGGTGACCAATGCGTTGATGTTGCGGCGCTGGAAGGGCGCGGCACGATGAGGTGATGGCGGCCCAAGGGTACGGCCGTTGCCGGAGCCTGGCCAAGGCGGAAGCGTTCATGGCCCACACCCACCACCACGACAGCGACAACGAGCATGCGCTCAAGGCCACGCTGCTGCTGACCACCGGTTTCCTCGTGGCCGAGGTCATCGGTGGCGTGCTGGCCGACAGTCTGGCGCTGCTGTCCGACGCGGCGCACATGTTCACCGACACGGCGGCGCTGGCCATCGCGCTGGCGGCCACGCGCGTCGCCCGGCGAGCGGCCGATGCGCGCCGCACCTTCGGCTATCACCGCTTCGAGATCCTGGCCGCGGCTTTCAATGCCGTGCTGTTGATCGCGGCCGCGGCCTACATCCTGTGGGAAGCGTGGCAGCGGCTGCAAGAGCCGGCGGCAGTGGAACCAGGTTTGATGCTGTGGGTCGCCGTGGCCGGCCTGGCGGTCAACCTCATCGGCATGCGGCTGCTCTCCGGCGGCAAGGAGTCGAACCTCAACGTCAAGGGTGCGTACCTGGAGGTCTGGAGCGACATGCTGGGCTCGCTGGGCGTGATCGCGGGCGCTCTCTTGATCCGCTTCACCGGCTGGGCCTGGGTGGACTCGGTGGTGGCGGTGGCCATCGCGCTGTGGGTGCTGCCGCGCACTGGGCAACTGCTGCGCGAGAGCTTGAACGTGCTGCTCGAAGGGGTGCCCGAAGGGCTGGACCTGGGCGAGATCGAACAGGGCTTGCGCGGCATGGAAGGCGTGGCCGACGTACATGACCTGCACGTGTGGTCGATCGCCAGCGGCAAGGCGAGCCTGAGCGTGCATGTGGTGTGCACGCCGATGGCGCAGGACGGCTTCGCGCTGATGCACCGCGTGCGCGAGCTCGCCGCGCAACGCTGGGGCCTGCACCACGCCACGGTTCAGGTGGAGCGGGAGCCCTGCGAGCAGGCCAAGGAGCCGCATGCCTATGGTCCAGCCACCGACGTCCATGCTGGTCACGTGCACTGACCAGGAGAAACGCGCGGGGCGCACGCCCTGACCAGCATCACAGGCCAGCACCGGGCCCAAGCCACCCGTCTCGCCGAGCCTCGCTCGCGCGGCGATGCTCGACGGCCCGGCCGCTACACGCCCCAGACGATCGGATGATGGGCGGCTTCGGCGCGCTTCATCATGTCCAGCAGCGGCCACACACGCTGGCGCAGGCCGACACCCTCGTGCACCGGCAAGCGATGCCCTTCGGCGGTGGCCTCGGCCTGCGCCCTGGCCTGTTCAGCCTCTTCCGCGAGCACCGCCTGCTCCAGCGCGGCGCGCAGCGCCGGCATGTCCGCGACTTCGAAAATGCCCTGGGGCGCCGGCTCGCGCCCCAACAGCCGCAGCAACTGGTCGCCGTTCGGGCCGAGCATCACCACGTCGCCGGCCGCCTTGGACTTGAACTTGTAGAGCATGGTTTGGTTTGTCGTCGAGTTGAAGTGAATTACTGCTTGCGCATCTGCAGCGGGGCCTCAGCGCTCCTGCGTATCGTGCCCGGGGGTGCGGTGCACGGCCAGGACACCCACGTTACAAGCGAACCGAAGCAAGCGGGGCGCCCAGGAGCGTCGGTCCGGCAGCGCCAGCGCCGGGGCTTGCCGGCCCGTTCAACCTGCCGCCCACCGAGCCCCGGCAGTGTTCGCAGCGTCAAGCTGCGCTGCGAGCGTGCAAGCCCGTGCCAGCAGGTCCTCGCGCCGCTGTGGTGACTCGACGCTGCGCGCCACGGCGTCCGTGATCAGCACCAGGCGGCGCAGCAGCGCCTGCCGGCGCGCGGGCTCTGCCGTGCAGGCAGCCAGCGTCTCCAGCGTGTGCAGCAGCCGCGCGAAGACCTCGACGTCACCGCGCGCGTGCTCGGCAATGGCATCCAAGGCCAGCGCCGTCAAGGCCTCGAAATCCGGCCCGCGGGCCACCACGCGCAACCCCTGCTCGTCGCTGCGGTACGGCGACGGCACATGGCGCCCCACCAGACGCACCAGCAGCGCGCACAGGTGGTCGATGCACATCACCGCCGTGGTGGGGTCGTTGATGCCGGGCGACAGCGCCTTGAGCGCCACGTCCACGATCTGCTGCACGCCATAGGGTGCATCCTGGTGCACGGTGCGCTGAGGCTGCAGGGAAAACAGCCGGCACAGCGCGCGGGCCTCGGCGGCGTCGAGCGGCTCGGTGCCGCTGACCCGCACCAGCGGCCGATCCTGGATCACGAAGTCGCCGATGCAGTGGGCCAGTTGCACCACGCGCTGGCGCTTCACGGCGAAATCAAGCAACCCGGCGTCGTCCACGCCCACGAGATAGCCCGTCGCGGGCGCCGTGACCTCGCACCAGTGTTGCGGCAGCCTGCCCTGCCAAGCTTCTTCGGCGGGCAGCTCCTTGCCCAGTACCTGCGGAAACAGCCGGTCGATGGCCTGGAGGGTGTCGCCCGCGATGCGCTCCAGGATCGAGGACACCTGGATCGCCGTGGCCACGTGGTGGATGAAGTAGATCAGCATCGCCACGCCGAACAGCGCCAGCACCACGCCGCCCAGCACCGCCAGCGAGGGCAGAAAAGCGGGACCGTCGTCGTCGCTGCGCACCGTGCGCAGCACCACCAGGCAGTAGGCGAAGATGCCCACGAACACGCCCAGCACCAGCTGCGTCGGGCGGTCGCTCATGAAGTTGCGCAGCACCCGCGGCGAGTACTGGCTCGATGCCAGCGACAGTGCCACGAGCGTCATCGAAAACACCACGCCGGCCACGGTGACCATCGACGTGGCGATGGCCGAGAGCATGCTGCGCGCGCCGTCGGTGCCAGCGCCGAACAGGCGCGGCCAGCGCGCTGCCAGATCGGCGTCTACCCAGCCGTGCGACTCCACCAGCAGCACGGCCAAGACGATGCAGCCGGCCACGACCAGCGTCGGTACGAACCACAGGCTCGCTTGCAGTCGCAGCCACAGCTCTCGAAGGGGGCTCATCGCATGGCTCCTGGGCAACCGTTGCGCCCGCGGTACGCGCGTTGCTGGCGGTATGCGCGTTGCTGGACACGGCACGCAACTGCGCGGAGGCCCCGAAATGTTCTTCGACGGCTGGATGCCGCTGGCACGCATCCTCGTCATCGGCACGCTGGCCTACGTGGCCCTGGTGCTGCTGCTGCGCGTCACGGGCAAGCGCACGCTGTCCAAGCTCAACGCCTTCGACCTGATCGTCACGGTGGCGCTGGGCTCGACGCTGGCCACCGTGCTGCTGTCCAAGGACGTGGCGCTGGCCGAAGGGCTCACGGCGCTGGCGCTGCTGGTGCTGCTGCAGGGCGCGCTCACCTGGCTGTCGGTGCGCTCACCGCGCGTGAGCCGGCTGATCAAGTCCGAGCCCAGCCTGCTGTTCCTGGAGGGCCGCTTCCTGCAAGCGGCGATGAAGCGCGATCGCGTCACGGAAGACGAGCTGCGCTCGGCCGTGCGTCAGCAGGGCATCGGGCGCCTGGAAGAGGTCGCCGCCGTGGTGCTGGAGACCGACGGCAGCCTCAACGTCATCCGTGCGCCCGTGGACGGCCCGCGCACGGCGCTGGCGCACGTGCAGGGCGCCCAGGCCGAGGCCCGGCGCCACTCGGTGCCCCGGACGGACCAGTCCTGAGCCGCCCCGCCATGTCCGCGTCCCTGCCCACCCTGCCCAGCCCGGACGACGAAGCCGTGGAGGCCGAGCGCGCGGACCTGCTGCACCGCGTGGCCGACCTGCTCGACACGCCGATGCTGGTACTGAGCTTCGTCTGGCTGGCGCTGCTAGTGCTGGACCTCACGCGCGGGCTGGCGCCGCTGCTGCAGACGGTCAGCACCGTGATCTGGGCCGTGTTCGTGGTGCATTTCCTGGTGGAGCTCACCATCGCGCCGCGCAAGCTGCGCTACTTGCGCACGCATTGGCTCACGGCGGTGTCGCTGCTGCTGCCGGCGCTGCGGGTGTTCCGCCTGGCCCGGCTGCTGCGGGCGGCGCGCGGCGTGCGCCTGGTGCGCGTGGTGGGCTCGCTCAACCGCGGCATCCGCGCCCTGAGCGCGAGCTTCGGCCGGCGCGGCTTCGGCTACGTCGTGCTGCTGACCGCGCTGGTGACGGTCGCCGGGGCGGCCGGCATGTACGCCTTCGAAAGCGAGGTCCAGGGCGGCCTGCGCAGCTACGGCGAGGCGCTGTGGTGGACGGCGATGATGATGACCACCATGGGCTCGCAGTACTGGCCCGAGACGCCCGAAGGCCGGGCGCTGTGCGTGCTGCTGGCGCTTTACGCCTTCGCGGTGTTCGGCTACGTCACGGCGACGCTGGCCACCTACTTCGTCGGGCGCGATGCCGAAAGCGACGAGGGCGAGCTGCCCAGCGCGCAGGCCATCGAGGCGCTGCGGCGCGAGGTGGCGGCGCTGCGCGAGGAGCTGGTGCGACAGCGGCGGTGACCCGGGAGGCAGGTGCCCTCCGGGGCTTCTCAGCCCTGTTGCGGCGCTTGGCGCTGGATGCGCAGCGGCGGCAGGCCCACAACCTCGAAGGTGGCCGAGGCCAGCCCGATGCCTGCGGCGTCCAGCGCGGCCAGCACTTCGCGGCTCATCGCGTCCTTGAGCTCGCGCACGCCATGGTCGCGCGCCAGCAGCCGCACGCTCAGCTCCAGCCAGTTGTCGGTCAGCCGCCAATACACGCGCGGCTCGAAGTCGGCCGGGTTGACGTGGTACTGGTGCTGCAGCCGCTCGCGCAGCTCGGCCGGCAGGTCGTCGGCGCGCACGGCATGCCTGCGGGCGGCTTCGAGCAGGATCGCTTCGGCCCGGGCGCGGTCGTCGCGGTAGGCGATGGGCAGCATCAGCTCTTCCCAGATGAAGGGGAACTCGCGCGTGTAGTTGTAGATCGGCTCGTCGAAGATCTTGGAGTTCGCCACCGTGACGATGCGGCCGGTGAACTGGCGGCTGCGCACCCACATCGCCGGGTCGGCGCCCTGCACCGCTGGCGGCTGGCCCATCTCCATGATGGTGGTCTGGATGAAGCCCAGAGCCACCACGTCGCCGCGCACGCCGCCCATGGTGATGCGGTCGCCCACCGTGAAGTTCTTGCCGCGCAGGATCACGAAGTAGCCCGCCAGCGACGTGACGACCTTCTGCAGCGCGAAGGCCAAGCCGGCGGTGACCAGACCCACCGCGGTGGTGAGCGTTCCGGGATTGTCGAACCAGATCGACAGCACGCCCACCAGCCCGACGACGGCGATGAGCAGGCTGCGTCCCTGGCGGGCCCAGAAGCGCACGCGCTCGCGGCGCGCGCCGGCGTGGGTGGTGAGCGCGCGGATGAGCGCGCCCAGCGCCAGGCCGAGCAGCGCCAGCACGGCAATCAATATCAGCGTGAGCAGCAGCTTGTGGCCGGTGACCTCGTTGATGCCGACCAGACGGATGCCAAACAGTTGCATCGTGAACCCCAGGGTGGATGCCCTGGAAGGCAAGCACGGTTCCCGTGCCCGGACGTTCCCCGGCCCCAGGCACACGCCAGCGGTGAGGTGAAAAGCGCCAAACAGCAGGTTCATGCCCACACGGACAGCGCGACGATCCACCAGGCGCTGCGCGAGCCACGGGCGTGGGGCCCGTGTACGACCCACTGCAGTCAGTCCGGGCGGGAACGCCTGAAACCCTTGATGGCGGCCTCAACCATCCCTTCGGCACTGCCCCGCTCGCGGTACTGGCCGCGCAAGAAGGAAGCGTCGTTACCTACAGCAGTGAGCTCGCGGATGTGCTCCAGCGCGGCCTGGGAGCCGAGCGTGTCGGCATGCGGTGCCAGCCGCTGCAGCGTGTCCTGGATGTCCTCGCGCAGCGAGCGTGACGTGTAGGTCTTGGGATCGACCAGCGTGCCGTCCAGGCCGAAGCGGCAGGCCTGAAAGCGGTTGTAGTTGTAGACGAGGTAGTCCTGCTCCTCGGGCGGCGCCTGCGTGCGCTCCAGCAGGCTGTGGCTCAGCGTCTGCAGGTAGCCGGCCAGCGCCGCCGCGCGCTCCACCGTCAGCGGCGTGTCGCACACCCGCAGCTCGATCGTGCCGAACTCGGGCTTGGGCCGGATGTCCCAGTAGAAGTCCTTCATGCTCTTGACGATGCCCGTGCGCTCCATGTGCGCGAAATAGCCGCTTTCGAACTCGTCCCAGCGCAGCACGAAAGGCGCGCGCCCGCTCAGGGGAAAGGCAAACACCGAGTTCAGCCGCGCCGAGTGGAACAGCGTGTCGTTGCGCTGCACGAAGGGCGAGGAGGCCGACAGCGCAATGAAGTGCGGGATGTAGCGGCCCAGTGAATGCAGCAGGAACAGCGCCTCGTCGCCGCTGCGGCAGCCCACGTGCACATGCTGGCCGAAGATCGTGAACTGCTTGGCCAGGTAGCCGTACAACGCCGACACCTCCTTGAAGCGCGGCTTGGCGTAGATGCGACGCTCGTTCCACTGTTGGAACGGGTGCGTTCCGCCGCCGCACACGCCCACGTTGAGCGTGTCGCCAGCCGCCACCAGCGCATCGCGGATGTCGCGCAGCTGCCGCAGCAGACCGTCGTGGTCCACGTGCACGTCCGTGGACACCTCGATCATGCTCTCCGTGATCTCGGGCACGACGTGGCCCGGGAAGCGCTTGCGCTGCATCAGCTCCAGCATGTCGGGGCTGGCTTCGACGAGGTCGAAGTCGCTTAGCGACACCAGCTGCAACTCCAGCTCCACGCCCAGTGTCAGCGGCGCGGAGGTCTTGAACGGTTCCAGGGGCATGTCAGGCCTCTTCCATGTCACGGCATTCGCCGGCGCTGCGCAACGCGCGCTGCGTCACCGCCGGGCCGATGAATTCAAGCAGCAAGGTCGCCGCAGCCAGCGGCGCGAGCTGGTCCAGCAGGTCTATGCCCAGGTAGCGGGTCTGGTCCAGCAGCAGGATCACGAACACGGAGATCGGCGTCAGCGCCAGCCCGGTCAACGCCCCCTTGCGCCAGGAGCTGCCGCTGGCATGCGCCAGCGCCGTGACGCACGCCACCTTGACCAGCAGGCGCAATACGACCAGGGTCAGCGCCAGCCCCAGGCCGGCCAGAACCCGGTTCCATTCCAGTGTCATGGCCGTGTAGGTGAACAGCGCCACCGCAAGCAGGTCTCCCAGCGCGCCAAAGTTGCGCTGTGTCTGCGTCAGCACGATGCGCCGATGGCGTGCCATCAGGCCGAAGGCCAGTGCCGCCAGCAGCGGCGACAGTTTGAAGGCGTGGGTAATGCCAACCAGCAGGATCACGGCGACGGCGAAGGCCACTGTCGCATCCCGGCTGGCCGGTCCCAGGTAGCGCAGCAAGGCCGGCATGCCCAGACCGAAAACGACGCCCAACGCCGCCGAGGCCACAAGCACCAGCGCGCTGCTAGACATCGCCTGCCAGACGTTGCCGGAACTCTCGAAAGCCCAGAAGCCCACGACGACCTTGAACACGAACACCGACAGCACGCAATTGAGCGCGGCCAGGTGCAGCAGGCGCTCCGTCACCTGACCGGAGCAGCGCTGTTCGTTGACCACCCGCATCACGGCCGCGGGCGACGTGGACATCGACAGCGAGGCCAACAGCAGCGCCGTCAGCGTGGGCGCCCCCCACGCGCGCGACAGCGCATAGACCGCCAGGAAGGTTGCCGCCGACTCCAGCAGCCCTGTCGCGCCCAGCCAGGGGTTGGTGCGCAGCCAGCGCAGGTTGATGCGGTAGCCGAACTCGAACAGGATCAGCCCGAACGAGACGTTGGCCAGCAGCATGCCGGTGTTGTCGCCCACCGTCGGCAGCAGCGTGCCGTGCAGTTGGGCGCACACAAAACCCACCAGCGCATACAGGCTGATGCGCGGCAGCGTCGTCCATCGGTGCCCCAGTTCGCCCACGACCCAGGCCAGCGCCAGCAGCAGCGGCCAGCCCAGCTCGGTGGTGACGAAGAGTTTTTCGAAGCTTTCCACCGTGCGTCACCGCTGCCCGATGTGGCGCAGCAGCTCCATGCGGAACTCCGCCAGCTTGGCCTTGAGCCGGCGTGCGTTCACTTCGCCCGTGCGCAGCAGCATCTTCTGCCCTGCCGACATCGCCTCCAGCTCAGGGTCGGCGAGCTCATAACGGGTCCAGGGCTGTTCGGCCGGAATCGGGCCCTTGACCTCGGTGAGCTGCACCCGCAGGGGCTGCGGCACCTGCGGCGTGGCCAATAGCTGGTCGATCACCTGCAGCAGACGCTGGTTGAAGTAGCCGTGCGGGTAGCCCAGCTCCTCGTAGCTCCTCTGCAGTTCGGGGTACAGGCGCACGTACAGGTCGACGGCGCGCGCCACGTCCACCGTCTCGACCAGCAGCACGAACGGGGTGTAGCGCAAGCTGTTGTCGGCGGCGATGACGGTGCCCCCTTCGCGCGGCTCCACCATGAAGCGGCCCGGCATCGGGTTGACCGGCCACAGCCGCGACGGCGCATGGATGCGGCCCAGGTTGTCCACCGTGGCGACCAGGCGACGCGCGAAATCGTCCAGCTGCAGGAAAGTCAGGACGGCCTTGCGGCCGATCAGATCGGTAAGCGCCGTGCCGAGTTCCGCCGCGGCCAACGGCACCGCGGCTGCAGGCACCTCGACGCCCTGCCCCGCGTCGGGCTGCGAGGCCGCCACGGCAGCCGGCGGCGCTGTGCTGGAGGCACCTGGTGCTGGCGCGGAAACCGTCTCGGAAGCGGGCCGTGTGGGCTCGGACGGAGCGGCGTCTTCGTGGCCACGCCACAGCAAGGTTGCCACCGCAGCCGTAGCGACAACGGCGCCCGCAGACAATGCGCGGCCGATGGGGGTCATGACAAGGCTCCACCGCCAGTGCAGGACAGAAAACAGATGTTCATTTGTATAAATGTACAACGCAGGCTACAGGGATCGGCTCGCGTCAGGAGCGCGGTCTCACCACGCCGCTTGTGGCAGATGCAAACCGCGGCACGCTCCGCATGCTGGGACATGCGGCGTGGGCTGGCCGTTCGCCGGTCTGTGATCTTTTTGACGGCAGTACGATGACTGTTTTGTACAAACATTGATAGGCCTTGCGATGCACGAACGGTCCGAACCGCACCGGCCACCGCGCCAGCCCCGCATCGCCGCAGCGGTGCGGCAAGACTTGGCGAACTGGCGAGAGTGGCTGGCGCGCATTGCAGTGTTGGTGCATGCGGGCCTGGCGGGCGCGGCCGTCGTGGCCTTCACCTGGCTGACGGAACAGGCACTCAGAGGCTTTCACCTCGTGCAGGGTTCGGCCACATGGCTGCCGCTGCTGTGGACGCCAGCATGCTGTGGCGCCATGGCCTGGCTCACGCTGCGGCATTTCCCCAGCGCGGCGGGCTCCGGCATTCCACAGGTCATGGCCGCGCTGGACCCGGTGGTTGACGAGCCCGGGCGGCATTGGCTGGTGTCGCTGCGGCTGAGTCTGGCAAAGATGCTGTTGACTGCCGGCGGCCTGCTTGGCGGCCTGGCCATCGGACGGGAGGGGCCGTCGGTGCAGATTGCCGCCGGCGTGATGCACAACGCCCGGCGTTGGCTGCCCGCGGGCACGTCGGTGTCGAGCCACGCGCTGCTGATCGCCGGCGGCGCCGCGGGCATCGCCGCGGCCTTCAATGCGCCATTGGCGGGCGTGATGTTCGCCATCGAGGAGTTGCACCGCAAGATCGAGCACCGTAGCAGTGGCCTCATCATCTGCGCCATCGTGCTGGCCGGCGTCGTGGGCGTTTCGGCCTTCGGCAACGCCGCGTACTTCGGCGTGATTCGCGTGCCTGCGACGGCTGCGGGCTGGCTATGGTCGGGTGTTGCCGTGGTGTTGGTCAGTGCCCTGGCCGGTGGAGTCTTCGCACGGCTGCTGCACGCCTCGCTGACCGGCACGCAGGGCCGCATCGCGCCGTGGCGACGGCAGCATCCGGTGGCCTTCGCCAGCGCATGCGGGCTGGCCATTGCCGCGCTGGGACTGGCCAGCGGCGGCACCAGCTGGGGTAGCGGCTACGAGTACACCCGGGGCCTGCTGGAGGGCTCAGGCGATGTCCCCGGCCTGTACGTGCTGTTCCGCTTCGTGGCGACGTGGCTGGCGGCCTGGTCCGGCGTGCCAGGGGGCATCTTTGCGCCGTCGCTGGCCATCGGTGCAGGCATCGGCCACGACATTGCGCTGCTCTGGGGACCGCAGACCAACGCGGCGCCACTGATCGCGTTGGGCATGACTGCGTTCCTGGCCGCGGTGACCCGGGCGCCACTGACGGCCTTCATCATCGTGATGGAGATGGTGGACGGCCACGCCATGGTGCTGAGCTTGATGGCGGCGGCGCTGGGTGCCAGCCTGGTGTCGCGCTGGATCGGCCATCCGCTGTACGAGCTGCTCTCGCTACCCTATATAGAGCGCGCCGGACGCTTGTCGCCCGCAGCGCCGCAGGCGCGGCCCGCCTGACGTTGTCGGTACTGGAATCGCCTCCCGCAAGTCGTAGAGCTTCCGCACGCCGCAAGCCTGCAGCGCGGGCCAAGGTTCGCCGAACCGTTTCAGGGTGTGTCATTTGCTGCCACCGGGGCTTGCGCGTTGCCAGCATCACAGCCATGGACAAGGATCAGGAAGAGGCCGACAAGGTCGAGGAGCAGACCACACCGCGCACCCCGGTGATCTACGAAACCGTGCGCCGCCTGGGTGAACAGGAGATGGCGCGGCCGGCCGTGTCCTTGTGGTGGTCAGGGGTGGCGGCGGGCTTGTCGATGAGCTTTTCGTTGCTGGCGCAGGCGGTGCTGCGCCACCACCTGCCCGCAGCGCCGTGGCGCGAGTTGGTCGTCGCGCTGGGCTACCCCGTGGGCTTTCTGATGGTGGTGATGTCACGCCAGCAGCTCTTCACCGAAACCACCATCACCGTGCTGCTGCCGCTGCTCCAGCAGCCCGACCGTCGCAAGCTGGCCAGCGCGCTGCGCATCTGGAGCATCGTGCTGGTGGCCAACCTGGTCGGCACGCTGCTGGCGGCGCTGTTTTTCGCGTTCACGCCGGCGGTCGATGACGCGCTGCGCCAAGCCATGCTGGAGACCAGCCGCCATGCCATGCGGCATGATGCCCTGGCCGCGGGCGTACAGGGCATCACGGCGGGCTACCTGATGGCGGCGATGGTGTGGCTGATTCCGGCGGCCGGGGTGGCACAATTTCATGTCGTCACGCTGATGACTTACCTGATCGGCGTTGGCGGCTTCGCCCACATCATCGCCGGCAGTACCGAAGCGTTCCTGCTGCTGGTCACGGGCGAGTTTGGCGCGCTGGACATGCTTGTGCGCTTCACGCTACCCGTGCTGCTGGGAAACGTGATCGGTGGCACCGCGCTGTTTGCCCTGATCTCGCACGCCCAGGTGATGAAGGAAGTCTGAAGCCGTTCCGGGCACGGCTCCTGCCTTCCGCCCCCTACCGTCAACCCGTCGCTGCGAGTTGCCACGCGCGCTCGCATCGCATCCGTGCACCCCATGCTCGACATCGCCGCTATCTGCCTCGTCGTCACGGCACTGCTGGCCTACCTGAACCAGCGCTTTGTCGGCCTGCCCACCACCATTGGCGTCATGGCCGCCGCGCTGCTGCTGTCTGTGGCTCTGATAGGGGTGGACCTGCTGGGCTGGCTGCCCGGCCTGCGCGACTTCGAGGCTTCCCTGATGGCCTCCATCGACTTCTCGGACGTGCTGCTGCAGGGGATGCTGTCGCTGCTGCTGTTCGCCGGCGCGCTGCACATCGACCTCAGCGAGCTGCGCCGCTATCGCTGGCAGATCACGGCGCTGGCGGTGGGTGGCACGCTGCTGTCCACGCTGGTGGTGGGCATCGCGCTGTGGGCAGTACTGCCGCTGGTGGATTGGGAGCTGCCGCTGCTGACCTGCCTGCTATTCGGCGCGCTTATCTCGCCCACCGACCCGATTGCGGTACTGGGCATCCTCAAGTCCGCCGGAGCGCCACGCGACGTGGAGCTGGTTATCGCGGGAGAGTCGCTGTTCAACGACGGCGTGGGCGTGGTGATTTTCGCGCTGCTGTTGGGCATTGCCGCCAGCGGCAGCGTACCGACCGCGGGCGAGGCCGCCGTGCTGCTGCTGCACGAGGCCGGAGGGGGCCTGGCCTTGGGCTTGGCGCTGGGCTGGGCCACCTTCGTGCTGCTGCGCAGCATCGACCACTACCAGGTGGAGGTGCTGCTGACGCTGGCCATGGTGGCCGGCGGCTCCTCGCTGGCGGCGCACCTGCACGTGTCGGCACCGCTGGCGATGGTGGCGGCCGGCCTGGTAGTGGGCAACCACGGCCGGGCGCTTGGCATGTCGGACAACACCAGGCACCACGTCGACCTGTTTTGGGAGCTGATCGACGAGATCCTCAACGCCGTGCTGTTTGTGCTGATCGGGATGGAGGTGATCCTCATCTCCTTCGGCCCGGACAGCGCGGGCGCCGTGGCCGTGGCCATCGCCGTCACGCTGCTGGCACGCGGCATCACGGTGGGCCTGCCGGTGGCGCTGGCACCGCGCTGGTTCAAGCTGCCCGGCGGTTCGGCCTGGGTGCTGACCTGGGGTGGCCTGCGCGGCGGCATCTCGGTGGCGCTGGCGCTGTCAGTGCCCGAGAGTGCGGGGCGGGAGCTGCTGGTGCCTCTGACCTACGCGGTGGTGGTTTTCTCCGTGCTGGTGCAGGGCCTGTCCATCCGCAAGGTGGTCAAGGCTTCCGTGTGCCAGTCCGCCCTTGAACCTGCTGGCGAGCGCGCCAGCCCAAACGATCCGGGCCTGCCAGCGGCCGCTGGTCAGCCGAGCAGTCATCGTTCCGGCAGCTGATGCGGGCCCCAGCTCACTACGCAAGTTGAGCACCCTGTGATTGTTGAAAACGCTGCTGCCCGCCGTGATTGCACAGCGCCCGGCCGCAGCCCAACAGAGTCATGGGATCCCCGCCGATTGCCGCACCCTGGCGCCAGCAGGAACGGCTGCAGGCATCACGCCCCACTTGCCCCATAGCCGCGTACTTGGTGCAGGCGGTGGCGGGCCATGGCTTCATGGCGCAAACAGCACAGAAGCTGGTTTGGAGCGCTTTTTAACCCAGATAATTGCCCATAATCTCTCGTAGCTGAAACCGTCAGCAAGTGAGCTGTTCAGCACTGGGCAGCTGGCAAACTGGTGCGCGACAAGTACTTGCCGCGATCCCGTGCCGTTATGTGGTGGCAGCCAGCAAAGTCCTGTCGATTGCGCAGGGACGCCCGTGATGGCAGCGCTCGAGCAGATCCAGTTGCTGCCGATGCGGCAGCAGCACGTGTCACCCTCTTTTGCCAATCCGAAAGCGCTTCATTCAGACTTTGCCCGGCACGATGCTCACGCCGATCCGCTCAGCCAGATTAAGGACCTCGCTGTAGGCGTCAGCGTCTTGCAGCAGGCTGCGTGAATCGCCTCGTTGCTGAAGTGCACCCGCGGGAACGCGGTCACCGAAAAAGACGAACGCGCGTGCCGAGTCATCCTGCCTGGAGACCCATGACAGCCCCTGCACCTCAAGGCACTGGCGATGCACCGCTTCAGCCCACTTTCGCGTGGCTGGGTACTGATCCTTTTCGGTATCGATCAGTTGCTTGCGAGAGATGCCCAGCTTGCGCAGCGCCAAGCTGCGCAGGTCGGCAAGCTTGAGCTCCTGCGTGACCTCGACGGTCGAATGCTGCTGATCAGCGAGCTTGCCCTTGTCGAAGCTCTTGAATCCCGGCACATGCGGCACGTCATGGAACACCGTTTCCATCAGCGCGCAGGGCATGGTGGTGCCGGCATACAGGGTGGGAATGGGCTGGCCCTGCTCGTTGCGGATCGGGCTGAAGCGTGCATTGCCGTGGACGCCGGGATTGAACTGGTCGGCTCCGTACTTCTCCAAGTGGACGCGATGCAGCACGTCACCCGCGCTCAGGCGGGTCAGGGTGACATGGAGAGGGTCCGGCGGCGCCGGCGTGGCGGACGAGGACGGCTCATCCGGCGACGCTGCCCCGCCCGCGGGCCTGGCCGCGCGCTTAGCCATGTGCGATTTCCTGGACCTCGTCACGGGCTGCGTCGATCACCCTGTGCGGCTGGGTGCCCAGCAGGTCCTGCGGCCGCTTGCCGCCCAGGAAGCCGTTGTGTGACCGGAACCAGTAGGCCATGCCCCAGCCATCCTTGTGGCCGGCGAAGATTTCGATGACCTGGGCCAGCGCCTTGAGCGGGCGAAAGCCGGCATCGCGATCCAGCCCATAGCCGGGGTAGTAGTCGACGCCGTTGTGATGGATGGCGAAGATCAGGCCTTGCCTCTTCCACTTGTTGGGCTGGGCGCTGGGGTTGCGCGTGCTCAGTCCGGCCAACTGGGCGACGTCGGCCGCGCTGAGCCAGTCTCCGCTCTCCAGTACGGCCTTGCGCGCCTGCACCAGCATGGCCGCCTCCTTGAGCAGGCGTGGCGAAGGTGGCGTGCGCGGCACCAACGCCTGGGCCAACCGCTCCATCGACTCCGGTCCATGACGTTCGAGCAGCACCTCGAACATGGAGGACGCGACATTGGAGACGTTCTCCGCCAGGGCCTCAAAGTCGGTCGGTCGGATATGGTCAAAGGCGACCACCAGCACACGATCCGCGTGGGACTTCCCAAGCCGGGCCAGGACCTCCTCCGGTGTCCCGGTCAGGGTAGAGATCCCCGGATGCTCTTGAACAGCGTTCATGGATGCTCTCCACGGATTATGAAGGTTACTGCACGATAGCATATCTGCCATAACCTCCAGACGCCGACAGCGTCCTGTGCGCCGACGGGCACGGCGATGCCCTTCTCTTCGCGGGCCAACTTGGAAAACAGGTCTCGGCACACGCGTTGTCCCTCCATCGCCTCCAAGTCGCTGCCTGAACGAAGTGGCTTACTGCGCCGTCTGTTGCGCGCGGAGCTTTTCTTTGGCTATGAGGCTCGCCATGCCCTGCATGTCGATGCTGAACCAGGGCTGGACCACCTTGCGCAATGGCTCGACGCTCAAGACGAGGACTCGGCCCACTCCTGCAATGTCACGCCGTCTGGTGCAAGCATCAGGGCATCGGCGCTGCCAAGCCGGCGGCCGCTGTCTCGATGAGCTTGCCGCTGCTTGGGAGGCTCGTGCGAGAAATCGTCTCCATCGAAGTGACGCACCATCTATATATCGAGTGTGTTGCAGTGTGCCGCAAGGTCGGCTACAGTGCATCAACGCATCAAGGATATATTCAACGCGTCAGGCATGAACCATACTACAGGCACTCCTTACAGCCTGCCGGCTCCGGTCAGCAAGGAAGAGCTTCTGAACGCCATCCCTGAGCTGTACCTGCTCCAGTTTCGGGAACTCGCCTCCTTCGTCCCGGTGGCTGCCATCAGGGCATTGCTTCCGGAAAACCCGTGCAGGAACGACAGTGATTTCCTGACCCAAGAGTTTTCGGCATCTGATCTGGGGCTGACGCCCAGCGCCATTGAAGCCACTCCGCTGATCGACACGTTGTCACGGCTGTACGACTTCGCGTACCACGGCGTGCGCTACGAAGGCGCAGAGCCGATGGGGCCTGACAGCGATTACACGTGGGCGGCTGCCGTTGTCCTCGACATGAAGACTTCCTATGTGGCGGCCATGTACCGGGATTCCGGCGCCAAGGACGCCCAGCAGATCGCGGCGCTGTGCGCACAGGTGGCCGAGACCGCCAACGCGCGCGTAGTGCTCGAGGGCGGCGAAGGCTTCCTGAGCCTGGGTAGCTCCACGGCCGAGGATGGCTGGTATACCGGCCAAGCGCTGACGATCCGCCAGATGGCACTGCTGGCCGGCATGGAGGAGAGCAGCATCCGCACCGCTGCAAACCCAAGGAAGCCCAACGCGCTCAAGACGCACCGTGACGAGAACGGGTCCACGCGCATCGCGGCGGACGTAGCCAAGGCCTGGCTGATCGCCAAGGGCCGCTACGTCGAGCCGGTCGTGAAGTTCGTCAAGGAGACGCCCGTCGATCTGGTCAAAATGACCTTTTCGTCAACGTTCGACATCCACCAGGCGGTCTGTCAGAGCGCCCGTTATGCCTGGAGCACTGCGGCAGATGACGCACAGCGCGAGGCATTGGCCGCGCGGCTGAGGAAGTTCGGCGTGACCTACACCGAAGGCGGCTTCTGGGGAGTCGGTCTCCAAAGCGAAGATCTTGCCGATGCGGCCCGGATGCGGGATCTCGCTGAGGCTCTTGGCCTCTCGCCTGATCTGTTCGTCATGCGCGTCCGTCAAGGCTTGGCCACACAGGCCTTGAAGTCGATCAACAAGGAGATCGAAGCCAGTCTGGCTTCTCCATCCCACCTGGCCTGATCACTGGCGACCTGGCTGGTCGCCGCACCGTTACCCCCCAGCGACAGCCCTGGATGGCCAAGGGTCACGCCGCTGCATTGCCGAAAGACCAAGGAGGCTCGCATGCACAGTTCCCGCCACGCCCGCGCCCGTTGCCAGCAACGCGGCATCCCGCCGCTCGTCGTCGATCTGCTGCTGGAGTTCGGCTCCCGCGAGCGAGCTGGCGCAGGGGTGTCCAAGGTGTTCCTCGACAAGGGGGCGCGGCGCCGCGTGAAGGCCTATGCCGGCACGCTGGCCGGCGTGCTCGAACAGCATCTGGACGTCTACCTGGTGGTCAACGATGCCGACGACGTTCTGATCACGGCCGCCCATCGGCTTGAGCGCATCCGTCGGCACTGACCAACGCACCCAGGAAGAACAAATTCACCATGACCCACGCCATCACCGTCGCCGAATTCATTACCCACCACGTCGAGGCGTCTCCCAAGACTCAGAAGCGAATCGCTGAGGCAGCTGGTTTTCCGCGCTCCAATGTCCTCTCGATGATCAAGACCGGCGAAACAAAGATGCCGCTTGCACGCGTGCCCGCGCTTGCTGCCGCCTTGGGCGTCGATGAATTGGAGTTCCTGTCGCTGTGCTTGAAAGAGTACGAGCCAGACGTCTGGTCGGTGATCAAGCGCCATCTCAAGACGCCTCATGCCGAGCCTGCTGAAATGCCGGCTCGGACTGTCCACGCGTTTGGACCAGGAAACGATGCTCCGAGCCCGCACCCCGGCACCAAGCTGTCTCGCGCCTTGTCCTTCGTCCTGCGCTCAGGCATCGAGGTGTTTCCCTGCATGATGCAGAACTCCACGACCGGCAAGTTAGCGTTTCGCGTCTCGCCGGGCGGCAAGGGAGGCAAGGGAGGCAAGGGAGGCAAGACGCTCGCAGCAAGCCAAGAGGTCAGCGAATCCGAGATGCTGGAAAAAGTGCTGGAGCACGGTTGGGCGGTTCGCTGCAAACCGCTTGGTCCCGGCGCCCCATGCAGTCTGTACAAGGTTGGCCAACGCGCCGTAGTAGAAGTCCGGCGCAGGTGAGGCGTCTGCGTTCGACGTTGGAGCAGACCCACGCAGACGCCGCCGTTGTGTCGACGGCATATTCAATAGGGCCAGAGACCGGGGCTGGCTACAACATCACGCCGCGACCTTGGGCGGCCGGCCGCGGCGCTTTGGAACCGGCACCAACCCCAAGTCGGCCGGCGTCAATTCGAACGCGCGCATGAGGTTGCGCACTCTCACCAGCGCCTCCAGCCGCGCGCCCTCTTCCATCTCGCGCAGTTGGCTCTCGGCCTCGGCCAGTTCGGCGCGCAGTTCAGCAATGCGGGCCCTCAAGGATTCGGGCGTGGGCTTGGCCACCGGCTTGACCCAGCCGGTCGGGACTTCATCAGTCATGTACATGCGGGAAAGTGCTTTCGAATTCCTTGGGGCAACGCGGAATGCGTAGATTGTGACCCCCTATCGGCATCACGCAACGGGCCTGAAGCGCCATGCTGCTGACTGTTCCGGCCCTCTGTCTTGCTCCGCCGGCTGACCAAACTGGTGCCCGATTCCTGCGCGGCTTCCGGGCCGGCAAGTCTGCGAGCCGCCGCTCACTGCCCTTCCCTAGAAACTGATCTCCGGCCCGTCCTGCTCCGGTGCGCGTTCCTCTATGGCTTGACGCTCCATCTCCAGCTCGATCAGCCTTTCCGGCGTGATGTCCGGAATGGCCTCTCCCTTGGCCACCATCTCGTCCACCTTGCGGTTCATGTCGGCAAGCAGCCTGCGCCGCAGTTCCTCGTCCTCGATCCGGCGCAAGTTCATGTAGGCCACGAAGGCAAGCATGAACTGCTGTCTGCGGTTATCCATCCCTACTGCGCTTTCTCGGTAGCGTTCCACGCGGAGTGGCTGGGACCATCGTAGTCCCAGCGATCAGTCCTCGACACACCCAGCTTATTTCGCGGAATTCGAAGTTGGCATTGCAGGTCGAGATGCGCCTTTGGATCCCGCTGCGCCAAAGCGATCCCGGCATCCAGCACGCACGCATCCAATCTTCGCCATCGGGTCCCCGCCTTGCGATGGATTCCACGTCGTCGTCTCAGCGTGACCGGCGCTGCGGGCGCGTTGGCTCTTGCCTGACCGCTAGGGGATCGGGCTGCTGGGTTTGCCGGGCTCGCCGAGAGTCAGCCAAGTGCTGCGCCATCGGCGTGCGCGCCAAGTAGGCTTTGACATCGCGCGCGAGCTGCTGGTCCTGTGGATCGTCTGACCTGGCCAGCGCGTTGTAAACGTGCTTCCAGGCTGTGAGGGCGGCGAGCATCGTGTCTTCCCGCAGGGCGACGCCGTTGCCGCGGCTCTTGCGCAAGCGTCCCTGTTCGGCAGCATCGGCTTCCCACTGGACAGTGCTGGCCTTTGTCGCACCCCGCGTCGCACGGCGTGTCGCCCGGGCTTCGACCCCGCGCAGCCGCAGTTCGGCCGCGAACGTTTCGCGCCAGCGGTGCAGATCGGCCTTGCGGGGATTGAGCCGCTTGAAGTCGCTGTTGACGGTGCGCACGACCAGATGCACGTGCGGGTGCTCCTGATGGTCATGGAAGGCCCATGCGTACTTGTGGCCCGGGAACTCGGCCTCGGCAAACGCCCGCACGGACTCCTGGAGCGTGGCCACGTCCACCGAACCGCGGCTCATCCCGAGCTCCATGTGGAAGGTCTCGCGCCACTTGCCGTCGTCTTCGGGAACCGTGTAGCTCGCGTACCTGAACTGCTCAGCAAGGCCAACGGTTGCTGCGGCTCCCTCGTAGACGTCTCTCTGCTCGTCCTGCAGCGGCAGCGTGTGGTCACGGCTGATGTACTTGAGCACCTTGCGCACGTCACGCATGCCCTTCTGGTCGCTCAGGAGCTTCACCATGACCTGGGGATCGTGCCGTGTCAGCGCCCGGATCTCGTCGCGGATCTCGCCGGCGTTGCGGCTTCTCAGCTTCAAGTTCGGATGCGGGTCCTTGGCGCCCTTGAATCTCTGCGGTGCGTTCTCGAACAGCACCGCTCCCCACTGCAGCAGGATGCCGTCAACCGCGGGGCCCCGGGGCGTGCTGGTGATCGTTGGCATGCTCTGCCCTCCGCCGGCGCCCTGCCTTGCGCCGCGTGACTTCCAGGTGGTCGATGAGGCTGGCCACCAGCTCGACATGATCGAGCGCGGCCCGCGCGGCCGCCTCGATGCGCTCGCGGTCCTGATCCTTGAACTCCCCCGGAGCGCCCTGCCCCATGGCGTTGAGCGCGCGCGCGATCTGGTTCAGGTTGACGCCGATCTTCACGAGCTGCAGGTTCGATTCGGCAAGCCGCTTCAGCGCCTCATGGCCGATGAAGGCGCCGCCGGCGTTGCGGCTGGTGGCCAGGCGTCCCACGTACTCGGCTTGGGACAGGCCTTCAGCCAGAGCGCCTTCCAACAGCGCCTGGCGCTCGAGGGTCGAGAGCCAGACAGTCAGCTTGCTCCCGTTGTCATGAGGCCGCCTGGGAGAGACACGCGTGGACGGACGGCTGGGCGCCTGCAGGGCAGCCTCGATGAGCGATCGCACCCACGGGCTGGGCTGGCCGCCGCTGGCCTCGGCGATTGGCTCTTTCAGGCCGCGCACATCGACCGTGAGCGTTTCCCGCTTGCGGGGTGTCGTCATGCGCCCTCCCCGTTACCAGCCCATGTTGGCGGCCAGCTCGCGTACAGCGGGTGGACTACATCAGGCAGCACGGTGTACAGGTCGGTCATCGCGGCGGCTCCTTGAAATCCAAAGCGCAGCGCACACCAAATACGGCGGACAGCCTATCCTGCAATGCTTTATCTGTGGGGTGTTGGAGCGTTACGCGAGCTTGCATCGCGTCGTACCAAGGGGCCGCTGTATCGGGTGCGATCACCGACTACGACAGCCGACAACCGGCTGGGCACGGCGCAGAGTGCCGGCTGGACTAGCCTTCCCCAGCTACGTCATCAAGCCAGATCAGCACATGGATCGGCTGCTTCTGGCTCCTGAGGGGCAACCGGCAAGCTATGGAAGCAGCCGCGTCCATCCCGTTTCGCTGTGCTCGGCGGGCCGAGTGCGGCCCATTTTCGACCGTCGAAAACGTTGGCCAAGAAGGGGGGTTCGATCATCGAACACCCCTGGTGTCGCTGGCCTTGGTAGGCCGGGCGCGGGCGTTTTTCAACCGTTGAAAACACCGGCTGGAGAGGGAGTTCGCTCATCCACTCCCAGCGCTGCTGACCTCTACTGGACGGTCGCAGGGCGTTTTCAACCGTTGAAAACGGCAGCCAAGCGGGGCATCGCTTCACACCGAACGCCCGCTGTAGCGGGCGCGGCCGCAGTCAAAGGCGGCCAACGGCCAGCTTTGCAGGACTGGCCGGGCAACAAGCGTTTTCAGCCCTGCACCGTCAAAACACGAAAAAGCCGCCCGCAGCGGCTTCGTCATTCGGTTCAGCGGATGTGCCCGGCTGTGTGGCTGGTGGCCCTACTTCCACAACTTGCGAAGCATCTTTTCGAAGTCAGCCCACTGCTCTTGCGGAAGCAAAGCAGCATCGATCTCCAGGACTGTGCTCTTGCCGCTGGCCCGGAACACAACCGGCTTGCCACCGATCTTCGCTCGGCGCTCTGGAACAGCCATTGCCTCGGTCCTGCTTTTCGGAGCCCCGTTGCCCTTGTCGCCCGGCACTGCTAATCCGTTCGTTTTCAACGGTTGAAAATCGCTGGACGACGCGTCGAAGTGGCTGTCCTGAGGGTTTTCTACGTCAGCCTCAGTAGCCGTTTTCAACGGTTGAAACTTGTCTGGAACTGCAGGAGCCTCTTCTTCACTGGGTGCAGCAGCTACAGCGTCGCTGGCCGTTTTCAAGGGTTGAAAAGCACCAGACGCAGCCTCGGTGAGCTTCTTGAACACCTCGGCCGCTGGCTGGGGGCCGGTGTCCTTCAACGCCTTGGCGGCGGCCAGCACCGCTTCCGGCGCTTGTACCACCGCATCCCGCAGCTCCTTCGCATACCGGAACTGAACATCGCTTGGCGAGGCAAACGCTGCGATCACTTCTACCGGCAAGTTCGCAATGGCGAGCGCGCCGGACACCGCGCCGACACTGCGCCCGATGGCTTTGGACATTGCCAAGGCATTTGGGAAAAACCCAGCATCCAGCGCGCGCTGGTACGCCACTCCCTGCTCCCAGGCAGAGAGATCCTTGCGGCTGCGGTTCTCCCGTTCCATCTGCATCCACAACTGGAGGTCGCCGACTTCTTCCGTAATCGCCGCAACCTTCAGGCCCAGCTCCAGGCAAGCTCGGTAGCGTCGATGGCCAAAAACCACCTCGTA
The DNA here is from genome assembly GCF_001571085.1 of Azohydromonas lata NBRC 102462. GTDB lineage: Bacteria > Pseudomonadota > Gammaproteobacteria > Burkholderiales > Burkholderiaceae_C > Azohydromonas > Azohydromonas lata. Next base: position 38,815 of record NZ_BCTC01000024.1, read on the forward strand.
CCTCACTCCACCAGCCCCCGCCTCGAGCGGCCGGACCTTGATCGGCTGCACATTGCCGCCGGCACTTTCAATCTCTGCTTTCAGTTCCTCGAAATCTGCGTCCTGAAAAGAGCTCTCATGCCGGTTCGCCCAGCGGCTGGACCGGATCGTCTGGGGATCGAGCAGCAGCGGCTTGCCGTCCGATACCGTGGCCCGCTCAAGGGGAGCATCCAGGTCGCCCAAGTCCAGTCGTGCAGTCCTGCTCATGCCATGACCCCCATCCGAACGCCGATGCGATCCAGCACCGGGCGCAGTTCCTTCCACGCGTCTCGCGCCGCCGTCTTGTCCTTCCACTCGAAGGGCAGCAGCCCTTCGGTATGGCATTCGCGGATCACTTCGCGTTTCGGGATGCGGCAGATATCGGCTGCCGTCTTCGGTTCGTCCACGAGTGAGAACAGCCGCGAAAAGAACGTCGGGTTTGCCATCAGGTCGTTCATGCCTTGAACCTGATTCGGGTTGCGCTCGACCATGTTGGGCAGGATGCCCAGGAAGTCCAGCTGCGGATTGAGCATTTCCTTGATGCGCTCGATCCCCACGGCCGGGTCCTTGAGCAACTGGACAAGGCCGCTGATGGACTGGTCGCTGAGCTGGATCGGCGACAGAACGTGGCTGGCCGACACCAGCGCGGCCAGCAGGCGGATATCAATGCCCGGCGGCGTGTCGATCACGGCCACGTCGAAGCTCCCCTTCGCCCGCAAAAGCGCCGCCCGGAAGTTGGAGGCCAGCGTGTTGCGAACGTCCCTACCCTTACCGGATTCCCGCTCAAGCTGCGTGAGCCCAGGCCCGGCTGGTACCAGCACGAACGGCGCCACGGGAATTGCGGCATCGGGGTCCGTGAACAGCTGGTCTGCCGTGATCTCGGCCACCACGGCCTTGCCCGAGCGCCGGATCGGCTTGGACAGGTGGCCCTGGTCGTCGATGTCGATGGCCAGGACACGCAGGCCGCTGTGCGCGAAATGCCGCGCGGTCAGGAACGCGACGGCGGACTTGCCGACGCCGCCCTTGCGAACCGCCAGAGCCAGGATCTTCATACGTTGCCTTTCTCAATCAGCGCCTGCACTTCTTCCGGCGTTGCTGTCACGTCATTGGCTGCCAGGTACTCGACCAGCGCCGTCACTGGATAACCCGCGCGCTGGAGCTTCAACATTTCGGGCCGCAGCGCCTCCATCAGAGCCTCGCGCAGCGGCTTGGCTGCCATGAAATCCTCGGCGGACAGCTTGCGGCTCTGTGCCGTGGCGTGCCACTTCAGGACGCGCGCCTTGGTCTGGCTGGCCTGCGCCGGCTTCACGCCCGCCGCCTCTGCGGCCTGTACTGTGGGGACGCCGTCCACCAACATCGCCCGGGCCAGCTTGAGCGAACGGTCTGCGAGCGTGTGCCCCTCTCGCACGGCACGCTCGAACTGCTCCGGTGTCAGCAGCACCTTGGGCGGTTTTGACATGTTCCTGCCTGCATCAACATAAGTAATTCCGATGTAATTCCTGATTATTACGCATTTTCCTGTCGGCAGCCGCTACTTGCAGGGCTTGATGCGCTGACTTGGAAGCGTCCCAGGGTGTCGCGTGCTCCGGCTGCCAGGGGAGCCTGTACCTGCTCCAGCTGGGCCACGCACTCACGCAGTGCTGCCACCAAGTCGAGATTCACGGCGTGTTGCTGGCCCATGGCAAGCTGCAGCGATGCGGCTTCGTGGCGGCCCCGCAACGCCTCGCAGCACCATTCGAAGGCAGCCTTGCTGCCCCCTACTCCTGCACTCCACTGGGCACGTGTGCCGCGTGGGTCAGGCGATCAGATAGCAGGCAGCCGTGGCGCCGACGCGGCCCACCGTGAGCCCGATGGGCTTGCCGTCAAGCGTCCAGATGGTTTCGTCACGCCTGGCGTCGTACTTGAAGGCCAAGCCTGCGCCCAGTCCGAAGCTGGCCCGCTGCAGCGTCTGTTGAAATTCCTCATGCGATACGCGGCGAACCCGTGCTGCATGGGTGTCGGGGGCATGTGCTGACGACTGCTCAGGCAACGGGCCGGGCGGCTGATCAGTCACGATGAGCAAGGACATGAGCTCACTCCTGGGTGTGGAGGAGGGGGGTTGCACCACGCCGGGCAAGGCCGGCGTGGATGGCGGGGCGTCTGCCCGCAGGCAGTGGCGTTAGGCGGGCAGGGCGCCGGCCTTCGCGGCCAACTCGCGCACTGCCTCCCAGGCGCGCAACTTCAGGCCCTCGCCAGCGCCGAACCATGCCGAGGTCATGCGCGTGTCGTCGCTGCGCCCGCGCTCATGATCCACGTAGTCCGTGACCGCGTTGAGCAGCGCCCATGCGCTCCTCCTGCCGCAGAGGTCGGCGCCGATCTGTTCGCCGCCAAAGAGGCCCATCAGCCGCTTGTAGCCGCGGCTCGCGCGCACGTCCGGCAGAGGCTGCCCCTTGGGCGGGCGCTGAACGGTGGAAAGCAGATCAGACACGAATCGGTCAGCCTGCGCTTCCGTCACGTCCACCTGCACCAGCAGCCGCGCCTCCACCAGCCAGCGGTCCCAGGCCGTGAGCACGATGCCGAGTTGCTGGCGCACGGCGCCCGCGTCGAACTTCTTCATGTGCGGGACGCGCACGCACTGCACCACCGGCCCTTCGGTGGTGTCCTGTTCGGTTTGCCCGCCCGTGACGTTCAATCCCGTACCGGCCGCCATCGTCAGCGTGTTGTGGCACACGACCCGGATGGCGGTGAACTTGGCGGTGGTGGCCATCGTCCCGTCGTAGGAGGTCGCCAGCAGCAGGTAAGGACGCACCGTGTCCTGGCCGACAACCGGGGCGCCGTCGTTGACCTTCGCCAGCCCCCAGACCCGCTTGCCGTCCGAGAGAGCGCCGGCCGTTTCCAGCACGAACCCGCCAGCCTCCGCGAGCTTGCCGAAAAAGTCGAGCACTTCGCCCGGCTGCACTACCTGATAGCCGCTGCTCACGACGCTTAGGGCGCTGCCCGTGTCCGAGCGATACAGCACGTCCCGGCCTTCCAGCGCCTCGATGCGGTCGGCGGCGCCGGCATCGGCACGCTGGAAGAGGACGGATGTGCGCTGGACCGTGTACGCCAGTCCGGCTTCGCGCCGCCAGGTTTCGAGGTCAGCGCCCGCCGTCAGGCGCCGCCCCAGCTTGTGCCATGGGGCCTCGCCGACGAAAGCGATAGCGGCGCGGCCTGTGGTGGTGTCGATGAGATGTGCCATCAAGGTTCTCCAGCGGTTGAACCGGGGGGACGGTTGCCGCCGTCCCTGGGCCCCGGATCGCTACACTTCGTGTGCTGCGATGTATTAAATATAAATTATATAAAGCTAAAATACAAGGCATGCAGAGATACAGAGTGTGAACACGCTCACACCACGTTCTTGGCTTCGTCAATTCGTTGGTGGCCTAACCCTGGATGGCCGCCGCGAGGCACTAGACTTGCGGCGCAGCCTCAGGCTGTGCCTTTCGCTCCAGCGGTTGGCGAGGTCCGGGCGTTGCCGCGCTCGGTCCTCATTCTTTCTGATGGCGGCTCTTGGCCACTACTGCCGGACACCTGCTTGGTTGGCCTTGCGCTCCCGGCGTCCTGCGCGGTCAGTTGAGGTGAGCTGCAGCCGCGCGGTACACGTTCAGTGCACGCGCCGCCTGCCCCAGGACCCGGTACTGGCCTGATCAGCGCGGTGCAGCCCCTTGATGGCTGGGGCTGCCGACTTGCTGCCGATTTTTGGTGCTGGTCAGCGTGGCGCGCTTGGTGCACGCCGCAGCCGGTTAAACCTACGAGCCTGGCCGCTTGAGTGAATCCAGCACAACGCGCAGGCTGTAGCCCGACACGCGCTCGCCGGCGTTTGCACGCTGCACCATCTGCGAGGCCCAGGCCCGCTCTCTTTGCCGGTTATGGGCGCCGCCGAGGCGGGTACTTGCCCCGGACCTCGGCCATGCGCTGCGGCTGCTTGGGTCAGGGCTCGGCGTGACAGCCCGCACCGGCGCGGTGCTGCACAGGTCGCTGCAACTGCGCCGCCGTGGGCAACTTGTCGGCGTTGCGTGTGCTCCGTTGCTCCGGGGCGTTGGACATCCCCGCTCGCGCAACGAGCAATCAACTGCGTCAGCGGCCCGCGTACATCACCACCGTTTCCCAGAAGCCTTGCACCAAGGGAGCCAGGGCTTGCGCCTGTAACGCAGCAGCCCCGGCGGCTTCTACAGTGGGGGCAGACAAGCCGGCAGGCTAGAGCGCGAAGAGAAGGGCCAGGATCAGTGCCAGGCCGTGTACGGCCCGACTTTGGTGTACCACGTGCCCCATGTCGGCCTTTCGAACTGCAGCTCAGCATGCGCTGGAACAGTTTGATGATCGAGCACGAAGCGCGCGTTTCCAAGCCCTTGCGCGACCGGGAAAAACCCAAGCTGGCTGCGGTGTGGCCTGGGAACATAACGCAGCGGCCGTAGAAGGCTCGGCGCCTGTATTGACATCCTCACACGCCCCGAAGGACGGTGATTCCTCCTGCGAGACGGCCATGCCCGACCGCGAGAATGTTCCGTGCCGCGTTTACGTCGCGGTCGTGGACCGCCCCACATGCGCTGCACGTCCACTCTCTTATTCCAAGGCCTGCGATACCTCTCGGCCGCTCCGGCGGCATCGATCCGCACGAAGAACAGGTCTGGGTGGAGAACGCTTCGTTGACCTCGCGGAACCACACGCCTGCGCGATCGCACTTGGTCTGCAGCATGGTCCGCAACGAACTCCAGCCCGCGTCGAGCACGCTCTTTGCAAAGCTCGTGCGGGCGAGGGCTTGGGCGTTGACGCTGCCAACGAAGATACCCCGGTGCTGGCGCACCAGGGTGGTGGAGAACTTCTGGAGGTGATCACGTCGCCGGTTGGCGATCTTGGCGTGGATCGCCTTGGTGCGAGCCTTCTTGCCCGCGCGCTGCGCGGCGGCAAGCGCCGGATCGAGGTCACGGTAGAAGCGCTGCGCGGCGATCTTCTCCCCGCTGGACAGCGCCGCGAGCTCCTTCAGGCCCAGGTCGATGCCGATGCATTCGCTCACGGGCGGCATGGGCAGCGGGCCGACGAAATCGGGCTCGTTGACCGTGACGTTCAAGTACCAGCGCCCGCGCGCATCCTCGCTGATGCAACCCGCGCGCAACTCGAAGCTGCCCAGTCCGTAGCTGTCCCACAGCGACAGCCACTGTCCGGCGTAGCAGACCTGCCCGTGCGCGTAGCGGATGGTGCGCACCTTGAACGGCAGCCAGCCCAGGCTGCGCCGCGCGCCGCCGGACTTGCGCCACGCCAGCCTTGTCCTCTTGGCCGTTCGACGCTTCACCGCGTACTGCTCGGCGACCTCCTGCACCGTCTGTACCGGCAGGCCGAGCCCTTCCTTGGTCACGCCCTTGAGGAACGGCCAGAAGTCGAAGCCGCTCAGGAAGCGCCGCTCGCGCTCCCAGACCTTGTAGCTGAGCTCGTTGCAGTAGTTTCAGACCGTGTTTACCTCACGTGCGCGCTCGGACAGCCACTTGGCGTGGCGGTCCTTGATGCGCAGACGAAGCATACGGACTGTCATTCCGTACAGCATAGGAGAACGCTCGTGCGGACACCACGTCTCGAGTGCATTACCGCTTCGCGCGTACCGCTATCCCTCCCCGGCATGAATGCCGAGGTTTCTTGCGGAGCCTTGTGATGGTCTCGACCCTCTTTCCGCTGGCCTCAAGGTGACCCAGCGGCAATTACATGGCACGAATTTTGCTTAGTGCCGTGCTGTGATGGGCAGGTGGCCTGTGGTCGCTATCCTTGCGGCTGCTGCAGGGAAGACACATGGAGCGCGTCGCAGTCCTCGACTTCGAAACCACGGGCCTGAGCCCGGACATGGGTGACCGGCCCACCGAGATCGCCATCGTGCTGGTGGAGGGCGGCCGCATCGTTGATCGTTTTCAGAGCCTCATGAACCCGGGTCGGCGCATCCCGGCCTTCATCACTGATCTCACCGGCATCAGCAACGCGATGGTGGCCACGGCACCCTCGGTGGGCCAAGTCATGCGAGACGCGGCGCGCTTCATCGGCGCGCTGCCGGTCGTGGCACACAACGCCTCGTTCGATCGCAAGTTCTGGCAGGCTGAGCTGCAGCGGCTGGCGCTGGATGCCAACAGCCCCTTTGCCTGCACGATGCTGCTGGCGCGGCGCCTGTACCCCGAGTGCACAAGCCACAAGCTCGGGGTCCTTGTTGACGCGCTACAGCTGCCCAGGCCCGGCCGCGCCCACCGCGCCATGGTGGACGCCGAGATGGCCAGCCACCTGTGGTGCCGCATCGGTGCCGACGTGGCCCGGCGCTACGGTGTCACGGACGTGAGCCACGCGCTTCTGTCGCGTGCCCAGGCCACGCCCCGCGTGCGGCTGGAGCGGCTTTTCTCGCAGCAGTGCCAGGCAGCTTGAGTTATTCGGGCAGCATGCCCCCACCACGATGAGCACCGAACCCGTCATCCATCGCAAGCAGCGCCGCGTCGTGATCGTCGCCAACGAGCAGCCCCAGGCGGCGCCGGCCATCGCGCAAACAAGGGCGGACCGGCCGGTGCTCAGGCTCAAGGCCAAGGCGCCGACGCCGCCCGCCGTGCCCTCACAAGCCGGGGAGGCGGCCAGCGCCGATGTGCCACCCGCCAGCCCCCGGCAGGAGCCCTTGAGCGACGCCGAGCGCCAGCACCGCCAGGCGGCCAAGGCCGAGGCCGCGCTTCGGGTGCTCGCCGAGCACTTCCCGGGCCTCTTCACCAGCGTGCGGCCGATGGCCATCGGCACCGGCAAGGTGCTCGACGCCGAGCGCAAGGCTGGCCGCCTGCCACTGGGGTGCATCCCGCTCAAGCTGGCACTGTCGGCGCAGGCCACCTCCGACGCCTACTTCGAGGCCGTCGCGGCCGGCGGAGCGCGCTTCAACTTGGCCGGCGAGGTCGAAGGCGAGGTCACGCCCGAGCAGGTTGCCTATGCCACCAAGAAGCTGCACAAACGTCGCGACACTGCGGCCCGGCGGCATGAGCTCCCAAGTGACGCGGTGGCTCCTGCAGCTACTCCTGTCGAGTAAGTCTCACAGCCTGCGGCCCAGACCCTGCAGCGGCTCCAGGCGCCGATGGTCCGGGCCTTGGCGCCGCGGCCTGCCACCGAGAGCCCTCCACCTCGTCCACCCCATGAGCCATCCGACCAGACAGCCCCCGCACGGGGTCGCGCGGCGCTTTCCTGACGCTGATGCTCGTCATCGTCGCGCTGCTCCTTGGTGTTGCTGCGCCATGGGGTATGCCGCACCAGCAGCCTCAGGAAGCGCCGGTGACCTGCGTGCAACTGGAGGCCCTGCAAGACTGCAGGGCGCGGCTGGGTGTGGATACGTGCTCTACAGCCTGGGGCATGACGGCGTGCCTGGCGGGGGAGACGACGATGCGGACATCGGCCGTTGATTGCACCGTGCGCAGCCACGCTGCTCGTCACCAGAAAGGCATGATGGAGCGGATCCGGGTTCTGGACGCCTGTCGCCGTGACGGCGCTCGACTGGCCAGGGCCTACCGGCTGGGCCGCATCGGGCCTGACGCCGTCGAGCTGTGGCGCGAGGATGCCCCTGAGCCGTCCACGAGCACGGCAGCAGCCCCTTTCGATGCCTCGCCCTGGCTGGACCACGAGCTGTTCGGGCTGCTGCCGCTGGGCTGGCACGCCGCCACGAACGAGCGCGGCGCCGTGCTGCTGCAATGCGCGCCGGAGCCGGGTGAGTTGCTGATCGAGGCCGGCAACCTGATCGAGCGCATGGCCGCAGGCAAGGAGTCGGCGCCAGCCGACTGGCAGCGGCTGTCGCAGGATCAGCGCGGTGACCTGCTGGCCGTTCGATTGATGGTCGAGCCGGGGACCGCGCGGTTGATCGCGCAGCGCGTGATGTGGCGGCTGGCAAGGCTGCAGCCCGAAGGCGAGCACACCGGACCGAGCGGGCGCTGAGGGCGGACACCCTGTTCAGCCGCAGCGGGATCGCCAGTGCGCTGCCCGCCGCGGCAGCGGCAGCCCGCAGCGCTACGCTGCGAGCCATCCGGTCAGCGTGCCAAGCGCGGCCAACACGACCAACCACAGCAGCGTGGCGCCCCAGGCTGCCAAGCGGCCCGCATCCAAGACGATGCGAAACACCGCCCAGCCTCTCACGCACCAGGCCACGCCCGCCAGCCAGACCGCGCTGCCGAGCGCGACACCCGCCAGTGCCGGGCCCCGGGTCGCCTGCGCGACCAAGGCGGATGCCGCGGGCAGCCCGGCCATGCCTTCCTGGCGGGCCTGCGCCAGGAAGCGCTCCAGCACGTGGGGCTGGACCAGCTCGACGCCCAGGAACATCACGAAGGCGCCTGCGCAGAAGTACAGCCACGCGCCGCTGAACAGGTAGGCCAGCGGCGGCCAGATGCGGCGCCAGCAGGGTGCGCGCCGCACCACGCGCCAGGCCCCGGCCAGCACCGACGACAGCGCCGTGGCCGTCAGCAGCCCGAGGGTGACGCCGGGCACCACCCAGCGCTGCAGCGGCCCCTCCAGCACCGCGCCCAGCACCAGGCACAGCACCAGCGCCTGCAGCATGGCGGCGTCGGTGCCGGCACTCACGCCGTTTCCCACTCGCCGCAGGACGAGGGCACGGGGATGGGCCAGCAGCTCCGCCAGGTCCGTCAGCCACCGCGCCGGCCAGCGCCACCAGGCCCTCGCGTGCCGGGCGGCGGCTGCACCGGGATGGATACCGTAGCGCGACGCCAGCACGTCGAGGAGCGCTGCCGTGTCGGCGTCCCAGCGATCGGTGGCCAGCACCACCGCCTGGCAGGTCGCGAAGTCCCGCATCGAGGGTGGAAGGTCCTGCGGCCCGGGCATCCGGGCGCCCTCCAGCAGCACGGGTATCACTGGCTTGCCCTGGCGCAGCGCCAGCTCGATCTCGCGCCGCACGAAGTCGTCCGGGTCGTCGAGGCGGCGGCGGCCGTCGCCTGCCGCCGCACGCAGCCAGCCGGGGCCCACGAGCGCCAGCACCACCGTGGCGCTGACCAGCGCACGCTCCAGTGTCTGCACGAAGTCGGCGCCGGGCACGATGTCGCCCACGTCGAGGAACACGCGCTCGGCGTCGAACTCGGCGTGGAGCCGGTCGGCCAGCCGGCCCGTGGCGGTGGGGCAGTCTGGCCGGCGGTAGCTCAGGAAGAGGTCACTCATGGGCGTGGCCGGTGGCACGGCCGCGGAGCGTGGCGCCTCAGGGGTGCGAGACGTGCGCGGGTGCCGCCTGGACGGGCGCCGAGCCGGCAGCCGGGCCCAGCCGCTCCAGCGCGTTGCGCAGCGCTGCGCTGCGGCCAGCGTGTCGCCGCGGGCCTTTTCCTTGTCGAGCTGGCGCAGCAGAGCCTCGTGCCGCTCCTTAAGGTCCGCCAGCTCGGCGCTCACGTTGCCCGGGCGCGCGTTCATCTGCAGCGCCATGGCGGCATTGCCCAGCGCCGCAGCGCGATCACGGTACTGGAGCCCGAGCGCCGGCGAGAGCCCCAGGCTGCTCGCGCACGCCTTGGCCTGGTCCTGCGCGGTCCTGGCCGCGGCGACCAGCGTGCCGAACTGCTCATCGAACAGCATCACGGTGATGACGTTCATCGGGACCTCCACGGCGTTCAAGAGTAGCCATTGCTTTCAATGCACGGTGCGCTCGGTCCAGTCGCTGGCGGCGATGCGCGCGAGCTTGACGCCGATCTCCGGGGCGGGAGTGTTCAGGCTGCCCGGCGGCAACTGGACCTGGTATCGCTCCTGAACAACCGACAGACCCTGACGCGCGTAGATCAGGGCGGGGGCGTGGTACTTGGCGTTCTTGCCGAACTTGGGGCTCGAACCCTTGGGCACCGGGACTTCGCGCGGGGACAGCTCAACACGCGCCATGACACGGCCATCGAAGTGCAGCGCGTCGCGCACCTCGTCTTCCGTCAGGTCGCCGTCCGCGGTCACGATCACGTCGTCCATGCCGTCCACGGTCCATTCCACCTGCGGCTGTGGCTTCTTCATCGTGCGCGCTCCTGCCAGCGGTGGGCCTATCGCAGCGGGCCCTGCCGCTTCAGTGCGTCCAGCGCCAGGCGCAGTCCGTATCCCGATACGCGCTCGCCGGCGTTGGCACGCTGCACCATGTCGGCGGCCCAGGCGCGCTCTCGGCCCGTTCTGGGCGGCACCGGGCGCAGGTACTTGTGCCGGATCTCAGCCGCGCGCTGCGCCTGCTTGGGTTCGGGTTTCGCGCGGAACGCTGGCGCTGGCACGGTGCTGCACAGGTCGCGCAAGCAAGCCGCGGTGGGGGGCTCATTCGGGTCCAGCAGCGCCAGCGCGTGCTCGATGGCTTCCGGCCGCTCGGCGTAGCTGGCCAACTCGCGCGCCCAGTCGGCCTTCACGGCTTGCAGATCCAGCCCCTTCCAGCGCGCGAGAAAGGCGCAGCCGTAGCGCAGTGAGAGCCGGTCGAACAGGACATCAACGAACTCGGCGCGCGGCGACATGGAAACCTCCGTGGCGATCTGCAGCAGTGTCGTCTGGGTGCAATTTCCTCGCACCGTGCCTGCCTTGACAAGGGGGTCCAGGATAGAACTTGAACGAATTTAGATTTTTCTTGCGCTTGAGTCATTACAGTCGCCCGCATGGAAGATGACAACGAAGCTCAGCTGCGGCGGGAGATGGGCGAGCGGTTTCGCCGGGCTCGCAAGAACGCCCGCAACGGCCAGGGCTTCAGGCAGGGCGAAGTTGCCGCCGCTCTGGGCAAGGGACTCGGCACGGTTTCGACTTGGGAGACGGGGCGTGCCTTGCCCGATCCGTTCGTGCTGCGATGGATGGCGCTGCACTACGGCGTTTCCGTCGATGAGTTGCTGGGACTCAAGGAGCCCGAGGCCAGGATCGAACACACCGTGCAGCGGCAGCCCGCGCCGGTACCGCCCCAGGAGATCAAGGCCGCGCCCATCCGGCGCCCTGACGCCATCGGGTTGCCCATGTCGGACTTGGTGCGTGTCATCCAGCATGCCGTGGCCTGCGGCTTGACCGATGAGCGCGAGGTGCGCGCTTTCCTTAACGGTGTGGTTGCTGGTGGGCGTCTGAATGAGCAGCCGGGAAACCATCTCAAAAAAGATTCAAGTTAGCTTTTCCAATCTCATACGCATTGCACGGAACTGTTTTAAATTTTAAATCGAAAACGTGTGCCACTAGATAAGTCATCAACAATAAATATTTTTACTCAAAATGCCATTTTATAAGTTGATCCAAAGTTATCAAGAATATGAAGGATATCGCGCTCCAGTTCCTGCGTGTCGCGTCGTCTGAGTGCAAGCCAGCGATGCTTCATCAAATACCACAGCTTTTCTATACGATTGAGTTCCGGGCTATAGGGGCTTAAGAAATACAGCGTCACTCCTTGATCGTGGAGTAATTTCAAATGAGGCTGAATGTCCTGTGCAGTGTGAAAGCGCGCATTATCAAGAATGACGGTAAGCGGCTTTCCCACGTGCTGGCGCAACAGGCCCAGAAAGGCAACGAAAAGGTCGGCGGTAAAACTGCACCACGTATGCGCGCTGAAGAGGCCACCGCTGCTGAGCAAAGCACCCATGACGTTGAGTCTCTTGCCCCGCGCGGCATCTATGCCGTGCTGCTGGCCTTGCACGGTCCAGGCGCTGCGGTTGGGCGGCACTTGCGCAAAACCCGCCTCGTCCAGATAGGCCAGTTCGATCTCTCCAGCCTGCGCCCGGGTCCTCAGGGCTTGGACGTCTCGGCAGGCTTGCTCGAAGCGCACGGGATCGCGTCTTTTTTAAGGCTGTGGCGCGTGCGCTTCCACACCAAGCCCCGACGCTTGAGCGCCGTCACCAACGTGTTGACGTGCACCTCAGTGCCGTGCGCCTCTTGGTGGCGAGCCAACAGCGCAGGCGCCGTCAGCGCTTCATCATTGGCCCATTGCACCAGACGCCGTACCTCCAATTCCGTGAGCTTGGGCGGCGCGCCGCAGCGGGACTTGTCAGCCAGCCCGGCCAAACCTTCTTCACGCCACGCCCGGCGCGTGGTGCGCACCGTCAGTACACACAGCCCCTGGCGCCGGGCCACCTCAGCGCAATCCAAGCTTTGCCCCAATAGCAGCAGCGTCTGTGCTCGCTCGCGCACTCGCCAATCAGCGTGTTTCTTCACTGCCTGCTCCAGCGTCAGTTTGTCCTGCTCGCTCAACACCAGCGGCTGTGTACGTCTTCCCATTGCTGTTCAATGCCCAAACTCATCGCAGACTCGCAATCCTATACGCACACAAAACTTCGTCTGGATACGCCGGTGTCAATCGCAATGACTCGGCTTTAAATATAAATATTTGTTGTTAATGACTTATGTATTATTGACCATCATTAGAGAATGATGCGCACATTCTATTAAAATAATCTCCATGCACCAGCGCAGGTGCTAATGGAGATAGCAGTGAGCAGTTTCCAGTTTTCTCCTGATGTCTTTAAATTCGACAGCACCTTCGCCGGCATCCCGGTCGTCATCGGGTACGAGGTCGAAGTCAACGAGGACCACCGGGGCCGTGACGTCGAAATCATTCCGACCGTCTGCGTCATCGGCCAAAGCGGCGTCGATCTCTGCGAAGACGCCGGCTTCTTCCACGCCGAACAGCTGAAGAAGTGGCTCGCGCAAGCGGAAGGCCACTACAACGGCCTCTTCGCTGACGACAGCGAGCCCGACGACTACGCCGACCTCTGGGCGGCTTACGCCGCCGAAGACCGCTGGATCGCCCAACGCGATCACGTCCACTACTGCCGCGCGGGGCTGTGATGGAAGGGCCGTGCATCATGCGCAGCCCGTGGCCCCCGGCGCGGGGCCATGCGGCAACCGCCAGCCAGCAGCCTTCTTGTGGTGGCCTGCATTTCGCATTCGAGCCCGGCCCTTACTACCTGGGAGCCAGCGGGCGAACCCTGCATCACGACAACCTCCCGTGTCCTGGCGGCTTGGTGGCTGTGGTGCCGGTCCTGGCAACAGCCCACCTGCTCAAGGCGGCCCCGGACCTGTTCACCGTTGCCCAGGCACTGACTGCTCTTCCCGCTCTGCGCGCCGCGTCCGAGGCACAAGCCCTGGAGGCCCGGATCGCGGTACTGGTGGAAGCGGCGCATGTGGCGGTGTCGCGCGCCCTGGGAGCGATGGCATGAGCAGCGCCGTCCGCCGAGCGGCGATTCACTGGCTCGCAGCGCACCGGCCCACGGACTCCACCGGGCAACTGCGGGTCGATGCCCTGATCCGCGAGCACGAGACCGCCTGCGTGGCCGAGGAGGGCGAGGACCCGGCGTGCCCGCCATGCCAGTACCAGCACCGCTGCCTGCGTGGCGGCGGCTGTCCGATCCGCAATCCGGAGGCTGGCAATGCCTGATGTGCACGACACCGACAAAGCCCTCGCCAAGCAGGCCGCGGCTGACGTGTTCGACCACACGCGCGACCGTCCCCGGTCCTTTCCCTGGGACGTGCTTGGCTTCATCGCCGCTCTGCTGCTGGCGCTGGCGTCCGCGCCCTTCGTCCCGTACTGAGTCCCCTGGGCCTTGGTTGGCGGCCCTTCCTGCCGGCCTTCTGGAGTACCAGCCATGTCGCCACTTGGTCCCATAACTGGCAACCGTTTCACCGATGCCCACAAGGCCACGCTCAAGCCCCACCTGCGCCAGCGGCTGGCGCTGGAAGCCAGCCGCAGCACGCCGCTGGGCGCAATCTCCACCGGCACGCACGGGAAGCTGTCGTTCGTGCCGAGCTATGTCCTCCCGCAAGGCGCTGCTGCGATACAGGCCAGGGTGCCCGCCACGGCGCGCTCCGCGTTCCGGCCGGGGCAGCGCGTGCGCATCGATGCCACCGCCGACGATCTGCTGGAGCAGGATCTGAATCCATTCGAGCCCGAAGAAGCCGCCGCCCTGGCCGGCCGTGAGGGCGTCGTGGTCGCGTACTCGGGCTGCGCCTCGCTCGGGCTGGTGCTGGTGACGCTGGACGGCGTGCCCTGGGCTTTCATGCCGGCGTATCTCGCGCCGGTGTGCCCTGCCGAGGGCGACGATGAACTGGTGGCCATGGCAGGGGAGGGCGCCGCCACCGCCTTCGACCCCTACAGCGAACCGCTGTCCGTGGGCGACACGGTGCAGGGCATGGACGGGCGCATCGGTCGCGTGACGCTCGTGCAGCCGCAGCGCCTGGGCATGGTGTTCGAGCCCGGCAGCGCATGGTGCGGCCCCTCGTACTGGCGCGGCTCGTTCCGGCTGCTGGCCAAGGCCAGGGCGTGGGGCTGCCCCAACGGCTGCCCGTTCTGACGCCGCAGTCCCGCCCTGGACCCGCCCTGGCGCTTGGCAACGAAAAAAAGGCCCCGGTCTGCGGACTCGGGGCCGATGAAGCTGCAGCGCGCGGCAACCTTGGTCACCGCGACCGCATTCTGTAGCGAGAGCGAGGCAAGAAGTTCGAGGGTGAAGCGCTGCGCCGGCCAGCTTCGTGACATGCTGCCCACGATGATGGCCGGGAGCTCGAAGGCGCAACGCCGGCCATCGCCAAGTTGCCAGATGCCGCAAGGCACACCGCCAGCACTGGAAGCCTGGGGCACGGCCCTGAAGGCCGACAAGCTCAAGCGTTGCCTCCAATGTTCGCCTCGTGCAGGCCGCCACAGCATGACAACGCCGTGGCAGTGCCACGGACACCCTGCAGCGTGGGTCTTCCCGGAGTCGCCCGAACCGCACGCTCAACCGCCCATGCGCACCAATGGCGACGGGGCCTGTGCCGAGCCCGTGGGGCGGCCTTCGGCATCCAGATCGATGCGGCCAAGCAGCCCGCATGGGTGGCCAGAGCGCCACATCGATATCGTCAGCACTACTCTCGGCGGCGCCAGCGGCGCCGCGTTTGCGCACCGCTGCGATTTTCTGAGCCCGACTTCCACAAAGGTCAGCGAGCACCCTGCCGGCACTTCTTCACGGGCGCGTGCCACAAACTCGGCTTGCCGGGTGACCGACTCATCGCCCCAGGCCAGATCCAGTACCGCGCGCTCGATGCCCCAGTCGAGCTCCTCGCTGCGGAAGGCAAGCCATCTGAGCCTGTAGCCGCACAGGTGCACGCTCGGCGAGCGGAACCGCGCCGAAAAACGGTCGTAGAAGGCACGCAATTCCTGAGGTGGCCGGGGATCAAAAGCATCGGACATGCCATAAGGGTGCCACGCCGCGACAGACATCGTTTCCCCATGGGAGTGCCAGCCGGCTGCCCGGACTGGAGTTCACAACGCGACAGACCATTGGCCCAAACAAGGCACGCAACTTTTGGGAGACGGTGAAAAACCACAGCGCGACGGCTTCGCGAGCCGCTCGATGCGCTGCCGGACGAGCGCAGGCTTCAGAAAAGCCTCCAGCGCGTTGGTCAGGTCGTGCAGATGCTGCGCGACGCCGCTGCTGACCGTCGAAGTGGACCAGGCGGCAGCCGGCAACAGCACCGTGCTCTGGCTGCGCATTGCCGTAAGCTGCAACCAAGATCCCGACGGCATCCAGGCAGTGCAGGAACTGGTGGCCGCAGTGCCAACGATGCCGCCATCACCCTGGGTAACGGCTGCAGGGCATGACGCTCGAGCGCTTGGTGCAAAAGCGTGCCGAAGCCGCCCTGGCCAGCGCACTCACCGAGGCCTCGACGTCGGGTGAGAACTCGCCGTGAGCTAGCTGCAACTGGGGTTGGCAAGTCCACGGCCTGTGGTGTTGCAGTAGCAACGGTGGCGTCACGTTGCGAGGCCGTTCTGACGATCAGCGTCAAGGGCACCCTTTCTTCCTGGCCAGCGTGTTCTTGCCGACGGCGCTCTGTTGTGTCGCCATTCGTGTTTTGACGGACGTTTTCGTTTCACGTCCAAGCCAGCGTGCAGGCTGCTGCCCGCCACCTGGGCGGGTTGATTAGAAGAAGTTAAATACAGATTACGCCTGTGGATAGCTGCCGTAAGTTGTTGTCATTGCTATGAAAATTCCAGCAACTGTGCCGTCAGAACACGAATGGCGTCCGTCAGAACACGAGAGTGTTGCCGTCAAAACACGAACCGTGTCCGTCAGAACACGAAGCAGGGCGTCCGTCAAACCACGAAGGAACTGCCGTCAAACCACGAACGCTGTCCGTCAGAACACGAGTCGAGGCGTCCGTCAAAACACGAGCCCAGACCGTCCGTCAAAACACGAAGCAAGGTACAGGCAGCTGCGGCACCAACTCAAAGTCCGTCAGAACACGAACCTTGTCCGTCAAAACACGAAACGGGCCGTGCTACCTTCGCAGAATCAACGTCCGCGCCACCTACCATGACCGCGATCACTGCTGCCGCCCGAGCGCGGATGAAGAAGTTCACCGACGAGGCTGAAAGCCGTTTGCGGGCTGCTGCTGTGGAGCGTGTGGGCGCCGTCGGCTTGCCCTTGCCGCTCAAGACGGGCGAGCAGGGCGAGCTGTTCCAGCCTTGGCACGAGCCGCTGCGTGGCCTGTGCAACCACTTCGCCCGTGCCGCCCTGTTCACGGCGTCGCATTGGAAGCAGCCGCGTGAACGCATGGGGCCGACGCCGCTGTTCACGGCCGAGGGCTTCGAACTGGTCTTCTCTGGCGAGGAACTGCGCCAGGACGATCTTGACGTGTGGCTGCAGGTGGTCCATTTCGGCCGCATGACCGATGTGGGGCAGGAATTCACGGTGATCCCTCACACCATGCTCGTTGCGCTGGGATGGGGACGCAGCAAGAAGGACTACAACCGGCTGCGAGAGTGCGTCCTTCGCCTCAAGGGTGCTGAAGTTCGCATCAAGGACGAGCGGATCGCTCCGGGCCGCCAACTGGTGACCAACCTCATTACCGAGCTGCGCTGGGATGCCGAGGGCAAGGATGACCGGGCGGTGTGGGGCCTGCAACTGAGCAAGGCGTTGGTGACCCTGTACCTGCCCACTAATTACTCGCTGGTCGAGTGGGAGCAGCGCTTGGCGCTTTCACCGCTGGCAAAGTGGATTCACGCGTTCTACAGCACGCACAGGGAGCCGTTTCCTTATTCCGTTGCCAAGTTGCACGCCATGTGCGGTTCAAAGAACAAGCGAGTAGCGTCGTTCCGCCTGTGCTTGGTTGATGCGTTAAATGAGCTCAAGCAGCAGAAATTCTTGGACGGGTGGGAGATTTTGAAGTCGCGCACTGAGAAAGCTGGCGTGCTCAACGTGACGCGCACGCGTTTTCCTAAAGCGGCTTCTTGATTCTTGCTGCACGGCAAGCGCGGGCACGAATGCCCGCTTGTTCGCTTCCAGTGCGCCCTCAAAGTCAAGACGCTGCGGCCTCGGCGCCCGGCGTGTCGGTGGCCGGCGGCGCCTCGGGGGCCGCGGCCGATTCGCCTCCCGCAGCAGGTGCGGGCTCGTTCGCGCCGTTGACGTTGGCCTTGCGCACGGTCTTCTTGCCCGCCGCCTTCTTCACCGGTACCTTGGCGGTCGCCTTCTTTGCCACGAACGCTGCGGTAGCTGCCACCTCGGTCACGGGAGCCGCCTCTGCAGGCTTGGGCTCAAGGAAGCCACAAGCCGCTTGTCGATGAGCGTAGCGCTTGGGCGGACTGCAAGAATCGCCCCTGCCTCGCCTAGCGTACTTCCGTACTTCACCCATCGAAGCGACGCGATACCAACCATGCGAGGCGGCTGTTGCAACAGAGACGCCTCGCGGCTTGCTGCCGCTGTGGCTTCAGGAGGGTCTGGGCGCCTCGAAACGCGGGTAGCGTCCCAGAGGCAGCAGCATCAGCGAGCCGACGACAAACAAGCCGGTGCAGATGGCCAGCATCGAGTCGTAGTCGCCCGTGCTCTTGTAGAGCTGCCCAAAAAGTAACGGAGCGACGGTAGAGGCCAACGTGATCATCCCGAGATGGATGCCGAACAGCGGCCCGTAGTCGCGCATGCCGAAGTAGCGTGCCATCAGGAACGCCGCAATGTCGAACTCCGCGCCGGCCCCGATACCGATCAGCATCACGGCCAGTGCCAGCATCATGGTGTCGTGGGGGGCGGTGTGGCCCAGCAGCCAGCATCCCAGCGCCGGCAGCGCCATCGCCACGGCAGCCACACCCGGGGCCCAGACCCGGTCGACAAGGTAGCCGACGACCACGCGTCCGAGGATCAGCGACAGCCCGAAGCTGCCGAAGACCTGCCCGGCGGTCGAGGCATCGAGCCCCTTGTCGCGCAGCAACGGCACGGTGCTCGTCACCATGGCAACGACGGCGGCCACCACCATGGACAAGGCGATGTTCAGTGCCCAGTAGCGCGGGCTGCGAAGCGCAGCCTTGAAGGGCACGCCTCCCGGCGCCGGGCGGGAAACCTGGGGGCTGCGTGCCGAGGCCGTTGCTGCAACCTCGCCCGGCTCAACCATCCATAGCCGTACCAGGGGCAGCACGATGCCGGCCGGCAGCACTGCCAGCACCAGCAATCCGGCCTGCCAGCCCCACTTCGCCGTGGCAGCGCTCACGGCGGCCGGGATGATGATGGCGGCCAGGCCCGTGCCCGAAAGCACCAGCGCCAGGGCCAGCCCGCGGTTGCGCTCATACCAGAGGTTGACGATGTGTGTCCAGGTGACCTGCATGGTACCCATGCTGCACAACGACAGCACCACCAGCATCACGTACAGGCTGCTGATGGAGGGCCCCATCTGTGTCATCGCCATATAGGCCAGCGACAGCGCCAGCAGCGACACGGTCGTCACGCGTTTCATGCCGTAGCGCCGGTTCAGCCAGCCCACCACCTGCGCGCTCACGATGGCGCCCAGGAAGAGGAAACCTACCGCCGACTGGATCGCACTGCGCTCCCATCCAAAAGCCTGCTGCCAGGGCAGAGTGAGCGAGCCGAAGGCATACAGCATCGACGCCGCAGCATTGGCCGCAATGCCCAGCGTGGCAATGATCACGATGCGCCAGGCCACGTGGAACTCGCTGAGGTCCAGGCGCAAGCCGTTGCTGCCCGCGTGCGTTTCGTGGCCAGCAGCGCTCGCGCCGCCATCGACCGGAATGGATCGGTCTGCGATCGGTCGTGTGTTGCTCATGGGGTGATTCCAGGCAGGTGGGCCATGTCGTTCCCGCGCGGGGCGACGGCCCTGTGGCTGAAGCGGGCCCCGTACGGGCGGCCCTCCAGGGGTTGGGGGAAATGCCGGCCGCTTGCAGCGGGCTCGGGACGGCCCGCGTCCTTTCGCGCGCGAGATGCCGGCGCCGTCGTGCCTGCGGAACTGGCACACCCCGGGGCAGGCACACCGGCAAGGTAGCTTTTGTGGCTGCACCCGAAGGGTCCTTGATGGGGTTGCCTGGCGGCTCGCGGAAGACGGGATGGGGTGGCAGGCATTGACGGCGCGTTGGAGGAAAAGTCTAATAGCTGAACAGATTCAATCAATCTGTGCAAATCTACGGAGTTACCCTTGGATTCCACACCTGCGGCGGCTGCCGCTTCACTTTCTTCCCGCCGGGTGCTGGTGACCGGCGGCCTGGGTGCGCTCGGACGTGCGGTGGGCAACCTGCTTGCCGAACGCGGCGCCCGCGTGGTGCTGCTCGATCGCGCGCCGACGCACTCGCTGCCCGGCATGGCTGGCGTGCTGGGCGACGTCGACCTGGGCGACCAGGCGGCCACGGCTGCAGCGCTGGAGCAGGCTTGCAGCCTGTTGGGCGGCCTGGACTCGCTCGTCAACGTCGCTGGCGGGTTCCGCTGGGAGACCCTGGAGGGCGGCAGTGTCGAATCCTGGGATGCGCTGTACGGGATGAACCTGCGCAGCGCCGTCGTGGCCAGCCGCGCAGCCCTGCCGTACCTGCTGGCCGCGGCACCTGCGGCGATCGTCAACGTCGGCGCATTGGCGGCCAACAAGGCTGCGCTGGGCATGGGCGCGTATGCGGCGTCCAAGGCCGGCGTGGCCCGGCTCACCGAGGCCCTGGCCGAGGAGCTCAAGGACCGTGGCGTGCGTGTCAACGCAGTGCTCCCGAGCATCCTGGACACGCCGGCCAACCGTGCGGACATGCCTGATGCCGATTTCGCGCGCTGGGTGCATCCACAGACGCTGGCCACCGTGATCGCGTTCCTGCTGTCCGACGATGCGCAGGCCGTTACCGGCGCCTGCATTCCCGTGGCAGGGCGGGTCTGAAGCATGGGTGCACCAATGCAGTGGACCGAGGCCTACCTGTTGGGCTACCCGGCCATGGATGCGACGCACCGCGAGTTCGTCGACTGCGTTGCCGCGTTGCAGGCCGCCGGCAACGCCGACGTGCTCGCACGGCTGGACGCGGTGGCCACGCACCTGATCGAGCACTTCCATCAGGAAGAGGCGTGGATGGCCGACAGCGGTTTCCCCGCCGCGCAGTGCCACGCCGACGAACATGCAGCGGTGCTGAAGTCCGTGCGTGAAGTCCGGGCGATGCTGGACGACGGTGCGCAGGACCCGGCCCGGGTGCAGGTCGCACGTGACCTGGCGGCCGCGCTGGAGAATTGGTTTCCCGGCCATGCCGATTACATGGATGCCGCGTTGTCTCACTGGATGAGCAAGCGCGCGCATGGGGGCGCGCCGGTGGTGCTGCGACGTGGGGTGGCCAGGACACCGGAAGATTCCAATGTCCAGGAGGACTGTTTCAAATGAGACTTGTGACCTATGAACGCGCCCAGGGCGTGCAGCGCTGCGGTGCGTTGATCGAGGGCGGCCAGGCCGTGCTCGATCTGGGACACGCGGCGCAGATCGCGCTGGGGGGCGATACGGCGGCCTTCGGCAGCGTGCAGGCCCTCATCGAGGCCGGTCCGGCGGTGTGGGAGGCGGCTCGCAATCTGATTGCTCGCGCACCGGCTGAAGCGGTGCTGGCGCGCCAAGACGTACGCCTGCGCGCGCCCATCCAGCCACCGATCCAGATGCGCGACTGCTCCTGCTTCGAACTGCACCTGCGACAGAGCTTTGCCGCCGCAAGACGGCTGCGTGCGATGCGCACGCCGGACCCCGAGGCCACGCTCAAGGCCATGAGCACACGCGCCGACGATCGAGTGATCGACACCTTCAACCGCCAGCCGATCTATTACAAGTGCAACCGCTTCGCCACCATCGGCGCCGATGACGACGTGGTGTGGCCTGCCTACAGCCAGGCGTTGGACTTCGAGCTCGAGTTCGGCTGCTACATCGGCAAGCGTGCCAAGGACGTGCCCAAGGAAAAGGCGCGCGAGCACATCTTCGGCTACACCATCTTCAACGACATCAGCGCGCGCGATGCGCAGGCGGTCGAGATGGGCGGCATGCTGGGTCCGGCCAAGGGCAAGGACTTCGACACCGCGAACGTGATGGGACCCTGCCTGGTCACGGTGGACGAGCTGCCCGATCCCTACCAGTTGACGATGGTGGCGCGCGTCAACGGCCAGGAGTGGGGCCGTGGCAACACCAGCACGATGCGCTGGACCTTCGAGGACGTGATCGCCCATGTCTCTCAATCCGAGACGCTGTACCCGGGCGAGTTCCTAGGCTCCGGCACGGTGGGCAATGGTTGCGGACTGGAGCAGCTGCGCACGCTCAAGCCGGGCGATGTGGTCGAGCTGGAGGTCGAGGGCATTGGTGTCCTGCGCACGCGCATCACCAAGCCGTGAGACGTCGCACCGCATCGAAGGCGCTGTGCGCGGCCTTGCTGCCCGGTGCGGGACTGGTGCCCGGCGCCGTGCGCGCCGCAGTTGAAACGACACCGAGGCGGCCGATCACGTTCGTCGTGCCGTTCACCGCAGGAGCCGCGCCCGACGGGCTGGTGCGCGCGTTGGCCCATGAGGTCGGCCAGCAGGCGGGTGTGCCGGTGGTCGTCGACAACAGACCCGGGGCCGGCTCGGCGCTCGCCGCCACGGCGGTGTCCCGGGCCACGCCCGACGGCCACACCGTGCTGGTCACGGGCAACGTCACGATGACGGGGAATCCGCATGTCATGCGACGGCTGCCCTATGACCCCGCCAGGGATTTCACGCCCGTGACGCCGCTGTCGCGCGGACCGATGGTCCTGTACGTCAATCCGGCCACGGTCGTGTCGGCCTCGGTGCAGGATCTGGTACTGCGGCTGCGCAGGCAGCCGCTGCGATACTCGTTCGCGTACACCAGCATCACCAGCCGGCTGCCGGCCGAGGTGCTGCAGCGTGGGGCCTGCAACCGGCTCACGGGCATTCCCTACCTCAGCGGTGCAGCAGCCCTGTCCGACCTTTTGAGCGGCCGAGTCGATCTGCTGTTCACCGATTTCTCGCCCTGGCCCCATGTCGCGTCGGGACGTCTGCGCGCCCTGGCCGTCACCGGGGCCTTGCGCAGTCCCAGCGCACCGGAGTTGCCCACCTTTGCCGAGACCGGTATCAAGGACATGGACATCGGCTTCTGGATCGGCGCTTACCTGCCGGCACAGGTCGACGAAGCGCTCGTGATGCGGCTGCAAGGCTGGCTTCGGCGTGCCGGCGCTTCGGCGGCAGTGCAAGAGGCCCACAAGCGGCTGGGAACCGTGGAATTCACGCTTGCGCCCGCGCAATTCGCGCGTTTTCAAGCTTGGGAGATGCAAACATGGGGCCACCTCATTCGTCAGGTGGGGATCGAGGCGCAATGAGTCAGGAGCCGGGCATCCTCGATGGTTTGCGGGTGGTGGATCTGGCACAGGGTCTCGCGGGCCGTGCGGCAACACGCTACCTGGCCGAGGCCGGAGCCGACGTGGTGCGGATATCGCGCCCCGGCGCATGCGAGCCTGGCACCGGGACGCTGTTTCGCGTGCTCGACCGCGGCAAGCACCCGATGGCGCTGGATCCAGCCGATGCGCCTGGCCTGAAGCGGCTGCATGCTCTCCTGGCCGCGGCCGATGTGCTGGTGCATGACTTCACGCCCGCGCAAGCTCGCGCGTTGGGACTCGACGATGCCGCGCTGGCAGCGCTGAACCCGCGCCTGGTGTTCTGTGCCATCGGCGGCTGGCCGCAGCGCCATGCGCGGGCCGACGATCCCGTGGCAGAGACGCTGGTGCTGGCACGGCTGGGCCTGCTGGACGAGCAGCCCGGGCATCGCGACGGCCCCGTGTTCATCCGCATGCCGTTTGCCGGCTGGATCGCGAGCTGGCTGGGTGCCGTGGGCGTGATGGCGCGGCTCATCGCCCGCGACCGCAGCGGCACGGGCGGTGCGGCGCACACGAGCCTGGCGCAGGCGGCCCTGGTGCCGATGACGATGCACTGGTCCCGCGCGCAACGGCCCAGTCCTGTCTTCGCCCAAGGCCTGCCCAAGTCGACACCCATTCCCCTGCACCAGGCCAGTGACGGCCAATGGATCCACGTTCACTACTCTCCCGATGCCGCGCCGTGGATGGCGCAGGCACTCGCTGCCATGGGCCCCGAAGCCGTGGCTGCGGAAAACGCCAAGTACCCGCCCAGCCATGTTGCGCCCAACTTCGGGGCCAACAAGGCCATCATCGCCACCCGGCCTGCGCAGGAATGGGTGCGCCATTTTTGGGAACACGACGTGGCGGCCCAGATCGCCGCCCCCTTCGGCGCCATCTATGCAGACGAACAGGCGCGGGCCAATGGCTACATCGCCGAGGTGGAAGACCCGGTCCTGGGCCCCACGCTGCAGCCCGGTCCTGCCGTTCACGTGGAGCCGCCTTGCCGGGTGCAGGTGCGCGCCACGGCGTTCGACGTGGATGTCCCGTGGCCGTTCCCATCCGCCTTGCCGACACCGGCTCCTGAGGCAGGGCGGGCCTGCCACGCGCAGCCGCCGCTGCACGGCCTGAAGGTGCTGGACCTGGGTGCGTACCTGGCCGGTCCGTTCGCCTGCATGTTGCTGGCCGACCTGGGCGCCGAAGTGGTCAAGGTGGAGCCGCCCTCGGGCGACGCGATGCGGCGCCTGGAGCGCATCTTTGCCGGTACCCAGCGGGGCAAGCGCGCACTCGCCCTCAGACTGGGGACGCCGCAGGCGCAGCCGGTGTTGCAGGCGCTGGTGCGCCAGGCTGATGTGGTGCACCACAACATCCGGATGCCGGCCGCGCGCAAGCTCGGGATCGCGCCGCAGCAGTTGCGTGCGCTCAAGCCCGAACTCGTCTGCGCTCACGTCAGCTCTTACGGTCCGCACGGCCCCCGTGCCGACTGGCCCGGCTTCGACCAACTCATGCAGGCCGCCTGCGGCTGGGAGCTCGAGGGCGGTGGCAAGGGCAACCCGCCGATGTGGCTGCGCTTCGGCGTGGGCGATCACCTTGCCGCTGGGGCCTCGGTATTTGCAGTGCTGCTGGGCCTGTATCGCAAGACGCGTACTGGCCAGGGACAGGCGGTGGCTGCCTCGCTGCTTGGCGCGATGCTGACCACCGTGGCCGAGGCCGTGGCGCTGAGCGACGGCAGCATCACGCCCATTGCCCACCTCGACCAGGACCAGGCCGGCATTGCGCCAACGCACCGCCTGTACCGCTGCGCCGACGCCTGGATGGCCGTGGCCGCCTTCTCGCCGCAGGCGGTGGCCGCGTTCGAGCGCGTCGCGGGCAGCGATCCGCAGGCTCATTTCAGCCGGCTGACGCAAGCCCAGGCCCTGGCCAGCCTCGATGCGGCCCGCGTGCCGGCCGCGCCGGTCCTGCAGGCCCAGGGCGAACCCTTCCTGGACGATCCCGCGCATGCCGCCGCGGGGCTGCATGCCCGCTACATCCATGCCGAGTACGGCGAGTTGCAGCAGGTCGGCGCGTTGTGGGACTTCCGTGACCTGCCGCTGTCCCTGCACCTCGCACCGCCCGCCCTGGGCGAGCACAGCGAAGCGGTACTGCGCGAGCTGGAACTGGACCAGGCCGCCATTGACGCCCTGGTGCAAGCCGGCATCACGCGGTGCCGACCCGCCACGGCGATGGCTCCCACTGCGAAAGCGACGACATGAACCTTCTGGACTTCAGCGGCCAAACCGTGCTCGTGATTGGCGGATCCAGCGGCATAGGCAACGGTATCGCCCAGGCCTTCCGCCAGTACGGCGCCACCGTGCACGCATGGGGTACGCGTGCGAACGCGGCCGACTACGCCGACGAGCCGGGTTGCGACTTGACGGGGCTGCACTACACGCAGGTGGACGTGTCCGACTGGCGCCGTGTGGAAGCTGTCCCGCTGCCTTTTGATCGGCTCGACGTGCTCGTCCAGGTCCAGGGCACCGTGCGCTACCAGCAGCAGGAATTCAAGGCCGAGGTGTTCAGCAAGGTGGTGGACGTCAACCTGATCAGCCTCATGGCCTGCGCCGACCGCTGCCATGGCGCGCTCAAGGCTGCAGGCGGACGCATGATCATCGTCAGCTCCGCCGCGGCCTTCCATTCCACGCGCGGCACACCCGCCTACAACGCATCCAAGACGGGTGCCTTCGGCCTGACACGCACGCTGGCCGAGGCTTGGGCGCGCGACGGCATTCGCGTCAACGGCATCGCGCCGGGGCTGGTGGAGAGCAAGCTCACGCGCGTGACCACGCAGAACCCGCAGCGCCTGGAGTCCGCGCTCAAACGCATCCCGCTGCGCCGCCTGGGCCAGCCTCGCGACATGGCCTACGTGGCGCTCTTCCTGGCATCGCCGATGTCGGACTACATGCTGGGGCAGACGCTGCTGGTGGACGGCGGCATGTTGCTCGCCTGATACGAAGGAGACCATCACATGGCCTGGGATTTCGAGACCGATCCCGAGTTCCAGCGCGAGTTGGACTGGATCGCGCAGTTCGTGCGCGAGCGCGTGGAGCCACTGGATGCCGTGCTGGGCAGCCCTTGGAACATCCACGATCCGCGCTTCGAGCAGCACGTGCGGCCGCTGCAGGCGCAAGTCAAGGCGCGCGGCCTGTGGGCCTGCCATCTGGGGCCCGAGCTCGGCGGCGCCGGCTACGGTCAGGTCAAGCTGGCGCTGATGAACGAGATCCTGGGGCGCTCGTCCTTCGGACCCATCGTCTTCGGATGCCAGGCCCCGGACTCGGGCAACAGCGAGATCCTGGCGCACTATGGCACGCCGCAGCAGAAGCGCCGCTGGCTGCAGCCGCTGCTGGACAACCGGATCGTGTCCTGCTTTGCCATGACGGAGCCCCAGGGCGGAGCCGACCCCGCGGTGTTCACCACCTGTGCCGTGCGCGAAGGCAACGAATGGGTCATCACCGGGCGCAAGTGGTTCGCGTCCAACGCGCGCTTCGCAGCCTTCTTCCTGGTCGTGGCCGTGACGGATGCGCAGGCCCCCGTCACCGCGGGCCAGTCGATGTTCATCGTGCCGGCCGGCACGCCCGGGCTCTCGATCGTGCGCGACGTGGGCATCGGCGACGAGCCCGAGGCCACGCACGGCTACCTTGACTTCGACCACGTGCGCGTGCCGGTTGACCACATCCTGGGCCAGCCGGGCAAGGCGTTCGAGGTCGCACAGGTTCGCCTGGGCGGTGGCCGCGTGCACCATGCGATGCGCACCATCGGCCTGGCGCAGAAAGCGCTGGACGCGATGTGCGAACGTGCGCTGTCACGCCGTACTCAGGGATCGCTGCTGGCCGACAAGCAGATGGTGCAGGAGCGGATTGCCGACTCCTGGATCGAGCTGGAGCAGTTCCGACTGCTGGTGTTGCGCACCGCCTGGCGCATCGACCACTACAAGGATTACCGGCGCGTGCGCCAGGACATCGCCGCCGTGAAGGCAGCCATGCCGCGCGTGCTGCACGACATCGCCGCCCGCGCGCTGCACCTGCATGGCTCGATCGGCGTCTCGACCGAGATGCCCTTTGCCGGCATGGTGCTGCGGGCCTTCCAGATGGGCCTGGCCGACGGGCCAACGGAGGTGCACAAGATCACGGTGGCACGCCAGGAGCTGCGCCGCCACCAGGCCAGCGCTGCGCTTTTCCCGGCCTACCACAAGCCCACGGCAGCGGCACAGGCGCGGGCCGTGCTCGGCATGGATGGGGACGTGCCGGCATGAGTGCACTGCCGGGCGTCTCCCCCGAGGCCGTGGATGTGCTGCGGCTGCAAGGCTGGATGCAGGCCCGGGGGCTGGACCACGGCCCCATCGAGCAGGCCCGCATGCTGTCCGGTGGCACGCAGAACCTGCTGGTGCACCTGCGGCATGAGGACGGTTTTTGCTGTGTGCTGCGCCGTCCACAGCTGCCAGCGCGCGCCGAGGCAGGTGCAGCGCTGCTGCGCGAGGCACGTGTGCTGGGGGCGCTGGCAGCCACGGCAGTGCCGCATGCGCGGTTGCTGGCCGCTTGCAGCGATGACGGTGTGCTGGGCGCGCCGTTCTACCTCATGCAGGCCATAGACGGCTTCAACCCGTCCGGCACACCTTTGCCTGGTAGGCATGCCAAGGATCCTGCGTGGCGCCGCCGCATGGGGTTGGCCCTGGTCGATGCGCTGTTGGCGCTGGGCGAAGTGGACCCTGCGGCCATGGGCCTGGCGGACCTGGGCCGCCCGCAGGGATTCCTGCAGCGGCAGGTCGGCCGCTGGCAGCGTCAGCTCGAAGGCTGCCGCGGCCTTGACGGCTGGGAAGGCCCCGAGGGCCTCACCGGCGTGGCGGAGGTCGGCCGCTGGTTGCAGCAGCATTGCCCCGCGGCTGGTGCGACCGGGCTGATGCACGGCGACTTCCACCTCTCCAACGTGATGTTCCGTCGCGACAGCCCCGAGCTTGCCGCCGTCGTGGACTGGGAACTGACCACCATCGGTGATCCGCTGCTGGACCTGGGCTGGCTGCTGGCCACCTGGCCCGACGCCGCGGGCCAAGGCGCGGGCACGATCCGTGTGCAGCCATGGAGCGGTTTCCCGACGCCGGCCGAGCTGGTGGAGCACTACGGCAGGCACAGCCCCCGCCCACTCGATCACCTGGACTGGTACGTCGTCCTGGCGCGCTACAAGCTGGGCATCCTGCTGGAGTGCAGTCACGCGCGCAGCTGCGCGGGCCTGGCCGACCCGTGCGTTGGCAAGCGCCACCATGCCTCTGCGCAACGCCTGCTGCACCAGGCGCTGGACCTGGTCGAATCTTGAACCCCATGGACGGAGACCCTGCGATGAGCCTCGAAGGAAAGCGTTTCATCGTCACTGGCAGCGCACGTGGCATCGGCGCCAGCACGCTGCGGGCGCTGGTGGCGGCCGGCGCCTCGGTGGCGGCGTTGGACGTGAGCGACGCAGACGGCGAACGCCTCGCGCGCGAAACCCACGCTGCCGGACCTGGCCGATCGCGCTACTTCCACTGCGACGTGCGTGAGCGCGCGCTCGTGCATGCGGCGGTGGACGAGGCCGTGGCCTGGCTTGGCGGCCTGGACGGCCTGGTCAACATCGCCGGTGTGGAGCGGCAGGCTCCGGCCGAGGACCTGTCCGAGGAGGAGTGGGACCTGATGTTCGACGTCAATGCCCGGGGCACGTTGCACACCAACCAGGCGGTGTTCCGGCATCTGAAGGCCCGCGGCGGACGGATTCTCAACTTCGCATCCGCGGCCGGCGTGATGGGGCTGCCAGGCTGCGCACATTACTCTGCGGCCAAGGCGGCAGTCCTGGGCTGGACCCGCACCGTGGCCAAGGAATGGGGCATGTACGCGATCACCGTCAACGCGATCGCGCCCGGCATGTGGACGCCCATGTACGACGCTCACCGCGCCCGGATGGACCAAGCGCAATTGCAGGCGCACGACGCCATGATGGCGCGGATGATCCCCTTGGGAGGCCGCCTGGGCGACCCGGACCGCGACCTCGCTCCGGTGCTGGTGTTCCTGCTGGGCGAGGGGGCGCGTTTCATCACGGGCCAGACACTGGCCGTCGATGGCGGGTTGATGATTCCATGAGGAAGCAGCCCGGTGCGTGAGCGCCGGTACGGGGACAGCGTCCAGGCGCATCCGCCCGCGCCGCGGCAGGCAGGCAGGCAGGCAGGCAGGCAGGCAGGCAGGCAGGCAGGCAGGCAGGCAGGCAGGCAGGCAGGCAGGCAGG
>NZ_BCTC01000025.1 GCF_001571085.1 Azohydromonas lata NBRC 102462
GCTGGCCCTGGTGCAGCCAAGCCACTGATTTCAGCAACCGAAACTGTCCATGCATGCTTGTTTTCAAGGTCAGCCATGGGCACTTGTTGCCAACCTGCTGTTTCAGGTGGCCCGTGAAAACCGCCGTGCATCCATTGCTTTTTGGTTGCCTGAAGCATCTAAATGATCATTGAGAAGATGCCGCACACCATGAGCGCAGGTTTTCGCGAAGGGCCCGGCATGGCTGGCCGGCGTTGATCCCTGCCCACACCGCCTCACCATGGTCCACCCCCCTTTCGCCTTGCTCGACGACTGCGGCGCCACGCCAGGGCGTCCTTCAAGCCGGCTGTATGGCGGCTTCGTGCGCGAGCACCGCTGCACCGATCCGGCGAAGCTGGACGAGGTGATGGCCGCCGTGGACAGCGACATGGCTGCGGGCCTGCACGCCGTCGTGCTTGCGGACTACGAGTGGGGCGTCAAGCTGCAGCGTCCTGGTGGACGGGTGGGGGCGGACACGGGTTGCGATGGCGGCTCGGCGCTCAGGCTGCTGATGTTCTCGGACATGGCGCTCTTGTCCAGAGAGCAGGCGGATCAATGGATGGCGAGCGCGGTGGGACAGGCGGGCACAACGGGACAAGCCGGCGTGGCCTTGTGGCGCGAGAGCCTGGACGAGGCGGCGTTCCACGGCGCCGTGGACGCCATTCACCAGGCCATCCGCGAAGGGCAGACCTACCAGGTCAACTTCACCTACAGGCTCTGCGGCCAGGCCGTAGGCACGCCGGCGAGGATTTACAGCCAGCTCCGCTCCCGGCAGCCGGTGCGCTATGGAGCGTTCCTGGCACTGCCTGCGGGCGGTGACGTCGATTTCGTGCTGTCGTGCTCGCCGGAGCTCTTCCTGCGCCATGCGGCGGGCGTGATCACGGCGCAGCCGATGAAGGGCACGGCGCCCCGGTGTCCGAACGCTGAAGACGACAGGGCCATGGCACGGTGGCTGGCCCTGGACGTGAAGAATCGGGCCGAGAACCTGATGATCGTGGACCTGCTGCGCAACGACATGGGCCGCATGGCCGTGCCGGGCTCCGTGCGGGTGCCGGCACTGTTTGACGTCGAGTCCCATGCATCGGTGTTCCAGATGACGTCCACGGTGCAAGCGGCAGTGCGGCCGGACGTTGGATTTGCGGACGTACTGCGGGCCACCTTCCCCTGCGGGTCCATCACCGGGGCGCCCAAGCTCCAGACGATGAAACTTATCGAGGCGCTGGAATCAACGCCGCGCGGCCTCTACACCGGAAGCATTGGCTGGCTGGAGCGGCCCGCCGACGGGCGCCGTTGCGGGGATTTTTGCCTGTCGGTCGCCATCCGCACACTGACCCTGGGTCCTGAGATGCAGGGCATGAGAGAGGCCAGGCTTGGCGTGGGCGCCGGCATCGTGCTCGACAGCGACGCGGGCTCGGAATTGGCCGAGTGCAGATTGAAGGCGCGCTTTGCCACGGCGCCGTCACCCTGGTTCGACGCCTGCCAGGCAGGCGCGGAGCCTTCTCGCGAAGGCGATGGTCCGGCGCAGGTGTCGCCGGCTCGCGCGACGGCGTTTGCGCACGTCACCTCGTCCCTGTAGTTGCGTATGAATTTGGGCCGGATGCATGCGGCCATGGAGCAGTAAGGAGCGTCCCATGACAGAGACCAACGGTGTGTCCGTGGAGTACCAGCGGGCCTTTGCCGAGCTTGAACGCAGAGCGGCCTTGGGCGAGGTCACGCTCGCGCAGCTCAGACGGGAAGTTTTTGAGCTTCGCGAGAAGTTCTCCTGCGGGCTGCCGGTGGTGTTGCACCGGCAGCCGTTGCCGCACTGAAGCTTCCCGCGGCTTCAGCCGTTTCGCTCGGCCCTGCTGACCCGCGCGGGGCGGGCACGCGCGCGCCTGCGTGTTCCGCCTGGGCATGACCGGGCAAAACCCGGTCGTCGTTTTTGAGCAAGTCGATGTCGTGCGAACTGCGCAAAGCTCGATGGGATGCTCATCTAATGCCCCAACGATGTCCTTCCCCGTCACTTGCAAGCGGACGGGATAACTACTTGGCCAGCATTTTGGACGCGAGTTGCCAAATGCAAGCGAAAGGACCGTGCCCCTCTTTTCAAGAATACGAGGATGGCCGGATTCGCGCCAAAGAAGATCTTTAGGAGACAGCATGGACGCAAAAGTATCGGCACGAATCAAGACGCGCCCTCCACACCGCAGTGCGGTGGCATCCAACGAGAATATTCAAATATTAGGTCTGGATGTCCACCGCATCGTATGTCCGGCCGCGGTGCTCATGATCGTGGCTTTGGTAATTTATTCGGTTTCGGATCCAGCCAGCGCCGGGCACTTTCTTAACAAGGCAAAAGACTGGACCATCGTCAATTTTGACTGGTTTTATATCATCGCCGGCAACGCCTTCGTTGCCTTTTGCCTCTTGCTTGTGCTGTCGCCCGCGGGCAATGTGCGGATAGGCCGTGGCGAAACCAGGCCGGAATACGGAATCGTTTCCTATTTCTCGATGCTGTTTGCGGCCGGTATGGGCGTCGGCCTGTTGTTCTGGGGTGTGGCTGAGCCGCTGGCCTATTACACGGGCTGGAGCCATACGCCTCTCAATGTTCCGAAGGAAACGCCGGAGGCCGTGCATGCGGCGATGGGTGCGACGCTGTTTCACTGGGGGCTGCATCCCTGGGCTGTTTACTGCATCGTCGCATTGATCATTGGTTATTTTGCCTACAACCGTGGGCTTCAAAACTCTCTGAGGTCAGGTCTTGAGCCGCTGATCGGCGCGGCCCACAAGGGGTGGATAGGCCATGTGGTGGATATCTTCACGATTCTCCTGACCACGTTTGGCCTGTCTACCTCGCTGGGCCTGGGTGCCATGCAGGCGGCGGCCGGCATGCATCATGTGTTTGGCACGCCCAACTCATTTGCGATGCAGGCGGGTTTCATCGTCTTCGTCTCCGTGCTGTCGGCGCTGGGGGTGGGAGCGGGCATGCATGCCGGCATCAAGCTGCTGAGCAACATCAATATGGCGTTGGCGCTCGGCCTGCTCATTTTCGTGATCATCGGCGCCGGCGTCGTGAGCTTTATCGCCGGCCTGGGCTCGACCACCGTGGATTACGCCGAGTATTTCATTCCCCTGGCAAATTGGGCCGGCCGAAAAGACTCGGAGTGGTTTCGCGGTTGGACGGTTTTCTATTGGGCCTGGTGGGCCAGTTGGGCGCCTTTTGTCGGCATGTTCATCGCCAGTATTTCGCGGGGCCGCACGGTCCGGCAAATCGTGATCTCGGTCATGATTGCGCCCACCCTGGTGGCCTTGCTCTGGATGACTGCATTTGGCGGCGCCGCCATTCATCAGGCTGAAAGTGGCGTGGGCGAGCTCGCGGGCGGTATCAAGGACGTCACGCTGACCCTGTTCTGGTTCCTGGAGGCACTGCCTTTCGCCCAACTGACCTCCTTTTTGGCCGTGATACTGCTGGCCATATTCATGGTGACCTCGGTCAATTCCGGCTGTCTGGTGGTCGACACGCTGGCCTCAGGCGGCAAGGAGACCACCAGCGGATTTCAAAAGGTTGTCTGGGCAGCCGTGGTCGGTGTGGTGACGCTGGTCTTGTTCATCGTGGGTGGCGATGACGCGCTGAAGGCGGCACAAGCGGGTGCCATTGCGCTGGGCTTGCCTTTCATGGCGCTGATGTTCGTGCTCATGCTCGGCCTGTTCAAGGCGCTCATCGGCGAGCATAAGAAGCGCGCTTGGTAAAAGCCCCGGGGTGGCTCGCGTTCAAGGTTTGAATGCGTGTCGGGTCCGCCACTCCCGGGCAGCAGGACGTCAGCCCCGCAGCGATGCCAGCCAATCGTCCAGCGCCTGCATGAACGCCGCGGGCTGTTCCAGCACGCTCAGGTGCGAGGCCTCGCGCAACACCACCAGCCGCGCGCCGGAGATGGCGCGCGCGATGGTGTAGGCCATCTCCGGCGGCGTGCCCTGGTCCAGCTCGCCGCCGATGACCAGCGTGGGCACACCGATGCCTGGCAGCCGCGCGGTGGTGTCCACGTCGCGAATGGCTTCGCAGCAGGCGATGTAGGCGGCGCGGTCGCAGCCCAGCACGCGCTCGCGCCAGTGCGCCACGGCCCGGGGCTGCTCGGCGTGGAAGCCGGCATGGAACCAGCGCTGCAGCGCCCCGTCCACGATGGCTTCCAGCCCGCCCGCGCGCACGCCGGCAATGCGCTGCGCCCACCCGGCGCGCGCTTCGGCCGGATAGCCGGACGTGGTGTTGGCCAGCACCAGCGCCTGCACCTTGTGCGGGTGCCGCAGCGCCAGCTCCTGGCCCACCATGCCGCCCATGGACAGGCCTATCCAGGTGACGGCGCCCAGCTCCAGCTCGTCGATGAGCCGCGCCGCGTCGTCGGCCAGCTCGGCCACGGTGTACGGCCCCCCCGGCGCCGGGCTGCGGCCATGGCCGCGCTGGTCGTAGCGCAGCACGCGGGCGTGTGCGGCCAGGTGCGCGGCCAGCGCGTCCCACATCGTCAGGTCGCAGCCCAGGGCATGGGCCAGCACGAAGGTGCGCCGCGCGGCCCGGCCGTCGCCCGGGCCTTCCAGCACGTAATGCAGGCGCGGGGCGCTGCGGGTGAGGCCGTCCATGAAAGCCCCCCGCCTCACACGCGCTCGACGATCAGCGCGATGCCCTGGCCCACGCCTATGCACATGGTGCACAGCGCGTAGCGGCCGCCCGTGCGCTGCAGTTGGTTGACGGCCGTGGTCACCAGCCGCGCGCCGCTGGCGCCCAACGGGTGGCCCAGCGCGATGGCGCCGCCGTTGGGGTTCACGCGCGGGTCATCGTCGCGCAGGCCGAGCTGGCGCAGCACCGCCAGGCCTTGCGCCGCGAAGGCCTCGTTGAGCTCGATCACGTCCATCTGCGAGAGCTGCAGCCCGGTGAGCTGCAGCACCTTTTGCGTGGCCGGTGCCGGGCCTATGCCCATGATGCGCGGCTCCACCCCGGCCGTGGCCATGCCCACGACGCGCGCGCGCGGCACCAGGCCGTGGCGCGCCGCGGCGGCCTCCGAGGCCAGGATCAGCGCGCAGGCACCGTCATTGACGCCCGACGCGTTGCCGGCCGTGACGCTGCCGTCCGGGCGCACCACGCCCTTGAGCTTGGCCAGCGCCTCCAGGCTGGTCTGGCGCGGATGCTCGTCCTGGCCCACCAGCACGGGGTCGCCCTTCTTCTGCGGCACGGCCACCGGCGTGATCTCGGCGTCGAAGAAGCCCGCTTCCTGCGCCGCCACTGCCTTCATCTGCGACGCCAGCGCCATGCGGTCCTGGTCCTCGCGGCTGATGCCGAACTGCTGCGCCACGTTCTCCGCCGTCTCCGGCATGGAGTCCACCCCGTAGCGCTCCTTCATCAGCTTGTTGACGAAGCGCCAGCCTATGGTGGTGTCGTGGACGGCGTTGTCGCGGCTGAAGGCGGACGTGGCTTTCGGCATCACGAAGGGCGCGCGGCTCATGCTCTCCACGCCGCCGGCGAGCATCAGCTGCGCCTCGCCGGCCTTGATGGCGCGCGCGGCCGTGCCGATGGCGTCCATGCCGGAGCCGCACAGGCGGTTGACGGTGCTGCCGGGCAGCGACAGGGGCAGGCCCGCCAGCAGCAGCGACATGCGCGCCACGTTGCGGTTGTCCTCGCCGGCCTGGTTGGCGCAGCCGTAGATCACGTCGCTGAAGGCTTCCCAGTCCAGGCCGGGGTGCCGCGCGGCCAGGGCCTTGAGGGGCACGGCGCCGAGGTCGTCGGCCCGCACGGAAGACAGGCTGCCGCCGTAGCGGCCGAAGGGTGTGCGCAGTGCATCGCAGATGTAGGCGTGGGTGCTCATGGGGGTGTCTTTCGCAGGGCTTGTGAAGCTCAGGCCTGGCGCAGCGTCACGCCGGGCGTGAGCGCCTGCAGGTCGCGCAGGGTGAGGCCGGGGGCCAGCTCGATGACGGTGGCCTCGCCGCCGGCCAGGTCGATGACGGCCAGGTCCGTGTAGAGGCGGCTCACGCAGCCCAGGCCCGTGAGCGGGTAGCTGCACGCGCTCACCAGCTTGGCCTGCCCGTCGCGGGTCAGGTACTCCATCATCACGAAGGTCTTCTTCGCGCCTATGGCCAGGTCCATGGCGCCGCCCACGGCGGGAATGGCGTCCGGCGCGCCGGTGTGCCAGTTGGCCAGGTCACCCTGCGCCGAGACCTGGAAGGCGCCCAGCACGCAGATGTCCAGGTGGCCGCCGCGCATCATCGCGAAGCTGTCGGCGTGGTGGAAGAAGCAGCCGCCGGGCAGCAGCGTCACGGGCTGCTTGCCGGCGTTGATGAGGTCGAAGTCCTCCTCGCCCGCGGCCGGCGCCGGGCCCATGCCGATGACGCCGTTCTCGGAGTGCAGCACCACTTCCTTGTCGGCCGAGAGGTGGTTGGCAACCGCGGTGGGCAAGCCGATGCCCAGGTTGACGACGGCGCCGTCAGGGATGTCGCGCGCGACGCGCTGCGCCATCTGCTCGCGCGTCCAGCGCGTGGCGGGGGGAGAGACTTTCACGGGGGTGGCTTGTGCGCTCATGGTCGTATTCCTGGCT
Organism: Azohydromonas lata NBRC 102462; assembly: GCF_001571085.1. GTDB lineage: Bacteria > Pseudomonadota > Gammaproteobacteria > Burkholderiales > Burkholderiaceae_C > Azohydromonas > Azohydromonas lata. The sequence goes on from NZ_BCTC01000025.1 coordinate 6,573, forward strand.
CAGGCGGCCTGCTTGAAGCCGCCGGCGGCGGTGGCGACGCGGTCGACGAGGACGACGCGTTGGACGAACAGCCCCGGCGTGACGACGGCTTCCGGGTCCAGCCGGCCCAGCTCCACGATCTCGTGCACGGTGGCCACCGTGGTCCTGGCGGCCATGGCCATGATCGGACCGAAGTTGCGCGCCGTCATGCGGTAGGTCAGGTTGCCCCAGCGGTCGCCTTTTTCCGCCTTGATGAGCGCGTAGTCGGCGTGGATGGGCGACTCCAGCACGTAGTGGCGGCCGTTGATCTCGCGCGTTTCCTTGCCCTGCGCCAGCGCCGTGCCGTAGCCCGTGGGCGTGAAGAAGCCGCCTATGCCGGCGCCCGCGGCGCGGATGCGCTCCGCCAGGTTGCCCTGCGGCACCAGCTCCAGCTCGATCTCGCCGGCGCGGTAGAGCGCGTCGAAATGGTGGCTGTCGGCCTGGCGCGGGAAGGAGCAGATGATCTTGCGCACCCGCTTGAGCGAGAGCAGCCGCGCCAGCCCCGTGTCGCCGTTGCCGGCGTTGTTGTTGACGATGACCAGCTCGCGCGCGCCGGTGTCTATCAGCGCGTCTATGAGCTCGTTGGGCTGCCCGGCCGTGCCGAAGCCGCCGATCATGACGGTGGCGCCGTCGCGGATGTCCGCCAGGGCCGCCGCCGCATCAGGCACGATTTTGTCGATCATGGAACTGCTCTCTGGATGGGCCGGCCGCAGCCGGCCAGCGAAGGAACACACGGGTGCCGGCCCCTTGAGTGCCGGCCGGGCTTATGTTCTAATAGCGAACATTGGTTCGTAATAAGAACAACTGAGGTGCGCAGGCTAAGGACGCGGTGCCGGCCTGTCAAGGCCATGGCGGCGCGGCCGTGTGGCTTTACCTCGGCCTTTGGAGCGGAAAACGATGGCGGGCAAGAGAGCGCAACAGGCGGAGCAGGACCCTCAGGCGGAAGATGCGCCAGACGCGGCGCACGCGGACGCGGGCGAGGCGTTGAAACCCGGCGACGGCTACGTGCAGTCCTTCGCGCGCGGGCTGGAGGTGCTGCGCAGCTTCGGCGCGCAGGCGCCGGCGCAGACGCTGTCCGAGGCCGCGCAGCGCGCGGGCCTCACGCGCGCGGGGGCGCGGCGCATCCTGCTGACGCTGCAGACGCTGGGCTACGTGGAGCAGGACGGGCGGCAGTTCCGCCTCACGCCCAAGGTGATGGAGCTGGGCTTTGCCTACCTGAGCGCGCAGCCCTGGTGGCACCTGGCGCAGCCGCTGATGGAGGAGCTCACGCAGCAGCTCAAGCAGTCCACCTCGGCGGCGGTGCTGGACGGGGCCGACATCGTCTACGTGCTGCGCGTGCCCATGGAGAAGATCATGTCCATCAACCTGGGCGTGGGCTCGCGGCTGCCGGCGCACTGCACTTCCATGGGCCGCGTGCTGCTGGCCGGGCTGGCCGAGGAGCAGCGCGAGGCGCGCGTGGGCACCCTGGTGCTGGAGCCGCTGACGCCGCGCACCATCACCGACCCGGAGAAACTGCTGGCCACGCTGTCGCAGGTGCGGCGCCAGGGCTACGCGCTGGTCAACGAGGAGCTGCAGTTGGGCCTGATGTCGCTGGCCGTGCCCATCAAGGACCGCGGCGGCCGCGTGATGGCCGCCATCAACGTCAGCAGCCCGGCGCAGCGGCAGACCGCCGCGCAGATGCAAAAGGCCTGTCTGCCTGCGCTGCAGGCGGTGGCCGAGCGCATCAGCGCCATGCTGCCGCGCTGAGCCGCCCAAGGCGGCGCGGCGCGCGCGGCGCATCCTTCTTTCAAGGCTTCCTCGATGAGGTGCCTTGCTGTCGGCCCGGTCGCGCCGAGTAGCGCGATGGTCTTTTTCCCGGCGATGAGGTCACGCGGCCTTTGCCAGCAAGGCCTTGATGGCCGTTTCGGCATTGGCGATGGCGGCCTTCACCGCATCGGGGCCGAAAACCGTGCCTTCGACGCGCACCACTTCAACATCGGTCAGGCCGATGAAACCGAGCAGGTGCAGCAAATAGTTGGTCTGAAAGTCGAACGGTGCCCAGGCACCTTCCGAGAACACGCCGCCAGCAGCGGTCACGAGATAGACCTTCTTGCCGGTCAGCAGTCCTTTCGGCCCGGCGTCGCCATAGCTGAAAGTGACGCCTGGCCAAGTGACGTGATCGAACCACGCCTTGAGCTGTGAGGGCAGACCGAAATTGATCATGGCCGAACCGAGCACGATCACGTCGGCGACCTTCAACTCATCTACGAACGCTTGGGCGAACTTCACCGCCTCGACCTGTTCCGGCGTGTGATCTTCGGCCGACCTGATCCGGCCTTGGATGTAGGCCGGCGTGATGTGCGGCGGCGGATTTGCCGCGAGGTCGCGCACGGTCAGCGGGCCGCCCAAGCGGGCCTGAATGCCTTCGGCGATTTCGGTGGCAAAGCGGCTGGAAAGGCTGTCAGCCCCGCGCGGACTGGAAGTAACCAGCAGAGTATGGCTCATGATGTTTCTAGGTATAAAATGAGAACTGAGTCAAAAATTGATTCTGACTTACCAATTCATACAGAGGATCGTAAGGTTCCTTCCCTTCCCCTACAAGAAGGCACATGCATGTCACCTGGTCACAGCGAGCTACCTGCCGATATGCCTGCACCTGACGCTGGCGGCTGTCTGGCAACCCGTGAAATCCTGGATCGCATCGGCGACAAGTGGAGCCTCTACATCGTGGCCGTGCTGGCCAATGGCTCGCGGCGCTTCAACGAATTGAAGCGCGGCATCGACGGCATTTCCCAGCGGATGCTGACGCTGACGTTGCGCGGACTGGAACGCGACGGACTGGTCACGCGAACGATGTATCCGACGATTCCTCCGCGCGTCGATTACGAGCTCACTGACATGGGAAGAACGCTGTTGAAGCCTGTCATGGCGCTGGTCAACTGGGCGAACGAAAACCAGGCCGCCATTGCCGAGGCGCATAAGCGTTTTGACGAGGCGCCGGAGCCCGATCAAGTCTTGGTTCAGGGCGTTGTCTACCAGCGTCGATAAGCGAGCCCCAGGCTGTTGGGCCTGTGCCAATGCAGCGGCGTCATTTCACCAAGGGCGCCGCGTTGGCGCCCGATTTCCCACGACACACCGCCGCCGCGCACCGGTTCGCAGTGACTCAACGGTGGCCGACCGCATCAGCAGCCATGCTGCCGCGCCGAGGCCTCCATGGCGGCGCAGCGCGCGGGCGGGTGGCGGGCCTCACCCCCGGCTGCTGACCAGCTCCTTGAAGTGCCCAAGCAGCGCCGAGCGGTCGCCTCTCCTGAAATTCATGATCACCGGCGAGACCACGCCGGCCTCGGCCACGGGCCGGTAGTCAACGTCGTCGCGGTGCAGCCGGCGCACCGACTCCGGCACCAGCGCCACGCCCAGGCCCGCGGCCACCAGGCCAATGGCCGTTTGCAGCTCGTTGGCCTCCATGGCCACGCGCGGGGCCAGGCCGTGACCGCGGAACATCTGCAGCACCTGGTCCGCGTAGCTGGGCCGCGGCCGCGCCGGGTACAGCACCAGCGGCTCCTCGGCCAGCAGTGCAAGGCTCAGCCGCTCGTGGCGCAGCAGCGCGTGGCGCGCGGGCAGGGCGGCCACCACGGCCTCTTCCAGCACCGTCTCGGCCTGGATGTCGGGGTCGCCCAGGGGCAGGCGGCCAAAGCCCACGTCGATGCGCCCGGCCTTGAGCGCGTCGGCCTGCTGCACCGTGGTCAGCTCCGACAGGCTCACCTCCACCTCCGGGTGATCCGCGCGAAAGCGCCGGATGAGCTCCGGCAGCAGCCCGTACAGCGTGGACGGGACGAAGCCGATGCCGAACCACGCGCGCTGCCCCTGCGCGATGCGCCGCGTCGCCTCGCCCACCTCGGCCAGCCGGCCCAGCACCTGCACCGTCTGCTCCAGGAAAAAGCGCCCCGCCGGCGTGAGCTGCATGGGGCGCGCCTTGCGGTCCAGCAACTGCGCGCCCAGCGCCTCTTCCAGTTGCTGTATCTGGCGGCTCAGCGGCGGTTGGGCGATGTGCAGCCGCTCGGCGGCGCGGCTGAAGTTCATCTCGGTGGCCACGGCCTCGAAGTAGCGCAGGTGTCTCAGCTCGATCATGGGGTTTGTACCGGGGAACGATACCTTTGGGGTATCGCGAAGGATGCCAACGATATTGGACGCCGAGCTCCCTGGCGCCGAACATGTGGACATCCCCCACGCAATACCCGGCATGAAACCCGCAACCATTGTTTCCATGGAGGCCGTCCTGGTGGACCTGCCCACCATACGGGCCCACCAGCTGGCCATGACGACCATGCACCGGCAGACGCTCGTCATCGTCAAGCTGCGCTGCAGCGACGGCATCACCGGCATCGGCGAGGCCACCAGCATCGGCGGCCTGGCCTATGGCGACCAGAGCCCGGAGAGCACCAAGCTGGCCATCGATGCCTACCTGGCGCCGCTGCTCATCGGCCAGGACGCGGGCAACGTCAACGCCGCCATGGCGCTGGCGGGCAAGCAGGTGCAGGGCCAGTCCTATGCCAAGTCGGCGATAGAGACGGCGCTGTTCGACGCCCTGGGCCAGCGCCTGGACCAGCCCGTGCACGCGCTGCTGGGCGGCGCGGTGCGCACCTCGCTGCCGGTGCTGTGGACGCTGGCCAGCGGCGACAGCGGCCGCGACATCGAGGAGGCGCTGTCGCTCATCGAGCAGCGCCGCCACCGCGTCTTCAAGCTCAAGATCGGCCGCGGCGACCCGGACGCCAACGTCGCCCACGTTGCGCGCATTAAGCAGGCCCTGGGCGCCGACGTGCTCATCACCGTGGACGTGAACCAGGCCTGGGACGAGGCCACCGCCACGCGCGCCATCGCCGCGCTGGAGGACGCCGGCGTGGGCCTGGTCGAGCAGCCCGTGCCGCGCCGCCACCGCCAGGCGCTGCGCCGGCTGGCCCAGCGCTTTGACGTGCCCATCATGGCCGACGAGTCCCTCAACGGCCCCGAGGACGCGCTGGAGCTGGCCGCGGAAGGCGCGGCCGACGTCTTCGCCTTGAAGATTTCCAAGGCCGGCGGGCTGCTGGCCACGCTGCGCACCGCGGCGGTGGGCGAGGCCGCGGGCGTGGGCCTGTACGGCGGCACCATGCTCGAAGGCAGCGTGGGCAGCATCGCCGCGGCGCACGCCTTTGCCGCCTGCCCGCAACTGCGCTGGGGCACGGAGCTGTTCGGCCCGCTGCTGCTCAAGGACGACGTGGTGCTGCAGCGTCCCGTCTACCGCGACTTCGAGCTGCAAGTGCCGCAGGGCCCGGGACTGGGCCTGCGGCTGGACGAGGACAAGCTGGCCCATTACCGCCGCGACCGCGAGCGCGTGCAGGTGGCCGTGGCCTGAACGCGCCGGCAAGACCCAAGCACGACCCAAGCACGACTCGAACATTACCCAGGAGTGACCACGATGCTGTTTCATGTCCAGATGACCGTGCGCCTGCCGCACGACATGCCCGCCGCGCAGGCCGATGAGCTCAAGGCCCGCGAGAAGGCCATGGCGCAGGAGCTGCAGCGCGCTGGCAAATGGCGCCACCTGTGGCGCATCGCCGGGCGCTACGCCAACGTGAGCGTGTTCGACGTGAGCGGCCCCGACGAGCTGCACGACACGCTCTCGCGCCTGCCGCTGTTCCCCTACATGGACATCGAGGTCCAGGCGCTGTGCCGCCACGCCTCGTCCATCCATGCCGACGACCGCTGACCGCGCAACGATTGAACACCGAGGAGACAACGCCATGAGCGCCAACGAATTCACCGTGCAGCAACTGCTGGAACGCGTCAACACCACGCGCCGCGCCGAGGGCCAGGGCAACGAGCGCGTGCGCCAGATCACGGCACGCATCGTGGCCGACCTGTTCCGCACCATCGACGAGCTGGACGTGAACGCCGACGAGTTCTGGGCCGCCACCGACTGGCTCAGCCGCTTGGGCGCCAGCGGGCAGATGGGCCTGATCACGGCCGGCCTGGGCTTCGACCGGCTGCTGGACATCCGCGCCGACGAGGCCGACCGCCGCGCCGGCCGCGCCGAGGGCACGCCGCGCGCCATCGAGGGGCCGCTGTACATCGCCGGCGCGCCGTTGAGCCGCTACGAGACGCGGCTGGACGAGGGCGAGCCGCGCGGCGAGGTGCTGGTGATGGAGGGCCGCGTGCTGGACGAGCAGGGCCAGCCCGTGGCCGGCGCCCTGGTGGACGTGTGGCACGCCAACGAGCAAGGCCGCTACTCGCACTTTGACCCCGAGCAGCCGCCCTACGCGCTGCGCCGCCGCATCGAGACCGACGCGCAGGGCCGCTACCGCTTTCGCAGCTTCCTGCCGCCGGGCTACGCCATTCCGCCGGGCAGCCCCACCGCCGAGCTGTTCGACGCCCTGGACCGCCATGGCAACCGGCCGGCGCACATCCACTTCCTGATCGCCGCGCCGGGGCAGCGGCTGCTGACCACGCAGGTCAACCTGCCCGGCGACACCTTCATCGACGACGACTTCGCCTTCGCCACGCGCGACGGCCTGGTCCTGACGCTGGAGCCCGGCACGCCGCCGCAAGGCTACGAGTCGCTGGGCGTGAACGCGCCGTTCACCCGCGTGCGCTTCGATTTCAAGTTGCAGCGCGCGCTGGACGAGGACGAGAGCAAGCCCCTGGCACGCATGGCGCGCGTGAAGGCTTAAGGGCGAGCGGCCCAGGCCGCGGCGGCCCGTCCGCGCCGTGCGGCCCTTGAAGCCACAAGCCCAGCATTCAGGCACCCACAGCCCACGGCGGTTCCGCAGGAGCCGCCGTGGGCTTTTCCGCTTTGCGCATGCCGGATGAAAAGTCTAGGCAGTAGCCCGGAGGGGGAAAACGCCAGCGCCGCCTGTCGCAGACGGGAAGCGCCATGGCGCAGCGGCAAAGCGTCCAGGGCGCCGCCACCACACCATGGCGTCACCCTTGACCCCCACCGGAGACGACCCATGGACATATTCAAGACCATTCGCCCGGCCCCGACGGCAAGCCATTAATTAGAAAAATATCAATAAACGCATGCAGCCGTCAGGCCGCACGGATATTCGAATTCCTGCGGCTGAATGAGTGGCATATATCTATTCGGAGACAAACCCAATGAGCAGTCAGAGCAGCGGCGCGGACGATCTCGAAGAGATGCTGCAGCCCATTCCCGAGAGCCGGCGGACCAAAAGCGTCTGGGGCCAGTTCTGGATATGGTCGGGCGCCAACGTGGCGCCCATCAACTGGATACTGGGCGCATTGGGCATCAATCTGGGCCTGTCGCTGGCCGACACGGTGACGGTGCTGGTGCTGGGCAACCTGGTCGGCATGATTGGTTTCGGCGCCTTTGTCCTGCTGGGGCAGAAAACCGGCGTGACCGGCATGGTGCTGTCCCGCGCCGCGTTTGGCCGCAAGGGCGCTTATTTGCCCGCCGCCATACAGGCCACGCTGGCCGTGGGCTGGACGGCGGTGAATACCTGGATCATTCTCGACCTGGTGATGGCGCTGTTCGGGAAAATCGGCTGGGTGGACCCGGCCGCCGAGAATTTCTGGTGGCGTTTGTCCACCGCGGCCACCATCATGACCATCCAGGTCGTCATTTGTTATCTCGGCTACCGTGCCATTGCGGCCTTCGAGAAATGGACGGTGCCGCCCACGGTGCTGGTGCTCGTGCTCATGAGCCTCGTGGCCTGGACGCAGTTCGACATCGACTGGTCCTACGCCGGCCCCGCCGACAAGGTGCTCACCGGCATGCCGCGCCTGGCCGCCATGAGCGGCGTGATGACGGCCATAGGCATAGGCTGGGGCATAGGCTGGTTCACCTACGCGCCGGACTACTCGCGCTTCGTCTCGAATGCCGTGCCCAAAACCCGCCTCTACATTGCCAGCACGCTGGGCCAATTCATTCCGGTCGTGTGGCTGGGCATATTGGGCGCGAGTTTGGCCACCAAGAACGGCAGCGCCGACCCCGGCGCGCTGATCGTCGACAATTTCGGCGTGCTGGCGATTCCGGTGCTGGCACTGGTGGTGCACGGCCCCATTGCCACCAATATCATCAATCTCTACACCTTCGGCGTGGCCGCGCAGGCCATGGACATCAAGGTATCGCGGCAAAAGCTCTCCATACTGGTCGGCATTTTTGCGATGGTCGCGGTCATGTTCTTCATGAAGCAGGAAAACTTCGCCCATGCGCTGGATGCCTGGCTGGTGTCCATCGTCGCCTGGGTGGCCACCTGGGGCGGCATCATGGCCGTGCACTGCTTTATTTTTGAGCGCAACACCCGGAATTTCGATTTCCTGTTTGAAGGGGCGGAATCCAGGCACATGGACCGCTTCAATCCCGCGGCGCTGGTGGCCTTTGCAGGCGGGCTGGTCTGCACCTATATGTTCATGTACGGGATCATTCCGCTGTTCCAGGGGCCGGTTGCAAAGGCCATGGGCGGGGTGGACCTGTCCTGGCTGGCCGGCGGCGGCAGCGCCGCGAGCCTGTATTACCTGCTGGGCCGCAAATATGCCCGCCGCTACCGGCAGCGGCCGTCGTCCCTGAATATCCAGGCGGGCGTTTCCCGTAAATCAGCCTGATGGCCGGATGGCTGGAATATCGGTCGATCCATATTTGAAATCTGCTCTTCGCGAGTATTGACAAGGAGTCTTGAATGGACAGCGTCCACATTGCCGAGCTGAGCTGGCCGGTGTACGACGAGAAGGTGAAGCACGGCCGCACCGTGGTGCTGCTGCCCATTGGGGCGCTGGAGCAGCACGGGCCGCACATGTCCATGAACCCGGACGTGCTGCTGCCCACGGCGATGGCCGAGCGGGTGGCCCGAAACATCGGCGCGCTGGTGGCCCCGGCCATCGCCTATGGCTACAAGTCGCAGCAAAAGAGCGGTGGCGGCAACCACATGCCGGGCACCACCAGCCTGGACGGGCTGACGCTCACCAGCACCATCAAGGACGTGCTCAAGGAGTTCGCCCGCCACGGGGTGCGCCAGGTGGCCATGGTCAACGGCCACTTCGAGAACTCCATGTTCATCGTCGAGGGCGTGGACCTGGCGCTGCGCGAGCTGCGCTGGGAAGGCATCCACGACTTCAAGGTCGTGGTGCTGTCCTACTGGGACTTCGTCACCGAGGACACCATCCGTGCGATCTACCCCTACGGCTTCCCGGGCTGGGCCGTGGAGCACGGCGGGGTGCTGGAGACCTCGTTGATGCTGCACCTGCACCCCCAGCTCGTGGACATGAGCAAGGCGGTGGACCAGGAGCCCGCCACGTTCCCGCCTTATGACGTCTTCCCGACCAAGCCGCAATGGACGCCCTGCAGCGGCTGCCTCTCCTCGGCCAAGCCGGCCTCCGCGGCCAAGGGCAAGCTGTTGCTGGAGGTGTGCGTGGAGGGCATCTCGCAGCAACTGCGCACGGCGTTTGACTGAAGCGGCGGCGGGCATGCCTTGAAGGGGTCCAGCGACCGCCGATCGTGACGGCGCCTCACGTTCATTGCATTGACGGGAGGTGACGACGGGCCCGGGAAGGAGTACAGCGATGCCTCTCTGTTCTCCTGCAGGCATGGCCATGGAAACCCATCGCTCCGACCACCACGGGCAACAGCGGCTGGAGCGTGCGCTGCGCACGCTCAGCGGCTGCAATCGGGCCCTCTTGCGCGCCCGGGAGGAGGCGGCGCTGCTGCAGGAAATCTGCCGCGTCGTGGTCGAGGATGGCGGCTACGCCCTGGCCCGCATCGGCCGTGCCGAGGGTGATGGGAAGCTGGGCTTCACGCCGCTGGCGCATGCCGGGCGCGGCATAGCCGATGCGGAGGTCAGGGCCCTGTGGTCCAGCGATGCCGAGCGCGACCGCAGTGCCACCGGCACGGCCATGCGCACCGGTGCCGAGTGCCTGATCAATGACGTGCAGGCTGAAAGTTATCCCGCCCTGTGGCGCGACTTCGCGCGCCGCCACGGGCTTGGCTCGGTGCTTGGGCTGCCGCTGCACATCGACGGCGCGCTGTTCGGGGCTTTGACCATAGGCGCGCCGGAGGCCGATGCCTTTGGCGCCGAGGAGCGCCAGGTGCTCAAGGAGGTGGCCGACGACGTCGCGTTCGGCCTGGAGTTCCTGCGCCTGCGCCAGCGGCGCGATCAGGCCGAGGCCGAGGTGCTGCGCCTCAACCGGGCGCTGCGCACGCGCGCGGCCGTCAACCGGGCGCTGGCGCAGGCGCAGGACGAGACAGCGCTGCTGCAGGAAATCTGCCGCGTGGCCGTCGAGGACTGCGGCTACCGGCTGGCCTGGGTGGGCTACATCGAGGCCGACGAGGCGCGCACGGTGCGCCCCATGGCGCACGCCGGCTTCGAGGAAGGTTTCCTGGCCCTGCGGCGCAGCATGACCGCTTCGAAAATCGGCCGCACCATGTCGGCCTGCTTCGACGTGGCCCGCCCCCTGGTCATGCACGACGTGACCCACAACCCGGCCTACCCGTTTCGCGAGGAGGCGCGCCGGCGCGGGTACGGGTCGCTCGTGACCCTGCCCTTGCATATCGAGGGCGAGCTGGCGGGGTCGGTGCAGATCCTGGCGGTGGAGACCGATGGGTTCAACGAACAGGAGGTCGAGCTGCTCATGGCCACCGTCGCCGACCTCGGCTATGGCCTGGGCGCGTTGCGGCAGCGCCTCAAGGCCCAGGCCGCCGAGGAAACGATCAGGCGCATGGCGTATTTCGACCCCGTGACTGGGCTGCCCAACCGGGCGCGCATGTGCCAGCTGGTGGCCGAAGCCATTGAGGCCGCGCGCGGCGAGCAGCGGTCGCTGGCCTTCGTGCGCATCGGCATGGCGCATCTTCAGGAAATCAACGAGACGCTGGGCAGTCTGGAGGTGGACAAGCTGGTGCAGGCCGTCGCGCAACGGCTGCAGCACCTGCTTGGCGGCACCGGCACCCTCGGACGGCTGACCGATGCGGAGTTCGCCGTCCTGCTGCCGCGCGCGGGCGCCGAGCAGGCCACGCAGCGGGCGCAGCAGCTCCTGGGCGCCCTGGACGCGCCGGTCGATGTCGCGGGCGTGCTGCTCGATGCGCGCTCCAGCGCGGGCATCAGCCTGTTCCCCGGGCATGCGACGGACGCCGGCGTGCTCATGCGCCGGGCCGGCATCGCGCTCACGCAAGCCCGCGCCACGGGCGCCGCGTTGCAACTCTTCAGAAGCGGGTTCGACCGGGAGTGCGCCCAGCGCCTGGAGCTCATGGGCGCGCTGCGGGGCGCCATCGAGCACGACGAGTTGCGGCTGTACTGCCAGCCCAAGCTCAAGATCGCGTCCGGCGAGGTCTGCGGCGCTGAAGCGCTCGTGCGCTGGCAGCATGCCCGCCTGGGAGAGGTGAACCCGGGCGAGTTCATCGGCCTGGCCGAGCAGACCGGGCTCATCACGCCGCTGACCTACTGGATGCTGGAATCGGCGCTGCGCCACTGCTATGCCTGGCGCCAGCAGGGCAGGACACAGCCGCTGTCGGTGAACCTTTCCGCGCGCGACCTGCACGACCCCAAGCTGCTGGCACGCATAGAAGGCGCGCTGGCCACCTGGGGCGCCGAGCCGGACTGGATCGAGTTCGAGCTGACCGAGAGCGCGCTGATGCTCGACCCGGTGGCCGCGCTGGAGAAGCTGCAGCAGCTCAAGCGGCTGGAGCTGCGCTTGGCCATCGACGACTACGGCACCGGCTACTCCTCGCTGTCATACCTGCAGCGCCTGCCGGTGGACGCCATCAAGATCGACCAGTCGTTCATCCGGAACATGCAGCGCGACAACGACTCTGCGGCCATCGTGCACTCCACCATCGACCTGGCCCACAGCCTGCGCCTGCTGGTCATCGCCGAGGGCGTGGAAGACGAGCAGACCTTCACCCGCCTGGCGGCCATGGCCTGTGACCAGGTGCAGGGCTACTGCATCAGCCGGCCCATGCCGGCGGAGCAGTTTTCGCACTGGTGCGTACAGCACGCCGGACAGCCGGGCCTGGCTTGATGCGGGGTGCCTGCCGCCCAGCCCCCGGGCCGGCTCCGTCTTGAAGGGTGGATTTTCCCGATGGGAACAAAATAAGGTTGTTTGTCCCAAATGGTACTATCACGGCGTTACCGTGAGCTGCCATGGCCCTTACCGCCCCCCAACCAGCCAGCCTGAGCTCGCCGCAGACGGCGGCTTCGGCCTTGGCGGTGTTCTTCCGCATTGCTGACCGCTGGGGCCTGAGCCCTGCGGAGAAGCAGACCCTGCTGGGCGTCAGCCGCACGGTCTTCTACCGCTGGCAAGCCGGGCAGGTGACGTCCGCGCTCGATGCCGTGACCGCCGAGCGGCTGAGCTACCTGTTCCGCATCTACGGTGCGCTGCAGGTGCTGCTGCCCATACGCGAGCGCTCCGACGCCTGGGTGCGCCAGGCCAACAGCGCGCCCTTGTTTGGCGGCGGCACGGCGCTCTCGCGCATGCTGGGCGGCCGGGTGGGGGACCTCAAGGAGGTGGCCGACTACCTCGACGCGCAGCGCGGCGGGGACTTCGCTTGACGCTGCCGCCCTGCATCGCGCCGCCCTGGCGCCCGTCCTACCGGCTGGTGCCCAGCCGCTTTCCGCCGGTCTCCCTGTTCGACGACGTGGCGACCGCCGACGAGCTGGACGCCGTGTACGCCGTGCAGGCACTGACCAATCCGCGGCTGCGCCAGGAATTGGGCGAAATCGACCTGGTGCCCAGGGAAGAGCGCGTCGTTGGCCCCGGCAGCACGCCGGTGATGGCGGCGTTCACTTACCTCAATCGCAACGGCTCGCGCTTCAGCGACGGCAGCTGGGGCGTGTATTACGCGGCGGAAAGCGTGGAGACGGCGGTGGCGGAGGTCAGCCACCACAGCGGCCGTTTCCTCGCCGCGACGAAGCAGCCGGCGATCGAGGTGGACTACCGCGCCTACGTGGCCGACATCGTGCAGCCGCTGCACGACATTCGGGCCGCGGAATGGGCGCACGCGCACGCGGCGGACAGCTACGCCGCGTCCGTGGCTCTCGCGCGTGAGCTGCGCGCGGCCGGCTCCTGGGGCCTGCTGTACCGCTCCGTGCGCCGCGAGGGCGGCGAGTGCGTCGCGGTGCTCCGGCCCAGGGCGGTGCAGTTGCCGGTGGTCCAGGGCGCGCATGTCAGCCTGGTGTGGGACGGGGAGCGGATCGCCGGTTGGTACGGGAAGTCGGCTTGGCAGGCGGTGGGGAAGGCGGGCTGAAAGAGGGCGCACCCCAACCCACTCCACGCGGCGGCACCCTCCGGCGCCCTCAAGCGATCGCGCCATGCACGCAGGCCGCCGCCTCCAGCAGCGCACGCTCCTGATCGCGGTGGCCCACCAGCTGCAAGCCCACCGGCAGGCCCGTGGGGCCAAGCAGACCCGGCACGTTGGCGCAGGGCAGGCCCAGCAGGGTCCAGACTCGGCTGAACACCGGGTCGCCCGTAGCGGCCAGCCCGCGCGGCGCCTCGCCGGGGGCGGCAGGGACGAGCAGGGCGTCCACGTCGCGCATCAACAGCGCCACGGCCTGCCGGCCGCGTGCCGCCTGGGCCAACGCCTCCTCGTAGCGGCTGTCCGGCGTGTCCAGGCCCGCCTGTATCAGCTCGGCCAGCGGGCGGCTCAGTTGGGGCCTGTGGGCGCGCCATTGCGGCGCCAGGCTGCGAGCGGCTTCCCAGGCCATCACCGTCTTTTGCACCTGCACGAGGCCGGCCAGGTCGGCGGGCATGTCCAGCCGGCGCAGCGGCACGCCGGCCGCTTCCAGGCGGGCCAGGCCGCGGTTCCAGGCCTCAAGGCCGCCGGCATCCAGCGCCTGCCCCTCGTGCGTGCGGCACACGCCCAGGCGCAAGGCGCGCGGCGGCCGGCGCTCCAGCGCGGCCCAAGGCTGCCCGGCCAGGGCGCAGCGCATCAGCTCCAGGTCGTCGGCCGTGCGCGCCAGCCAGCCCAGCGTGTCCAGCGAGGGCGCAAAGGGCTTCACGCCCGCCAGGCTGAAGGCGCCGTGCGTGGGTTTCAGCGCGAACACGCCGCAGTAGGAGGCCGGGCGTATGAGCGAGCCCGCCGTCTGCGACCCGAAAGCCAGGGGCACCATGCCGCTGGCCACGGCCGCCGCCGAGCCGCTGGAGGAGCCGCCGGGCGTGTGATCCGGATTCCACGGGTTGGCCGTCGGCCCGGGCGTGAAGTAGGCGAACTCGGTGGTGACGGTCTTGCCCATCACCACGGCACCGGCGGCCCGCGCCGCGGCCACCGCCTGCGCATCCGCCCCCGGCCGGTGGCCCCGGTAGATGGGCGAGCCGTGGCCGGTGGGCAGGTCGGCCGTGTCAAAGATGTCCTTCACGGCCAGGGGCACGCCGGCCAGCAGCCCCGGCACCTCGTTGGCCGCCATGCGCCTGTCCACGCCGCGGGCCTGCGCCAGGGCCAGCGCCGGATCGAACACCTCCCAGGCGCGCAGGCGGGGCTCCAGGGCCGCGATGCGCTCCATGGCGGCGCGGGCCACGTCCTCCGCGCGCAGGCGTCCTTCCAGCAGGGCCGTGCGGATGCTCACGGCATCCGGTGCATCCAGGCCGAGCTTCATGCCGCCTGGTCCAGCACGTGGTAGTTGCGGTTGAAGTACACCAGCCCGGGCGGCACGTTGGAGGCGTCCGCCACGACGATGCCCCGCAGCTCGACGATGAACACGCTGTGCGTGCCGATGTCGTGCGTGGCGACGATCACGCCGTCCAAGTTGGCCAGCGCCCCTTCCAGCGCCGGTGCGCCGGTGGCCAGCCGCCGCCAGCCGCAGCGCTCGAAGCGCTGCTCCATGGACACCTCGCGGTTGGCGAACATGGCGGACAAGGCCTGCTGCCCGGCGCTGAGCACGTTGACGCACAGCACCTGGTTGCGCGTGAAGAACCGGTGCGCGAACGACGAGCGGTTCATGCACACCAGCACGGTGGGCGGCGCGTCGGTGACGCTGCACACCGCGGAGGCCGTGAAGCCGGCCAGACCGGCTTCGCCGCCGGTGGTGATCACGGTCACGCCGCCGGGCAGCAATGACAGGCCGGCGCGGAAATCGGCGGCGGAGGGAAGGCTGTGGGTCGTCTGGGACAGGCAGGCGGACATGGCATCAACTCCTCAAGATTTCAAAGGTCGAGCACCAGGCGCTGGGAGCGCGCGCGGGAGCAGCAGACGATGATCTGGTCGTTGGCCGACCGCTCCTCGTCGGTGAAGTAGGCGTCCCGGTGGTCCGGTTCGCCTTCGAGCACGGCGCAGGCGCAGGTGCCGCACACGCCTTGTTCGCAGGACACGGGCACGTGGATGCCCACGGTCTTGAGCGCGGCCAGCAGGCTTTGGTCGGGCGCCACGCGCACCTCCTTGCCGCTGCGCGCGGCCACGACGTCGAAGGCGGCGTCGTCGCCGCCAGGCGCCGCGGCCGGCGCCGAGAACAGCTCGCGGTGTAGGGCCCGCTCGTCCAGGCCGGCGCCGCGGGCCTCGGCGGCCACCCAGTCCATGAAGCCCGCCGGACCGCAGACGTAGACGTGGCGGTCGGCCGGGGCGGCGCGCAGCACGGCGGCCGGGTCCAGGCGCTGGGTGCCCTCGCCCTCGCGCTTGCCCTCGATTTCGCTGAAGTGCAGGTGCACCCGCTGCGCCCAGGGCACGGCGCGCAGCTCGTCCAGGAAGGCGGCCCGCCCGGGGTTGCGAACGCAGTAATGCAGCTCGAAGGCCGCGCCCGTGGCGTGCAGCGCCCAGGCCATGGCCAGCATGGGCGTGATGCCTATGCCGCCGCCCACCAGCACGCTGTAGGGCGCGCCCGGCTCCAGCGGGAAGTGGTTGCGCGGCGCGCCTATGCGCAGCCGCGCCCCTTCGGTCAGCGCGCTGTGCACGGCCGTGGAGCCGCCGCGCGAGGCCGGGTCGCGCAGCACGCCCAGCCGGTAGGCCTGGCGCTGGCGCGGGTCGCCGCACAGCGAGTACGGGCGCACCAGCCCGCCGGGCAGGTGCACGTCCACGTGGGCGCCGGCCGAGAAGGCGGGCAGCGGCGCACCGTCCGAGGCGGCCAGCTCCAGCACGGCCACCGCCTGGCCTTGCAGCTCACGGCGGCGCACCACCACGTCGATCAAAGCTTGCGTATTCATGTTGAATCTTGTCCTTGGAGCCTGTGGCCAATAAGGGCAGGCCGTGTTTGGAATCAATACTTCCCGGCAAACCAGACCAGGTATTCATGGGCCTGCCCTGCGCGATCCATACCGTTGCGCAAGACCTGGAAAAACTGGAATGCCTTGCCAGGCCGTTGGGGTTTGATCACGGCATCAACATTAAGCGCCCGCTTGACCCGGGTCAACTTCGCATTTCAAATGGGCACCATGCATGGCACGAATGCAGTATTTGGGCGCTGCCCGCTGGCTGTAATTTAAAAACGGTGCCTGAGGCCCACCCGAATGGCGCTCTGCTGGCCATTTGCGGCTTGAATCCCGCCGCCAAATACCGGGTAGGCGTTGTATCCATCGTCCAGGCCACGGACGAATGAGAGATACACGTCGCTTCGCTTGCTGAGCAGATAATCGGCCACGGCAATAAAGGCCTTGGCATTGCCGACGCCATGGTTGCGGTCCTGGAATTGATAGGCCGCGCTCAAATCCAGGCTGCCGGTGACCAGGGCACCGACGCCGATTTCGTAGGTCTTGGCTTTCAATGCGCTCGGGACATCCGTGGCCGAGGCCCATGAGCCGAAGGCCCGCGCCGAATCGAATTTGTAGATGAAGCCGACGGCGCCAATGCGCTTGGCGGCCTGGCCGGCAGCGTCCCACGTTTGCACGGACGAAACGCCCATGCCCAGCCTGCTCCCCGCGTAATCGGCCCGCAGGCTGACGGCCCGCCCCGCCTTGGAGTCGCCCGCGACCTCGCCGAAGCCGTACATCGCGCCGGCGCTGAATCCTGCGTATTTCTCGGACTCCAACTTCACCGAGTTGTTCGTGCGGTCCCCGGCGTACAAATGGTTGTTGAGCAGGGTTCCATGGGCGGCGTCGGCGTGTAAACCCCAGGCCAAACTGCCCGCTGCGGATTGGGCGCCCATGGCGTATTGGGCGCCAAAACCCGCCATGAAATCGTATTGGCGTCCCATCGTCAGGGTGCCTAGACCTTTTTTCTGCAGGCCGACATAAGCCTGCCGGCCGAAAAGCAAGCCGCCTTGTCCTGAAGAGCCGTCGTCCGCGTTAAACCCCGACTCCAGGAGGAAAATGGTGTTGAGGCCTGAACCAAGGTCTTCCGTGCCCCGGATGCCCCAGCGGCTGCCCTGCGCCTGCCCGCTGTCCATACGCGTCAGGCTGGCGCCGGTGGGTTTTGTATGGGAGTAATGCGTCACGCCGAGGTCTATCAGGCCATAAATGGTGACGGCGTTTTGTGCAAAGGCCAGCGGCGCGGCCAGGCACAGCGAGGCGGCAAGCAGGCTGCGTATATTTTTCATTGCAATTCCCCAGGTTTTTGTCAAAGCTTGGGCAAGGCCAATATTCAAATTGGTCTTGCTGCTGTTGAATGCCATTCACGGAAAGCACACGGCCCCGGTGGCTCGAACGCCGGCTGCCGCGGTGGGCAGCGTGCCCGGGGCGCCCAAGGCCCCTGCGGGTTCAATCCTCGGCGGGGTAGCCCGTGGCCTTGACGATGGCGCCCCAGCGCTCCAGGTCGGCCTTGACGGGGGCGGTGAACGCCGCCTGGTCCATCGAGTAGGCGTCCAGGGCCAGCTTGTCCAGCGTGCCCGTGAGCTCCGGGGACCGTGCCGCGGCGGTGACCGCGGCGTAGGTGTCCTGCACTGCCGCGGCGGCATAGGACGCGTCTTTCGGGCGCTTCCTGCACCAGTCGACGAACTGCGCCAGCGTCGTCACGGAGGCGGGCACCATGGGGCCGACGACCAGCGCGATGGGCTCCGACGCGACGGGCGCCACGGGGATGATGTCCGTGTCCGTGTGGTACGCGAGCTTGCGGAAGACATGCGGGTAGATGGCCAGGATGGGGTCCGCCGTCATCAGCAGCGTCTTCGCGTCGGCCGGGCTGCCCAGCATCTGCGTGACGGCCAGCCGGCCGCCCGCGCCGGGCTTGTTCTCGGCGATGACGGCGGCATCCTCGCGGGCCAGCTTGGGTGCCAGTGCGCGTGCCAGCACGTCCGCCGTACCGCCTGGGGGAAAGCCCACCTTCACAGCACGTAGCCGACGGTGGAGAGCGTGTCGATCGAATTGATCAGGCGCACCACCTTGCGCCGGATGCGCCAGGTGTCGCCGTTGCGCACCAGGTCCCAGGTGACGTCGGCGGTGTGCTGGTGGAAGCAGCCCTTGCGGAAGTCGCGCAGGTCCTGCGCGCCGCGCAGCGTCACGGCGCCCGCGTCGCCGCGCAGGATGCGCAGCCGCGAGACGTTGCGCACGGTGCGCGCGCGCGGCTGGGTGGAGACGGACTCGCCGCTGGCCAGCCGCGCCACGCGCCTGGCACGCATGTCGGCATCGTCGTTGGCGTAGTTGAGCGTGTTGGCGAAGTCCTCGGTGTCGGGGTCTATGGGGACGACGTAGAGCCCGTCAGGCGTCCACAGGTCCAGCCAGGCGGCGTATTCGGCGTGGTCCAGCAGGTCGGCCTCCGCCCAAACGAAGGCGGTGGCGCTGTTGAGAAGGTCGAGATTCATGACGGTGGGCATAGGGATGGGTGAATCGGCAGGCGTCATTGCGCGTGGGGTCAGGCCGTCATCAGCTTTTTCCACTGCTGGTAGGCCGCGCGCATGCCGGTCTCGGCGCTGACGTCGCCCGCGCGGCCGTCGGCGGTCAGGCGCTCGCCGGGCAGGCCGCGGTTGAGCAGGATCCACAGGTCGCGGCCCGCGCTGGAGCCCTTTTGCACCCGCTCCCAGGCCTCGGAGTCGTCCGGCGTGCCGAAGCCCATGGGCCCCTGGAAGTGCTCGTGCAGGCGCAGCCGCGCCTGGTTGGCCACCGCGGGGCCGCCGTCCATGGTGATGACGGCGTGGTGGATCTCGGTCTCGTCCACCGCTACCGGCTGCAGCACGCGGAAGAAGGCCATGGAGCAGGCGACGTTGGGGAAGAGGTTCAGGTTGAACCCCGTGCCGCCCACGGCGCGGACGATGCGCCGCACCTGCGCCTCTTCGTGCCCCTCGTCGCGCAGCGCCTGGGCCAGCGCCTCGAAGCGCTCGGGGATGGGATCGTCGAGGTGGGCCTCCAGGTCGATCAGCTCGGGGATCATGACCATCACGCTGTGGCCGTTGCCCAGGTCCTCGACGTAGCCGGGGCCGCCGACGAAGTCCAGCATGCGCTCGGTCTGCGGGTCCACGGAGCTGAGGAAACTCTTGTGCACCAGCGGGAAGTGGTAGGCGTCGGTGGTGTTCTCCAACTGGATCTTCCAGTTGCCGGGGAAGCGGAAACGGTGCTCGCCGGCCACCTTGACGGGGTAGCCCGCGCCCTGCTTCATGAAGAGGTCCATCCACTTCCTGGCCGGGCCCAGCCACTGTTCCAGCGGTGCCATGTCGTCGCGGAAGGTGGCGAAGATCATCCCGGCGTACTGCTCCACGCGCAGGCTCACCAGCGGGAGCTCGCCCTTGTCCAGGCAGTCGCCGTAGCTCTGCGAGTGCGGCACGCCGCGCAGCGAGCCGTCCAGCGCGTAGGCCCAGCCGTGGTAGGGGCACACGAAGCTGGCCGTCTTGCCCTTCTTGTGCTCGCACACGGTGGCGGCGCGGTGGCGGCAGCGGTTGAGCAGCACGTGCACCTGGTTCTTGCGGTCGCGCACCACGATCACCGGCTCCATGCCCACCCAGTGCGTCTTGAAGCTGCCCGGCTCAGGCAATTCGCTGGCATGCGCCACCCAGACCCAGCAGTTGCGAAAGATCCGGTCCATCTCCTGGTCGAAGAGGGCGGGGTCGGTATAGAGCGAGGTGTGGACGCGGTCTTCGCGCACCAGGTCGGCGACCGGACGCTGGAAATTCAAGGGGAAGGTCGGGGCATTCATGGTCGATATCCAAAACAGGGCAAAGGGGGCAAAGGGGAGCTTGCGGGGCGCCTTGTTTTCCAGCGGCACCCCGGGCTGCCCCGGAGAGGGCGTGACGCTCAGGTGGGCAGCACGGTGGTGGCCGGCGGATTCACCGTGCCGCGCACTTGCCGGTCCTTTTTCCGCAGCGCCGCCGGATAGGTTTCAGGCGTGAGCACGGCCGCCAGCAGCGTGATGGCGCCCATGGCCGCCAGGTAAATCGCGATGGGCACGCCGGAGCGGTAATGGGCGAGCAGGGCGGTGGCGATCACGGGCGCCAGGCCGCCGCCCAACACCGAGGCCACTTCGCGGCCGATGCCGATACCGGAATAGCGCAGCCGTGCCGGCAGCAACTCGCTGATCAGCGCCGGTTGCGCGCCTTCGAGCAAACCCAGCACGAAGCCATTGGCCAGGACGAAGGCCGTGACGACCAGCGCGGGCTGCCTGGTATCGAGCAGCAGGAAAAACGGGTAGGCCAGCACCACGACGGCCAGGGAGCCCGCGATGTAGACGGGTTTGCGGCCTATCTGGTCGGTGAGCCATCCGGCCAGCAGGGCAAACGGAATCATGGCCACCATGGAGCAGGTGAGGGCGCCCAACACGAAGGCATCGGACAAGCCCAGGAACTTGCCGTAGGCGATGGAGAAGGCGAAGAAGATCCACGACGCCGTGCCTTCACCCAGCCGCAGGCCGAAAACCATCAGCACTTCCTTGGGGTGCTGGCGCAGCACTTCCACCAGCGGCGCCTTTTCCACCTTTTCCTTTTTCGTGGCGCAGGCGAATTCCTCGCTCTCGCTCATGTGGGAGCGCAAATACACGCCCAGGGCAATGAGCAGCACGCTGGCCAGGAAAGGCACGCGCCAGCCCCAGTCCAGGAAGGCGTCGCCCGAAATGCGCTGCATCAGCATGAAGGCGCCGGTGGAGAGCACGAAACCCACCACGGCGCCGCACGGGCTCCAGGCGGAGAGAAAGCCGCGGCGGTGCTGGGGCGCGTTTTCGCTGATGATCAAAATGCTGCCGCTCCATTCACCGCCGGCGGCCAAACCCTGCACCAGGCGCAGCAGCACCAGCAGCAGCGGCGCGGCAATACCGATGTCGGCATAACTGGGCAGCAGACCCATCAGGAAGGTCGAGACGCCCATGGCGGCCAGCGTGAGCGTCATGGTGAATTTGCGCCCGAGCCTGTCGCCAATATGGCCGCACAGCATGCCGCCGAAGGGGCGGGCAATGAAGCCGACGGCAAAACCGCCAAAAGCGGCAATGGTGCCGGTCAGCGGATCTTCGCCGACAGGGAAGAATATCTTTCCAAACACCAGCGCCGCGGCCGTGCCGTAAAGGAAAAAGTCATACCACTCCAGGATTTGGCCGATGACCGAAGTGAATACCGCTTTCCTGACGCCGCTTGTTTTCGCCGGGGCCTGTGGCCCATTGCGTTCATTGCTCATATAACTGCCGCCCACGAGGGTTGAAAAAATGGAACGCAAAACTTTTTCTTCACGTTCCGGCATGCATAAACATTAATTTCTGCCTTGATCTGGGTCAACTTCGTTTTTTGGATTTGCCGCATGCATGGCGCGAATCGGCCGCATTCGCTAAATGTGCGGGATTACCCTGAGCTCAAATGCAAATGCACAAAATGCTTGCAAACTTGCACCATGGTTAACCCTGGGCGCACCAAGCTGGCGCAGAGGAGATGGGTGGGGAATTTGCCCCAGGCAGCTCCTTGCCGGCTCCATCGACGGCATGCAGGGGGCACCTCCCGTGCGCCGGGCGCGACAAGGTGCGGGGCTATACTGAATGGATGGAATGTCGAGAGGTTTTTCTATGAGAAGTGTGAGCCTTTCGAACGTGGATCTGAATCTCCTGAAAACCTTCATGGCCATTTGGGAATTCAGGAGCCTGACCCAGGCCGGGGATGTTTTGCATTTGAGCCAGCCCGCCGTCAGCCATGCTTTGCGCCGGCTGCGGGAGGTTTTCGACGACCCTTTGTTCGTGCGCAATGGTGCCGTCATGGTGCCCACGGACGCAGCGGCCCGGCTTCACGCCCCCATAGACGACGCCCTGGTGATTATTCGCGGTGCGCTGCAGCAACACGCCAAATTCGACCCGGCCACTTCAGTACGGAGTTTCCGGCTCGCCATGTCCGACATGGCCGGTTTGCACGTGTTGCCGCTGCTGTTTGCCGCACTGGCCGAAGAGGCGCCTTTTGTGCGGGTGGAATCTCGCCAGGTGCCCGTGGAGGAATTGGGCGTAGCCATGCGCAATGGCGACATCGAAGTCGCCATTGGTTATTTGCCCGGCTTGGGAGACGAATGCCTGGGTGAAATGATGCTGCAGGACGATTTCGTTTGCCTGCTGCGTTCAGGCCACGCGCTGGCCGCGCAGGAGCTGAGCCTGGCGGATTTGAATGGGCTGCGCTATGTGCACGCGGAAACCACGGCCACGGGCCACGGCCTGGCGGAAAACGCCCTGCAGGCGGCGGGCGTGCGGCGCAATATCGCGGTGCGCATTCCGCATTTCACGGTCTGCCCGCACGTGGTGGCCAAGACCGATTTGGCGCTGGTATTGCCCCGCACCATTGCCAAGGCTTTCAATGAAATGGGCGCTTTCGTGATCAAGGACATGCCCATAGAAATGCCCGTCATCCTGGTCAAGGTTTACAGCCACAAGCGGTTCCAGGCGGATTCAGGCATTGCCTGGCTCCGCTCGAAACTGGTTCAGCTTTTGGGCCCGATACCAAGCACGTGACGGGCCACCGAAACAGCAGCCCCTAGCGGGGAAAAAATCAAGGATAGGGCACGCTGGGCGAAACGCCCGCGAATATGGCACCGGCGCTGTCATAGGTGGCTTCGCTGAGCGTGGCGTGCTGCGTCACGACCATGGCATCGCGCACCAGCCATTGAAGCCGGTTGTTGTTGAATATGGCCGACATGCCTGCCAGTTTGTAGGCGCTGTTGATCACGTCCGCGCAGGTATGGGCGGCGTTGGTGGCGGCCAAGCGCACGCGGTTGGTTTGCTGCAGCGTCAATTCATCGCCGCGCGCCAGCACGTCCCAGGCGGATTCCGTCGCCTCGTAATAGAAGGCCCGCGCGCTCAGATAGTGGGCCTGCGCGCGTCCGAGGGCCATGCGGTAATAGGAGCGGTCGGCCAGCTTGCTGGTGCCCTGGGTGGCATTGCCCACGCCGCCCATTTCAATCAGGATTTCCAGGGCGGCCTTGGCCAAACCCAGGTTGACGGCGGCGTGGACCTGGGCCTGCAGCGCCACCGCGGGATACCGGAAAATCGGCTCGTCCACCGTGACGGCGCCGCCGCGCACGAAAGTCCAGTCATCGGCCACGAATTCATTGTGCAGTTGCAGGTCATGGCTGCCCGTGCCCTGCATGCCCACCACGTCCCAGTTGTCGATGATTTCCACGCGGGACGCCGGCAACACGGCCGCCAGCGGCTTGCCGGCCATGCCGTTGGGTCCGGCGGCGCCTATGCCCACGCTGAGCCAGTCGGCGCACTTGCACCCGCTGGCAAAGCGCCAGCGGCCGCTGACTTTCCAACCGCCATGGACGCGCTGCGCGGGCTGTAGGGGATACAGCCCCCCGCCATAAACCTGGTCCGGCCCGTCGGCATAAATCATGGCCTGGGTTTCCAGCGGCAAGGCCGCCAGATAGGTATTGGCCGAACCGAAAGCCGCGACCCAGCCCGCCGAGCCGTCGGCCTCGGCGATGCGCTCGACCATTTTCAGGAAATCGGCCGCGGGTAATGCGTCACCGCCAAAGCGTTTGGGCGTGGAGGCACGGAAAATACCGGCTCGCTTCATGGCATTCACCACGTCGCGAGGCATGTGGGACAATTTCTGGAAATCATTTCGCCGGGCCTTGATCAGTTGGATCAGGTCGGAAAATGCCGCCTCCTTGTCGATGGATTTGGCCGGCAGGGTTTCATTTTCACAAGAAATGACTGCGCTCATGCTGCATGTCCTCACGATGGGTTGATTGCGCTTCGATGCCACTGGAAATTGAGGTGGGCCAAGCGCTTGGGTGAAAGATGCTTGACGCCCATCAAGAAGTCAAATGCGCGATGCCTATGCATTGCATGCGGGCGGCGAATTCAAGGCCGTTGCGAAGAAGCAAATCCAGAAAAATCAGCCGCTTGCCAGCGCATTCGCGAGACGAATCTGCTGTATTGGCGATATGAATTTGACGGACATCAAGCTGTTGCCCAAAGATGTATTTTCAGCAGACGGCTTGTCAACCGTTGAAGCGCTCTTCCCATCAACAGCAAGGCGGTATTCCTTGCAGGATGCTCATGAATTACTGCTTATTCCTGCTGGCGCAGGCCGACAAAACACAGGCCAACCTCGTTGCGGCATCGATAAGCCCGGCTTTTGTCCGCTCCCTGCGTGCCATTCCCGGTTTGGCTCGGCTGACGGTGCATCGCGCCGGTGGCCGGGCGCAGGACCCTGCAATCGCGCATGGCGAAGGGCCGGCAGGGGTGTTTCAGTTTTACTTCGGCGATTTGCCGGCGCTGGAGGCTGCGCTGGCGCGTGGCGCGGCGCTGGATTGCGCCTGGCGCGGGAGCGACGTTGCGGCACTGCAGGATTTGCGCTGGAGCCAGCAGGTCATGGCCGTGCGCCGTTATGCCTTGGCGACGGCCTGGCCGCGACAAGAAAAAGCGATCCGCCAAGCCTGTACCTATTTCGTTTCCTATGAGGGGCGTGCTGCCGACGACGAGGCCTGGCTGGCCCATTACCTGCGCCATCACCCGCCGCTGATGAAAAAGCTTCCCGGCTTGCGCGCGCTGGAGGTGTATTCCCGGGTGGACTGCGACAGTGGTCTGGCCATTTCAAAATCGCGGGCACTCCAGCGCAATCTGGTCATGTTCGATTCCCTGCAGGCATTGAATGAGGCGCTCGATTCTCCGGTGCGGCGGGAGTTGCGGGCGGATTATGAAGGTTTTCCTGCGTTTGAAGGCGTCAGCCCGCATGGCGCCATGGAGACGGAAATCCATGCGCCGACGCTGCGGGTTTGAAACCCCCCTCTCCAACCTCATCTGAGATTTTCACCATGCCCAGCACCATGAACGATTGGCCTGCCGACGCGGCAGAGGTGTTTCGTCGCCTGTCCGCGGAGTCGGATATCCGGCGCCTGATTTCTCGTTACATGCGCTTGTGCGACCTGCCCTTGCCAGATGCCGACCTTTCCGAGGCGCAGCGCGTGCATGCCATTGCCGCGCTGTTTTGCGAGGACGGCGTATGGGAAGGCGTGGGCGAATATTATGAAAACCAGTTCGGCCGCCTGGAAGGGCGAGCCCGAATCGCCGGGCACTTCAGCAATTTTTTCAATGCGCAGGAACCGCGGTTGATATTCAATTGCCATTATCTGACCACGGAAAATATAGAGGTCAAGGGTGATGTCGCCGAGGGCCTTTGGGTCCAGTTCCAGCCCTGGATTTACGCAGACAGTTCGTCCTTGCTGCGCTCCAGCCGGCTGCGCTGCCTGTTTCGCCGTGAACAAGGCGTCTGGAAAATTGCGCATTACCGGACGGAGAATGTATTCATCGCGCCGCTGCCCCCAGGGTGGGCGACAACGTTCCCCAAAAGCTTCTCCTTGCTCCGGTCTGCGCTGTCTTGAGAAGCCGGGGCCCGGGTCAAGGTGCTGCTTATTGTGTCGGCAAATATATTGATGGTGACAACAAACATTTTTTGATGGAAGCCACTTGCTTCGATAATCCCTGGCCCCACTACTCACGCTGTTGGCGGCATGGAGTGCTTCACGGGCCTGGTTTTGAGGCCGCCGCACTGCGGCACGCTCATCGTTGAACACGCATGGACCGCTTCCTGAGCATCGAGGCCTTCGTGCGCGTGGCGCAGACGCAAAGCTTTGCCGAAGCCGCGCGGCAGTTGCGCCTGTCGAGGGCCGTGGTCACGACCCGGGTGCAGCAGCTTGAAGAGGTGCTTGGCGACGCGCTGTTCCATCGCACGACACGCACCGTGCGGCTGTCGGAGATGGGGCAGGCCTTCTATCGCGACTGCCTGGAGCTGGTGACGCGCACCAACGACCTGGTGGACCAGATGCGCGAGGTGCGCGGCACGCCGGCAGGCTTGCTGCGGGTGCATGCGCTCACCGGCTTCATGCTGGGACATGCGGCCAGCCTGCTGCGGGAGTTCCAGGAGCGCTACCCGGACATCGTGCTGGACCTGTTCGTGAGCGACGCGGTCATAGACCCGGTGAAGCAGGGCTTCGACGTGGCGCTGCAGATCTTCAAGCCCGTGTCGGACGAGCTGGTGTCGCGCCGGCTGTTCCCGGTGCGCCGCGTGTTCTGTGCCTCGTCGGAGTACCTGCTCAAGCACGGCTCGCCGCGCATGCCCCGCGACCTGTTTGGCCACCGCCTGGGCCTCTATTCGGGCTACCCCACCCGCGACCGCTGGACCTTCCACCGCACCGGCGAGGACAGCGTGACGCTGGACCTCAAGCCCGTGCTGATGAGCAACTCGGTGCACCTGCTGCGCGACTACGTCTGCGAGCACGCGGGCATCGTGTGCCTGCCCACGCTGGTGGCGGCCGAGGGCATTTGCAGCGGCCGGCTCAGGATCGTGCTGCCGGACTACCAGCTCTCGGCGTTCTGGCTCTCCGCCGTCTACGCCCGCACGCTGCGGGGCGCGTTCAAGCTGCGCCTGTTCATCGAGAGCCTGGGCGCGAGCTTCAGCGGTGGCGAGCCGCCCTGGGACAAGGCGCTCATCGAGCAGGGGCTGATACCGCCGCAGTTGCTGGAGGACTGAGCCGGCGCCCGCCTATCCTTGCCCCCACACAAGCTGTCAATGGGAAGGAAACGGGCCATGCTGAAGATGGATGCCGCTCGCAGCGTGCTGGTGCTGGTCGATTACCAGGGGCGGCTCATGCCGGCGATTCATGGTGCACCGGCCGTGGTCGAGGCCGCGCTTGTGCTGGCAGATGCCGCGCGCGCGCTGGGCGTCCGGGTCGTGGGCACGGAACAGAACCCGGACAGGCTCGGCCGCAACGACGAAGCCGTGCGCCGGCGCTGCGACGTGACGCTGTCCAAGATGCACTTCGACGCCTGTAGCGACGGGCTGGCGGAATTGCTGACCGAGGGCCGTGCGCCAGGCGACCAGCCCGCGGTCGTGATGGCAGGCTGCGAAGCGCACGTGTGCCTGATGCAAACCGCCCTGGGGCTGCTGGAGCGCGGCTTCCGGACCTGGGTGGTCGAGACGGCGTGCGGCTCGCGCCGCGCTGCCGACAAGCTGGCGGCCATGCAGCGCCTGCGCGAGGCCGGCGCGACCGTCGTCAGCGATGAAATGGTGCTCTTCGAGTGGGTGCGCCATTGCCGCCACCCGCAGTTCAAGGCAGTGCTGAACCTGGTCAAGCGCCGCGGCACTTGAAGCGGCAAGGCCGGCCGTCGTGCCCGCGCCACCGTGGATCGGGTTTTCCAGCCGCACCGCAGCCCTCGCGGAGTGCCGGCGCGAAGCCCCTCGAACCCGGCGCCAGGCTTCACCTGACGCCCGCTGCTGCGGGCGTGACGTCGCGCAGAGGCTGAGCCGACAGCCCCGTTTGCCGTGCATCGAGGGCTTCAAAGACTTCGGCGATCCAGTCGACGAACACGCGCGCCCTGGCGTTCAGGTGACGGTTCTGCGGGTACATCGCGTACAGCGGCATGTGCGCCTGGCACCAATCCGGCAGGACCTGGACCAGCTCGCCACGGTCCAGGTCAGGCTGGATCTGAAAGCGGAAATTCAGGCCGATGCCCAGGCCGGCCCGCAGCGCGTTCAGGTGTGCCGTGCTTTCGTTGACCGCGACGCCACCCTCGGTCGGCACCTCGATGACTTCCCCCGCTCGCTCGAAGCGCAGCGGAAACGATTTGCCTGTCAGCGAAGAAAAGTAGCCGACCAGGCGGTGTCCGGCCAGCAGCTCCGAGGGATGGGCCGGCAGACCGTGGCGCTCCACATAGGAGCGGTGGGCACACACCAGCATGTCGAGCTCGCACAGCTTGCGGGCAACGAGTGAGCTTTCGGTCAGAGCCCCGCCGCGGATCACGCAATCGATGCCCTCGCTGATCATGTCGGCCGGCCGGTCGCTGACGCCCAGGCGCAGCTCGATGTCCGGATAGCGGGCCTGGAAGGCCGGCAGCGCCGGAATCAGGGCCAGGTTCGCCAATGAAGAGCCGATGTCCACGCGCAGCCGGCCACGAGGCTGTGCACGCGTTCCGCGCGCCATGGCATTCATGTCGTCCAGCTCGCCGAGCAGGTGCAGCGCTCGCTCGTAGTAAGCCGCGCCTTCCGGCGTGACCGTGGCTTGGCGCGTGGTGCGCTGGATCAGCCTGGTGCCCAGCGCTTCTTCCAGCTCCTGGATCAATTTGCTCGCCGTCGAGCGGGGCAACCCGAGCTGGTCAGCGGCGCGGCTGAAGCTGCCGGCGTCGGCTATGCGGACGAAAACCCGAATCGCAAGAAGTTGGTCCATGCGCTCTATTGTGCATGCATGTGGATAATAATTTCAGATTTTGCGTATTTGATTCTGTTGGTGGACTGTCTACAGTGCTCCTCATTCGCTCACTAACCACATGAGGACGTCATGAAGAAGCTCGAAGGAAAAGTCGCTGTCATCACCGGTGGAACCTCCGGCATCGGCTTGGCGACTGCCAGGCTGTTCCACGCCGAAGGCGCCCAGGTCTTCATCACCGGCCGCCGCCAGGCCGAGCTGGACGCCGCTGTCGCAGCCATTGGCAAGAACGCCGTCGGGGTGCAGGCCGATTCGGCGAACAATGCCGACCTCGACCGCCTCGTCGAGACGATCCGCGAACGCGCCGGCCGTATCGATAGCCTGTTCGTGAATGCGGGCGGCGGCGGCATGCTGCCGCTGGGCCAGATCACCGAAGAGCACTACGCGGACACTTTCGACCGCAACGTCAAGGGCTTGCTGTTCACGGTGCAGAAGGCGCTGCCGCTGCTGGCCAAGGGCGCTTCCGTCATCCTGCCCGGCTCGACGACCACCATCACCGGTACGGCGGCTTTCAGCGTCTACAGCGCCAGCAAGGCTGCGGTGCGTGCGCTGGCGCGCAGCTGGATCCTGGACCTGAAGGAGCGCCACATCCGCGTCAACGTGATCAGCCCGGGGCCTGTGCGTACGCCGGGGCTGGTGGAGCTGGCCGGCAACGATCCTGCCGCCCAGCAAGGCCTGCTCGATCACCTGGCCAGCCAGATTCCGCTTGGGCGCGTGGCGGAGCCGGAGGAAATCTCCAAGGTGGTGCTCTTCCTGGCATCGGATGACTCCAGCTTCGTCAACGGCGCCGAGCTGTTCGCCGACGGCGGCATGGCGCAGGTGTGAGCCGAGCCACCGCGGCACAGCGCCGCGGCTTGTGCCGAAGTGCGCCCACGAAGGACGCCATCTCGCATGGACGGACAAGCGCCCGGCACGCGCAGGCAAGACGGCGCCGGCCTTCCAAGGCACCTTCCGTGTCGTGGTCCGCATGGACTGCCCGCACCAACACCACGAGGAAGACATG
Organism: Azohydromonas lata NBRC 102462; assembly: GCF_001571085.1. GTDB lineage: Bacteria > Pseudomonadota > Gammaproteobacteria > Burkholderiales > Burkholderiaceae_C > Azohydromonas > Azohydromonas lata. The sequence goes on from NZ_BCTC01000025.1 coordinate 36,055, forward strand.
CCTGCTCCAGCCACACGTGCCTCCCACAGCCGCCATGCGGCAGCCTCGTTGCTCCTGGCCTGCGCGGCTGCGCCGGCCGCGGCGGCTGAAGCTCCGGCTTGGTTCCCGTCCGAGTGGGGCGTGCAGGACCAGCGCGGCGCGGCCAACCGCATCACCCCGGAGCGCACGCTTGCGGCGCTGCGCCTGGCCAAGACCGGGCGCATCCATTCGCTGGCCCAGCCGTTTCGCTCCGACATGCCCATTTGGGGCGGGCGCTCCTTCCAGCTCACCATCCCGCACGCTGACGAGCCGCCGAGCAAGAACGCGCTGACGGCCAACCTCGACTTCGTTGCTGGCGAGCTGGGACAGGTCGGCACGCAGCTCGACGGCCTCGGTCACGTGGGCATCGGCGACCTCTACTACAACGGCAACGACCGGCGCGAGTTCGTGCGGCGCAACGGGCTGCAGCGCCTGGGGATTGAGCACGCGGGCCCTTTCGTCACGCGTGGCGTGCTGGTCGACGTGGCGGCCTACAAGGGCGTGCAGCGGCTGCCGCCCGGCTACGAGGTCACGGCGGCCGACCTGCAGGGCGCGCTGGCACGCCAGAAGCTCAGCTTGCGCGAAGGCGACACGTTGCTGCTGCGCACCGGATGGGCACAGCTGTGGAAGAGCGACCCGGCCGCCTACACCGGCAACGCGCCCGGCTGGGGGCCGCAGGCCTGCGAGTGGATCGTGCGCCAGAAGCCCGCGGCCACCGGCTGCGACACCTACGGCTGCGATGTCGTCCCCAACCCGCACGACGCCGCGGTGCTGTGGCCCTGCCACCAGATCATGGGCACCCAGGCCGGCATCTACAACATCGAGAACCTCGATCTTGAAGCCCTGGCCGCGGACGGCGCGCACGAGTTCCTGTTCGTCATGACGCCGCTGCCGCTGGTGGGCGCCTCGGGCTCGCCGGTGGCGCCCATCGCCATCCGCTGAAGAACGGGGTAGCGGCGCGCCGTTCAGCCCCCGCGCTGCACGGCAGCGCCGCACCTGCGCCGGTATTCGCTGGGCGAGCATCCGTAGCGTTGCTGGAAGGTCCGGCTGAAATGCGCCGCGTCGCTGAAGCCGTGATCGAAAGCGACTTGCGTGAGCATGCGGTGCGAGGCGGCCGGATCGCGCAGCACCCGCTCGCAGGCGGCCAGCCGCTGCTGCCAGATCCAGCGCGAGGCCGTGCAGCCCTGCGTCCGGAACAGCTGGTGCAGGCTGCGCAGCGACACGCCGGCCGCCTGGGCGAGGTCACCCAAAGTCAGCGACGGGTCGTGCAGCCGCTTCATGGCCTGAAGCTTCACGCGCTCGAACCGTGGACAGCTCGAGGGTGCCGCTTCGCCGCGCAACTCCCGCAGGCCCGCCGTGACGACGTCCAGCAGGGCGCTGGCCAGATCCTCCGCGGTGCCGGCCTGTGTCGCCGACAGGTCCTCGCCGAGCGCCATGAGCATGGGCTGCAGCAGCCGGCCGGGCAGCGTGTCGGCCGGGGCGGCCCGGGCCACCAGCCCATCACAGCCGCCCAGTCGCGCCAGCAGCTCGCGCCTGGGAATGCGCAGCACCACCTGCCGGTAGTCGGCGTCGTAGGCCAGCTCGTAGGGGCGGCGCGTGTCGTAGATGGCGAACTCGCCCGGCGCCAGCCAGGTCTCGCGGCCCGCCTGGCGCACCGCGCCACGGCCGGCAAGCTGCAGGTTGAGCAGGAAAAACTCCTCGGCACCGCGCGCGGCCTGGCGCTGCGAGCGCGTCACGCGCTTGCTGCCGTGCCCGCTGGAGCAAAAACGCGTGAGCGACAGCGCGGCCAGGTCGCGATTGAGCATGGCGGCATCGAAGCCCGCGGGCTCCGCAATCTTGAAGGCCGACTCCACGAAGCGGTCGGACACCGCCTGCGTCCAACCGGCCACCCGCTGGTGTGGAGGTAACGACAAGGTGGCGAAACCGTGCGCGTGTGCCATGAGCTGCTCCAGGCCAGGAAGCGGCGATTGTGCGTGGCTCGCGTGCTTGGCGCGAGCCATCGGTCCAGCCGTGCGGGCCTACACGGGATCAACCCGCTCAGTTCCTGACAGGCTCTAGGGAAGACCCTCGCCATTGTTTGGAAACTCCAAACAATCCAGTCGCGTCGCGCTGTCTACCGCCAGGGCAGGGCGCTTCCTAGACTTCGCTCCACTGATTCACCGGACCGCCAGCGTCCACAGGAGCGAGACATGAGCGCAGTCGAATACCAGACCCGTTTCGGGTCGCTGTCGAATTACGAGAAGGGCGGCGTGCAGGCCATCGCCGACGACGTGCGGCACTACGCCTTCTCCAACTGCTTCGACATCGCGGCCCACAGCAAGCCCTACGAGCGGGTGGTGTTCGGCCAGAACCAGGTCTACGTGCTGGAGTGCCTGCGCGCCGAAGGGAGCTCCCCCTGGTACACCTGCGCGCACGACGAGTTCGCCCTGGTGATGGACGGCGACGTCGAGGTGCACCTCGTCAAGCTCGAAGCGGCGCAGACGGTACCGGACCCGGACAAGAACGGCGCCGTGCAGGTCGAGGGCCCGCCGCGCGGCGCCCGCATGGGCTGGATGCGCCTGCAGCGCGGCCACCAGGCGCTGCTGCCCAGGAACACGGCCTACCAGTTGCGCAGCGCCACGCCGGGCGTGGTGGTGCTGCAGACCTGCAAGGGCGATCTCAGCATCGAGCGCTGGGCCGAGATCTGCCAGACCGCCTGAAGCCTTGCAACACGCCGGAGACCTTGACATGAACGCAGCAGCCACCGCCCTTGCCCAGCCCGCGTCCGCGACGTCGGACCTCACCTGCGGCTACCAGCGCTTCGCGCTGGGCGGCTTCACCTTCCGCCGCGACGAATACTTCGCCCACGTCGGCTGGACCGCCCGCGACGGCAGGCCCATGAGCCACACCATGGACGCGGGCAACTTCCTGCGTGCGCTCATGCGCGACGTGGCCTGGGGCTTCTTCTACGGCACCGTCAGCTTCGACGACGTGGTGGGCACGCACAACCACTACAAGACCGTTGACCTCTTCGCCGGCAGCTTCAACGGGACGATGAAGGAAGCGGGCGTGGACCGGCTGGAGAACTTCGCCACGGACGAGATACGCGCCACCTTCGAGGCCATGCTCGACGACTGGACCAACGAGCGCTTCGACCCCTTCTCCGCCCCGCAGGAAACCGGCTCGCCCTACGGCCGCAAGCAGGGCAACAACCGCGCCAAGATCACGCGGGCCCGCGAGCTGGCCAAGCGCTGCGTGGGCCTCAAGGGCGACCTCGATCTGCGCAGCGACGAGCGCGGGGCCCCGGTGAACCGCGCCTTCGCCGATGTGCCGCAGGAGCAGCCGGAGCTGCACCCCGAGCCGGGCTTCGAGGACGAGGTGCACGCCTTCAACCTGTTCGGCTTCCTGAGCCGCTCGCAGGTGACGTGGAACCCGAGCTTCACCTCGGTCGTCAAGCACAGCTACATGTGCCCGACCACCGAAGAGCACATCCTGCCCATCCTGCACGGCAACGACCGCGTGGAGTGGTTCTTCCAGATGTGCGACGAGATCCACTGGGACTGTGCCGACAAGGACACCGGCAAGCCCCTGGCCCGCGTGATCATGAAGGCCGGCGACATGGCGGCCATGCCCGCCTACTGCCGCCACCAGGGCTACAGCCCCAAGCGCTCGATGCTGCTGGTGTGGGAGAACGGCTCGCCCTCGCTGGTGTACGAGATCCAGAAGGGCGAGAGCCCGGAGATCCCCGTCCAGTTCTGAGCTGACGCCCGCCGCCTGAGCGCGGCACCCCAAGCCTGGCGCCGGCCACCGCGCGCCCCGAGCGGCGCGCGGTGAAGGGCGCAGCCTTGCCCAACGATTTCGCAGAGGCACGATGAAGACGTTTCCATCCCGCGCCGGCTCGGTGCTGCTGGCCACGGGCTGCATGGCCGCGGCCGGCAGCGCATGCGCAGGCGGCATTCCCTTCGCCGGCAACCGGCCGCAGAGCTTCGAGTTCCCGCTGGACTACGACCAGCCCTACAACTCGGTCGGCCAGTTCGTCCAGTACACCAGCGACCAGCGCGTGTTCGATGCCGGCGGCAACAAGGTGGACGGCAACGGTGGCCACACCTTCGTGGGCCTGACCTCGCTGCTGCACTACTGGAAGCTCGACGGCCTGCCGCAGGTGGGCTGGGTGGGCTCGGTGACGATTCCGGAAGTGCGCGCCCAAGGCCGCGGCTTTTCCGCCAGCGGCATCGGCGACCCGCTGGTCGGCGGCCTGGCCTTCGTCAAGCCCACGCCCACCAGCACGCTGGGGCTGCAGGCCCTGGTGCAGGTGCCCATAGGCGCCAAGGAGGTCACCTCCGACACCTGGGCGCTGTGGCCGTCGGTCTTCTACAACGCCTGGTTCGGCGACCGCCTGAACCTGGACGTGCTGGTGGGCGGCGTGCTGCGCGGCACCACGCACCGCACCGGCGCCAACGACGTGGATGCCGGCAACACCCTGCACGCCAACGTGCGCCTGGGCTACGGGCTGGAACCCGTGCGCTACGACCGCGGCGTGCACACCATCCCATTCGTCGGCCTGGACTTCCAGAAGACCCGCCGCGCCTACGACAAGGAGACCGGGTTGGTGTTGCCCAACTCCGACAGCCGCGAGACCGCGGCCAGCGTGGGCGTGCTGTTCCAGATCCAGCGCGCCAAGACCTACGACCAGTTCGAGATCCATTACGCCAAGGGCGTGAACGGCCGCAACACGTCCGTGACCAACGGGGTTTTCCTTCAGTACTGGCATTACTTCTGACAGGAGACAGCATGAGCACTTCCCACCACGGCGGCCCGGCCGAGCCCTCGCGCCGCCACTTCATTCGCAGCGCCGGCGCGGGCACCGCGGCCGTCGCCGCCACGGCCCTGGGCGTGGCCGGCACCTCCGCTGCGGCCGCAACCGCCTTCGATGCCGAGTACGACCTGGTCGTGTGCGGCAGCGGCTGCGGCGGCCTGGCCACGGCGCTGTTCGCCAAGTGGCAAGGCGCCAGCTCGGTGATCCTGGAGAAGGCCGGCAGCATTGGCGGCACCACCAGCAAGGCCGCGTTCTGGTACTGGGTGCCCAACAACGAGGCCATGCGCAAGGCCGGCATGGCCGACCCCAAGCCGGACTTCCTGAAGTACGTGGCCCGGCTGAGCAACCCGCAGGGCTACGACCCGCGCGCGCCGCGCTACGGCCTCTCGCAGTGGGAGTACGACATGTGCGAGGCCATCTACGACAGCGCCTCGCCCGCGGCGGAGCTGCTGGCGGCCAAGGGCGCGCTGCCCTACAGGCATGTGGCGGACGTGCCCGACTATTTCGCGGAACTGCCGGAAAACAAGGCGCCCAAGGGGAGGGTGCTGGTGCCGGCCGAGGCCAGCCCAAGCATGTCCGATGGCGGGCGCGTGGCCATACGCATGATGTCGGCCAAGGCGCGGCAGGAGGGCATTCCCATACGCACCGGGCAGCAGGTGACGCGCATCTTGCGCAACGCCGAGGGCCGCGTCGTCGGCGTCGAGGCGCAGGACGAGCTGGGCAAGGTCACGCGCTTTGGTGCACGCAAGGCCGTGGTGTTTGCCACGGGTGGTTTCACGCACAACCCGGAGCTGCGGCGCAATTTTCTCAGCGGTCCCATCTTCGGCGGCTGCGCCGCGCCCAGCAACGAGGGCGACTTCGTCGCGCTGTCCTCGCCGCTGGGCGTGCAGTTGCGCAACATGAACCATGCGTGGATGTGCCCCATCCCGCTGGAGAAGGCCGTGGCGCGGGACGGCTCCATCTCCGGCATGTTCTCGGTGGCCGGCGACTCCATGCTGTGGGTCAACAAGTACGGGCGCCGCAACGTCAACGAGAAGCTGCAGTACAACGAGCTGGCCCACAGCTTCCACGCCTGGGACGGCGCCAAGGCCGAGTTCCCGGACCTGGTGCGCATCGCCCTCTGGGACCAGCGCTCGCAGCAGCACTCGGCCAGCCCCGAGTACGGGCGCCTGATCGTGCCGCCGGGCACGGATGACAGGCACGTCATCAAGGCGGCGGACCTGCCCGCGCTGGCCCGCGCCATCGACGAGCGGCTTGCGAAGTACGTCGGCGTCACCGGCGGCGTGCGGCTGGCGCCGGACTTCCTGGCGCAACTGCAGGCCTCGATCGCCCGCTACAACGAGCTGGCCAAGGCCGGCAAGGACGTGGACCAGCACCGCGGCGAGCGCGTGGTCGAGCAGCTCTTCAACGGCGACGTGAAGGACGAGCCCGGCCGCGCCAACCCCACGCTGTGGCCGCTGGCCGACACCGGCCCCTACTACGCCGCGCTGGTGGTGCCCGGCGCGCTGGACACCAAGGGCGGCCCAAAGACCGACACCCAGGGCCGCGTGCTCGATGCCGCCGACAAGCCCGTGCCCGGCCTCTACGGCGTGGGCAACTGCGTGGCCTCGGCCTCGGGGCGGGCGTATTGGGCCGGGGGCGCGACGCTGGGGCCCATCATCGCCTTCGCCTACCGCGCCGGCCGTGCCGCCGCCGCCGAGCCCGGGAGCGCCGCATGAAGGCCGCGCTGCTGAGTGCCCTGGGCACCCTGCTGCTGGCCGCCGCGCCGGCCTGGGCCGACGCCCAGCTCGGCGAGCGCCTGGCGCGCGCGAGCTGCGCCCAGTGCCACAACTTCGCCAAGGCCGAAGGCCATGGCGTGGGCCCCAACCTGTTCGGCCTGCTGGGCCGCCCGGCGGGCGTGGCGCCGGGCTTCGAATTTTCCAAGCCGCACGCCGACGCGCTCAAGGGCAAGACCTGGGACGCCGCGCTGCTCGATCGCTGGCTCACCGACACGCAAAGCGTCGCGCCGGGCAGCGGGATGGTCTATTTCCAGGACGACCCCGCCAAGCGCGCCGCGCTCATCGAGTACCTGCAAACGCTCAAGTGAGCAAAGGAACCGCCATGGCACTGACCCGCCAAACCATGACCGACGAGCAGCGCAAGTCCGTTGCCGTCGAGTACCTCAAGGCCTTCGACAACGCGGGCGTCACCTCCGGCGGCGGCTCCATCCTGGAGCTGTTCGCCACCGACGCGCAGGTCTGCTTTCCCAAGTGGGGCCTGGCCAGCGGGCGCGACGAGATAGGGCGCCTGTTCGGCGACGTGGGCGCCACGCTCAAGTCCATCCACCACCACTTCGCGCACTTCAACTGGATCTTTTCCGGCGGCGACCTGCTGGTGTGCGAAGGCACCAGCCACGGCGAGCACCGCGACGGCCCCTGGCGCGCCGGCGTGCCCGCGTGGGGCGCGGGGCACTGGTGCGACGTGTTCGAGATTCGCGACTGGCAGATACAGCGCTGCTTCATCTACCTGGACCCCGACTACGCGGGCCGGGACACCGGCCGCTACCCGTGGCTGGCCGACAAGCCCAACCAACGCTGAGCCCGACGCCATGAAGCTGCCCAACGATCTCCCGGCCGCGGCCCACGGCCTGCGCATACGCCACCAGCTCTTCATCGACGGCCGGTTCGTCGATGCCCTCGCGGGCCAGACGCTGCCCACGCACAACCCGCACGACCTCAGCGTCATCGCCGACGTCGCCATGGCCGGCCGCGAGGACGTGGACCTGGCCGTGGCCGCGGCGCAGCGCGCCTTTCCGGCCTGGAGCCGCATGGCCGCCGCCGACCGGGGCCGCATCCTGCTGCGCCTGGCCGACCTGATAGAAGCCAACGCCGAGGAGCTGGCGCGGCTGGAGTCCCTGGACACCGGCCACCCGCTGCGCGACTCGCGCAGCCTGGACGTGCCGCGCACGGCCGCGTGCTTCCGCTACTTCGGCGGCATGGCCGACAAGTTCCAGGGCGAGACCATTCCCGTGGAAGAGGGCTTCCTCAACTACACGCTGCGCGAGCCCATAGGTGTGGTGGGCCAGGTCGTCCCCTGGAACTTCCCGCTGATGTTCACGGCCTGGAAGATGGGCCCGGCGCTGGCCGCGGGCAACTGCGTGGTGCTCAAGCCCGCGGAGCTCACGCCGCTGAGCACGCTCAAGGTGGCCGAGCTCATGGCCGAGGCCGGCATGCCCGCCGGCGTGGTCAACGTCGTGCCCGGGCTGGGCTCGGTGGCGGGCCAGTACATCGCCGAGCATCCGGCCATCGGCAAGGTGGCCTTCACCGGCAGCACGGCCACGGGGCGGCGCATCGTGCAGGCCTCCGCCTCCAACCTCAAGAAGGTGCAGCTGGAACTGGGCGGCAAGGGCCCCAACATCGTGTTCGACGACGCCAACCTCACGGCCGCCGTCAACGGCAGCGCCTGGGCCATCTTCCACAACCAGGGCCAGGCCTGCATCGCGGGCACGCGGCTGGTGCTGCACGAGCGCATCGCCGACGAGTTCCTGGACAGGTTCCTGCCGCTGGCGCGCTCCATACGCGTGGGCAACCAGCTCGATCCGGACACCGAGATGGGCCCCCTGACCAGCGCGCAGCAGCGCGACCGCGTGCTCAGCTACGTCGAGATCGCCAAGGACCAGGGCGGCGAAGTGCTGGCCGGCGGCCGCCCGCCCGCGGACGCGGCGCTGGCGCAGGGCTGCTACGTGGAGCCCACCATCGTGCGGGCGCGCAGCTATCGCGACCGCATCGCGCAGGAGGAAGTCTTCGGCCCGGTGGTGACGGTGCTGACCTTCAAGGACGACGCCCAAGCGCTGGCCATTGCCAACGGCACGGAGTACGGCCTGGGCAGCGGGCTGTGGACGTCCAACGTGCAGCGCGCCCACAAGCTGGCGCGCGACATCCATGCCGGCATGGTGTGGATCAACAGCTACAAGCGCGTGAACCCCGGCTCGCCCTTTGGCGGCAACGGCGCCAGCGGCTATGGCCGCGAGATGGGCTTTGACGCGATGCGCGAATACACCACCGTCAAGAGCGTCTGGGTCAACGTCGATGCCCAGATCCCGCCCTGGTACCGGCGCTGATGCCGGACCCGACAACCACCACGGAGCCCCACCCTCATGAAGCCCTTGTTCTCCTTCCTCGTGGCCGGCGCGATGTCGCTGGCCGCCTTCTCGCTGCACGCGCAGGCCTGGCCGGCCAAGCCGGTGCGCATCGTCGTGCCCTTCCCGCCGGGAGGCATCGTGGACATGGTGGCGCGGCAACTGCAGCCCGGGCTGCAGCAGGCGCTTGGGCAGACCGTGATCATCGACAACAAGGCCGGCGCGGGCGGCTCGGTCGGCTCGGCCGAGGTGTCGCGCGCCCCGGCCGACGGGCACACGCTGCTGATGGTGTTCGATTCCTACGTCACCTACCCGCTGGTGTATCCGCAGGTGGGCGAGGGCATCCTGAAGAAGCTCGCGCCGGTGACGCAGATCGCCAGCAACCCGCTGGTGCTGGTGGTCAGCCCGCGCGTGACGGCGCCTGACCTCAAAGCGCTGGTGGCGCAGTTGCGCAGCCAGCCCGACAAGTTCAACTACGCCACCACCGGCGCGGGCAGCAGCAACCACCTGACGGCCGAGTACTTCAAGAGCGTGTCGGCCACGCAGATCAACCACGTGCCCTACCGCGGCGGCGGCCCGGCGCAGCAGGACCTGTTGGGCGGTCAGGTGGACATGATGTTCCTGTCGGCCGTGCTGGCGCAGCCGCACGTGAAGGCCGGCAAGCTGCGCGCGCTGGCGCAGACCGGGGCGCAGCGCTCGCCCGCGTATGCGGGCGTGCCCACCGTGGCGGAGTCCGGTTACCCGGGCTTCGAGGTCGAATCATGGGTGGGCCTGCTGGCGCCCGCGGGCACGCCCGCGCCGGTGATCGAGCGGCTGCAGGCGGAGGTGTCCAAGATCCTGGCCGCGCCCGCCTTCCGTGCTCGTCTGGAAGAGCAGGGCCTCAAGGGCATAGGCAGCACGCCTGAGCAGTTCGGCCAGACGCTGGCCACCGAGCGCCAGCGCTGGGCCCGCCTGGTGGCCGAGCGCAAGCTGCCGCTGGAATGAGGAGGCTGCCATGACGCCCTTCACTTTCCAGGCCCGCCTGCCCCGCGTCGTCTTCGGCCCCGGCACGCTGGAGCAACTGCCCGCCGAGGTCGAGCGCCTGGGTGCGGCCAAGGCGCTGGTGCTGTCCACGCCGGACCAGCAGGCGCAGGCCCAGCGCGTGGCCGACATGCTGGGCGCGCGCAGTGCCGGCGTGTTCGCCCGCGCGGTGATGCACGTGCCCGTGGAGACGGCCCGCGAGGCCCGCGAGCAGGCCCGGCGGCTGGGCGCGGACTGCGCCGTGGCCATAGGCGGGGGCTCGACCACCGGGCTGGGCAAGGCCATCGCGCTGGACAGCGGCCTGCCCATCATCGCGGTGCCCACCACCTACGCCGGCAGCGAGATGACGCCCATCTACGGCCTCACCGAGGGCGGCCTCAAGAAGACCGGGCGCGACGCCCGCGTGCTGCCGCGCACCGTGATCTACGACCCCCGCCTCACGCTCACGCTGCCCGTGGGCCTGAGCGTGACCAGCGGGCTCAACGCCATCGCGCATGCGGCCGAAGGCCTGTACGCGCACGACGGCAACCCCATCCTGAGCCTCATGGCCGAGGACGGCATACGCGCGCTGGCGCAGGCCCTGCCCGCGCTGCACCGCGACCCGTCCGACCTGGCCGCGCGCAGCGATGCCCTCTACGGCGCCTGGCTGTGCGGCGTGGTGCTGGGCAACGGCGCCATGGGCCTGCACCACAAGCTCTGCCACACCCTGGGCGGCAGCTTCAACTTGCCGCATGCCGAGGTGCACACCGTCGTGCTGCCGCATGCCCTGGCCTACAACGCGCCCAACGCGCCCCAGGCCATGGCGGCCCTCTCCCGCGCGTTGGATGCCCCGGACGCGCCGCTGGCGCTGCAGCAGCTCGCGGCCCGCCTTGGGGCGCCCACGGCGCTCAAGGACATCGGCATGCCCGCCGACGGGCTGGACCGCGTGGCCGACCTGGCCGTGTCGGCGCCGTACCCCAACCCCCGTCCGCTGGAGCGCGCCGCCTTGCGCGCGCTGCTGCAGCGCGCGTGGGACGGCAGCGCCCCAGCGCCCTAGCTCTTGCCGGCGCACGCCAAGACCCGAGGAGCCGCCATGCGCAACATCGACGAGTTCAACATCACGCGGGCCGTGCTGGAGAGCCTGGAAGGCTGCGACGACCCGCGGCTCCAGGAGATCATGGGCGCGCTGGTGCGCCACCTGCACGACTTCGCGCGCGAGGTCAGGCTCACCGAGGCCGAGCTCATGCGGGGCATCGCCTTCCTCACCGCAGCCGGTCAAAAGTGCGACGACAAGCGCCAGGAGCTCATCCTGCTGTCGGACACGCTGGGCCTGTCCATGCTCGCGGTGGCCCTGAACAACGCGCGTCCGGCAGGCGCGACGGAGGCCACCGTGTTCGGCCCTTTCCATGTCCACGACGCGCCGCGCATGGAGCAGGGCGACGACATTGCCGCCGGTGCACCGGGGGAGCCGCTGGACGTGGAGCTGTGCGTGTGCGCGCTCGACGGCACGCCCATTCCCCATGCCGAGGTGGACGTGTGGCAGGCCGACGAGCAGGGCCTGTACGACGTGCAGATTCCCACCCTCGGTTCACGGCGCCGCGCGCGTGCGGTGATGAAGGCCGACGTGGAAGGGCGCCTGCGCTTTCGCAGCATCGTGCCGACGGCCTACCCGATTCCCACCGATGGGCCGGTGGGCGAGATGCTCGTGGCCACGGGCCGCCACCCCTGGCGTCCCGCGCACGTGCATTTCATGGTCAAGGCCGCGGGCTACCAGACCTTGATCACGCACGTGTTCCGGGCGGGCGACCCGTACCTCGACTCGGACGTCGTCTTCGGCGTGCGCAACTCGCTGGTGGCGAGCTTCGACGGCCGGGACGCCCAGGGCCGGCGGCGCCTGGACCTGCGCCTCGTGCTGGCACCGCTGGAGCCGTGAGCATGGCCCAAGCGCCGCACCCCTACTTCGCCGTGTGGGCCACCGACCGGGCCGATGCGCTGGAGCGGCGCACGCGCGTGCGCGAAGAGCACCGCCGGCGGCTGCGCGACGCGCATGAATGCGGCGTTCTCGTGCTGCACGGCGGGCCCACCCTGGAGGCGCAGGACCAGCACATGAACGGGACGCTGTTGATCGTGCAGGCCGCAACGCTGCAGGCGGTGCAGCAGTTCATCGAGGGCGACCCCTACGTGCGCGAAGGGGTGTACGACAGCGTCGTCATTCGCCCCTGGGCCTGGGGCCTTGGGCGCCCGCCGGCGTGACGGGGCCGGCCCTTGAGGCCCGCGCACCGGCGCGAAGCCCATCCTTGCGTGCCACGCCCCAGGCGTGGGCCCGGGCGTCTCAGGCTGGCGCAGGCCGCTTCACGCCGTTGCGGCCTGGGGCCGCCGCAACACCAGCAGCCGCGCGGTCATGCTTTGCACGCACTCGCCGTGCTGGTTCAGCGTTTCCGAGCGGCAGGTCACGATGCCGCGATCGGCCTTGGAGCGCGACGGGGCGACGTCAAGCACCGTCGTGCTCACGCGCAGCAAGTCGCCGGGGCGCGTGGGCCGCGGCCATTGCAGCTCGGTGCCCGCGCCTATGACGCCGCAGCCGAAGGGCAGGCTTTCCACCAGCAGCCGCATCGTGAGGGCGGCCGTGTGCCACCCGCTGGCGGCCAGGCCGCCGAACACGCTGGTGCGGGCCGCCTCTTCGTCCAGATGAAAAGGCTGCGGATCAAAGCGCGCCGCGAAGCTCCGCACCTCGTCCGCCTCGACCAGCAGCGTGCCGCTTTCGAAACGGTCGCCCACGGCCAGGTTGTCCAGGTACAGCGGTTGTCCAGCGGTGTGAGCGGCCATGGCGGTGCAGGTTTTCAGGTTGAGGAACCGGCTGCGAGCGCCGCATCCAGCATCACTTGCGCCGCGCCGCGTGCCGTTTCGGCCGCCTCGGCGCCGGTACCGACTTGCGAGGCGGCCAGGGCGCCGTCGTAGAGCAGCGCGAGCTGCCGCGCCAGCCCGGCGGCATCGGCCACGCCGGCTTCCCGCGCCAGCGACGTGAACAGCTCGCGCAGCCAGCCGCGGGCCTCGTCGCACACCGCCTTCACACCCGCGCTGGGCTGCGTCTCGGCCGTGACGCGGGTGAACGCGCAGCCGCGGAAGCCCGGCGCCGCCGTGGCTTCGCACAGCGCGTCGAACACGCCCAGCAGCTTCTGGCGCGGGGTGTCGCAACGCTCCAGGCGCTGCGTGATGCGTGCCTTGCGCACCTCGTGCCGCGCCTGGAGGTAGGCGCGTATGAGCTCGTCCTTGCTGCCGAAACAGTCGTACAGCGACGCCTTGGCCACGCCGGCGCGCTCGATCACCCGGTCGATGCCCACGGTATGGATGCCGCCTTCGTAAAACAGCTCGTCCGCCGCGGCCAGCAGCCGCTCGCGTGCGGAACGGGGGGCGGGATCGGCATTGCGTTTGGTGGCCATGACTTGAATCTACCAGACAGGTCTGTACACTTCAAGCAATCAGACAGATCGGTCTGTCTGCAAAGCTTCACTTTGACAGGAGTTGCCGTGACCTGTGCCAACCCCACGTCCCCGCCCGCGCTGCCCATGTCGCGCACGAGGCGCTTGCCCCCTCAGGGCGCCTTCGTGCTCAAGGCCTCCATGGCGCTGAGCTTCCTGGCGGGCTCCAGCGCGCCCACGCCGCTGTACGCGGTCTATCAGGCGCAGTGGGGCTTCTCATCGACCATGCTGACCCTGGTGTTCGGGGTGTATGCCATCGCGGTGCTGCTGGCGCTGCTGGTGGCGGGGCGCTTGTCGGACCATGTGGGCCGGCGTCCCGTGCTGATGGCGGCTGCCGCGGCGCAGGCCCTGACCATGGTGGTGTTCGCGCTGGCCGGCGACGTGGGCGACTTGCTGCTGGCGCGGGTGCTGCAGGGGCTGTCCACCGGTGCCGCGGTCGCCGCGGTGGGCGCCGGGCTGCTGGACCTGGACCGTGCCCGCGGTGCGGTGGCCAACGCCGTGGCGCCCATGCTGGGCACGGCGGTGGGCGGCATCCTGGCCGGCTCGCTGGTGCAGTACCTGCCGCAGCCGACGCACCTGGTCTATGCCGTCATGGGCGCGGTGTTCGTCCTGCAGGGCGTGGCGCTGGCCTTCGTGGGCGAGACGGCCGAGCGGCGGCCTGGGGCGCTGGCTTCGCTGCGCCCGCAACTGAGCGTGCCGGCGCACGTGGTCAAGCCGCTGCTGCTGGTCACGCCGGCCATCGTGGCGGCTTGGGCGGTGGCGGGCTTCTACGGCTCGCTTGGGCCGACGCTGCTGCGCAGCCTGGCCGGGTCGGCCTCTTTCCTGTTGGGCGGGCTGGCGCTGTTCGTTCTGGCCGGCAGCGGTGCGCTGGCGGTGCTGGCGCTGCGGCAACGCTCCGCGCAGCGGCTGTTGCGCATAGGCACCAGCTTGCTGCCCGCCGGCTTGGCCGTGGTCATGGTGGCGCTGGCAACGCACTCGGTGGGGGTGTTCCTGGCCGGCACGGCGATGGCGGGCGTGGGCTTCGGCACGGCGTTCCAGGGCGCGCTGCGCACGCTGGTCGGCCCGCTGGCCGCGCACCAGCGCGCCGGCGTGCTGTCGGCGCTGTTCATCCTGTCCTACCTGGCCATGGGCGTGCCGGCCATGGTGGCCGGCTGGCGCCTGGCCCAGGGCGGGGACATCCTGCTCATCGCGCAGGCCTTCGACGGCGTGGTGCTGCTGCTGGCCGTGCTGGCGCTGCTGGGCACGTTCGTCCGGCAGGAGGCTGCGGCGCCGTCGTGACGGCAGCCCGCACGGCTTGGAAGGCATCCGTCTCTTTGAACCATTCTTTGAACCATTGCGGCACAGGCGGCTACTCAGCCTTGCCGGTCGATGCGGCGGGACCTGCCGCCGCCTGACTGGGAGACCGCAACCTGCAAGGAGATGGCCATGGATGGGAAGTCGAAGCTGCGCGCCTTGGGGCTGGCGCTGGCGATGGTGGCAAGCGCAGCCGGCACGGGCTGGGCGCTCCAGCTGCCCTTGACGGCCGTGGTGGCCGACGTCGGTGCCGTCGACATGCCGACACCGGCCGGCACGCCCGTGCCCAGCGTGCAAGGGGTCGGCACGGAAGCCTCCGCCGGCCTGGAGGCCATGTCGGCCACGGGCGCCGCTGCCGTGCAGCAGTGACTGCGGCGCCCGCAAGACTTGCCACGGCTTGCGGCTCCCGACAGGGGCAGGCGCCATGGACCGGGGGTGTGCCTGGGTTTAGCCAACCGTCACGCAGGAGGCCGCCTGGCTAAGCCTCGTCTAATTTTTCGCCGCCACGATGCCTCTCAGGTGCTTGCAGACGCAACTGCAATGCAGCCTGGGTTTACCGGGTGATTCGCAGGGTGGGTTGACTGTTTGTCTTCTCCAGGTTCCTTATTCCCACCCCGCGCAGCTTCGGCTGCCGCCCGCTTTGTTCTCCTGTCCGCATCGAGCCCAACGGCGCGGCGGCACCGCGATCCTTCCGGTCGTGGCGCTGCCGCGCGTGACCGGGGCCGCTCTGTGCTGGACGCGCAGGCGTGGCACAAGGCCTGCAACTTCTGCCCATAACGCAAACGTCGCAGTGAACAACCACACCTCGCCCAACCCTGTCCGTGGCATGCCCGGTGGCGGTGACCATCCGCCGCACGGTGCAAGGCCATGCACGCGCGATGCCGTTGCATTGCAAACCGTGGCCTCGCGATTGACGCAGCCCGTGCAGCAGCTCCTGCAGCGCTGGCAAGCGCTGCAACAGGACGTGTGCCGGGCCCGGCATGCAGGCGATCCGCAGCGCATTCACCACTATGTGCTCGGCGGCGCCAAGCTGGCGCGGCTGGGCGTGTTCGACGAGGTGAGCGTGCTGCGGCACATGGCCAAGCTGCTGCTGCACACCGCGCGCGATCCGGCGCTGCCGCTGTGGTGGTGCAAGGCCTGCGTGGAGCAGCTTGCCGCGGCGCTGAGCGATTTGCAGGGCCTGCTCGGCCCTCGCGGCACGCGCACGGCGGCAGCCATTGGTGCGGCGCTGCGGCAAGCCGGCTCAGCCCACGCCGCGCCGTGCTGAAGGCCACGGGGCGCGGGCTGCATGCCGACTTCAGTCGATGGCGATCCGGCGTTCCTTGATCAGGGCGGAGAGCAGCTTCGTTTCGTCCGCGACCGTCTTGTGGAACGTGGCGCTGTCCTGGGCCACGGGTTCGACGCCCAGCTCCGCGAAGCGTTGCTTCACTTCCGGCAGCGCCACGGCCTTGGCGACCTCGCGGCTCAGCCGCGCCACCACCTCCGCCGGCGTGGCCGCGGGCGCGAACAGGCCGAACCAGTTGCCCAGCTCCACGCCCTTGATGCCGGCCTCGGCCAGCGTGGGCGCGTCCGGGAAGAAGAGGGAGCGCCGGGTGCCGGTCACCGCCAGCAGCCGGGCGCGGCCTTCGCGGATGTGGCTGAAGCCGCTGGCGGGGTCGAAGTAGTAGTCGATCTGGCCGGCCAGCAGGTCCTGCAGCGCCGGTGCCGCGCCCCGGTAGGGCACGTGCACGGCGTCCATGCCGGCCTGCTGCTTGAACAGCTCGCCCACCAGGTGCATCTGCGTGCCGGGGCCGCCTGAGCCGTAGGTGAGCTTGCCGGGGCTGGCCTTGGCCAACTGCACCAGCTCGGCAGCGCTCTTCACCGGCAGATCCTTGCGGACCACCAGGTACAGCTGCGCATGGCCCATGCTGACCACGGGCTGCAGGTCGCGCTCGGGGTTGAGCGCGGGCTTGAAGAGGGAGGGGTTGGCCGTCTGCACCGAGATCGGCGCCACCATCAGCGTGTAGCCGTCGGCCGGCGCCTTGCCGACCTCGCTGACCGCCAGGTTGCCGCTGGCGCCGGGCTTGTTGTCGATGATGACGGTCTGCCCAAGCGCCTTTTGCAGCGGCACGGCCACCACGCGCGCCATGACGTCGGTGGTGCCGCCCGGCGGGAAGCCCACCACCATGCGTATGGGTTTGCTGGGCCAGGGCTGCTGCGCGAGCGCGGGCAGCGCGGCACCCAGCGCGCACAGCGCGGTGGCGGCCTGCACGAGGCGGCGGCGGAATGCGGGCGTCTTGTTCATGGCTTGTCTCCTTGTGGTCTGGATGAATGGACAGGCGGGCCCGGGGTGGGGCCGCTTCAGGCCCGCTGCTTCAGGCTGGGCAGCTCGATGCGGCGGATGAGCCGGTTCTCCTGCGCCACGATCAGCTGCGCCGAGGCTTGCAGGTAGGCCGGGAAGGCGGGGTGGCTGTCGCGCAGCGCGCTGCGCCGCTCGTACTCGGCCAGGCTCTCGTAGGCCCAGAGGTGGACGAACTGGTTCAGCGGCCCCACCTGGCTGACGTGAAAGCCCAGGGGCTGGCCCAGGGTCTCCAGCAGCACCGGCATGGCCAGCCGGTCGAACACCTCGATGAACTCGTTCATCCGGCGCAGCGCGATGGTGTAGACGCGGTGGTCCACCAGCGGGTAGCGGGCCAGGTCAGGCGGCATGGTGCAGCTCCCCGGCCGGCGCCTGTTGCGACGGCGCGTTCAGTGTTTCCACGCCGGCGATGTGGCGGGCGGTGATGTAGCCGAAGGTCATGATGGGCCCCAGCGTGATGCCGGCGCCGGGGTAGTTGCCGCCCATGATGCTGGCGCGGTCGTTGCCCACGGCATAGAGGCCGGCGATGGGCGCGTCGCGCCCGTCCAGCACGCGGCCGGCCACGTCGGTGCGTATGCCGTCGAAGGTGCCCAGGTCGCCCATCACCACCTTGAGCGCGTAGTAGGGCCCCTGCCCAATGGGCGCCACGCAGGGGTTGGCCCGTTGGGCGGGGTCGGCCAGGTAGCGGTTGAAGCTGGTGCTGCCGCGGCCGAACTGCTCGTCCACGCCGCGCACGGCGCCCGCGTTGTACTCGCGCACGGTGCGCTCCAGCCCGGCCGGGTCCAGGCCGGCGTTGCGGGCCAGCTCGGCCAGCGTGCGGCCTTTGGCCAGGTAGCCGCTCTTGAGGAAGGACCGCAGCGGCATGGGCGCGGGTTTCACATGGCCCAGGCCGTACTTGCGGATCGTGAGGTGGTCGCAGACCAGCCACATCGCCGTCTCGCGCTCGCCCTCGCAGGCCTTGACCATCGCGGCGCCCACGTCGTGGTAGCTCTCGGACTCGTTGCAAAAGCGCCGGCCCCGGCGCGTGACGCCGATGATCCCGGGCTTGTAGCGGTCCAGCAGGTGCGGGAACACGCCCACGCGGCCCTGTCCCAGCGGCACCCGCGACACCGGCATCCAGGCCGCCGGCTGCGGGTAGCGCAGGGGCACGCTGCCGCCGGCCTGCTCGGCCATGCGCGCGCCGTCGCCGGTGTTGCCCTGGGGCACGGGCGAGACATGCTCGCCGCCGCGCTTGACGTGCGGGTAGGCCGCCTGCAGCCGCTGCACGTCGTGCGAGAAGCCGCCGCAGGCCAGCACCACGCCACGGCGGGCGCGGATCTCGAACTCGCCCTGCGCATCCCGCACGCGGGCGCCGGCCACGGCAGCACCGTCCTGCAGCAGTTGCTGCGCCGGCGTGCCGGTCAGGATGGGAATGCCCAGGTCCAGCGCACTCTTGGCCAGGCGCGCCGCCAGCGCGTTGCCGCTGGTGACGTTGATGCCGCGCCCGTAGCGCGCCAGCTCCAGCAAGTGGCGCGCAAGCCGCTTGACGACGTAGCCGAACGACGCGAGCGACCGGGTGGCGTTGAAGAAGTGCTTCAGGTCCGCGTTGGAGCTGTTGAACATCATGCCGATGAAGGTGATGGTCTCCAGCGGCGGGCGCAGCCGTGCCCTGTCGGCTCCCAGGCCGCGGATGTCGTAGGGCGCGGCCAGGATGGAGCGGCCCACGTCGACGCCGCCCGGCACCGTGGGGTGGTAGTCCGGGTAGAGCGTGGGCACGAATTTCACCGTGGTCTCGCGTTCGAAGAACTCGACCATCTCCGGCGCCTTGTCCAGGAAGGCCTCGACGGCGGCTTCGTCGAAGAAGGCGCCGCACTCGTTCTTCAGGTACTGGCGCGCGGCCTCGCGGCTGTCGCGCACGCCGGCGGCCTGGGCGTGCGGGTTGCCGGGAATCCACAGCACGCCGCCGGAAAAGGCGGTGGTGCCGCCGAAGACGGTGTCTTTCTCGATGACAACGACGTCCAGGCCGTGCTTCCTGGCGGTGATGGCGGTGGACAGGCCGCCCG
This sequence comes from Azohydromonas lata NBRC 102462, assembly GCF_001571085.1. GTDB lineage: Bacteria > Pseudomonadota > Gammaproteobacteria > Burkholderiales > Burkholderiaceae_C > Azohydromonas > Azohydromonas lata. The sequence continues at coordinate 55,136 of NZ_BCTC01000025.1, forward strand.
CGCCCGCGCCTATGACGAGCAGGTCGCAGTGCCGTGTCCGGGGTGGGTGATTGGCGCCCATGCGGCAGCCCTCCTGTATGAGGAGAAAGTGGGAAAGGAATGGGCCGGTGCGCGCGTGGCGCGGGTTGCGGCCCGGGAGCTCAGGCGGGGGTGGCGTTGAAGCCGGGGCGGGGCACCAGGTCCATGAGCATGGTGTCCATGCCGCCGTCCACCACCAGCTCGGCGCCGTTGAGGTAGCCGCTGCGCGGGCTGGCCAGGAACAACGCGGCGTTGGCGATGTCCAGGGGCTCGCCCACGCGGCGGCTGGCGGTGAGGGCGGCGCGGCGGGCCTCGAAGCCCGGCTCCTCGTAGAACTTGGCCGACAGCGGGGTGCGGATCATGCCGGGACAGATGGCATTGCTGCGCAGGCCCAGCGGCCCCCATTCGGCCGCGAGCTGGCGCGACATCAGCAGCACGCCGGCCTTGCTGGCGCTGTAGGCGCCGCTGCGTGTTTGCGGATGCAGCGCGGCGATGGAGGCGACGTTGACGATGCTGCCCTGGCCGGCGGCCTGCAGTTGCGGGCGAAACGCCCGTGCGCACAGCAACTGGCCGGTGAGGTTGACGGCCAGCACCGCGTTCCACTCCTCGACCGTGACGCTGTCCAGCGCCGCCGGGCGCAGCATGCCGGCGTTGTTGACCAGCACGCCGCAGTCGCCCAGCTCGTGCCGCACGCGCCGCGCGGCGTCCTGCACGCTGGCTTCGCGGCTGACGTCGCATTCCAGCGCGAAGGCGGTGCCGCCGCCCTCTTCCAGGCGCCGCGCCACCTGCGCGGCCGCGGCGCCATCACGGTCCAGCAGCGCCACACGGGCACCGGCCGCGGCCAGCTCCGCGGCAATGGCCGCGCCGATGCCGCTGCCCGCGCCCGTGACGGCGCACACCCGGCCTTCGAGTTGCAGCCAGCCGTTTCCAACCTGCATCGTCATCACCATTCGTCTCCTCGGCGATCCGGACTTCGTACCGGACATTTAAGACTTGACACCGGGTAAACCCTTGATTGAATCGCTGCAACCAGGCTTGGAGACCTGTCATAACGCCACGCCAAACGTGGCGATAAGTGCTTTCAAATCAAAGGGATAACCGCCTGCGATGGGTTGAATTCTGGTGGTTCGAGCCGGTTGTTCCAATCGACAAAGGCTGCAGGCAACCGGACAATTCGTGCATCCGCATGCACTGGCGCCAGACGATGACAACGGTTCCCAACTTCGCCCTGTACGGCCACGAGGCGCAGCCCAGTTGGCTGGACATGGTTCACGTCGAGCGCATTCCGGTGCGCTCAAGCCTGTTCGACTGGGAGATCGCGCCGCACGTGCACGACGCGCTGCTGCAGCTGCTGTACGTGGTGAGGGGCGGTGGCGAGGTGTTCATCGACGAGCTCAAGTGGCCGGTGCGGCCGCCCTGCCTGATCGTGGTGCCGGCCAACGCCGTGCACGGCTTTCACTTTCTGGCCGACACCGACGGCCACGTCATCACGGCCGCGCAGCGGCCGCTGGAGGCCGCCGTCAAGGCGGTGGCGCCGGAGCTGCTGCCCATGCTGCGCAGGCCGGCGGTGCTGCTGGTGGATGCGGCCAGCCGGGCCGCCGAGGCGCTGCCGCCGCTGTTCGAGGCCATGGAGCGCGAGACGCGCGTGCATGAGGCGGGGCAGATGGCGGTGGGCCTGTCGCTGCTGGTGGCGCTGCTGGTGCAAGTGGCGCGCATAGGCGCGGCGCAGCCCGGCGACGAGGACGCGGTGCTGCGCTCGCGCAAGGCGCAGCAGGTGGAGCGGTTCAAGGCGCTGGTGGAGGCACGCTTTCGGGAGCGCGTGTCCATCGAGGACTATGGCCAGGCGCTGGGCGTGAGCGCCGGGCAGCTCAGCCGGCTTTGCCGCGAGGTGCTGGGCATTTCGGCGCTGGACGTGGTCAATGCCCGCGTCGTGCACGAGGCGCAGCGCGAGCTGGCCTATTCGCTGCTGAGCATCAAGCAGATCGCCGCGGTGCTGGGCTTCGAGGACGAAGCCTATTTCGGCCGCTTTTTCAAGAAGCACACCGGGCACCGGCCCACCGATTTCCGCGCCATGGCCCAGCGGCGGCTGGCGGCCGCTTGAGGCTTGGACACGAAAGCGCCGCCATCCGATGTCCTGCAAAGGCTGCCGACGCGAAACTGGCCGGGAACCTGGCCGCGCAGGGGCTGGCGCCGGCCGGCAACGACACCGCTATCCTGTTCCCCTCCACGGTCAACGGCCGCAATGCCGCGCCGCCAGGGATGGAGCTCAGTGCGAGGCCCGCGGGATGTCGGCGTCGCCGAACACCAGCCGGGCCTGCGCCTCGGCCGGGATGGGCGGCATCTGCGCGGCCCAGACCTGCCAGCGTTGTCGCATGGCCGCCAGCCGCGCGGGCTCGCGCTGGGCCAGGTTGGCGCGCTCGCGCTCGTCCTGGCCCAAGTCGAACAGGTACTCGTGGCCGTCCATGGCCAGGTATTTCCAGCAGCCTTCCCGCAGCGCGGCCTGTTGACGGTGCAACATGCGCCAGTACAGGGGCCGCTGCGGGTTCCACGCCGGGTCGCGCAACAGCGGCAGCAGGCTGATGCCGTCCAGCGGGTACTCGGCGTGCGGCTGCACGCCGGCAGCCTCCAGCAAAGTGGCGCACCAGTCCATGGTCAGCGCGGGCGTGGCGCTGGTGCTGCCGGGCGCGATGCGCGCGGGCCAGCGCGCGATCAGCGGCACGCGGATGCCGCCTTCGAGCAAGTCCATCTTTTGGCCGACGAAGGGCCAGTTGTCGGAGAAGCGCTCGCCGCCGTTGTCGCTGGTGAAGACCACCAGCGTGTTGTCGGCCAGGCCGCGGGCCTCCAAGGCGGCCAGCACGCGGCCTATGCCCTCGTCCATCTGCTGGATCATGCGCCGGTAGGTGGCCAGCGAGCCGCCGTCCACGTGGTTGATGCGCCCGCCGATGCGCTGCGACTCGGCATGGTCCTCGCGCGTTTCCCAGGGCCAGTGCGGCGCCGTGTAATGCAGGCTCAGCAGGAAGGGCTCGCCGGCGCGGGCCTGCTCGACGAAACGCACGGCCCGGTCGCTCAGGGCGTCGGTGAGGTAGCCGTGGTCCTCGGCCGGCGTCTCACCGTCCCACAGGTCGCGCTTGCCCAGGCTGTCGGTGTACTGGAAATAGTCCACGCCGCCGGACAGCGGGCCGAAGAATTCCTGGTAGCCGCTCTTGAGCGGGCCGAAATGCGGCGGGTAGCCCAGGTGCCACTTGCCCACCAGCGCGGTGCGGTAGCCCGCGTCGCGCAGCAGCGAGGGCAGCGTCGGGTGCTGCGGCGGCAGGCCGACGATCTTGTCGCCGCGGTAGCGCCCGGTCAGCGGCTCCTCCGCGGCACCGCGCAGGCGGTACTGCCAGCGGCCCGTGATCAGCGCGAAGCGCGTGGGCGAGCACACGGGCGAGTTGGCGTAGCCGTGCGTGAACAGCAGCCCCTGGGCCGCCATGCGGTCCAGGTGCGGCGACACCGGGGCGCGTGCGCCCGTGCAGCCGAGGTCGGCGTAGCCGAGGTCGTCGGCCATGATGAAGATGAAGTTGGGACGGGTGTTGGACAGGTCAGGCATGACGGGGCTCACTGGTCGGCGGTGATGCGGCGTTCCTGGATGACGCGTGTCCAGCGCACGCGCCCCTCGCGCAACAGCGTGGCGGTCTGCTCGGGACCGGCATTCACGGGCACCATGTCCAGCGCCCGCAGCCGCTGCGCCACGCCCTCCTGCGCCAGTGCGCGTGCCGTCTCCTCGTGCAGCCGCTTCACGATCGCGTCCGGCGTGCCTTTGGGCGCCATGAGCACGAAGCTGAAGTCGGTGGTGGCGCCGGCCAGGCCCAGCTCCTCCACCGTGGGCACCTGGGGCGCCAGCGGCGAGCGCTTGCTGCCCGAGACGGCCAGCGCCTTGAGGCGGCCCGCGCTCACGTGCTGGGCGACCGAAGGAATGGCGACGAAGCCGGCGGGAATCTGGCCGCCGAGCAGGTCCGTCACGGCGGGCGCGTTCCCGCGGTAAGGCACATGGTTGAGCTGCGCATGGATCAGCGAGCCCAGCGCCTCCATCGTCAGGTGTCCCGGGCTGGCGTTGCCGGCGGAGCCGTAGTTCAGGCCTTTGCGCGCCTGGTCGATGAAGCCCTTGAAGTCCTGGATGCCGCTGGCCGGCGTGACCACCAGCATCTGGCTGAAGCTGGCCGTCGTGGCCACGGGGCGCAGGTCCCGCTCGACGTCGAACCCCATGCGCTTGCCGTAGAGGGCCGGGTTGGCGGTGAGGCTGGTGTCCAGCGTCAGCAGCAGCGTGTAGCCGTCTCCCGGCGCGCGGGCCACCGCCTGTGCGCCGATGTTGCCCGTGGCGCCCGCGCGGTTGTCCACCACCACGGTTTGCTTCAGGCCGGCGCCGAGCTGCTCGGCCACTGCGCGCGCCACCGCATCCAGCGGCCCGCCGGCGGGGAAGGGTGCGATCAGCGTGACGGGTTTCGAAGGCCAGGCCTGCGGCTGGGCCTGCACGGCGCCAGCCGCCAGGGCCAGCGCCGCGGCGGCCAGCAGCCGGCGACGGGAAGGTTGTGTCATGGCTTGTCTCCAGGGCACGTCGGCGTGCCTCGCGTGTTGAGATGGCTCAAATGCTGAGCGCGCCGGCGCCCCGTCACAACCCTGGCCGCAGCCTGTCGTATAAGTCGTTCTTATGTATTTGAAGCACCTGCAGTACCTGCAGCTCGTGATCGAGCATGGCAGCCAGGCCGCCGCGGCCCGCGCGGCCGGCGTGAGCCAGAGCGCCATCGCGCAGGCCATGCAGGCGCTGCAGCGGCATTGGGGCTGCGTGCTGTTCGAACCTTCCGGACGGGGGAAGCGGCCCACGCCCGCGGCGCTGGAGGCTGCCCGGCGTGCTGCCGCGCTGCAGCGCGGCGTGGAGAGCCTGCCGCGGGACTGGGCGCTGCAGGTGGCCGGCCCCGCCATGCCCGGCCTGCGCGTGGGCATGGCGCCGGCGGCGGCGCTGCTTTACGCGCCGGTGATAGAGCGGCACTGGCGTGCGCGGGAGCCCGAGGGGCTGTTGCGCATCAGCGGTGGAACGGCGCAGGAGCAGTTCGCGGCGCTGGAGCATGGCGAGCTGGATCTGGCGATCGTGCCCAGGCCCCGCGGCTGGCATTCCTCCGGCCTGCGCAGCCAACTGCTGCATACCAGCGCGCCTTTTGTCGTGGCGCGGCAGGGCCATGCGCTGGCGGGCGCCGAATCGCTGGAGCAGATTGCGCACGCCGGTTGGGCCGTGGCCGGGCGCATGGGCACCGCGGGCAACACCATCGAAGAGGCGCACCGCGTGCGCGGCTGGCCACCGCCGCGGGTGCTGGCGCAGTGCGCCGACTACGGCGCGCTGCTGAACCTGGTTGCCCACAGCGAGCTGCTGGGCACGTTGCCGCACCCGGCGCTGCTGCGCGATCCGCAGCCCGCGGGCCTGGTGCGGCTGCCGCTGCGCGAGGGCCTGCCCCGCTACGAGGTCTGTGCGTTCTGGCACCCCTCGCGGTCAAGGCCGCTGGCGGCCTTGATCAAGGAGCTGCGCGGTATGGCGCAGGCATGAAGCCGGGCCCCGTGCCCGGCGCTTGTGCCGATGCGGCTGTTGAAGTCCGACGGCCGGCGTCACCCAGCACGCCGGTCTCTACCGTGCAGCCACGCTCTCAGGCCTGGTCAGGCCCGCGCGACGCGCGAGACGTTGGGCTTGATGGCACAGAAGTAGCCGCCGCCCGGGATGGGTTGGCCCTTTTCGTCCAGCGCCTGCGGGTGATAGCCGATGGCGTGGTACGTGCGGCCGACATTGGCGCACACCGCGTCGCCACGCGGCTGCAGCGCCTGCGGCACGGCACCAAAGGCTGCCGGGCGATCCCAGGCCAGCCCGCCGTTCGATCGGGTCAGGTGGGGCGCCGTTTCGGCGGGCTTGTCTCCCACCTTTTTGCGGAAGCAGTAAAAGCCGCCACCGGGCAACGGCTCGCCGTCCGGGCCCGCGGCAGTGGGATGGTAGGCGATGGCCTCCAGCTCGATGCTCGCGAGCATGCACGCCACGTCGCCCTTGGCCTGCAGCGCTTCGGGCACCTTGCCGAACGCGCCGGGTCGATCCCAGGCCAGCACCTGCTTGCCGTCAGCCCCCTTGCTGGCCGCAGGTACCAGGCGCGGCGCCACGGCATCGGGCTTGTCGCCATTGGGCTTGGGATAGCAGTAGAAGCCGCCGCCAGGCATGGCCTCGCCCTTGTCGTTGCGGGCGTCGGGGTGGTAGCCCAAGGCCTCCAGGTCCACGCGGGCGGCCATGCAGGCGCCGTCGCCCACGGCCTTGAGGTCGCCGGCGACCTTGCCGAAGGCGCCCGGGCGGTCCCAGTCCAGCAGCGCGCGTCCCGTCTCGGGGTCCTTCTTGTCGGTCTGCACCAGCTTGGGCGGCGTGGCGTCGGGCTTCTCAGCCATCATCGGCACGGAGGCGCAGCCGCCGAGCAGCGCCACAAGGGACAGGGCCAGCGGGCCGGTGGAGAAGCGGAAAAGCTTGGTCATGTTGTCGTCTCGGATGCGTGCGCTATGGTTTGGGCGGCACTGGGAATGACTGTGTGGGGGTGTTTCAGGACGTGGCCGCGCCTGGCGCGGCCTGGCGGGCCTGGCTCAGCCGCTGCAGCTCGGCTTCGTAGGATTCGACGATGGGGCCGATCTCGGCCAGCAGCGGCTTGAGGTACTTCTCGTACTTGCGCCAGCGGCCCACCGACGAGTTGTAGATGGGCTGGCGCACCTGGCTGAGGCTGGCCGTCTTCACGGGACGCTCGGTCTCGTAGAAGCGCAGGCAGGCGTCGTCCCAGGGCAGGCCGATGTGGTCGATGATGCGCCTCGCCGAGGCTTCGAGGTCGGCCACGACCTCCTCGTACACCACCGACATCAGCATACCCGGGGGCATGTTGGACTCCCAGTGCTGCATGTGCTCGTGGTAGGCGCGGTAGCACTTGCCCAGGTTGCGCAGGTCGTAGCTCCAGGGCATCCCGTCGGGGAAGAAGATGCGGTAGTTGGAGAGGCAACAATCCATGGGATGGCGCCGCGTGTGGATGATGCGCGCCCCGGGCAGCACGAAGGGGATCATGCCGGTCCAGAAGTAGTTGCCCGGCATCTTGTCCACCACGCGCTGCGCGTCGCCGCGGCCTGCGGCCTCGGCCAGCACCGAGATGGCCTGCACGTAGCGCTCGCCGCGCTCGCGAAAGCGCAGCGTGGCGCAGTTCAGGTCCACGCCGGGGATGTAGGTGGGGATCACGCCGGCGTCGCCGCTGGTCTGGATGCGGTTGCCGTTGACGGAGATGCCGTCGAGCACGCGGTGCAGCAGCTTGAGCTCGCCCGCGCCCACCGCCTGCGGGTGGCTGGCGATGATCTGCTCGGCCAGCGTCGTGCCCGAGCGCGGCATGCCCAGCACGAACACCGGCTTGCGGCTGGGGTCGCCGGGCTCCTGGAACGAGGCGTAGGTCTGCGGCCGCATGCCGATGCGCAGCGTGCGCAGCAGCCCGCTGGCCGCGGCGTGGCGGTAGGGCGTGAGGGCCGTTTGCTTGGCGCCGCCGATGCGGTAGTGGTCGAAGGCCGCGTCGAGCTCGCCCACGTCCTCGTAGGCCTTGGCCGCCGCGTAGTGCAGCTCGACCTGGCGCTCCTTGGCATAGGCCTCCATCGAGGCCAGCGCCTGGTTGATGTGGCGCAGCGCCGTATCGCCGTAGGCGTACTTGTGCTCCACGCCGTGCACGCGCAGCGTGGTCGGGTCCAGCGGGTCCAGCGCCATGACCTGCTCGAAGCTGGCCTGCGACTCGGCGATCTGCCCCATCTGGCGCTGCAGCACCGCCAGGTCGTACCACCACTGCTGGCGGCCGGACTCGCGTGCCAGCGCCTTTTGCAGCGCCTCGATGGCCTCGGCGTTGCGCTCCATGCGGTGGCAGGCGCGGCTGTAGGCGATGAGGAACGGCGGCTCCTCGCGCCCCTGGGCCAGGAACGCGCCCATGGTGGCGAGCACCTGCTCCGGGCCGTTGAACTGCGACATCTGCAGCGATGTCCACTGCTCGACGGCGCCGGCCAGCACCGGCGAGCGCTGCATGAGCTGCTCGCACAGCGCCATCGCCTCCGCGGGCCGGTCCACGCGCACCAGCAGCTTGCAGTGCGCCACGGCCAGCTCGTCGGTGTCGCGGATGCGCCGCAGCAGCACCACCGTGTCGAGCGCGCCGCGCATGTCGCCCTCGTCGCGCTGCAGCTCGAACAGCCGCCGTGCCGGCGTCTCCTCGGCCTTGAGGGCCAGCGCACGCATCAGCGCCTCGGTTTCGCCGGGGCGGTTGCCGCTGTGGAAGCGCACCAGCCCCAGCGTCATCCACACCCAGCGGTCGCCGGGCACGCGCTGTGCCTCCGCCAGCAGCAGCGGCTCGGCCCGCTCGTGCTCCTCGGCGGCCAGGTGCAGCAGGATCTGCTCGCGGCGCAGCACCGGCAGGTTGGGGTGCTGCTTGAGCAGCACCTCCAGCTGCTGGCGCGCCACCGGGAACAGCCCCTGCTTGCGCGAGCCTTCCGCGCGCGCCAGCGCCTGCGCCAGCTCCGCGCTCAGGCCGGGGTAGGCCTTCTGCAGTGCCGCGGCGTCGCCGCCGGCGGAAGGGTTGGAAGGAGCTCGTTCGTCCATGTGCTTGCCTCGTTCAGACTCAAGCGCCCGCACTGTGCCCAATCACGACGTTGCCGTCGAAGTTGGCCCCATCGGCAACCTGGACCAGGATCACCGAGGTGATGCCCGTGCCGTCCACGTCGTAGGCCACCGCGTACAGGTCGTGCTGCGCGTCGTCGGCGGTGCCGGCCAGGCCCGCGAGCGAAACGTTGCCGGTGTACTTGGCGTAGGCCACGTCCGTGTCGCCGTCCAGCGCCAGGTTCAGCGCCGCGAACAGCGCCGCTTCGCTGCTGGCCGCGCCCGCGCTGGCGAACTCCGACGAGGTGATGGCATACGCGCTGCCCGCGACATCGGCGGCCAGGCCGTCGGTGTCGCGGCTGCCCACGACGTCGTGCCAACTGCCCGCGTCGACCTGCAGGTTGCCGAAGCCCACCGTGTCCTTGGCCACGTCGAAGCCCTTGATGAACGTGTAGTGGTTCAGGCTGGACAGGCCCGTGGCTGCGATGTCGGCGTCGCCGTCGAGCACTTCAGAGAAGGCCAGGTGGCCGTTGAAGTTGCTGGCATCGATCACCGCGAAGCCGCCGCCATGCAGGCCGTCGTCGCCGCCGCCTTGGGCCATGCTGATGTCGCCCTGGCCGTACAGCGTCGCGGTGCGGCCGGCTTCCCAGTCCATGTGGTCCACCCACACGTTCAGGCTGTCGTCGTCGGTCAGCGCCATCAGGCGCAGCGCGTCGATGTCAAGGGTACCGTCGGCGGCATTGCCCCAGGCATCGCTGCCCGCGTGGACGTTGGCGCTGCTGTCGGCCCCCAGGATCACCGTGCCGGAGCCGGCGCCGCCGCTGGCGAGCGAGACGTCCAGGCTGTCCATGTGCAGGCTGCCGCCGTCGTAGGCACCGGCCAGGAACATCAGGTCGCCGTCGCCGCTGGAGTTGGCCGCCACCGAAACGTCGTGCACCGAGACGTTGCCGCCGTCGTCGGCGAAGAAGCCCGCCTGCACGCTCACGTTGCCGCCGCCCTGGGCCGAGAAGGTCGCATCGCCGCCCAGGTGCACGTTGCTGCCGTCCACGGTGCCGAAGCTCAGCGCCGCGCCATGGCCGCTGGCCGAGTAGATGCCGCCGAACACGTCGGCGTCGCCAGCACCGGAGGCGCTCACGGTCACGTTGCCGTCCACCTGGAGCGTGGTGTCGCTGTGGACGAAGACGTTCGAGTCGCCGGGGTCCACCTCGGACTGCATGCGGTACAGGCTGGCCGCCGCGTCGCCGTTGACGCCGCTGGCCGTCACGCTCAGGTCGCCACCGATGTGCAATCCGGCATCGCCGTACACGTGCGCGGGGCTGGAGAAGGCGCCATGCACGTTGCCGGCGTCGGCCTGCACCGTGGCGCCGTACAGCGCAGCCGTGGCGCCGTCGGGACCGCTGGCGTTCACCAGCACGTCGTCGCCGATGTCGGCGTAGGCTTGCACGTTGCCGCCCGCGCTGACCATCAGGCCGTTGTGATCGCGCTGCACGTAGCCGTGGGCATTGCTCCAGTACTGGCTGTACTGGCCCAGCACGGCGTTGGCGGTACCGCCAAGGCCGGCCAGGGCGTTGATGGTCAGGTCGCCCGCCACCGACACCTGCGCCAGGCCGCCGTCGAGGGCCTCGGCGCTGATGCCACCGAAGGTCGCCGCGGCGCTGTCCGCACCCGTGGCCACGACGTTGACATTGCCGTCCATGGACACTTGCGACTGCGCGCCCGTGCCGTTGGTGTGGGCCTGCAGGCCCGCCTCGGCGTGGTTGATGGCGTTGTCTATCCAGTACATCCAATGGCCTTGCAGCTCCGCCGTGGCGTTCTGCCCCGAGGCCACCACCGTCACGTCGCCGGCGACTTCGACCTGCGCCTGGCCTTGGGTGCCGCTGGCCGAGGCGTCGACCTGCCAGAACGAGGCCTCGGCGTTGCCGGCGGCGATGGCCTGCACGTCGATGGCGCCGCCCGTGTGCACGCTCGCCGCGACGTTGCCGCCATAAGCATCGGCGCTCAATTGCCGCAGCGTCGCCTCGGCGTCGCTGTCGATGCCGGTGCCCATGGCAAACACGCCCAGGTGGCCCATCAGGGTCACGTCCGCCGTGGCCGACACGTTGCCGTGTGCATACAGACCGTCGGCCGAGGCGTCGGCGTAGGCGTTGGCGCCGCCGGCAACGGCCGAGGTCTCCAGGCTGCCGCTCACCGTGATGTTGGCCAGGGCGCCGTCGCTGGCCCAGGCGTACAGGCTGCTGAAGCTGGCGCTGGCAACGGCATCTGCGCCGTTGGCACGCGCGCCGGCCACGAGGTCGCCGTTGATGGTGATCGTCGCTTTGGCGCCTTCCTGCCGCGCGTCGGCACTGAAGCCGCTGAACGAGGCTTCGGCGTGCCCGCGCGCGCCCATGCCGGCATCGGCCCACACGTTGGCGCCGTCACCGATGGTGAGCTGCGCTTGCGCGCCCACGCCGTCGGCGGAGACGCTGACCGAGGACATCGAGGCCTCGGCGTAGGCGTCGTCGCCGCTGGTCTGCGCGCGCACCTCGATGCTGCCGCCGATGTCCAGCGACGCGTTCGCGTGGTCGGCGTTGGCCTCCACGCTGATCGAGTACACGGACGCTTCGGCACGCAGGTGGTTGGGCTCGATGAGCCCATTGTTGCTGCCGTAGACGGTGGCCACCACGCGCAGGTCGCCGCCTATGCTGAACCTGGCGTTGGAGGATACGCCCTGCGCCGACACGCCCATCTCCTCGATGGCGGCACTGGCCGACACGTAAGACTTGCCCCAGGCCAGGGCCTGGGCCGACATGTCGCCGCTGATGCTCACCTGGGCATCGGCGTTGGCCGCGTTGGCGTACACGCTCACGGAGCCGGCGCTGGCCGACACCCGCACGGCGTCGTTGAGGACGCCCTGGGCGTCGTCCACGGTGGCCAGCGCGGCATAGTTGCCGTTGATGTCCACGCGCGCCGTGGAGCCCACGCCGGTGGCCTCGGCGGTGAGGCCGCTCATGGACGCGTAGGCATCGCCGCCCATGGCATGGGCCTGGACCGCCACGCCGCCGTTGATCTCGACCTGGGCGAAGGAGTCCAAGCCCGAGGCCGTGGCCGAGACGGTGCTCAGCCCCGCGTTCGCGTTGTGGCCTTGGGCCACGACGACCACGCCGTTGTCGATGCTGACCTGGGCCGTGGCCAGTGCCCCGCCGGCCTCGGCCATGATGCCGGACAGCGAGGCGCTGGCCGAGCCCGTGCCCGCCAGAGCCTGCACGGCCACGCCGAGGCCGATGTCGACCTGCGCCAGCGCGCCGTCGCCACTGGCGTTGGCGTACACGCTGCTGATCCCGGCTGAGGCGCTGCTGCCGCCCTGGGCCGTCACGCTGAGGGCGCCGCCTATGGTCAGCCGCGCTTGCGAACCGGTGCCCGCTTGGGCATACACGCTGCTCAGCGAGGCCGTGGCGCCGTTGTCGGCTTGGGCCGTCAACGCCAGGTTGCCGCCGATGTGCAGCTCGGCCTGGGCGCCGTTGTTGGCCTGGGCATAGACGGAGCTCACCTCGGCCGAGGCCTGGCTGCCTTCGGCCGTGAGCCGCAGGTCGCGCGTGATGTCCACCACCGCCTGTGCATTGGCGCCGTCCGCAGCGGCATACACGTATTCCACCGAGATGCTGGCCGAGCCGTTGGCGGCCTCGGCGTGCATGACGACGTTGCCGCCGCCTTCGCCGCCGATCACCACCCGCGCCTGTGCGCCGGTGCCGTTGGCGTCGGCGTAGAGCTGGCTCACCGAGGCGCTGGCGCCGGTGTTGCCGTTGGCGTGCACCACGACGTCGCCGCCGATGCGCACGTCGGCCACCG
>NZ_BCTC01000026.1 GCF_001571085.1 Azohydromonas lata NBRC 102462
CCGCCGTGGCCACGCGCGCCGCTTCCAACCAGTCGTCCTCGCTGCCCACGGGCGTGCTGGGCTACGAGTGGGACGCCGAGCTGGACAACGGCGCCCGCCCGCCGGGCCTGTTCCGGCTGTCGCAGACCAGCATCACCAGCAACGGCGCACTGCTGGACAACGGCTCCACCTTCGGCAACGGCACGGTCACGCACGCGCTGACGATGTACCGGCACGCCAGCGGCGCACGGGTGTTCGGCGCCGGCACCATCCAGTGGAGCTGGGGCCTGGACGCCACGCACGACCTGCCGCGCGGCGCCACCGCCACGGTGGACCAGAGCATGCAGCAGGCGACCGTGAACCTGTTCGCCGACATGGGCGTGCAGCCCGGCACGCTGCGCTCGCCGCTGACGGCGGCCACGCCGTCGGGCGACGCCACGGCACCGACCGTGACCATCACCGCCCCGGCCGCCGGTACCAGCGTCACCGTGGGCAGTACCGTGACCTTCACGGGCACCGCGGCCGACACCGGCGGCCAGGTCGCCGGCGTGGAGTACTCCACCGACGGCGGCAGCACCTGGCACCCGGCCACCGGCCGCGCCAGCTGGACCTTCAGCTGGAAGCCCACCGCCGCCGGCACGGCCAACGTGCTGGTGCGTGCGGTGGACGACAGCGGCAACATGCCGCTGCCGGGGTCGGCCTCCAGCCGCTCCATCACGGTGGCGGCGCTCAACTGCCCGTGCTCGGCCTGGCCGGCCACCGCCGCACCCGCCGTGGCCAATTCGACCGACACGCGCGTGCTCAACGTGGGCGTGAAGTTCCGTGTGGACGTCAACGGCTACATCAAGGGCATTCGCTTCTACAAGGGGCTGCTCAACACCGGCACGCACACCGGCGCGCTGTGGACCAGCGGCGGCACGCTGCTGGCCAGCGCCCCCTTCACGAACGAGACGCTCTCGGGCTGGCAGCAGGTCAACTTCACGACGCCCGTCGCCGTCACGGCCAATACGGTCTATGTCGCCTCCTATCGGGCTCCCCTGGGCCGTACTGCCGCCGACGTCAACTACTTCGCCAACACCGGCGTGGACCGGGGGCCGGTGCACCTGCTGCAAAACGGCATCAGCGGTGGCAATGGGGTGTTCACCGCCAACAACAACGGCAACAGCACCGCCGTGCGTTTCCCGAACACCACCACCAGCTCGACCAACTACTGGGTGGACGTCGTGTTCTCCACCACGCCGTGAGGCAGCGCCGGCAAGGGCGGGGCTGGAGGCCGAGCGCCAAAGGCGGCCCCGCCCGCGGCCCGCATCCACGCGGGCCTTGCCCGGCGCCCGCCGCTCAGTACAGCGCGGACGCCTTGATCCGCAGGATTTCGCCGGCGCTCAATGCCCGCCGGTAAACCCGCAGGTCGTCGATGCGGCCGTCGAAGTACGCCTCGCTGATGCCGGCGCCGGGCTTGACCTTGGCGCCGATGATCAGTGCCTCGGCATTGGCGCAGGTCGTGCCGCTGACGGGCAGCGTCTGGTCCAGCACGCCGTTGACGTAGATGCGCAAGGCCGTGCCGTCGTAGGTGCTGGCCACGTGCGTCCATTGCCGCTCGACGAGCGCCTTCTTGCTGTCGGCGTAGCGCCACTGGGCGCCCGGCTGGCCCATGCAGGCACCGAAGAAGGCGCCGGCGCGCAGGCGCCGGGTGTCGGTGCGTATGTTCATCCAGTAGGCGCCGGCCTTTTCCAGCACTTCCCAGCGCTCGTCGTGCACCTTGGGCAGGTAGCGCACCCAGGCCGCCAGCGTGTAGCGGTTGACGTCCAGCGGCGCCGCGTCCGGCACGCGGACGTATTGCTGCTGCGCGCTGTCAAAGGCAAACGCCTGTCCATGCGCGTGCAGGCTGGGCGCCTGCAACGGCGGCACCGGGTTGCCCACGGGCACGCCGTGCAGGCCGAAAGGCGAGCTGTCCGTGACCAGGCCCCCGTCCAGCCGCTCGAAGCCGTAGCCCAGCACCAGCCCGCTGGTGACGTCCGCCGCCAGCAGCGGCCAGGGCGCCGCCAGCAGCGCGGCGCCGCACGCCCACCCGCGCCACGGCACGGATCTCCAGCCGCAAGGGCTGTGCTTTGCCTGCGTCAACATCCCGCGCACCTCCGAAAACCAAGTGATTGCGAAGCCCAGCCGTGTTTCTGCACGAAGTTCCTGCCGGACCGGCCGCCGTGCATTCGGCGTCCATGCCCAATGGGCTGAAATTGGGTTTTCGCAAAATATTTTGAATGTCTCTTTGATTTTGTTCAAGCCGACGGCAGGTGTTTACCCCAAGAGAAATAAGAAGTGTCCGCTGACGTGCATTCCTTAAGACTATTTCCTATGCATGAAAAAATTACGTCTGACGATTGAGGCAATATGCAATTTGAAATATCAGTGATCGAATGTTTTTTTGAAAATCAAGTTTTATTGCGGCTATATTTCCGTGGCATTTTGGAGTGGGCGAGGCAGGCAGAAATCTCAGGGAGTCCAATGCGCGTTGCAGGCATGGCCGCATGTCTGTGGGTGCACACATCTCAACGCTTTTGATGTTTCCAGAAGGGGTGAAAAATGGCTGCATTATTCACGGTACGTCAAGGCATGCAAAAATTTCAGACGTTGATGGCGGGTGCCGCAGAAGTGGGTTTGTTGTTCGCGGGCAGCGTGGCGCTCACGGCAGCGTTTGCCCAGGTATCCGGGGGCGTGAGTAAATTGAGCAGCAGTGCATCCACCGCACCGCTGTATCAATTTCCCGGTGCGCCCAAGATCACGCTGTCCACGCATGGCAACATTCTTGTCTTCCAAACTTCCGCCGGGGCTGGTGGTGCATCGCACATGGCTGGTGAGGGCTACATCCTGTGCTATGGCGGCACGCAAGCGTTTGACAGGGCCAGCAGCGAAATAGGGTTTGCACCGCCGACCACGGCTTTTTGCTCCGGCAGTACCTGCACCGTGGTCCGCAACACCGTGGACAACATTTTTCAACTCAAGCAGGTCATCACCAAGAACAGCCCCGAGGAGCGTTCCATCAATATAGAGATGACGCTCAGGAATCTGCTGGGCGCTCCCGTCAGCGGCATCGTCCTGCGGCGGTTTGCCGATTTCGACGTGGACGCCTACGGCAGCGGCACGGGCAGCACCATCAACTGGTGGGGCGCTTCGGAATTCGACTCGGTCTATGCCTGGAATGCCGCCACCAATCACGTGGGCCCCGACAGCGCGATGCTGATGCGGCATTTGAAGAAAGTGCCGGGCACCATTCCTTATGGCGGCAAGGTCACGAATTGGTTTGACAATGCCTGCAGCCCCTTCAACCTGGCCAGCGGTTCATGGGCCCAGGGCGATTATGCCGCCACGATTCAATACAACATCGGCACCTTGGGCGGCGGCCAGAGCGCTGTCGTGAAAGTGCAATACCAGCGCAATTGATCTCTGTCGGCCAATTCCCCTGGGTATTGGGTAATTGGGTGATTGGGTATGGGAATTTGAATTTGTCGCGCCATACCAGGGTTTCTTTCCGCTGAATGGGGCCGCAGGCGCGGGCGTGCCGGGGGCAGAGTTTCTGCCGTTGCCCGTGAATGCTTTTGTGCCGGCCGTCGCCTCACGCTTTCAAGCCAGCCCTATGTCCGCCGCCACGCGCCGCAGCGTGGCGGCGGCTTCGGCCTCCATGAGAAAGGCGGCCAGAAAGCGCTCCACCGTGTAGCCGGGCCACTGGCGGTGCAGGGCCGCCACCAGGGCCACGGCCTCGGCCTGCCGCCCGGCCAGCGCCAGGCAGTGCGCGGCAATGGCCTGGATGTGCACGTGAGCGTTGGGCCGCGCCGCGGCGCGGCTGGCCCAATCGGCCGCCTCCTCGTGGCGGCCCAAGCGCATCAAGGCCAGCGCCCGCGTGGCCAGCATGGCGAACAGCATGGGGTCGTAGGGGCTGAGCGAGCGCGCCAGGTCCGAGGCGCGCAGCGCCGCCACCGGGTCGGCCGACTGCGCCTGGACGAAGGCCTGCGTGTAGTGGCCCAACGCGAAGTTGGGACTGAGCTCCACGCTGGCGTCCAGCGCCGCCAGGGCGGGCGCCACCTGTGCGCGCAGCCACAGCGCACGGCCCAGCGCCCAATGCGCGGCCGGGTCGCGGTCGTCGGCCATCAGCGCCTGCGAGGCGGCGCGGTAGGCCCGCTCCGTCGCGGCGGCGCGCTCGTCCCAGCCCAGGAAGGCATCCTGGAAGTGCGTGAACGACAGCCCCGCCCACGGCCGCGCAAAGCCCGGGTCCAGCCGCACTGCCGTCTCGAAGAAGTGCCGTGCCTGCGCGTTGTGCGCGTGGTCGAACCGCACCATGTGCCACAGGCCGCGGTGCAGCGCTTCCCAGGCGTTGAGCGACTGCGGAGCCTTCAGGATGGCGCGCTGGCGCTCGACGGCCTCCACCTGGCTGGCCACCGAGGCGACGATGCAGTTGCCCAACTCCTCCAGCACGCCCAAGGTGTCGCCCAACTGCGCGGCGAACAGCTCGGCCCACGCCACGCGCGCCGTGCGCGTCTCCACCAGTTGCGCATTCACCGCGATGCGGGCGCCCTCGCGCCGCACCGAGCCGCTGACCGTGTAGTCCACGTCCAGCGCGCGCGCGGCCTGCTCCATGTCCATGCCGCGCCGCCCAAGCGCGAAGGTCGTGGCCGAAGCGATCACGAACAGGCTGCGCAGCTTGGCCAGCCGCGTGGTCACGTCGTGCACCAGCCCGTCGGCCCAGCCGCCGCCCGCGTCCGCGCCCGCTGGCGCGCCGGCCGAGAAGTCGGCAAAGGGCATCACCGCGATGGAGGCGCGGCCCGGCCTGGCCTCGTGCAGCGCAACCGCCCCGGTGGCCGCCATGCCGCAACCCTCGTCCTCCGGGCCGGCCGGTGCCACCACCCGCCGCGCCGGCTGCGGCGGTGGCCCGCCCGCTGCCGCCGGCACGGCGTGGCGCGCCTTGGCCGCGCGCCAGGCGTGGCCCAGCGGCGCCCAATCCTGCGCCTCGGCCTCGAACATGCGGGCCGTGGCCGCCAGGTGCTCCTCGCCCTCGCGCAGCCGGCCGCGGCGGGCCAGCGCGTCCAACAGCGCCTCGTGGGCGCGGCGGTCGAAGGGCGCCACGTGGAGCCACTGCTCCAGCCGGCCCAGCGCCTCGCCGCTGCCGGGCTCCGCGCCCAATGCCAGCCGCTCCAGCAGCGCCGCGTGCGCGGCACGGAAGCGGCGGCGCTGGCCCAGCAGCCAGGCGCTCCAGGCCGCGCAGCGCGGGATGTCCAGGCCCTCCAGGAACTCGCCGCCGTCCAGCAGCGCCGCCAGCGCGCGCAGTTGGGCGGGGGAACAGCCCTCCAGCCCCGCCTGCACGGCGGCGTGCAGCGCCAGCGCGTCCACTTGGGCGCCGCGCAGGTCCAGGCGCAGCGCGTCGCCCTCGGCCAGCAGCCGTGCGTGGCCGGCCTCGTCCAGCAGCGCGCGGGCCTTGCTCAGGCACCAGCGCAGCTCGCCGCGCGGGTCGTTGGGCGTGTCCCAGAGCAGCTCGCGCAGGTGGCCGCGCGACACGGCGCGGCCGGACATCGCCAGGTAGGCCACCAGCGCGCGCACCTTGCGCGAACGCGGCAGCGCCACGGGCTCCCCGCCGCGCCAGAGGGCCAGGGCGCCAAGCAGGCACAGGCGCAGCGGGGCCGGCCCGCCATCGAGGCGGGATGCGGCTTGCGCTTCATCGCCCATCGCCACGCCTCCATCCACGGCTGCGGCTCGCGGCATTGCGCACGCCGTTCACCGCGGCACTTTCCACGGTACTTCCCACGCCCGGCGCCACGCGGTTTCCCATGCGGCACCTGGACAGTGGCGGCTGCCGGCGCCGCAGCGCGCCGGCCTTCGACACGCCAAGCCCACGACCGGAGAACACGCCATGTCCGCATTGTCCGCCTCCATCCCCGCATCCAACCCCACGCCCGCCGTGGACCTGGCCGCCGTCAAGGCGCGCCAGCGCCTGGCCTGGGCCGCGGGCGACTACGCCGTCATCGGCACCACGCTGCAAATCGTGGGTGAGGCGCTGTGCGAGGCGCTGGACCTGCACGGCGGCGAGCGCGTGCTGGACGTGGCCGCCGGCAACGGCAACGCCTCACTGGCCGCAGCGCGGCGTTGGTGCGAAGTGACGTCCACCGACTACGTCCCCGCGCTGCTGGAGCGCGGCCGCGAGCGTGCCGCCGCCGAGCGGCTGCAGATCGCGTTCCAGGAGGCCGATGCCGAGGCGCTTCCGTTTGCCGACGCCAGCTTCGACGCCGTGCTCTCCACCTTCGGCGCCATGTTCGCCCCCGACGCGCCGCGCGTGGCCGCCGAGCTGCTGCGCGTGTGCCGTCCCGGCGGACGCATAGGCATGGCCAACTGGACGCCCACCGGCTTCATCGGCCAGCTCTTCAAGACCCTGGGCCGCCACGTGCCGCCGCCCGCGGGCATGGCTTCGCCCGCGCTGTGGGGCACGCGCGAGCGCATTCAGGACTGTTTCGGCGCCCACGCCAGTGCCATCGCCACGCCGGCGCGGCACTTCGTGTTCCGCTACCGCTCGCCGCAGCACATGCTTGACGTCTTCCGCAGCTTCTACGGCCCCGTGCACAAGGCGTTCGGCGCGCTGGACGAGGCGGGGCAGCAGGCCCTGGCCAACGATCTGCTGGACCTCTTCGGCCAGTTCAACACCGCCCGCGACGGCACCCTGGCCGCGCCCGGCGAGTACCTGGAGGTGGTGGTCACCCGGCGCTGACTTGAATTCGGCTCGAAAAAAAAGATGCCGGCGGCAACCCCCTTGGCGGACGGCCATGCGCATCTGCGCTGTCCGCAAGGGTGGCCGGCGCCGGCCTGGGCCAGGCCTTACTGGGCCGTCTTGGGCGCGGCTTCGGTGGTCTTCTCAGCCGCGTCGGCCTTCTTGGCGTGCTTGGTGCTTTCCTTGTGGGTCTTCTTGTGCTCGGCCTTGTGCGTGGTCTTGTGCTCCATCTTGCTTGCGTGCGCATCGGCCTTGGCCGGGGCCGACGCGGCAGCGGCCGGGGTGGCCGGCGTCGCGGGCGTGGCCGGAGTGGCGGGAGCCTGGGCGAAGCTGAAGGCGGCGGCGCTCGTCAGCACGGTGGCGGTCAGCAGGGACTTGATGGTGCTCATGGTCATTCCTTCACATCGGACTCGCTTGCGCTCCGAGTCCATCGAGCCGGTCCGGCTTGAAGCGGACTTGCAGCCTCCAACGAAGCCCCAGGGCACGCCGTTGACCCATCGTTTGGACCTTAAGCCTGGCCTAAGTGACCGCAAACGTGCTGAAACGTCCGGCTGCACATCGTGTCGGCGCCGCAGAGGGCTGCGCCGTTGAAGCCTGGTGCGGCCGGCCCGGGTACGGCGATCACGCCGCGGGCCGGCTGCCAGGAGCAGCCATGATTGATGACGTTCCCAATCCCCACGATGCACGGCGCCGGCGCTGCCTGCAGGCCGTGTCGGTGATGGCGCTGGCCGCGCTGGTGGCTTCCTGCGCCACCGTGGCGCCCGCGCCGCCGCCGCGCGTGGCCTACCGCGAGATGCCGCCGCCGCAGGCCGAGGTCGTGCCGCCGCCCCCGGCCGCGGGCCTGTACTGGGTGCCGGGCCACTGGGTGTGGCACGACGGCGGCTGGCGCTGGATGGCGGGCCACTACGTGTCCACGCCCGTGCCGCCCATGCCCGCGCCCGCGCAGGAGGTGGTGCCGGTTGCGCCCGCACCCGGCTACGTGTGGGTGCGCGGGCACTGGCGCTGGGGGCCTGCCGGCTGGGTCTGGGTGCGGGGCTTCTGGGTGCCGCGCTGAGGCGGGCGGCGCAACGCCCGCGCAGGGCGGCGGCTCAAGCCGTCCCGGGCTCGCCCACGTAGCGGCGCGCGTAGCGCTGGCCCAGGCTGGTGAGGACCTCGTAGCCTATGGTGCCCGCTTGGGCGGCCACGGTGTCCACGTCCTGCTGCTCGTTGATGAGGTCCACCAGCGCGCCCGGCTGCAGCGCGCCGGCGGGCACGGCGCTGGCGTCCAGCGTGATGGTGTCCATGGAGACCTTGCCCACCAGCGGCAGCAGGGTGCCGTTGAACCAGGCCGCGCCGCGGTTGCTCAGCGCGCGCAGCCAGCCGTCGGCATAGCCCACCGACACGGTGGCGATGCGCGTGGGCTGGCCGCAGCGCCAGCTGTGGCCGTAGCCCACGGGCGTGCCGGGCTCGATGTCGCGCGTCTGCATCACCTTGCCCTGCAGCCGCACGACCGGGCGCAGCGGGTTGCTGGCGCCCGCCACCGGTGCGATGCCGTACAGCGCCGCGCCGGGGCGCACGAGGTCGAAGTGGTAGTCGTCGCCCAGGAAGATGGCCGACGAGTTGGCAAAGCTCGCGGGCGCCGCGGGCAGCAGGCGGCGCGCGGCTCGGAAGCGCTGCAACTGCTCGCGGTTGGCGGGGTTAGCCTGGTCCTCGGCGCAGGCCAGGTGGCTCATCACGCCGGCCACGCGGATGCCCGCCAGCGACGGCGCATCGGCCGCGACGGCCTGCAACTCCACCGGCGACAGGCCCAGCCGCGCCATGCCGGAGTCCACCTGCACGAAGGCGGGCAGCTCGCGGTCCAGCCGCCGCGCCAGGGCGCGCCAGCCGGCGATCTGCGCCGCGCTGTTGAGCACGGGCACGATGCCGCGGCGCTCGAACTCGGCTTCCGTGCCCGGCGTCGGGCCGTGCAGGACGAGCACCGCGGCGTGCGCGGGCAGCGCGGGCTTGAGCGCCAGTGCCTCGTCCAGGTGGGCGACGAAGAAGGTGCGGCAGCCCGCGGCGGCCAGCGCGGGCGCCACGCGCGTGGCGCCCAGGCCGTAGGCGTCGGCCTTGACGACCGCGGCGCATTGCGCCGCGCCCACCGCGGCCTGGAGGCTGCGCCAGTTGTCGCAGATCGCGCCCACGTCGATGGTCAGCAGGGCGCCGGCGCGGGAGGTGTCGTGGTCAGTCATGGTGGGTCGTCCCGTGGTGTGAGGCTCAGCGGCTGGCGCCGCGCATGATGGAGGGCACCACTTCCACGCCCGCGCTCCGGGTGAAACGGTAGCCCACGGCCAGCAGCGCGAACCACAGGGGCGCGACGTACAGCGCCACGCGGGTCTGCGGGTCCAGGCCCAGCAGGCCGAAGGCCACGACCATGAAGGCCACCACGATCCAGTTGACCACCGGCGCGCCCGGCATGCGGAAGGCCACGGCGCGGGCCTGGCGGGCGGCCACGGCTTTGCGGTAGCCCAGGTGGGCGATCATGA
The DNA here is from genome assembly GCF_001571085.1 of Azohydromonas lata NBRC 102462. Classification (GTDB taxonomy): domain Bacteria; phylum Pseudomonadota; class Gammaproteobacteria; order Burkholderiales; family Burkholderiaceae_C; genus Azohydromonas; species Azohydromonas lata. The sequence continues at coordinate 9,229 of NZ_BCTC01000026.1, forward strand.
TGATGGACCAGGTCCACAGCGCGCTCACCAGCGACACGCTGGTGATCCAGATGAAGGCCTCTTCAGGCACCACGTAGTTGAGCACCACGCCCGCGCCCATGAGCAGCGCCGAGAAGGTGATGGCCGCCGAGGGCACGTGGTTGCGGTTGACGCGGCCGAAGGCGCGCGGCGCCTGGCCGAACTGCGCCAGCGTGTAGAGCATGCGCCCGGTGCTGAAGATGCCGCTGTTGCACGAGGACGCGGCCGCCGTGATGACCACGAAGTTCACGACGCTGGCGGCGCCGGGAATGCCCATCTTCTCGAACAGGAACACGAAGGGGCTGACGCCGGGCTTGAGCTCGGTCCAGGGCACCAGCGACATCATGATGACCAGCGCGCCGATGTAGAAGATCAGGATGCGCCACACCACGCCGTTGGTGGCGCGCGGCAGCACCTGCTCGGGGTTCTGCGCCTCGCCGGCCGTCACGCCAATGAGCTCCACGCCCTGGAAGGCGAACATCACCATCTGCAGCGTGAGCGCCACGCCCAGCACGCCAAAGGGCATGAAGCCCTGGTGCGACCACAGGTTGGAGAAGCTCGCGGTGGGCGCCAGCGGCGTGACGCCGAAGAACAGCACGGCCAGGCCTATGCCGATCATGGCCACCAGCATCACCACCTTGATCAGCGCGAACCAGAACTCCAGCTCGCCGAAAACCGCCACCGTGATGCGGTTGGCGAAATACAGCACCAACAGCGTGGTGAGGGCCGGCAGCCACTGCGGGATGTCCGGGAACCAGTAGTGCACGTACATGGCCACGGCGGTGATCTCGGCCATGCCGATGGTGACCCACATGAACCAGTAGGACCAGCCCGTGGCAAAGCCCGCGAAGGGGCCGACGAATTCCTCGGCGTAGGAGGCGAAGGAGCCGGACACGGGGCGGTACATCAACAGCTCGCCCAGGGCGCGCATGATGAAGAAGATGATGGCGCCACCCACCGCGTAGCTCAGTATCAGCGCCGGCCCCGAGATGCTGATGGCGCGCCCGGCGCCCAGGAACAGGCCCACGCCGATGGCGCCGCCCAGGGCGATCATCTGGATGTGCCGGTTCTTCAGCCCGCGGTGGAAATCGTGTTCCTCGTGGCGTCGTTCCGCCGCGAGCATGGTGTCCAGTTTCGTCACGCTTGTCGTCTCCTGTGTGGTGTCAAAGCCCGGGCTTGAAGCCCGCGCCCCTGCCGTGCGGTTGAGTCCGCTTCTTCTTGTGTCTTGTGTCTTGCGGCTTGAAAAGCCGAGCCCGGCCCAACCGCGGCGAGCGCGGGAGCCGGAGCGCCGAAAGCGGCGTTTAATGGGTGGTCAGGCGCGCGCTCAGGCGTTGGAGCCGGCCGTTTGCAGCCGTGCCGGCGTGGCGCGGCCCCGGCTGTAGCGCTCGATGCCCAACCCTTCCATGCTGATCTCGGGCTCGCGCCCGCTGATGAGGTCGGCCATCACGCGGCCGGTGCCGGCCGCCATGGTCCAGCCCAGCGTGCCGTGGCCGGTGCTGAGCATGAGGTTGCCGTAGGGCGTGGCGCCCACGATGGGCGTGCCGTCCGGCGTCATGGGCCGCAGACCGGTCCAGAACTCGGCGCGCGAGACGTCGCCGCCGCGCGGGAAGAGGTCGCTCACCACGAACTCCAGCGTGCGGCGGCGGGCCTCATAAAGGTTGAGGTCGAAACCCGAGAGCTGCGCCGTGCCGCCCACGCGGATGCGGTCGCCCAGGCGCGTCACGGCCACCTTGTGCGTCTCGTCCATTACGGTGGATTCCGGCGACGCCGACGCGTCCGTGATGGGCACGGTGATGGAGAAGCCCTTGACCGGGTACACCGGCACGTCCAGGCCCAGCGGCTTGAGCAGCTTGGGCGAGTAGCTGCCCAGCGCCACCACGTAGCGGTCGGCGCGCAGCACGCCCGCGGCGGTGCGCACGCCGGTGATGCGGTCGCCCGCGAAATCCAGGCCCTGGATGTCCACGTTGTAGCGGAACTGCGCGCCCAGCAACTGCGCCATGATCGCCAGCGACTGCGTGAACTTGAAGCAGTCGCCCGTCTCGTCGCCGGGCAGGCGCAGCGCGCCCACGAATTTGTGCTGCGTTTCGGCCAGACCGGGCTCGATGTTCACGAAGCCGGCGCGGTCCAGCACTTCAAAGGGCACGCCGTACTGCTTGAGGATCTCGATGTCCTGCGCCGTGGCGTCCATCTGCTTTTGCGTGCGAAAGAGCTGCAGCGTGCCTTGGGCGCGGTCGTCGTACTGGATGCCCGTCTCGTCGCGCAGCGCCCGCAGGCAGTCGCGGCTGTACTCGGCCAGGCGCACCATGCGGCTCTTGTTGACGGCGTAGGCCGCTTGCGTGCAGTTGCCCAGCATCTTGAGCATCCAGCGCCACAGGGCCGGGTCCAGCGAGGGCTTGACCACCAGCGGGCGGTGGTGCATCAGCAGCCACTTGATGGCCTTGAGCGGCACGCCCGGGCCGGCCCAGGGCGAGGAATAGCCGGGCGACACCTCGCCGGCGTTGGCGAAGCTGGTTTCTAGGCCCGCACCGGGCTGGCGGTCCACCACCGTCACCTCGTGGCCGCTGCGGGCCAGGTAGTACGCCACCGAGGTACCGATCACACCACTGCCAAGCACCACCACACGCATGTCGTTCACCCTGATCTGGAGCGCACCACGGCGGCACGCGATACGAGCCCTATCGCAACGCCTGTGCCAACTCCAATAAATTCCAATAAATTCAATGAAATCAAAGGCTTACGTGAATCTGCGGGGAATTTCTGCCCGAAGTTTGTATTGATTTCAATACGGCTGCGGCGTGACCTGCATCACGCATGTCCCGACAAGCCTTGAGCGACAAGCACTTAGCGACTTCGTATCGAAAGCTTTACACTGTCATGAAATGAATACAGGTGCTGTGTGCGCATAGACGTCGCCATTGCCGACCGGGTCGGCATCGCCCATGAAATCCTGGCGCAGCTTGCGCGGCGGGCGCTCAACGTCTCGGCGGTGGAGGTGGAGCCGCCGCACGTCTACATCGAGGCGCCAGCGCTGGATGCCGCGGGGCTGGAGGAGCTGCGCAGCGACCTCCTGCGCATCGCGGGCGTGGAGAGCGTGGACGTGCTGGCCATGATGCCCGGCGCGCGCCGCCGCCTGTACCTGGACGCGCTGCTGGCCTCGCAGGAGGACCCGGTGCTGGCCGTGGACGCGGCGGGCCTGGTCGTGGTGGCCAACGCCGCGGCCGTGGCCGCCAGCGGGCTGCCGGAGCAGCGGCTGGTGGGCCTGTCGCTCAAGGCGCTGATCAACGACGCGGCGCTGGTGGACGCGCTCATTGCCAACGGCTACAGGCTGCCGGTGAGCGAGGTGCTCATCAACGGCGAGCCTTTCCTGTTCGAGAGCGTGGCGCTGCAGGAGGAGGGCGGCGGCATGGTGGCCGGCGCGGTGCTCACGCTGCACGCGCCGCACCGCTTGGGCGAGCGCTTGAGCGCGCTGCAGAACTACGGCAGCGCGGGCGGCTTCGAATCCATCCTGGGCGAATCGCCCGCCATTCGCCAGCTCAGGCAGCGCGCGGCGCGCATGGCGCAGGTGGACGCGCCGCTGCTCATCCACGGCGAGACGGGCACGGGCAAGGAGCTGCTGGCGCATGCCTGCCACGCCGGCAGCCGGCGGCGCGAGCAGCCCTTCTTTGCGCTCAACTGCGCGGCGCTGCCGGAAAGCCTGGCCGAGAGCGAGCTGTTCGGCTACGCGCCGGGCGCCTTCACGGGCGCCTTGCGCGGCGGCAAGCCGGGGCTGCTGGAGCTGGCCGACGGCGGCACGGTGTTCCTGGACGAGGTGGGGGAAATGTCGCCCTACCTGCAGGCCAAGCTGCTGCGCTTTCTCAACGACGGCAGCTTCAGGCGCGTGGGGGGCGACCGCGAGCTCAAGGCGGACGTGCGCATCGTCAGCGCCACGCACCGCGCGCTGGAGCAGATGGTGGCCGCGGGCAGCTTCCGGCAGGACCTGCTTTTCCGCCTGGACGTGCTGCACCTGCAGGTGCCGCCGCTGCGCGAGCGCACCGAGGACATCGTCCCGCTGGCCGAGGTGTTCCTGGCCCGCGCCTGCGCGCAGACCGGCCGCGCCACGGCGCGGCTCACGGCCGCGGCACGCGCGGCGCTGCTGGCCAACCCGTGGCCGGGCAACCTGCGGCAGTTGCAAAACGTCATCTTCCGTGCCGTGACCATGAGCGAGGCTGCGCTCATCGACGTGGGCGACCTGGAGCTGGCCGGCGCCGAGGCGGGCACACGCGCGGCGCCCCGTGCCGAGGAAGTGCAGTCGCTGGACGAGGCCGTGTGCGGTTACGAGAAGGCGCTGTTGCAGCGCCTGTACCCGCAATACCCGTCCACGCGGCGCCTGGCCGAGCGCTTGAAGACCTCGCACTCGGCCATCGCGCAGCGGCTGCGCAAGTACGGCATAGGCGCGGCCTGAGCCGCCTGTCGGGCCGCTGCGGGGCTCAGGCCGCGGCGGCGACGCTGTGCCACTGGCCGTCCGGCCGTTGCAGCACGCAACGCTCGCGCGGGGCCTCTATGAAGACGCTCAGCCGCTGCGGCGTGTGGCGCAGGTCGCTGCCGTTTGTTGTGTGAGCAACTGGGCTTGGAGCTGCAGGGTGCGCGCAGCGCCGGAGCCGAGGCGCGGGGCCTGTGCTTTGCCGCGCGGCGGGCAGGGGGCGTGCAGGCCGCAGGACGTATCCTTCCCGGCCCATCAACATGCGAAGGCGCCGCCCCGGGCGCGAGAAGGAAGCAATTCATGGACGACCAAGCAGCAGCCGGCTTCTGGCAAACGGTGCGCGAGCAGGCCGATGCGCTGCGGGCACCGCTGTCGACCTCGCCGGACGAGGCGGGCTGGGACGACGTGGTCGCGCAGGTCGGCGCGGCCATGGAGGTGCTGGAAGCGGCCGTGCGCGAGGTGGACGAGCGCTTGGGCGTGGAAGCGACGCAGGCGCAGGACGCCGGCAACGTGCAACTGGCCATCACCTGCGGCTGCAACGTGGAGGCGATGGACGAGGTGCTGGCGCTGGTCGCTGCCGCGCCGGCGCTGCCCCCGGGCCTGAGCGCCGTGGCCTTCAAGCAGCCCGTGCCCGCGGAAGTGATCTCCGGCTTCGGCAACATGGAGTTCGCGGGCCAGGAGGTTGCGTTCGACGCGGTGCGCTTCATCGCCCGCCCGGCCGAGTCCGGCAACGGCCGCTACGACATCGTGTGCTTCGCTCCCAGCCGGGTGGAAACGCCTTTCGACGAAGGCGTGCCGGGTTCCATGGCCGTGCAGATGGTGCTGGGCATGGGCATAGGCGAGCTCAAGCTGATGACGCGCATCGGCCAGATCGGCGTGGTGCTCACCGACGAGCCGCCGCAAGGCGCCATGACCTCCTGGGAGCTCAACCAGGTCATGGACGAGCACAAGGTCCATTGAGACGTGTGCGCGGCATGCGGCGGGCGTTCGCCCGCTGCCGCCGCCCGTGATGGGTGATGGCCGCCCGTGCCGGGGCCGCGTCCGCAACGCTCACTTGCCCACGCAACGTTCAACACCACGTTCACAACCGTTTGTTTGTTGATTGACTTAACAATGCTCGTTATGTCAATTCACGTGGGCTGTGCATGCTTGGCGGCGTGCGCTCCAAGCGATGAGATCTTTACGTTTTGACCGGCCTTGAAAAGGCTGCTGCGTGGCACAAGGTAGGAGGTTTACCCCTGCATCCTTCAGCACATGCCCGTTCGAGAAACCGACACCAAGACGACGATCTCCCATGACGGCTTGCGGTACACGGCCAGGGTGCCGGGTTCGCTGTTCGGTCCGGTGGCGCTGGGTGGGCGGCTGACGATGATGTCGTGCTTCAAGTGCGGCCGTCACAAGCCCATGTCCGCGCTGGCAACCAAGCGCATCCTGGGCCGCAACGAGAAGGTATGCGCCCAGGGCTGCCGCTCGGACAAGTAAGCGCCGTTGCCGGCTCAACTTGAAGCCGGCGCGGCTTGGATGCTGCCTGGGCGGGCGCCGAAGGCGCCGTGGTACGGCTTGCAGGCCCGGTGCGGGCCCAAGCTGTTCAGTGCGTGTCGCTGCAGCGGTACAGCGGCCTGGGCACGCCGGCCGTGTAGCGCTCGCGCAAGGCAAAGATCTCGTGCCGCGCCTGCGCTAGGGTCACCTCGCCGCGCGCAGCCCGCCGTTCGAGGTCGGCCAGCGCCAATTCGTATTCCGGATGGTGGCCGCCATGGCAGCCGGAGGAGATCGAGGTGGTATCCATTGCGTCAACAGCAGGGTTACGGAATGGCCTGGGCCATGCACTGACAAACGGCACCGACAAAAACCACTTGGACGGTGCCACGGTGCCGACTCGAAGCAATTGACGTTCCAAGCAGCTGGTTCACATCGTAGAGGTCGCGGCAATTGGCGTCTTGGCGGTTTTACCCTGACTTGACGACAGTTGAATGCAGAAGATTTCACGTTTGCCGGCGGCTGGTTTGCCGAATCCAAGCATGTCCACACTGAGAAAACTTCCCTCCCGCCTGAAAACCTGCGTGTACGAGCTTTCCCGATTGCGTACCGCCTTGTGTACCTTGGAGGAGCAACTTGCCCACGCACGCGATAGGGTCATGGCCTGCGATGGAGCAGCCAAGAAAGAGTTACTGCCTATCTCCGAACACCTGGACGGGGCCATTGCCCACTTGAAAACCCTGGTGAACGCGCGCGGAGAAAACGCCCAAGCGCTGGCGCGTGCGCATTTCGCCAAGGCTGGCCTGGCCGAGGGCGCCGTTGTCACCCTCACCTATCCGGTTTACGGGCTGCGACGCGCCGCGGTGTTCGACGAGGAACGGCTGCCGCGCAAGCTCAAGGACGTCACGCTCAAGGTCGAAGGCTTCACGGTCGAGCATGTGCGCGGCAAGACGGAGGTGGTGTTGGGCGTCAGCGGCCACCTGGTCGTGGACGGCAAGCCGTCCAAGGAGGCAGGTACCTTTTGCCTGCACCCGGGCTGTCCGGTGGAGGTGATCAAGCCCGCGCCGGCCAAGGATGTGCCGCTGCTGCCCGCCCCAGCCGCGGACTGAAGCACCGTGGCCGGCGTGAATAGCGCACGGCCGCAGGCCGGGCGAGCGGGCCGCCGAGCCGCGCTCCCTGAAAATCCCGGCCAAGCAGGAGAAGTTGAATGAGCAAGCATGGAACGTTGGCCAGGACCAAGGCGGCCAGGTTCTGGACCGTGGTCCAGGGCCAGGTGAAGGATTTACTGACGACGGCGCAGCGCCTGGGCGACCCGGCCACGCACGAAGCCGCGACGCAGCGGCTGTATGAGCTCGCACCCGCGCTGGGCAAAGCCGCACGGCAGTTCCACCGCGAGCTCAGCGTGGAGTTCAATCCCATCTCGCCGCCGCCGGGCAGCCGGCTGGAGATCCTCGTCACTTGCGACGGCAACGGCGCGGGCATGGAAGCGGTGCAGGAGCTCGTGGCGCTGGCGCCGGCCCTGCCCGCCGGGCTGAACGTGCGCGCCTTCCGTCCGCCCATGCCGCCGGAAGTGATCGAAGCGTCCGAGGTGGAGGTCGCCGGCAAGAAGGTGAAGCTGGCCGACATGCGCTACAGCGCCACGCCCAGCGCGCAGCACCCCGGCCGCTTCGACATCCTGTGCTGGGCCCCGTGGCAGGCCGCCACACCGGACGACCGCGGCAACCCGGGCTCGGTGGTCGCCATGCTGGCCCTGGGCCATGGCGTGGGCGAGGAGCGGCTGCTGGCCAAGGTGGGCGAGGTGCGCATCGAGCTGACCTTCCAGCCCGCGGCCCAAGGCCTGCGCAGTTGGGAGCTGATCCCGCTGCTGGACCAGGCGTCGGCCTGAGGTCCGGCCGCCGGCGCCGCGGGGTTCAGCGCCGCAGCCGGTAGCTGCGCGTGAGGGGCCGGCCGTCCAGGCCGCGGCTGCGGCCCTCGCGCGGCGTCCAGCCCAGCTCGCCCAATAGCTCGAACACCCGTATGGCCTCGACCAGCCGCGTGGTTTCCACCACGCGCATGAGCAGGCCGCGCTCGTCTTCTATGCCTATGCGTATGGCGCGCGCCTCGGGGTCGGCGGGCGGGCGGCGCAGCTCAAGGCCTTCCAGGCGGCGCCACAGCTCCAGGCAGGCTGGAGAAACGGCGCGGTCCAGGGCTGGGGTGGAGAGGGCGTGCATCGTCGCGGTGCGTTGGTTGAACAAAACGCAACGAACGCAAGGTCGGTGCCCAAGCACACAGGGATTTCCCCAGGAACTTTGAAAAACCGTTGCCGCGCCGCTACTCGTCCCTGTTCAAGGGCCCATTGAACCCCGGCGCGAAGCTCCAGAACAGGCGCATCCATGCCTGCGTGAAGGTCCATACGGCGGACCACGGATGCGCCCACGGCGCCACTGCCCACGGCGGCGCGTCGCTGTGTTCGAAATCCGGCCGCCAGGACGAACACGCCGGCTCCAGCAGCACCAGGGCGAGCTTTTTGCGCATGGCGATGTCCCGCTGCGGTGCGTGCGTCATGGCGCTGCGGGCGGCTGAGCGCCGTGGCCCTGTGGGTGGTCGTGAGGGCCGGATTGGTGATCGTGGCCGGCCATCGCATGCGGACCGTGGTCGCTGAGCTGCGCGTCGAACCAGGCATGCACCGCGGACGCCAGCGTGGCGTCGGCCGCGCGGTAGCGCAGCTCGGCGCCGCCCGGGACGTCGCGGTACTCCACGGACAGCCGCCCGGCGGGCGCCTGCCGCAGCGCGGCCAGGCCCGGCATGGCCTCGCCGTGGATGTGCGCCGGCCCCGAGAAATCGCCCTGCCGGAAGCGCTCGTGCAACTCGCGCAGGTGCTCGCGCACCAGCCGCACCTGCGTGGCGTTGGCCTCGTCGCGCGCCACCACGCGCTGCACGCCGCCGTCTTCCAGCTTGGTGAACACATGCACCGTGGCCTGCAGGTCGAACGGCATCACCTGGGTGCCGCGGCGCGCCACCTCATGCAGGCGCTCGGCGCTGGCGCTTTGCTGCGCCTGCGCCGGCAGCGCCGTGGCGGCAGCCGCAAGGCACAGCGCCGGGGCCCAACGGATCTTGAGCATGCAATGTTTCCTTCTCTGAAGCGGGCCGGCGCGTGCGCCCGCCCGGCGGGGCGCAAGTGTGCAACAGGCGCGGCGGCTTTTCTTCAACTGCGCCAGGGCAGCGCGATGGGCTGCCCGTCGGCCAGCCGCGTGTCCACGGGCGTTGCGGCGAACACGGCTAGCAGCTCCAGCGGCGCCTGCCCGCTGTTGAGCAGTTGATGCACGCGCTGCCTGGGCAGCAGCACCGTGCTGTTTGGGCCGAAGGGAATCACCTGCCCCTCGGTGACCAACTCGCCGTGGCCGGCCAAGCAGAAGACGATCTCGTCGCACTCGTGCTGGTGCGCCGGTGTGGCCGCCCCCGGCGACAGGGACTGGCGCCAGACGGAGAGCTGCTGCAGCCCGTCCCGATGGCCCGCCCAAGTGGCGTGGGCGATGCCGGGCAGGCCGCAGGCTTGAGGCGGGGTTTGAGCGAGGACGGTCATGGCGGTGTCTCCAGGGTCAGTGGCAGGGTTTCGAACGGTCCGTGGCGCCTTGGACGGTGTGAAGTCTGCGCAGCCGCCAGGCGTTGCGGAAGTGCAGGCCCCGGCACAACACTGAGGACGTTTTGTCGTCAATGGTGAGGACAGCCATGTCCATGCACGGCCTGCAGCAGTACGTCGCTTTCGCGGAGACCGCGCGCCACGGCAGCTTTGCCGCGGCGGCGCGCACGCTGGGCACGGTGCCCTCCGCGCTGGCCAAGGCCGTGGCGCGGCTGGAGGTGGAGTTGGGCGTGCGGCTGTTCCACCGCACCACGCGCCAGGTCACGCTCACGGCCGATGGCGAGCGGCTGTACGCGCAGTGCCTGCGGCTGCTGGCCGAGGTGGAGGCGCTCAAGGCACAGGCGTCCGGCACGCGCCTGGAGCCTGCGGGCACGCTGCGCGTGGACCTGCCCATCTTCTACGGCAAGCACGTGGTCATGCCGGTGCTGGCGCGGCTGGTGCAGCGCTGCCCCGACCTGCGGCTGGACGTGCGGCTGCAGGACGGCTACGTGGACCTGGTGCAGGAAGGCATAGACCTCGCCGTGCGCGTGGGCCACCTGGACGACTCCTCGCTCGTGGCCCGCCCCATGGACGAGCAGCAGCTCGTCCTGTGCGCCAGCCCGCCCTATCTGGCCGCGCATGGCACGCCGACGGACGTGGCGGCCCTCGCCTCGCACCGCGCCATTGCCTTTCGCATGCCCACCAGCGGCCGGCACAGGCCGTGGCAGTTCCTGGAAGGCAGCGTGGCTGTGGAGATGGCGCCGCCCAACGTGGTGGCGCGCGTCAACGACGGCGAAGGCATGGTCGAAGCAGCCCGCCTGGGTTTGGGCCTGTGCCAGGTGCCGGATTACATGGCCGCCGCGGCCCTGGCCCGCGGCGAGTTGGTGGAGGTGCTGGCCGACCGGCGCCCCGCGCCCATGCCCATCAGCGTCGTCCACGCCGGAGGACGGCTGCTGCCGGCGCGCGTGCGCGTCGCGCTGGATGCGTTGACGGCGCTGCACACGCCCGGTGCGGTGGGCTGAACACCGCTCAACCCATGGCGTTGGCGCGCCAAACAGGCTCTTTACAACATACACGTGATACTGAACGCACCAAGGTCGCTGACGTTTGACGCCGTCCCCCTGCCGTCCTGAGCCGCGCTGTTGGAGTGGGGACAAGGGAGAAAAAGGAAATCAGAAGCAGCCGGCTTGTCAAAACCGGGGTTGGGTCAATGCTGTTGGTGTTGCATTACACGTGTATGTTGTTACTTAGGTAGGCATAGGGGCTCCATCAAAAGCCAGCACCCGGCAGCATCAACGCCCACAGCCCCAGCTCGCCGCGTTGCCCTCAAGGCCAGCACAGAAGCCAGTGCGCCCGCGCGCGGCTCTGCGCCACCAGCCGCGCGTTGGGCGCGTCCGTGGACAGCACCCACTGCCGCGCCGCCGCCGGGCTGCGTCCGAAGGCCTCATGCCGGCGGCACAGGCGCTCCACGCGCTGCGCGTCGTCGCCGTCCAGATACCAGGCCTCGTCCAGCAACGGCACCACCTCCCGCCAGTGCGGCGCCTCCAGCAGCAGGTAGTTGCCCTCCGTGATGACCAGCGGCAGCGACGGCGGCACGGCAATAGACCCTGCCACGGGCTCCTCGATCTCGCGCCGGAAGGCCGGCGCATACACCGTCTCATCCGCCACCGGCTGGCGCAGGCGGCGCAGCAACGCCACGTAGCCGGCGCTGTCGAAGGTGTCCGGCGCCCCCTTCCTGTGAGCGCGGCCCAAGCGCTCCAACTCGGCTTGCGCCAAGTGAAACCCGTCCATGGGCACCACCACCGCCCGCCCCGGCAAGGCCTCGGCCAGGGCCTGCGCCAGCGTGGACTTGCCACCCCCCGGCGGCGCGGCGATGCCCAGCAGCCGGCGTCCCCCGGACTGCGCCAGCGTCCGCGCGCGCTCCAGCGCGGCCGGCGGCACGGTGATGGCCGTCATGCGTCGCCTCCCGGACGTCGGCGGCCCGCCGCCCGCCACGCCAGCGCGCGGCCTGCACGCTCAAACCGCCCAGCCGCCACGCCGTGGCGATCCCGCTTCCGTCCTGCCTGCTTCATGCCGCCCTTCATGCGCCAGCCCTGGCGAGCGGACAGCGTAGCGAGCCGCTTGCCCCATCCGCCCGCGGGGTAAATATGACGATCATCATATTTTTGGCTACATTGGAGCCCATGGAACGCCAACCGACCCGCAAGCAACTGACTCACGAGCGCATCGTCGAGACCGCCGCACGCGCCATACGCCGTGCCGGTTTCCATGGGGTCGGGGTGGCGGACATCATGAAAGAGGCCGGCCTGACCCACGGCGGCTTCTACGCCCATTTCGCCTCGCGCGACGCCCTGCTGGCCGAGGCGCTGGAGCGCGCCGGCAGCGAAAGCGCCGCCCGCCTGGCCCGCTCCACCGAAGCCCACCCGGCGCAGGCGGCCAACCCCTTGCGCGCGCTGGTGGAGAGCTACCTGTCCGATGCCCACCTGGCCGGCACCGAGCGCGGCTGCCCCGTGGCCGCGCTGGCGGGCGAGATGCCGCGCCAGGCGCCCGCCGTGCGCGAAGCCGCCGCCCAACGCGTGCGCGGCCTGCTGGCCGCCGCACAGCGTGCCTTGCCACAGGGCGCGCCCGCGGGCAGCGCGGAAGCCGTCGCCAGCCAGCTCGTGGGCGCGCTGCAACTGGCCCGCGCCCTGGGCGACAACGACGAGGGCCGCGCCCTGCTCGCGCACACCCGCGCAGCCCTGCTCGCCCAGTACGAACAGCCGTCCGAACAGCCGCCGGCCCAGGCCGCCGTGGACTGACCCTTTCCCGCGCGCCGCAGGCTGCGGCCGCCCTGTTGGCTCGCCCCAAAATATGATGATCATCATATTCAAGGCGTTTTCCCTGATCTCTGATTCCACCCGACGAGGACCCGACATGAAGCTCGACAACGCCACCGTCCTGATCACCGGCGCCAACCGCGGCATAGGCCTGGCCTTCGCCCGCGAGGCGCTCCAGCGCGGCGCGCGCCGCGTCTATGCCGGTGCCCGCGACCCGGCCAGCGTCACCCTGGCCGGCGTGGAGCCCGTGCGGCTGGACGTCACCAGCCCCGAGGACGTGGCCGCCGCCGCGCGCCGCTTGGGCGACGTCACGCTGCTCATCAACAACGCCGGCGTGGCCGAGCTGGGCCCTTTCCTGGCCGAGGACGGCGAGGCCTCGGCGCGTCGGCAGATGGAGGTCAACTACTACGGCCCGCTGCGCCTGGCCCGCGCCTTCGCCCCCATGCTGGCCGCCAACGGCGGCGGCGGCCTGCTGAACGTGCTGTCGGTGGCGAGCTGGGTGCACGGCATGGACCTGGCCGTCTACGGCGCCACCAAGGCTGCGGCCTGGGCCCTGACCAACGGCCTGCGCCACGAGCTGCGCGCCCAGGGCACGCAGGTGCTGGCGCTGCACATGGGCTTCGTGGACACGGACCTCGTCCACGCCGTGCAGGCCCCCAAGTCCCGCCCCGAGGACATCGTCGCCCGCGCTCTGGACGCGCTGGAATCCGGCGCCGAAGAGGTGCTGGCCGACGAGTTCACCCGCCAGGTCAAGCAGGGCCTGTCGGCCGAGCGCGGCATCTACCTGCAGCCGCTGTGAGGCGCGCGGGCCGGCGTCGCCACGCCGGTCCGTGCCCTTGTCCGTGCCTTTGTGCGCCCGGCGCTTTCGCCGGCGCTGGCCACGCCCCACCGCTGCTCCTGGAGCCCGCCATGACGCCCCATGCCCCCGGCGCGCAAGCCGCCGCCGTGCCCCTTGCCGCATCGCCCGCCGCCGCGCGCACCGCGCTGCCCTGGCCCGTGTTCTGGATTGCCAGCGTGGCCGTGTTCCTGGTGTCGCTGGACAGCACCATGCTGTTCGCCGCCTTCGCCGCGCTGCGCCAGGCGTTCCCCGGCGTGTCGGCGGCCGAGCTGTCCTGGGTGCTCAACGCGTACACGGTGGTGTTCGCGGCCATGCTCATCCCGGCGGGCGGGCTGGCCGACACGCACGGGCGCAAGCGCGTCTTCATGGTGGGCGTGGCGCTGTTCCTGGCCGCCTCGGCCGCCTGCGGGCTGGCCGGCGACGTGCAGTGGCTGATTGCCGCGCGCGTGCTGCAGGCCGTGGGCGCGGCGCTGCTCACGCCGGCCTCGCTGTCCATCGTCCTGGCCGCCTTTCCCGTGGAAAAGCGCGCCGTGGTGGTGAGCCTGTGGGGTGCCGTGGGCGGGCTGGCCGCGGCGGTCGGGCCCAGCTTGGGCGCTTTCGTGGTGGACGGCGCGGGCTGGCCCTGGGCCTTCTACCTGAACCTGCCCGTGGGCGGCCTGGCGCTGTGGTTCGCCGCCTCGCGCCTCCCGGCCTCGGCACGCGGTGAAAAGCGCCAGCGCGTGGACGGCGTGGGCATGGCGCTGCTGATGCTGGCCGTGGGCGCGGTGGCGCTGGGCATCGTGCAAGCCGACGCACCGCACTGGAGCCGGGCCGACGTGGCGGCTTGCCTGCTCACCGGCGCGGTGGCGCTGGCGAGCTTCATCGCTTGGGCACGGCACACGCCGGCGCCGCTGGTGGACCTGAAGCTGTTCCAGCACCGCAGCTACCGCTGGGTGAACCTGGCGACGCTGGCCTTCGGCACGGCCTTCGCGATGATGTTTTTCGGCGTCTTCTTCTATCTCACGGCGCTGTGGCACTACCCGCTGCCGCGGGCCGGGCTGGCCATCACGCCGGGGCCGCTGCTGGTGATGCCCACGGCGCTGGTGGGCGGGCGGCTGGCCGCGCGCCTGGGCCACAGGCCGCTGCTGCTGGCCGGCGCAGGGCTGTTCGCGGCCAGCGGGCTGTGGTTCTGGATCGTCCCGGGCATGGAGCCGGCCTACCTCACGCAATGGCTGCCCGGGCTGGTGCTCAGCGGCTTGGGCGTTGGGCTGGTGCTGCCGTCGCTTTCAGCCGCGGCGGTGAGCCGGCTGCCGCCCGCGCACTACGCCGTGGGCAGCGCGGTGAACCAGGCCACGCGCCAGGTCGGCTCGGTGTTGGGCGTGGCGCTGACGGTACTGCTGGTGGGCGCGGCCGGCGTGCAGCGCGCGGATTTCAGCCTGCTCTACGGCGGCTACGTGGCGCTGGCGCTGCTCACGGCGCTGTGCAGCCTGCCGGTGGACACGCGCCCGCCCAGGGCGCCCGCGCGGGATTGAGCTTTAAACGGCGCCTGCATGCGAGCACACGGGGCACGCGCGGCGCTGTCCACGCCTGCCTCTTTTTTGGGCAGAGGCGGCACACCCCTGGCCCATCAAGCACTTAGGCGTGCCGCGCGCAGCCGCCCCACAGACTTGTCCACAGCGGCGGGGGGTAAGTGCGGGGCAGGCGCTGCAACCTGGTCAGGCCGCGAGCCAGGCCTCGAATTCCCGGTCTCCCATGGGCGGCGCCACGTAAAACCCCTGCAGCTCCGCACACCCCCATGCCGCGAGCCCATGCGCCTGGGTTTCAGACTCCACGCCCACGGCCACGCTGCGGATGTTGAACGCCTGGGCCATGCCCAGTGCGGCGCGGACCATCTGTAAATCGCCCTGGTCGTGCTGCATGCGCCCTATGAACCCGCGGTCGATCTTGAGCGCGGACACCGGCAGCCGCCGCAGCGTCGCCAGCGACGCGTAGCCCGTGCCGAACCCGTCCAGCGCCACGCCTATGCCGTGCTTCGCGCAAGCTTTCACGGCGCGCGCGGCGGCAATCAGATCGTCCTGGACGGCCGTTTCCGCCACCTCCAGCTCCACGCCCGCGCCCCCATGGCCGCCACCGCCGCCCTCCAGCAGCAGGCACGCCACCGTGTCGGCCAGGTCAGGCAGCGCCAGCGTCGCCGGCGAGACGTTGAGGCTGATTGCCGGCTCGCGGCCAGCCTCGCGCCAGCGCGCGCGCTGCACCGCCGCGGCACGCAGGGCCCACAAGTCCAGCTCCACCTCCAGCGGCGTACCGGCGGCGGCCTTCAGAAAATCCTGTGGCGACAGCAGCCCGCGCCGGGGGTGCTGCCAGCGCAGCAGCGCCTCGGCGCCCAACAAGCGCCGGGTGCGCGCGCACACGCGGGGCTGCCAGTGCAGGCGCAACTGGTCGCTGAACAGCGCCATGCGCAACTCCTCCAGCAGCGCCTCCTGCTCCAGCGGCCGCTCCAGCGCCTCGCCGGCCAGGCACACGCCCTGGCCCAGGCGCTGCGCGCGGTACATGGCCGCGTCGGCCGCGCGCAGCAGCGCCTGGGCCGAGTCGCCATGCGCCGGCCACATCGCCACGCCCGCGCTGGCGCTGGCGCGCGGCACCTGCGTGCTCAGCGCGTAGGGCTGCTGCAGCGCCTGGTGCACCCGCTGCAGCGTTGCCTGCACGGCGGCCATGCCCTGCAGCCCGCCCAGGAGCAGCGCGAACTCCCCGCCGCACAGCCGCGCCACCGTGTCGCCCGGGCGCAGGCAACCGCGCAGCCGCGCCGCAGCCGCCAGGAGCAGCGCATCGCCCTGGGCGTTGCCGTACCAGCCGACGAAGTCGTGCCAGCCGTCCAGGCTCAGGTGGCACACCGCCACCTGGTGGCCCTGGCGCCGCGCCTGCTCCAGCAGCTCGTCGAGCCGCTGCAGCGCCAGCGCCCGCGCGGGCAGTTCCGTCACCGGGTCGTGCAGCGGTTCGCCGCCGCCCGCCGCCGGGGAACCCGCCACGTGGCCGGCCGGGCGGCCGTACCAGGCCACGTAATGGGCCGGCGCGCCGCCCTCGCCCTGGACGGCGGCGATGCGCACCCGCTCGGCCACCAGCGTGCCGTCGGCGCGGCGGTTCCACACCTCGCCGCTCCAGTGCCCAAGCGAGTGCAGGCTGGCCCACAGCGCGCGGTAGAACTCGCGCCCGTGGCGGCCGCTGGCCCAACGCGCCGGGGTGGCGCCCAAAAGCTCCTCGCGGGCGTAGCCGCTGGCGGCGACGAAGGCGTCGTTGACGCCCTGGATGCGCCCGCCCGCGTCCGTGACCACCATGCCCTCGCCCTCGGCCTCTTCGGCCAGCCACTGCGGCGCCTGTCCGTCCGGCAGCGCCTGTTCCTGCGCCTGCAGCAGGGCGCCCAAGGGCAGCGGCGCATTCATGCCGGCGCTCCCAGCGCGTCCTGCAGCGTGCCGGAGCCCACCAGGCGCAGCCAGCCGCAGGCGGCCACGGCGGCGTGGCGGGCGTCGCGCGGGTCGCGCGCCAGCACCAGCAGCCGTGTCGAGGGCACGCAGCGGGCGATCTGGAGCAGCCACTGCTCGAAGCCGTCGCCCGCGTGGTCGCCATCGACCACCACCGTGTCGAACCCGCCGCCGCAGGCCTTGAACACCGCCGGCGCCACGCTGGTGTAGAGCTGCCACTGCAGCCGCGGCTGCAAGCGCGCCAGCGCGGGCAGCAGCGTGGCGCCCCGGTCCACGGTGGTGACCAGGATGGCGCCGGAAGAGGAGTGGGACATGGACTGCGGACCTGATGCTGCTGCGGGCCGTGCGAGACGGATGGCCGGGCCCGAGGACACGAAGTGTCCCGGCGGCGGACGCTGGCGTCTGCCGCGAAAGCTGGACGGGCGCTGTAGCGGATTCTTGATGCGGGACCTAGGAAGGCGGCTGACGCCGCGCCGCCGGCCTTGCGGCGAAGGCGCTGGGTGGCGTGATCGCCAGGCCTGGGAAGGCGCACGGCTTGTCCGAAGCAAGCTGGGAAGGGCGACTGGGCATCCCGCCAGCCAAGGCGCTGGCCCCCTGCGGCGTCATGCCCGCGAAAGCGGCATCCACGAACGCCGAGGTGTGGCCTTCGAACGGCATCGCCCGGGGCCAACGCCGGTGCGCCAGCGCCCCGGCCGGGGTGGATGCCCGCTTTCGCGGGCATGACGGATGAGGGTGCGAAGCGCCCTTGCCACGGGGTTGACGGGGCACGACCACTTTCTCCGGGCAGCGGCGCGCGACGGCGGGAACCCAGGCGGCCCCCGATCCGGCCGTCGGCGGCCATGGCGGAACACCCGTCGTTGATCGTTTTTGTGCCGGCTGGGCAGCTCGCGCGCAGCGTGGGGCCGCCTGGGTACCCGCCTGCGCGCACTGTTGTCCGGGGAAAGAGGGCTGTCGCCGGCAACCCGTGAGCCAAGGCGCTTGGCACCCCCTCTCGTCATTCCCGCCTTCGCGCAGTGCTGTCCGGGGAAAGTGGGCAAGCGCCAGCCGGAGACAGACGCGCCCCGCTCCCCCGAGTCGTCATCCCCGCGCAGGCGGGGACCCAGGCGGCCCCCAAGCCGGCCGCCAGCTCATGGGCCGGCGTCACAAGGGCCAAACCGCGGCTTTCCTGCGGTGTCCCTTCACTCCGGCCTGGGAACTGCCTAGGTTCCCGCCTTCGCGGGAATGACGAAATGGGGTGTGACGCACCTGTGCTGACGGGCTGCCTGGTTCTTTCCAACTTTCCCAAAACAGCAGTGCGCTTTCGCAGGAGCAGCGAATGGGCGTGCGAAGCGCGTTGGCGCTCCGGATGCCGCCGAAAGCCGGACTTTTTCCGGCCAGTCCCGTGGCAAGGGCGCGTCGCAACCGCATCCGTCATGCCCGCGAAAGCGCACGGCTGGCCGTGGAAACCGGCCCCCGTCGACATCCCGGGAGCCCAGGCGCTTCGCACCCTCGTCCGTCATGCCCGCGAAAGCGGGCATCCACCCCGGCCAGGGCGCCGGCGCGCCAACGCGGGACCTGGGCAATGCCGTTCGAAGGCCGCACCTCGGCGCGCGTGGATGCCCGCTTTCGCGGGCATGGCGGGGTGGAGCGCGGGGCGCCTTGGCTGCGGGACGGGGAATCCGCCCCGGCGTAATCCGGCCGGCCATGCGTCCGGCGACAGGTGTTAGACCGTCTAACACCGTGTTCAGGAGGCCATGACGTGCCCGCCAACGCACGGCCCGCACCGTGCCGACAACCCCACCGCCGCCCGGCTGCCATTCGGCCCGCCAGCGGGCCTCCTACAGATTGTTGTTGCCAGAGGAACAATCGCCCTCGCCGCACCCCCAGCACCCCCGCAGCGGAACCGCTCCCGCGGCCGCAAGCGGCGGCTTATTCCTCGTCGTCCTCCACCAGCCCCGTGCGCAGCGCCAGGCGTACCAGGGCGGGCACGTCGCCCACGCCCAGCTTGGCCATGAGGCGGCTGCGGTAGGTGTCCACGGTGCTTGGGCTGAGCTTCAACTGCGCGCCTATGGCGGCGCTGGTGCGGCCCTGCACCACCAGGCGGGCGATCTGGCGCTCGCGCGGCGACAGCAGCGCGATGGGGTCGTCCTGCGCCGGCGCGGTCAGCTCCTGCACCAGCAGGTCGGCCACACCCGGGCCCAGGTGGCGGCGCCCTTGGGCCACGGCCTCCACCGCGGCCAGCAGCTCGCGCGTGGGCGAGTCCTTGAGCACATAGCCCAAGGCCCCCAGCCGCAAGGCTTCGCCCACGTTGCGCGGCAGCGCCGACATGGTCAGCACCAGCGTGCGCACGCCAACAGCCCTCGCCTTGAGCGCGCCCAGCAGCTCCAGCCCCGAGCGCGCCCCCAGGTTCAGGTCCAGCAGCAGCAGTTGCGGCTGCAGCGCGGCGATGTCGGCCAGGGCGCGCTCGGCGTCCTCGCCTTCGCCCACCACCTCGTGGCCCGCGCCCTGCAGCACGGTGCGCAGGCCGTCGCGGACGATGGGGTGGTCATCCACCAGATAGATGCGCGTCATCGCGGTCGTCCTCCCATTCGATCTCCATGCGGCTGCCCTGCCCCGGGCGGCCCTTGAGCCGGTAGCGCGCGCCGATGGCGAAGGCGCGCTCGCGCATGCCCACCACGCCCAAGTGGCCCGGGCGCTGCGGATCGTCCGGCACGCCGCAGCCGTCGTCGCGCACCTGCAGCCGCAGCCAGCCGCGCTCGCCCTCCAGCGCGCAGTGGATGTGCGTGGCCCCGGCATGCAGCACGGCGTTGTGCAGCGCCTCGCGCGCGACCATGAAAAAGGCGTACTCCACCTGCGGCGGCCAGCGCAGCGACGGCAGCCCCGGCGTGACGCGCAGCGACAGCGCCGGCCCCGCAGCCTCGGCGCGGCGGCAGCGCAGGTCGTGCTCCAGCGCCGCCACCAGGCCCTGCTCCTCCAGCAGCGCCGGGCGGAGCTCCACCAGCGCGCCGCGCACCTCGGCCGAGGCCTGCTCCACCAGGGCGCGCACGGCAAGCGCGGCGCGGCGCTGGGCGGGCGACAGCAGCGGCAGCGGGTCCGGCGCCTCCAGCGCCGAGAGCTGCAGGCGCAGCGCGCTCAGCGTCTGCCCCAGGCCGTCGTGCAGCAGTTGCGCCAGGCGCCGCGTGCCTTCCTGCTCCTGCTCCATCAGGCGCCGGGTGAGGCGGCTCAGGTCCAGTTGCGACTGCAGCAGCGCGCTTTCGGCGCGCTTGCGCTGCGTGACGTCGCGCGCCACGCCCAACAGCCCGGTGATGCGCCCGTCGGCCGCGCGCAGCGGCAGCTTGACGCTCAGGAAGTGGCGCTGCTCGCCGCGGCCGGCGTCGAAAAAGCGCTCCTCCACCTCGATGCGCTCGCCGCCGCGCAGGATGCGCTCGTCCTCGGCGTCCGCCGCCGCGGCGTGGCCCGCGGGCAGCACCTGGGCATTGCCCAAGCCCTGCAGCGCCTCGCGCGGCAGGCCGATGACGGCCGCCGCCGCGCTGTTGAGCAGCGTCCAGCGGCCCAACGCGTCCTTGGTCCACACCGGGTCGGGAATGTTCTCCATCACCTCCTCCAGCACGGCTGCGGCCTGGCGCGCGTGCGCCTCGCTGCGCGCGAGCTCGGCCGTGCGCTGCGCCACGGTGCTCTCCAGCTCGTCGCGGTGCGCGGCCAGCGCGGCTTCGGAGGCGCGGCGGCGCGCCACCTCCCGCCCAAGCAGCAGCACCACGGCCAGCAGCGTGCACACCGCCAGCGCCCCGCCCACGGCCAGGGTGCGCGCGGCCTGCCGTGGGGTCTCTTGCACCAGCAGCCCGGCACCGGTGTGCAGGGCGCGCAGGCCGGCCCCCTGCGGCAGCTCCAGCACGCCCAGGCGCACCACGGCCGACCAGCCCATGGCCAGCAGCGCCACCACGGCCACCGTGGCGGCCACCAGGCTCAGCCGCGTGAGCCAGCCCGCGCCCAAGTGCAGCAGCAGCCAGCCCGCGCACAGCGCCAGCAGCCCAAGCGCCGTGTGCAGCGCCATGCCGGCGTAGGGCCACAGCCGGTAGAAGGCCTGCACGTCCACCAGGCAGCCGAAGACGGCCAGCAGCGCCAGCAGCGCGGCGGCGACGGCTGCCGCCACGGCCCAGGCGCCGCGGCGCCCGGTGAGACGGCCGGACCCCGCCGCCAATGCCAGGCCGCACAGCACGAAGCCCAGCGCGGTGGCGGGCAGCATGCGCCCGCCGGGCCCTGTGGTGTCGGCCAGCAGGCCGGCCGCCTCGGCGGCGCGGCCCTGCAGCGCGTCGCCCACGCAGCCCGCCAGCGTCGCGGCACCCGCGCCGGCCACCAGCAGGCCCAGCACCTGCGCCAGCCGGCGCGCCGCGGCCAACGCGCAGGCCGACAACAGCAGCGCCAATCCCGCCCCCGCGAAGCAGCCCGCGGCCGCGAGCTTCATCAGCCCCGGCCCGGCCGACTGCAGCGCCCGCACGGCCGGCAGGTGCAGCCAGCCGTCCAGCAGCACCAGGCCGCCCAACGCCAGCACGCCCAGCGCCAGGGCCTGCGCGGCCCGCGTGGCGCAGGGGGAAGCGCAGGAGCTCGCCAGTGAGGGATCGCTTGCAGCCAAGAGGAGGAAGGGCGGGCCCGCGGCCCCCCGAAAAACCGAAAGCCGAGGATTGGAGAGCCTGCGCGCCGCCCTGGCGCCACGCCACGGCGCGAAAGTGTGACGAATCGACGCTTCACCGCAGCTTCACCACCCGCTCACCACCGCCCCACCGCAGCCCGGCCGCGGCCGGACCGCAAGCGCCCCGTGGCCCCACCCCCGCTGTCGCCGCCCCCTCAGGTCAGGAGAAAACGCTCCACCGCCTCCATGAACACGCGCGTGCGCGCCGGCACCAGCCCGCGCCCGGGCAACTGCGCGTACACGCGCAGCGCATGCGCCGTGAAGCCCGGCAGCAGCGGGACGAGGGCGCCGGACTCCACCTCGCGCCGGCAGTAGGAGGTGGCCAGCATCGCCGCCCCATGCCCGGCCAGGGCGGCCTGCAGCCGCAGCGCGGCGTTGCTGGTACGCAGCGGGCCGCGCGGCTGCAGCTCGTGCGTGCGCCCGTCCGCATGCTGGAAGCGCCACCACGCCTCGCCCGGCGTGGTCAGGCAGGGCCAGCCGGCCAGGGCCTGCGGGTCGGCGGGCTGGCCGTGGCGGCGCAGCAGCGCCGGCGCGGCATAGACGCCGCGCGCCACGCTGTAGACGCGGCGCACCACGCGCTGCGAGTCCGGCAGCGGCTCGCTGCTGCTGAAGAACACCACGTCGTACTGGGCCGTGGCCTCCTCCACGTCCGAGGCGCGCACGTCCAGCTCGATCTGCAGCCCGGGGTGGCGCGCCAGCACGTCGTTGACCACCTCGCCCAACTGCAGCGCGCCGAACTCGTAAGGCGTGGCGATGCGCAGCATGCCGCGCGGCTCGTCGCGCGCGTCGCCCGCCTCGGCGGCCACCGCGTCCAGCCGCTCGAACAGCGGGCCCAACTGCGCCAGCAGCCGCTGGCCCTGCTCGGTGAGCAGCAGCCGCCGCGTGCTGCGCTCCATCAGCCGCGCCCCCAGCGCCTGCTCCAGCCGCGCCACCGCGTGGCTCACCGAGGACTTGGGCCAGTCCAGCTGCTCGGCGGCGCGCGTGAAGCTGCCGCAGCGTGCCACCACGGCAAAGGCATACCAGTCGTTCCAGTTCATGCGGCCTATTGTCCAAATTGTCCAATCAATTGAACACTGCGTTCACCAACACCTCTTTATGCCGCCGGCCGAACAATGCAACATCCCGGCATGAAGTTCACGCCGTCCGTCCTGCCCTCGTCCCCGTCCGCCGCGCTGGTGCGGCCGCCGCTGCTGTCGGCGCATCCGCACTGGGCCGCCTGGCGCGTGTACGCCTTCGGCGCGGTGCTTGGGCTGGTGGCCTCACTGGACATCGTGGGCGCCATCCTCATCGCCATGGCCGGCACGCAGGTGCAGCTGGGCCTGCACGCCGCGGCGCGCGACTTCCTGTGGGCGTTCACCGCCTACGCGGGCGCGGCGGTCGTGGCCAACCTGGTGCTGGTGCGCGCGGCCGCGCACGTGAGCTGGCGCGGCTTCACGCTGGCCAGCCTGGCGGTGTTCGCGGCCGGCTCGCTGGCCTGCGCGGCGTCGCCCTCGCTTGGGCTGCTGGTGGCGGCGCGCGCGCTGCAGGGTTTGGGCGGCGGCGGGCTGTTCGCCGCGGCGCGCATCCTGGCGCAGTACAGCGCGCAGCCGCGCGAGCGGTTGTCGCTGTTCTGGGGTTTCGGACTGGCCAACTTCACGCTGGTGGCGCTGGCGCCCTGGGCCACGGCGACGCTGATGGCGCGCCACGGCTGGCCGCTGCTGTTCCTGCTGCAGGCAGGGCTGGCCGTGCTGCTGCTGCCGCTGGTGTGGCTGCTGTTTCCGCGGCGCGGCGCGGGCGCGCCATCGCAGGTGCGCACGGGTGTGCCGGTGGACGCACACGGGGCCGCGCCGGCAACCGCGCCCATGGGCACGCCGATGGGCTCGCTGGACTGGCCGGGCGTGGCCGCCTTTTCCCTGGGCGCGCTGCTGCTGGTGCACGCGCTGGAGCAGTTGCGCCACTTCGCGCCGGCCCAAGCCCCGCTGCTGGCCGGTTGGGCGCTGGCCGGGCTGGCGCTGCTCGTGGCGGCGCTGCGGCGCTTTCACCGCCACCCCGACCCCTGGCTGGACCCGCGGCGGCTGGCCAGCCGCCGCTACCTGGTGGGCCTGGCCTTCTACGGCCTCTTCTACCTGGTGAACGGCGCCTGGAACTACGCCGTGCCGGCGCTGCTGGTGCAGGGGCTGCACATGCCGCTGCCGCAGGCCGGGGCGCTGCTGTCGCTGGGCGGGGCGGTGTCGGTGGTGGCGGTGGTGGTGTTCCACCTGTCGCTGCCGCGGGTGATGCGCAAGCGCCGCTACATCGCGCTGGGCTACGTTGGGCTGGCCGCCGCTTTCGCGCTGATGGCGCAAGCAGCGCATGCCGACGGGGCAGCGCCCGCCTGGGCACTGGCGGGGCTGCTGCTGCAGGGCGCCATGCCGGTGCTGGCGCTGCTGCAGGTGGCCATGATGACCTTCGTGGAAATGCCCACCGAGGACTTCGCGCACGCCTACGCGTTCAAGAGCATCGTGCGCGAGATCGTCAACGCGTTGGGCGCGGGGCTGACGGTGCTGCAACTGCAGCACGGCAGCGAGGCGGCGCTGCAGGCGGCCGCGCCCGCGCTGGCGTCAGCCGATGCGCACGCCCTGGCGCTGCGCGCCGCGGCGGGCGATCTGTTGGGCGCGCTGGCCCTGGGCTGCCTGCTGGTGGCCGCGGTGGCGGTGGCGCAGCGCTCGCTGAAGTAAGCGCGGCGGCGGCGCCCGCGCAGGGCGGGCGCCCAGGGCTGCTCAGTGCAGCACCAGCACCGGCAGCTTGCTGTTGGAGATGACGTGCTTGGTGTGCGAGCCGAAGAGGAACTCGCCCAACGCGCCGCGGCCGTGGGTGACCATGACGATCATGTCGCAGCCCAGGCGCTCGGCCTCGCCGGTGATGGCGTCGTCCACGGCGCCGGACTCGACGGAGTGGCCGCTGAACTCCACGCCGGCCGCCACCGCGCGCTCCTCGAACTGGCGCAGCAGCGCCTTGGCGTGCTTCTGGTTCTCATCCTCGTGGTGGCGCACGCGCTCGGCGTAGGCCGCCGCATCGGGGCTCACCAGCGACAGGCTGATTTCCGGCTCGACCACGAAGCCCGTGATGCGCGCGCCCAATTGCTGGGCCAGGGCGATGCTGCCTTGCATGGCGCGGTGGGAAAGCTCGGAACCGTCAACGGGAACGAAAAGGTGCTTGTACATGTGGGTTACCTCGTGCTTACAGCGTAGGTGCGCGGAGCCGCCCGGGGATTGATGTCCATCAAGTTGTCATGCCG
The DNA here is from genome assembly GCF_001571085.1 of Azohydromonas lata NBRC 102462. GTDB lineage: Bacteria > Pseudomonadota > Gammaproteobacteria > Burkholderiales > Burkholderiaceae_C > Azohydromonas > Azohydromonas lata. The sequence goes on from NZ_BCTC01000026.1 coordinate 33,811, forward strand.
CCAGCCCGTTGCCGCCGTTTTTCCGTGGCGCAGGCACGGCTCAGCGGCCAAACCCGAACAGGCGCCTGGGCGTGTCGCACCACAGCGCCTGGCGCGTGGCCGCATCCGGCACCCAGGCCTCCCACAAGGCCAGCAGCGGGCCGTAGTCGATGCGCGCGGGCGCGCGCAGGAAGGGCCAGTCCGACGCCCACACCAGCGACTGCGGGCCATACGCGGCCAGCAGCGCCTGCACGAAAGGCCGGGCATCCCCGTGCGGATGCGGCTGCGCCGAGAACTTGGCCAGGCCGGAGAGCTTGACGCAGGCCCGCCCCGTGTCCGCCAGCGCCAGCAGCGCCTGGAAGCCCGCCTGGCCCACGCCGGCTTGCGGGTCAGGCCGGCCCGCGTGGTCGAACAGCAGCCGCGCGCCGCTGTCGCGCAGCAGGGGGGCCAGCTCCACCAGCTGGTTGCCCTGCACCTGCACCTGGGCCCACAGGCCCAGGTCGCGCAGCCGCTGCAGCAGCGGGGCGGCGTCGCGATAGGCCGACGTGCCCAGCAGCGCGGCGTTGAAGGCCACGCCGACGACACCGGCCGCCTGCAGCGCCTGCAACTCGTCGCGGCCGGCGTCGTTGCGCACCACGGCCACCCCCTTGTAGCGGCCCGCGCCCTGGGCCAGCGCATCGAGCAGGCAGCGGTTGTCCAGCCCGTAGCCGGAGTTGGGCCCAACCAGCAGGGCATGGCTGAAGCCGTGGGCATCGAGCAGCCGGCCCAGTTGCGCGGCCGTGCCGATCTCGGCGCCCGCGGGCCTGTAGAAGGCGTCAGAAGCGTAGGCAAAGCGGTCCGGGTCGAAGACGTGCACGTGGCAGTCCACCCGGCCGGCGGGCGCCGCATTCAACACGGCGGTTTCGCTTGTCATGTCGGCTCCCTTGCGTCCCACCCGGCCAGCCGGCCCCCAAGAAGACTCACTTGCGCAGCTTGGCCAGCTCGGCATAGGCCTCCCTGACCGTTTCCGGCCCAACCTTCTCGGCCAGCTTGTCTATGGCCGGCTTGGCCTTGGCGCGCATCTTCTCCACCTCGGCCGGCGACAGCTCCGTCACCTGCATGCCGCCCTTCTTCAGCTCGGCCAGGGCCGCGTCGGCCTGCTGGCGCGACACCTGGCGCTGGTACTGGATGGCGGCCGCCGCGGCGTCGGTGACGATCTTCTTCTCCTCGGCGCTGTAGCCGTCCCAGACCTTCTTGCTGAACAGCAGCGCCATGGGGTTGTAGATGTGGCGCGTGACGGTCAGGTACTTTTGCACCTCGTTGAAGCGCGAGGCCTTGATGGTGGTGAAGGGGTTCTCCTGCCCGTCGATGGCCCCCTGCTCCAGCGCGCTGTACACCTCCGGGAACGGCATGGGCGTGGCGTTGGCGCCCAGGGCATTGAACAGGTCCACGTAGATGGGCGACTGGATGACGCGGATCTTGAGCCCCGCGATGTCCTCGACCTTGTTGATGGGCCGCTTGTTGTTGGTCAGGTTGCGAAAGCCCAGGTCGAAGTAGCCCAGGCCCACCATGCCCTTGTCGGCCAGCATGCCCAGCAGCTTCTGGCCCAGCGGGCCGTCGCTGAGGGCATCGGCCTCGGCCGGGCCGTTGAACAGGAAGGGCACGTCGAAGACGCCCAGCTCCTTGACGTGCGAGGACAGGATGCCGGCGTTCAGGTTGGTCATCTCCAGCGTGCCGCCCTGCACCGCGGAGACATTCTGCAGGTCGCCGCCCAGCACGCCGCCCGGGAACAGCTTCACGTGCATCTTCTGGCCGGAGGCCTTTTCCACCAGCTCGGCAAAGCGCTTGGCGCCCAAGTCCTGCGGGTGGCCTGCCTGGTTGAGGTAGGCGAACTTGATGGTGCGCTCGCGCACCTGCGCGCCGGCGGACGTCGCGGCGCCGGCCAGCGCCAGCGCGGCGGCCACGGCCAGTGCGGCACGGCGGGTGAGGGTGTTCATGGCTCGTCTCCTGTGGAATATCGGTCTTGCGGTCTTGCGGTCTTGCGTTCTTGGAATGGATCTGCAGCTTCCGCGGCTCAATCCACGCCGGCCAGCAGCGCGCGGGTCTTGTCCAGCATGCGGCGCACGCGCTCCAGCGCGGGCAGCGTCTGCGCCAGCGACGCCATGGGCACTTCCAGGCTCAGCGCAATGCCCGCCGGCAGCGCGCGCAGCAGGCCGCGCAGGTCCAGCCCGCCGTCGCCGGGCATGAGCCGCTCGGCGCGGGCCTGGTGCAGCAGCGTGGCGCGATCGCTTGGGCGCTGCGCCGGCGCGTCGCACAGCTGCGCATAGCGGAAGTACGCCGGGTTGAGCGCGGCCACGCCGGCGGGCGTGCCGCCGGCGCGGTCCCAGTGGAGGGGGTCCACGACCAGGCCGAGGTCGTCCCGGCCGGTCGCTTCGATCACGCGCGCGGCGGCCTCCAGCGTGGGCACCTCGTACCAGGGCGTGGGCTCCAGGTCCACGACCAGCCCGTAGCGCGCGGCCAGCGTGCACAACTGGCCCAGGCGGTCGGCCAGGCGGGCGGTGTCCGCGTCCTGCGGGGCCGCCAGCACGTGGCGCGCGCCCAGCACCGCGCCGGCCTCCAGCGCGCCCTCGTAGTCGGCCACGCGGGTGGCGGGCTGCAAGCGGAAGATCTCGATGTCCCACACCTGCAGCCCCGTGTCGCGCAGCCGCCGCGCGGCCTCGCGCACCAGCGGCGTGTCGCCCTGGGTGTCGTGCCGCGGCTCGTCGGCCGTGGCGGGGATGAGCCGCAGGCCCAGGCCGTCGCAGCCGGCCGCCGCGGCGTTGCTCACCATGTCCGGCGGCGACAGCTCCAGGTGCGTGAGCGGCGCAATGCCGATGAGGCGCTTCATGTCGCGTGGCCCAGCGGTGTCAGTAGTTGGCGCGGCCGCCGGAGAGGTCGAAGGCAAAGCCGGTGGTGAAGCTGCACTCGGGGCTGGCGATCCAGGCCACCATGGCCGCGATCTCCTCCACGGTGAGGAAGCGGCCCATGGGAATCTTGGCCTTGGAGGCGGCGATGTGCTCCGGCGTCATTTCCTTGAGCAGGTCCGTCTCCGTCATCACCGGCGCGATGCAGTTGACCAGCACGCCGGAGTCGGCCAGCTCGCGCGCCAGCGACTTGGTGAAGCCCACGACGCCATGCTTGGCCGCCGCGTAGGCGGCAATGCCGGGCACGCCTTCCTTGCCCGCGGCCGAGGCCACGTTGACGATGCGCCCGTAACCGGCGGCCCGCATGGCCGGCGTGGCCACGCGGCAGCAGTGGAAGACGCCGCCCAGGTTGACCGCCAGCACGCGGCTCCAGGCCTCCAGCGGGTACTCCCACACCGGCGTGACCGGCCCGTTGATGCCGGCGTTGTTGACCATGATTTCCACGTGGCCGACGCGCTCCAGCGTTGCGTCCCAGGCCCGCTGCACGCTGTCGAAGTCGCTGACGTCCACGCGCTGCAGGTAGGCGGGCATGAAGCCGGCGCGCTCGGCGTCGAAGGCCGACACGTCGCGGTCCCAGATGACGACCCGGCAGCCCTCCTGCGCCAGGCGCCGGCCGATGCCCAGGCCGATGCCGCGCACGCCCCCGGTGACGATGGCGACTTGTCCTTTGATGCCGGGGCCCGTGATGTCCATGCTGTCCTGCTGCGTTGGTGGCTGCGATGGACGGCGACTGTAGGAAGGCGGGGAAAATCGGTCCATCCGCTACAGCCGATCAACGCCATCAGGAAATCCGATAGTGCATTCGGACCACGACCCCGCCCAGCTCCTGGACCCCAAGCTGCTCACGCTGTTCGTCCTGCTCTACACCACGCGCAGCGTCACGCGCGCGGCCGAGGCGCTGGAGCAGAGCCAGCCCACGGTCAGCGCGTGGCTGGCCCGGCTGCGCGAGCTGCTGGGCGATCCGCTGTTCGTCCGCACGGGCGCCGGCATGCAGCCCACGCCGCGCGCCGAGGCGCTGGTCGAGCCGGTGCGCGAGGCGCTGCAAAGCCTGCGCCGCATCAGCGCGCCGGCGCGGGAGTTCGTCCCGGCGCAGGCGCAGCGCGGCTTTCGCGTCTGCATGACCGACGCCAGCCACATCACCCTGCTGCCGCGGCTGCTCAGGCGCGTGCGCGCGCAGGCGCCGCGCGTGCGGCTGGAGGCCATTCCCATCGACGACGGCACGCCGCGCGAGCTGGAAGCCGGCCACGCCGACCTGGCCCTGGGCATCATTCCCGGGCTGGAGTCCGGCTTCTACCAGCAGGTGTTCTACGAGCAGGACTTCGTGTGCCTGGTGAGCCCGCAACATCCGCTCATCCACGACACGCTGACCCTGGAGCAGTACCAGGCCGCGGCCCACGTGCAGGTGCTGTCCGGCAAGAGCCACGCGCTGCTGGAGGAGGCGCTCAAGGCGCAGCGCGTTCAGCGCGACGTGCTGCTGCGCCTGCCCGGCTTCCTGGGCCTGGCCACCGTCGTGGCGGACACGGACCTCGTGGCCACCGTGCCGCGCCAGATCGGCGAGACGCTGGCCCGCAACGGGGGGCTGAAGGTGCTGGCCTGCCCCATCGCCGTGCCCCGCTACACGGTCAAGCAGTACTGGCACGCGCGCATGCACCACGACCCGGCCAACCGTTGGCTGCGCAACCTGTGCGCCTCGCTGTACATGAACGGATGAAGCCCGCCGCGCGGCTCAAGAGGCCACGCCGCGCACCATCTCCACGAAGCGGGCCATGACGGGCTTTTCCTCCACGTCCTTGCGCCGCCACACCAGGCACAGCTCCGACACCGCGTGCGCGGGCAGCTCCACGGGCCGCATCACCACGCCCGCCATCGAGACCTGGCTGGCCGAGCGCTGCAGCAGCGCCAGGCCGACGCCGCTGGCCACCAGGCCCAGCATGCAGTAGGTCTGGCGCACCTGCTGCACGCAGTGCGGCGTGATGCCGGCGGTGTGGAACACGCTGGTGAGCAGCTCGTACATGCGCCCGCCCTGGCCGGGCTCGTACATGACGAGGTTCTCGCCGTCCAGATCCTGCAGCCGCAGGCGGCGGCGCGAGGCCAGCCGGTGGCCGGCGGGCAGCGCCGCGGCGAAGGGCTCGCGCAGCAGGCTCAGGCTGTCGAAGTCGGCCAGCGCCACCGGCGGGCGCACGATGCCGGCGTCCAGCCGCCCCGTGCGCAGCGCTTCGAGCTGCTCGGAGGAGCTCAGGTCGCGCAGCACGATCTGCACGCGCGGCAACTGCGCGGAGGCCGCCGCCACCAGCTTGGGCAGCACGCTGAAGCTGGCGCCGGCCACGTAGCCCAGGGCGATGCTGCCCTCCTCGCCGGTATCGGCGCGGCGCGCCGCCAGCGCCGCCGACTGCGCCGCCTCCAGCACCCGCTGCGCCTCGCCCAGGAAGGCCTGCCCGGCCGGCGTGAGGCGCACCGCGTGCGGCCCGCGCTCCAGCAGCCGCACGCCCAGGGCGTGCTCCAGTTGCTGCACCTGGCGGCTCAGCGGCGGCTGCGTCATGTTCAGCCGCTGCGCGGCGCGGCCGAAGTGCAGCTCGGTCGCGACGGCCACGAAGCAGCGGAGCTGGCTGAACTGGAACGGGAGAGACACGGGGCGAGGTCCTGCGGGCACCCCTGGCCGCGCGGCGCAGACGCAAGGACGCAGAGCGCGGCGGCGAAGGGCGCGTCAGTCTATAGCCGCCTCCTCGGCCGGCACGGCCACGCCCAGGCGGTCGGCCCAAGCGGTGAGCGCCGTCCAGGCGGCCGCGCCGTAGGCAATGCCTTGCGCGCGGGCCTGCTGCTCCAGCCGCGCCGCCTGGTCGCCGGGCATGCGCACCGGGCGCGCCGGGTCTATGGGCCGGTTGGCGCGGCACTGGCGCGAGAGGTGGTCCGTCTGCTCCATGAACGCCTCGCGGCCGGCGAAGAAGGCGGGGTCGATGACCTGCAGGAACACGTTGCCGCCCCAGCGCGCGGGCGCGTCGGCCCGCCCGTGGCCGGAGAGGCCTTGCGACAGCGCTTCCACCATCAGCGCCAGGCCAAAGCCCTTGTGGCCGTACTCCTGGCCGCCCAGGAGCTGCAGCGACCCGCGCGGCTCGGCGTGCTCCAGCACGGCCGGGTCGCGCGTGGGCCGGCCCTGGGCGTCCAGCAGCCAGGGAAACTCGAACTGCTCGCCCGCGACGTGCTTCTGGCGCGTCATGGACGTGGTGGTGATGGAGGCGCACATGTCCACCAGCACCGGGTGCTCAGGCCCCGGCCAGCCCACCGCGAACGGGTTCGGCGTGAACAGCGCCTCGGTGCCGCCGTAGGGCGCCACGCGCCGCGCCGCCGGCTCCGAGTTGGCGATGACGGCCACGCAGCCGCGCTCGGCCGCCTGCCGGGTCAGCGCCGCCAGGCAGCCGATGTGGTGGCTCCTGCGCAGGGCCACCGTCACCACGCCCAACGTGGCGGCGCGATCGACGGCCATGCCGATGGCGCGGCTCATCAGCCACAGGCCCGGCAGGTAGGCGCCGTCCCACACCATGGCCGCGCCGCTGTCGGCCACGACCTCCGGCTCCCCGCGCAGCGCCATGCCGCCCTTGGCGATGTCGGCCAGGTACAGCGGCGCCATGGCCAGGCCGTGGGTGCGGCGGCCCATCATGTCGGTGAGCACCAGCAGCCGCGCCACCTCGGCGGCCTTGTCGGCCTCCATGCCGGCGGCCTCGAACAGCGCGCGGCCGAAGGCGGCGAGCGCCTCGGCGGGCAGGCGCAGGGCCTCGTGCGCGCCGCGGGCGTCGTGGGCGGGCTGCGTCATTGCGCCCCCTCGATCACGCCACCGGCCTGCTTGACCACCGCGGCCCAGCGCGTGCGCTCCTTGGCGATGAGCTCCGTGGTTTCCTGCGCACCCAGGCTGGAGACTTCCATGCCCGCCTCCACCAGCGCCGCGCGCACCGCGGGGGTTTGCACGATGCGCGACAGCTCCGCCCCCAAGCGGGCCACCTGCTCCCTGGGCATCTTGGACGACACCGTGACGCCCTGCCAGGTGCCCGCGACGAAGTCCGCCACGCCCTGCTCGGCCAGCGTCGGCACGTCCGGCAGCAGCGGCGAGCGCGTGGCCTTGGACACGCCAATGACGCGCAGCTTGCCGCCCTGCACCAGCGGCAAGGTGGCGGGCATGCCGTTGAGCACGGCCTGGGTGTTGTTGGCCATGGTGTCGGCCACGGCCGGCGCGCCGCCCTTGTAGGGCACGTACTGCCAGCGCAGCCCCGTGAGCTGCGCGAGCTGCATGGTCGCCAGGTGGTTGGGCGTGCCGGTGCCGGGCACGGCGGCGCTCAGCCGCTCGGCCTTGGACAGCGCCACCAGCTCCTTGAGGTTGGTGGCCTTGAGCGTGGACGGCACCACCAGCAGGTAAGGCGCGTAGGCCAGCATGGCCACGCCCTGCAGGTCGCGCGCGGGGTCGTAGGCGAGATTCTTGTAGGCCAGCGGCGCGATGGCCAGCCCGCCCACGTCGCACAGCAGCAGGGTGTGCTGGTCGGTGGCCTGCGCCACGGCCGCGGCGCCGATGTTGCCGCCCGCGCCGCCGCGGTTCTCCACGATGACGGGCACGCCCAAGGCATCGCTCAGCGGCTTGCTGATGAGGCGGGCGATGATGTCGGAGGTGCCGCCCGCGGCATTGGGCACGACGATCCTGAGCGGCTTGTTGGGCCAGGCCTGGGCCCAGGCGCCGGACGAGGCGGCCAGCGCGAGGGCCGCAAGCGCCTGCAGCGCGTGGCGACGACGGGAATTCATGAGGCTTGTCTCCTGGTGATGCCTGCGGGCCTGTGGACCAGGCCTCCAGGAAATTGCATCACCGGCGACGATGCGCGTCCAATGCCAACGCTGGATGGGACGATGCGCGCTTTGCATCGCAACCGGCCAGCCGGCCGGACGCGCCTAGGCCAGCGGCACCATGAGCTGCCGTATCAACGCCGCGGTGTCCGGCCGCGCGCCGCGCCACCAGTTGAAGGCCTCGGCCGCCTGCTCCACCAGCATGCCCACCCCGTCGGCCAGGCGCGGCACGCCGGCATCGCGCGCCAGGCGCAGGAAAGGCGTGAGCCCCTTGCCGTAGGCCATTTCGTAGGCCAGTTGCGCGGACCCGAACACCGCGAACGGGATGCCGGGCAGCTCGCCCGCGAGGCTGGCCGAGGTGCCGTTGAGCACGATGTCGAAGGCCATGCCGTCCAGGTCGTTGAGGCCGCAGCCTTGCACCGCGGCGCTGCCGCACTGCGCGGCCAGCGCCCGCGCCTTGGCCTCGGTGCGGTTGGCGATGACGATGCTCATGGGCTGCTGCGCCAGCAGCGGCAGCAATGCCCCGCGCACCGCGCCGCCGGCACCCAACAGCAACACGCGCCGGCCGGCGACGTCGAAGCCCTGGTTGAGGCGCAGGTCGTTGACCAGGCCGACGCCGTCGAAGTTGTCGGCGCGCACGCGCTCGCCGTCGAAGGCCAGGATGTTGGCCGCGCCGGCCAGGCGGGCGGCGTCCGACGTTTCGGTCGCATAAGCGAGCGCGTCGAGCTTGTGGGGCGCGGTGACGTTGACGCCGCGGGCGCCCTGGGCACGGAAGGCGTCCACCGTGGCCTTGAAGCCGTCGAAACCGGCGGGCGCTTCCAGGCGGATGTATTCGAGCGCCTGGCCGGTCTGGCGCGCGAACTCGGCGTGGATCAGCGGCGACTTGGATTGCGACACCGGGTTGCCGACGATGGCGTAGCGGTCAGGCATGGGCTGTCTCCTGGTACGGGTACTGCGGGCGATGTGAGGCCGCGCAGCATGCGGCGGGCCGGCGCCCCACTGCTGCGACGCCGGCCCGCGCGTGCCAGCCGGCGGGACGGCGTCGCCGCGCCCCTCAGCCCACGCCGTCCACCTGCGCCTGCAGCTCCTCGAAGGACAGCAGCCGCCCCGCGATGGCGCTGGCCGCCACCGTGGGCGGGCTGGCCAGCCAGACCTGGCCCGGGCCGCCGCGGCCCGGGAAATTGCGGTTGATGGCGCTCACCGTCACCTGCGAGGCCTCGGTGGTCGAGCCCGGCCCGCAATTGCCGCAGGCGCCGCACGAGGGCTGCAGGATGCGCGCCCCCACCTGCTCGAACGCCTGCAGGTAGCCCTGGGCAATGCAGTGGTCGCGCACGGCCGTGGTGCCGAACTGCAGGAAGAGCTGTACCCCCGGCGCCACGCGCAGGCCGCGCGCGGCGGCCCAGGCCAGCACGGCGTGGTAGTGATCAAAATCCTCGCGCTTGCCGGCGGTGCAGGAGCCACCGTAGGCGATGTCCACGCGTACGCGCTCCTGCAAGTCGCCCAGGGCCACGCCGTTGCCGGGGTCGCCCGGGCGGGCGACCATGGGCGTGAGGCGGCTGCAATCGACGCTGAGCACCTCGGCGTAGGCCGCGCCGGGATCGCTGCGCATCCACGGCTCAAGCTCGATGTCCACGCCGCGTCGCTCCTTGAGAAAGCGCAGCGTCTCGGCGTCCGGCGCGACGATGCCGGTAAAACCGCCCAGCTCGGCCGTCATGTTGGTCAGCGTCGCACGCTCGTCGGTGGAAAGCGCTTCCACCACCGGCCCGGCAAATTCAAAAACCTTGCCGACGCCCGCGCCGGCGCGCAGCGCGGGCAGCGCCAGCAGGTGCAGCACCACGTCCTTGGCGGTCACGCCGGCCGGGAGTTGACCTTCCAGCCGCACCAGCAGCGAGGGCGGCAGCGTCAGGCGCACGGCGCCGGTGACGAAGGCGTTGGCCATGTCCGTGGTGCCCACGCCGAAGGCCACGCAGCCCAGCGCGCCGCTGTGCGGCGTGTGCGAATCGGTGCCGGCGATGAGCTGCCCGGGCAGCGCGTAGTGCTCGGCCACCATGGCGTGGGAGATGCCGGCGACGTGGCGGCCATCGTCCCGCGCGGCCTCGGCCTCGGTGAGCGTGCGGTGCTCGCGCAGGCCGTGCTCGGCGGCAAAGGCGCGTTGGGCGCGGCACATGGCCAGCACCTTGTCCACCAGGCCGCCGCGCAGGTGGGCCGGGCTTTCGGTGACGTAGTTGGTGTGGTCCTCGAACACGACGATGGAGCGTGGATCGTGCAGCGCCAGCGGCTTGCCGAAAGTGGCCTGCAGCATGTGCGCGGCCATGCCAGTGTAGTACTCGTGGATGAAGCGCAGGTCGGCGCGGACGAAGGCGCCGTCGCCGGGCGCGGGGTCGGCCGGCGTGAGCGCGGTGGCCAGCGCGTGGCGGGCCACGATCTTCTCGAACAGCGTGCGCGGGCGATCGCCTTCGGCCACCGCGGCCGGGCGCACGTCGCGCATGTGCCGCTGGCCAAAGCGCAGCAGGCCGCCGGCGCGCAGGATGGCGGCGGCCAGGGCGTCGCGGCCCTCCACCAGCTCGTCCACGGCAATGGCCTCGCCGGCCAGGATGCGCGGGATGAGGCCGAAGTCGGTGGAGGTGAACAGGCCGATGTTGTCGGCGTTCTGCCGGTAGATGCGCTCGAAACTCTCGGCGATCACCAGGCGTATGCCCGCGAGCTTCTCGGCAAAGGGGCTGTGCTCGCGCGAGGAGCCCTTGCCGTAGCGCTTGCCGGCCACGGTGACGCAGAAGCCGCCGCCGCGCACGGCCTCGGGGCCCAGCGGCACGGTGTCGCCGGCCTTGAAGCCGGTGTAGGCGAAGCGGCCCAAGCGGTCGTCGTAGTGCGAGAGGATGTGCACCGGCGTGATCTCGTCGGTGGACACGTCGTCGCGCAGCGTGCCGGCCTGCGCCGGGGTCAGCGGCTCGCCCGCGAGCTGCCGCGCCATGGCCTGGGCCGAGGCGCTCAGGAACAGCAGCCGCCCGGGCAGGGCCAGCGTCGCGCCGTCAGGCATCACTGCGCCTCCAGGCCGATCTTCTTGGACAGCCTGGCGTACTTGGCCAGCTCGCTGCGGAAGAAGGGCATGGCCTGGTCCATGGGGGCGACGCCGATCTGGTTGCCCTGGCGCGCCATGGCCTCCTTGGTGGCCGGGTCGTCGAAGGCGGCCACCACGGCGTCGTGCACGCGGCGTGCCTCGGCCACCGGCAGCCCCTTGGGGCCCACGACGGCGAACCAGGCCTCGACCACGACCTTGCTGAAGCCCTGTTCGGCAAAGGTGGGCACGTCAGGCAGCGCGGCCACGCGCTGCGGCGTGAACAGGGCGATGGCGCGCAGCGCGCCGGATTTCAGGTGGCCCTGCACGCTGGGCAGCGAGACGGCGCCGAAGTCGATCTGGCCGCCCATGAGGTCCGTGACCATGGGGCCCACGCCCTTGTACGGGATGTGGCGGGCCTTGGTGCCGGTCTCGTCCAGCAGCGTTTCGGTGGCCAGGTGCAGGATGGTGCCGTTGCCGCCGGAGCCGAAGTTGAGCTCGCCGCTGCGGGACTTGAGCAGCGCAATGAGCTCCTTGGCGTTGGTGGCCGGCACCTTGCCGGGATTGACCACCAGCAGCATGGGCGTGGAGCCCACGACGGCGATGGGCGTGAAGTCGCCCGGCATGTCGAAGGGCAGCGTCTTGAAGAGGCTGGGAAAGATGACGACGTTGTTGGAGACCACGCCCAGCGTGGCGCCGTCCGGCGCGGAGCGCGCGAGCTGCTGCAGGCCGACGATGCCGCCGGCGCCGGGCTGGTTGTCCACCACGATGGGATGGCCCAGCGCCTTGGCCAGCGCGGGCTGCGCGGCGCGGGTGATGGCGTCCACGCCCGACCCCGTGGCGTTGGGGAGGATGAACCGGATGGGCTTGTCGGATTGAGCCAGCGCGGGGGCGCACAGGCCGGCGCCGGCCAGGGCCAGCAGCAGGCTGCGCCGGGTGATGGGGGTGGTCATGGGCTTGTCTCCTGTCTGTCTATGTGTCGTGTGCTGCCCGCTTGAACCGGTTCAGCTCACCAGCTTTTCCTGGCGCAGCCGTTCGATGTGCTGCGCGTCGTAGCCCAGCCCGGCCAGCAGCTCGGCCGTGTGGGCGCCCAGCGGCGGCGGTTGCAGGCGCACCGGCAGGCGCTGGCCGTCCATCGTGATCGGGAACAGCGTCGTCTTCACCGTCTGCCCGGCCTTGTCGCCGTCGGGCACCACCACGTCGGCCAGGCCGCCGGTGGCCAGCAGGTGCGGGTCGTCAAAGAGGTCTTCCGGGCGGCGAATGGGCGCGTAGGGCAGGCCGGCCTTCTCGAAGAGGTCCGCCAGCTCGGCCGCGCCGCGGTGCGCCAGGCGCTCGCGCAGCGTGGCAAGCAGTTGCGGGCGCACCCGCACGCGGTCGTTGTTGGTGGCCAGTGCCGGGTCGGCCTTGAGGTCGTCCAGGCCCAGCGCGTCGCACATCAGGCCCCATTGGGCGTCGCTCACCGCAGCCAGGAAGATCTGCTCGCCGTCCTTGACGGTGAACACGTCGTACACCGCCCAGGGGTTGTCGCGCGCGGGCATGGGCGCGGGGTGCCGGCCCGTCATGGCGTACTGCAGCATGTGCTGCCCCATGAGGAAGACGTTGTTCTCGTACAGCGCCGACTGCACCTCCATGCCGCGCCCGCTGATGCCGCGCTGTATGAGCGCGCCCAGCACGCCGATGGCGCCGAAGAGGCCGCCCATGATGTCGTTGACGCTGGTGCCCGCGCGCAGCGGGTCGCCGGGGCGGCCGGTCATGTAGGCCAGGCCGCCCATCATCTGCACCACCTCGTCCAGCGCCGTGCGGTGCTCGTAGGGGCCGGGCAAAAACCCCTTGTGGCTGGCGTAGATCAGCCTGTCGTTGACGGCGGCGAGGCTGGCGTAGTCCAGGCCGTACTTCTTGAGCGCGCCGGGCTTGAAGTTCTCCACCACCACGTCGGCGCTGGCGGCCAGGCGGCGGGCCACCTCGGCGCCCTCGGGGCGGCGCAAGTCCACGCCCACGCTCTTCTTGTTGCGGTTGAACATGGGGAAGAAGCCCGCGCCCGCGCCGAGCAGCCGCCGCGTGCCCTCGCCCTCCACGGGCTCCAGCTTGATGACCTCGGCGCCCATGTCGGCCAGCACCATGCCACAGGTGGGGCCCATCACCATGTGGGTCAGCTCGACGACCCGCAGGCCGCTCAGGGGTTGGGGTGCCGTGCTCATGCCGCGTTCCTCATCGTCAGTGTCCTGGGCAGCCCGGCGCGCCAGATGGCGCCGTGCAGCGTCTCGCCTTCCAGCCACTGCGCAACGTTGCGGCGCAGCGCCATCAGCGCGTCGAAATCCAGCCCGGTGGCCACGCCCATGCTGGCGAACAGGTAGGCCACGTCCTCCGTGGCGACGTTGCCGCTGGCGCCGGGCGCGTGCGGGCAGCCGCCTATGCCGCCGTTGGTGGCGTCGAAGCGGCGCACGCCGGCCTGCCAGGCGGCGAACACGTTGGCCAGGCCCAGGCCGCGCGTGTCGTGGAAGTGGCCGCAGGCCAGGCGGTCGCCGACCAGCTCGAAAGCCTGGCGGAACAGGCGGCCCACCTGCAGCGGGTCGGCGTAGCCCACGGTGTCGGCCAGGCCGACGCGGTCGGCCCCGGCGTCCAGCGCGGCCTGCAGCAGCCGCAGCACCTCGGCCTCCTCCACGCGGCCCTGGATCGTGCAGCCGAAGGCCGTGCTCATGCCGACCTCGATCAGGCAGCGCGAGCCGCTGGCGTCACGCAGGGCGCGTATGCGGGCGATCTCGGCCACCACCTCGTCCGGCGTCTTGCGCAGGTTGGCCAGGGAATGGGCGTGGCTGGCGGACAGGGGCAGCAGCATCAGGTCGGCGCCGCTGTCCAGCGCGGCCTGCGCGCCCTTGAGGTTGGGCACCAGCACGGACGTCACCAGGCCCGGCAGCTGGCGCGCCTGCGCCACCAGCGCCGCCGTGTCCGCCAGTTGCGGCAGCAGCCGCGCCGGGACGAAGGAGCCGACCTCGATCTCGCGCAGGCCGGCCGCGTGCGCGGCGCGCAACCACAGCAGCTTCAGCTCGGTGGGCAGCGTGCGGGCCACGCTTTGCAGGCCGTCGCGCAGGCCCACTTCGCGCACGGTCACGGCTTCCGGAGAGGGTTTGTTCATGGAGCGGGACTGTAGGCGTTCCACGGGGTGGGTCCCCATGGCGATTTTTCAGCCCTGCCGTTCCAATCCGGAACAACGACGCCTGGAGCCTTTCATGAGCCGACCGCTGGACCCGCTGCTGCTGCAAAGCTTCGTTGCCGTGTGCGAGGAGGGCAGCATGGCCCGCGCGGCGGCGCGCGCCTCGCTGGTGGCCTCGGCCCTGAGCAAGCGCGTGCTGGCGCTGGAGCAGGAGGTGGGCGTGCCGCTGCTGGAGCGGCGCAGCAACGGCGTGACGCCCACGCCCGCGGGCGAGGCGCTGCTGGCGCGCGCCCGCGAGGTGCTGGCGCAACTGGAGCGCGTGCGCGCGGAGCTGGGCGAGTTCGGCGCCGGCGCGCAGGGCAGCGTGCGCGTGCTGGCCAGCCCCTCGGTGCTGGCCGAGAACCTGCCGGACGACATCGCGGCGTTCCTGCGCCGCCATCCCGCCCTGCGCGTGAGCCTGGACGAGCGGCAGAGCGCCGAAGTGCTGCGCGGCCTTCGCGAAGGCGCGGCCGATCTCGGCGTGCTGTGGGACCAGGGCGACACGGCGGGGCTGGACGCGACGCCTTACCGCAGCGACCACTTGTGCGTGGTCATGGCCGCGGGCCACCCGCTGGCGCGGCGCGCGGCGCTGGGCTTCACGGACATCCTGGACCAGCCGGCGATCTGCATTTCCCCCGGCGGGCTGCTCGACCGGCTGCTGCGCCGCCAAGCGGCGCTGCTTGGGCGCACACCCTCGTACCGGATGCAGGTGTCCAGCATGGATGCGGCCTGCCGGCTGATTGCCGCCGGACTCGGCCTGGCCATCGTCCCGCGCGAAGTGCCCGTGGCGCTGGCAGGGGCCGGGAGGCTGGTGCTGGTGCCGCTGGCCGAACCCTGGGCGGAGCGGCGCTTCGTGGTGGTGACGCGGCCAGCGCCGTTGGGGTCGGCGAGTGCGCGGCTGTTGGCGGGGTTTCTGGGGCAGGCAGGCGCTTGACCAGGCCAAGGCGGTGGTCGAATCTGCCCGCCCACGGGCCGCGGTGCCGTGAGAAGCGTGACTAGAAACTGGCTGAAGCTTGGAATTCCAGCCTGGGCTTGTTTTTGATCGAGCAGCGCCGATACACGATCAAACTCGTGACGGCATAACACCCCACCAGGTTTCCCGTCGAAACCAGCACGAATTCAGCGTTGCGCGCCACCAGGGCCGCATACAGCAGCGTCACCGTGGCCGAAGTGCTCCAGATACTCCAGGTCAAGAGGGAAACGTCGGCCGCGCCGGTGCGGCTGCGCCACACGGACCATAACTGCGGAATATAGGCGGCCACGAGCACGGCCCCAAATACCGCATACAGAACACTCACCAGTTCAAGCACGACTTGGCTTTCAACAATTCAGGTTTGGGCCAAGTGTGCTTGATACAAGAGAAGGGATTAAATTCTATAAGCGGCGTATATTCGGACTATTTCTCGCGGGCCGATTCAAATGCGACAAAAGTCACGGTGCTATTTCTCGGCCGGCCGCATCAATAAATCCCGGTCAGGTAGTAGATCCCGATCACCACGAACACCGCCGCCGTCTTGATCAGCGTGATGGCGAAGATGTCGCCGTAGGACTGCTTGTGCGTGAGCCCGGTGACGGCCAGCAACGTGATGACGGCGCCGTTGTGCGGCAGCGTGTCCATGCCGCCGCTGGCCATGGAGGCCACGCGGTGCAGCACCTCCAGCGGGATGCCCGCGGCGTTGGCCGACTGGATGAAGGTGTCGGCCATGGCGGCCAGCGCGATGCTCATGCCGCCGGAGGCCGAGCCGGTGATGCCGGCCAGGGCGCTCACGGTGATGGCCTCGTTGATCAGCGGATTGGGGATGCCGCGCAGCGCGTCGGCGATCACCGTGAAGCCCGGCAGCGCGGCGATGACGCCGCCGAAGCCGTACTCCGAGGCCGTGTTCATGGCCGCCAGCAGCGCGCCGGCAATGGCGGCCTTGGAGCCGTCGGCGAATTTCGACTTCACGCGCGGGAAGGCGAACACCAGCACGGTGAGGATGCCCACCAGCAGCGCGCCTTCCACGGCCCACACGGCGGCGATCTTGGAGATCTCCGTCACCACGGGCTTGCCGCCGGTCAGGGGAAGCTGGTGGGTCTGGCCGTAGTGGGCGTAAATCAGGTCCGTGAACACGCGGTTGAGCACGCCCACCAGCACCAGCGGCAGCAGCGCGATCAGCGGGTGGGGCAGCTTCTCGGCCTCGTAGGGCTCGGGCTCGTTGAGCAGGTTGCTGCCGTAGCCCTCGCCGGCGGCCAGGGCGCGGCGGCGGCGGCTTTCCAGATACAGCATGCCCATGGCCAGGATGAACAGCGCGCCGAACACGCCCAGCCACGGCGCGGCCCAGGTGGTGGTCTTGAAGAAGGTGGTGGGGATGATGTTCTGGATCTGCGGCGTGCCCGGCAGCGAATCCATGGTGAAGGTGAAGGCCCCCAGCGCGATGGTCCCGGGAATGAGCCGCTTGGGAATGTTGCTCTGGCGGAACATCTCCGCCGCGAACGGGTACACCGCGAACACCACCACGAACAGCGACACGCCGCCGTAGGTGAGCACGGCGCAGACGATGACGATGGAGAGCATGGCCCGCCCGCGGCCCACCACGTCGATGACGGCCGCAACGATGGACTTGGAGAAGCCGGACAGCTCGATGACCTTGCCGAACACCGCCCCCAGCAGGAAGACGGGGAAGTACAGCTTCACGAAGCCCACCAGCTTGTCCATGAACACGCCGGTGAACATGGGCGGCACCCAGGACGGCTCGGTCAACAGCACGGCCAGCAAGGCCGCCACCGGCGCGAACAGGATGACGCTGTAGCCGCGGTAGGCCACGAACATCAGCAGCACCAAGGCTGCCAGAACAATCAGAAAACTCACCGGAACACTCCCTGTCGCATGTGGAGCTTGCGCTCCCGTTGGAGAACCGCTTGAACTGCCACGGCGCCTGCCCGCGGTTGTGCCATGCCGCCGCCGCGGCTGGATGAGCGGGCAACCGGCACGCGGCGGCAATCCGCACCTGCTCTGCGCTGCATCAAGCAGCCGTGCAGGCGTGCGCTGCGCGCAGGCTGTACCGCACCGGTCGGCGCCCCAGGAGCAGCCGCCGTGCCCGCATCGGCCGCCACGGCCGGCAGCCGCCCGGCGCCGGCGGCGCAGGCGGCGGAACCTGGGCCTTCCATACAAAGGCGGCCGCGCCGGGCCCGCAGGCGCGCGCGGGCTGACGCCGGTTTGAGCCCGCACGTCCCGGGCGCTCTCCCAGGTTTACCGGTGGCCGTGCACGGGCATGGCAACGGCTTCCGCTTCCGACCCGCCTGAATCCGACCCTGGTGAGGAGCAGCCGCCCGCCTCGGCGCGCAGCCGGCTGGGCGCCGGCCTGATCACCGGCGCCTCCGGCGAGCCCTCGTGAGCCCGCAAACGGGCCCGCGGGCGTGCATCTCTCACGATTGAGGAGTTTGCCCGGGTTCAATTGCAGGGCCTGCGCGCCGATACAGCGTGATCCCCAGAACGCCCCAACCCCCGCCCTTCATGAAACACCTGCGCCGCAGCCCGCCCCCCCGGGCCTTGCGCCTTGACGTCACGCCGGCCCGCTCCCGGCCCGTGCGCGCCTGACCGTGCAGCGCTTGAAAGCGCCGCTGGAGGGCGCGCGCCGCGCGCTGGGCACGCTGCGCGCGCGGCTGACGCTGGCGGGCATTGCGCTGCTGGCGCTGGTGGTGCTGCTCAACACCTTGACGCTGGTGCAGCGGGCCGAGCAGGACACGCTGGTCGAGCAGCGCGATCGCGAGCTGGTGAAGGCGGAGCGCATCGCTGAGGTGCTGTCCGGCCGCGTGCTGGAGCTGCAGGGCGCGCTGGCCGCGGTGGCCGGGCAGCTTGACCAGCGCACGCTGCACGACCAGGCTGCGCTGGAGCGCTTCATGACCGACCGCATCGTGCTGCGGCGCATGTTCGGCAACGTCAACGTCGCCACGGCGGACGGCACGCTGCGCGTCTACGGCGAGCACAACAGCCTGCGCAAGGTCGTGGCCAACGTGGCCGACCGCGCCTACTTCCGCCAGGCCATGGACAAGGCCCAGCCCAGCATTTCCGAGGCGCTGGTCAGCCGCGTGCTGGACGAGCCCGTGATCGTGCTGGCGCAGCCGCTGCAGGGCCCGCGCGGGCCCTTCGGCATGCTCAGCGGCTCCATACGCCTGGGCAGCGGCGGGCTGATGGCGCAGGTGCTGCAGTACCGCGGCGCCGGCGAGGCCGACGCGCTGCTGGTGGTCACGGACGAGCGCGGGCGCATCCTGGCGCACCCCGACATCGGCCGGGCGCTGCAGCACGTCTCCACCGAGCCGCGCCTGGCGCAGGCCTGGGACGACTGGGTGCGCATGGGGCGCCCGCTGGAGCCCGCGGGCGTGTCCGCGCAGCAGGAGGGCGAGCTCGTCAGCGTGGCCGCCGTGAGCGGGCCGCAATGGCTGGTGTGGCGCGCCATGCCGCAGCAGCGGCTGCTGGCGCCGCTGCACGACGCGCGCCGCCTGGCCATCACTTGGGCCGTGCTCATGATCGTGGCTGCCAGCGCGGCGCTGCTTGGGCTGGTGAGCTGGCTGCTGCGGCCGCTGCAGGCGCTGCAGCGGCGCGCGCAGCACCTGTTCGATCCCGCCTTCGACCCGCACGCGGGCTGGCCCGCGGCCACCGGCGAGATCGCCAGGCTGGCGCAGGCGCTGCGCCACGCCGGGGCCGAGCGCGCGCAGATGGATGCCTTCAACACCGAGCTGCTGCGCCGGCTGGAGGGCGTGATGGCCGCCGCGCCCGTGGGCATCGCCTTCACCCGCGACAACCGCATCGAGCTGGCCAACGCCGAGCTGTGCGCGCTGCTGGGCCGCGAGGCCGGCACGCTGGCCGGCCAGCCGCTGAGCGCGCTGGGCCTGCGGCAAGACGGCGTGCTGGCCCTGCTGCGCCGCGCCACGCGCGCCTTCCAGGCTGGGCAGCCCTACAGCGACGAAATGGAGCTGCTCCTGGCGCACGGCGGCACGTTCTGGGCGCAGTTGCGCGTGCAGCCTTCGCGCGGGGACGAGGCCGCGCCGGGGCTGATCTGGTGCGTGCTCGACGTCACCGCGCAGCGCACCGCGCGCGAGCACTTGCGCTGGTCCGCGCACCACGACCCGCTCACCGGGCTGGCCAACCGCGCAGCACTTGAGCAGCAGCTGGAGCATGTGTTCGCCGCCCGCCCGCGCTCCATGCCCGCGATGCTGGTGGCCATGGACCTGGACCACTTCAAGCCCATCAACGACAGCGCCGGCCATGCCGCGGGCGACGCCATGCTCAAGGCCGTGGCCGCGGCCATCAACGGCTGCGTGCGCGTGGGCGACCTCGTGGCGCGCTTGGGCGGCGACGAGTTCGTCCTGCTGCTGCAGCGCTGTCCGCCGGAGCGCGCGCTGCTCATCGCCCAGGCCGTGTGCGCGGCCGTGGCCGCCATAGAGCTGCCCTGGGAAGGCCGCACGCTGCGCGTGAGCGCCTCCGCCGGCGTGGCCGAGCTGCAGGCCGACATGTTCGAGGTGGCGCACTGGCTCAAGGCCGCCGACCGCGCCTGCTACGACGCCAAGGGCGCCGGGCGTGGGCACGCGCGAGCCGCCCTGGTGAGCTGAACAGGCCCAACGCTTGCGCAGGAAACCATGAAGATTGCTTTTGCCAACGAAAATGTGCAAAAGCTCCGGCAATTTTTCGCGCCGGCGCTTGCGTCATGGCAAAGCACGTCGCACAGCGCATCCGCCAGGGCCGCGCAGATGCTCAACTCGCCGTCTGGCGGGTCGATATGCAGCGTTGTCCGCCTGGTTCACGACAACGCCGTCGTGGCGCGCTGCCTGTACGCCTTGAGCAAACACACCGCCCAGTCCGCCAGTGCCCTGCCGCAAGGCTCCAGCTTGCGGCTGCGCACCGTTTCGCGAAACTTCTTCGCGCTGGTGTCGGTGGCGCTGGCGGCCAACCTGCTGTTCCTGCTGGCCATTGGCGCGGCCTTCGACAGCGCGCGGCTGGCCGCGCTGCGCCGCGACCAGGCCATGGGCCTGGTGGGCGAGGTGCACCACGAGACCGACCGGCTGGCGCGGCTGGTGCGCGCCTACACGGCCACGGCCGATGCGCGCTACCTGCTCTATTACTACGACATCCTGGCCATACGCCAGGGCGAGAAGCAGCCGCCGGACCCGGCCGACCGCCTGTACTGGGACCAGGTCATCGCCGGGTTGAGGCCGCACCGGCTGCCCGGCGGGGGCCCGGGCCTGCCCCTGGCCGAGCGCATGCGGCGCATGGACTTCGACGACGCCGAGCAGCAGGCGCTGCGTGCCGTGCTGCAGGCCTCGGCCGTTCTGGGCAAGACCGAGCAGGTGGCCTTTGCCGCCACGCAGGGGCTGTACGACAAGGCCAAGGGGCAGTTCGTCTCCGACGGCGAGGCCGACCCCGCCTTCGCGCGGCAGGTGGTGTACAGCGCGCAGTACGAGCTGCAGGCCGCGCAACTGGCCGGTAAGGTGGACGAGCTCGTGCGGCTGACCGACGTGCGCACCGCCGCCGAGGTGCAGGCCGCCGGCTTGCGGCTGCGCGGCTTCGTGAGCGCGGCCATCGCCATGGATGCGCTGGTGGCCCTGGCCGTGTGGCTGGCCTGGCGCGGCGTGCGCCGCCGCGTGCTGCAGCCCATCGCGGGCCTGGCCGCCACGGCCGAGCGCTATGCCCTGGGCGACTACGGCGCGCAGATGGACCCGCTGAGCGCGCGCGTGGGCGAGCTCGACGGCCTGGCGCACACGCTGGAGCACATGGCCGCCTCCATTCGCAGCGACCTCGAAGAGCGCGCGCGCACCCAGCGCGAGCTGGAGGCCGCGCGCACGCAGGCCGAGGCCGCCACGCGGGCCAAGAGCCTGTTCCTGGCCAACATGAGCCACGAGATACGCACGCCGCTCAACGCCATCATCGGCATGACCTACCTGGCGCTGGGCACGCCGCTGACCGACCAGCAGCGCGACTACCTGCACAAGGTGCACGGCGCCTCCACGCTGCTGCAGGGCCTGCTGCACGACATCCTGGACCTCTCCAAGATCGAAGCCGGCAAGCTGGCGCTGGAGTGCATACCCTGCCACCTGGAGAGCCTGATGGGCGACGCGCTGTCGCTGCAAAGCTCCAAGGCCGCCGAGAAGGGGCTGCTGCTGGCGCGCGAGATGGAGGGGCTGGCGCGCGACGCCGCGGCCGTGGTGTGGGGCGACCCGCTGCGGCTGCGCCAGGTGCTGATGAACCTGCTGTCCAACGCGGTGAAGTTCACCGAGCGCGGCCAGGTGCGGCTGCGCGTGAGCCTGGAGCCCCTGGTGGCCGAGGACGACGGCGAGCCCCGCGCGCTGCTGCGCATCGCCGTGGAGGACAGCGGCGTGGGCATGACGGCCGAACAACTGGCGCTGCTGTTCGAGGACTTTGCGCAGGCCGACAGCTCGACGGCGCGGCGCTACGGCGGCACGGGGCTGGGGCTGTCCATCTCGCGGCGGCTGGTCACGCTCATGGGCGGCACGCTGCTGGCGCGCAGCGAGCCCGGCCAGGGCTCGACCTTCACCGTCACGCTGCCCGTGCGCATGGCGCAGCCGCTGGCCGGCCCGCGGCCGTTCCATCCGGCCGCGGCCGACAGCCCCTGGAGCGACGCGGGTGCGACGGCGGCCCGCCGCCCGTTGCAGGGCCTGCGCGTGCTGCTGGTGGACGACGACGCGCAGAACCGGCAGGTCGCCGGCGAGCTGCTGGAGCGCGCGGGCGCGGAAGTGGCCACCGCCGACGACGGCCGCAAGGCGCTGGAGGCCTTGCTGACCCTGGAGCGCTTGCCGCAGCAGCCCGGCGCGGCCTGCCACGTGGTGCTCATGGACCTGCAGATGCCCGTGATGGACGGCTACGAGGCCACGCGGGCCATTCTTGCGCGCCCGGCCTGGCGCCACCTGCCCATCGTGGCGCTGACCGCGCACGCGCTGGTGGAGGAGCGCCGGCGCTGCCTGGAGATGGGCATGCGCGGCCACATCGCCAAGCCGCTGGAGCCGCACGTGCTCATAGGCGCGATGCGCCGCTACGTGCCCACGCCCCCCGACGCCGGCGCCGCACCGGACGGCCCCCCCGCACCTGCGCCCGCCCAGTCGGCCGAGCCGCTGCACGCGGGCGCGGACCTGCCGGACACCGAAGATGCGGCCGCGCCGCAGGACGCGGGAGCGCACTGGGCGCGGCTGCGCGAGCTGCTGGTCGATGGCGACAGCCAGGCGCTGGAGCACTGGCGCGCGCGCCGCGTGGAGCTCATGCGCGCGCTGCCCACAACGCAGGCCCACGCGCTGGACCTGGCCCTGCAGCGCTGCGACTTCGACGCGGCGCTGGACACCCTTTCCAACATCCTGCCGGCTGCCGCTGCGCAGCCGGCGCTGGAACTCACGAGAACGACATGACGCAGCAAGAACGCCCCACGATCCTCGTCGTGGACGACACCCCCGACAACCTCACGCTGCTGGCCGACCTGTTGGGCGGCGAGTGCCGCGTGAAACTGGCCAACGGCGGCGCGCGGGCGCTGGCGCTGGCGCAGCGCGAGCCGCCGGACCTGGTGCTGCTGGACGTGATGATGCCCGGCATGGACGGCTTCGAGGTCTGCCGCCAGCTCAAGGCGCACGAGGCCACGCGCGACGTGCCGGTGATCTTCCTCACCGCGCTGGGCCAGGCCGAGGACGAGACGCGCGGCTTCGAGCTGGGCGCCGTGGACTTCATCACCAAGCCCATCAGCCCGCCCGTGGTGCAAGCACGGGTGAAGACGCAGCTGCAGGTCAAGGCCTGGCGCGACTCGCTCAGCCGCCGCAACGCCGGGTTGCAGGCGCAACTGCTGGAGCGCATGAACCAGGTGGAGCGGCTGCGCGACGCCACGCTGCACGTGATGGTGTCGCTGGCCGAGTTCCGCGACGAGGACACGGGCAACCACATCAAGCGCACCCAGGAGTACGTGCGCGTGCTGGCCGAGTACGTGCGCGCCCACCCCGAAGGCTGCGAGGAGGCCACCGGGCTGGACGACCACGCCATAGAGCTCATGGCCAAGTCCGCGCCGCTGCACGACATCGGCAAGATCGCCATCCCCGACCACATCCTGCTCAAGCCCGGCAAGCTCGACGCGGCAGAGTTCGAGCAGATGAAGGGCCACTCCGTGCACGGCTGGGAGATCCTGCGCCGCGCCGCGCAGCGCATGGCCGGCGACTCCGACGTGCTGCTGTACGCCATGCAGATCGCCCGCCACCACCACGAGCGCTGGGACGGCGGCGGCTACCCCGACCGGCTGGCCGGGCGCGGCATTCCGCTGGCGGCGCGGCTCATGGCCGTGGCCGACGTGTACGACGCGCTCACCACGCGGCGCCCGTACAAGGAGCCGTTCCCGCACGCGCGGGCCATGGCCATCATCCTGGACGGGCGCGGCAGCCACTTCGACCCGCAGCTCATAGACGCGCTGCTGGCCTGTGAACCGCGCTTCGTCGAGATCGCCAGCACCTGGCGCGACTGATGGGCCGCGGCCGTACCTTCCCGGCACCCGTGGCGGCGCCCCGGGCCGCACGCCCCGCGCGGCCGGGCCGGCGCATGGGGCGCCCACGGGCTGCCGTGCTGGCCATGGCGGCCCTGGCCGTGCTGGCCCTGTCGGGAGCCGGCGCGGCGCGGGCGGCGGGCGCGGACGGCGACGGCGGCGACGGCCCCTCGCTGTCGTGGTCGGCCTTCGGCACGGCGGGCTATGCCGTCTCGGACCGCGCCTGGCGCTACCAGCGCTTCGTGGACGATGGCGGCACCTTCAAGCGCGACACCGTGCTGGGGGCGCAAGTGGACCTGCAGCTCACGCCGCAGTGGTCGGCCACGCTGCAGCCGCGGCTGGCGCCGGCCACGCGCAACGACACGCGCTGGGACCTCACGGCGGCCTGGGCCTTCGCGGCCTGGCGGCCCAACAACGACTGGCTGCTGCGCGTGGGCAAGCTGCGCGTGCCCTTCATGCTGCGTTCGGCGCAGCTCGACGTTGGGCAGACCTACGACGAGGCGCGCGTGCCCACCGAGGTCTACAGCCTGCTGCCGGCCAGCGACTTCACCGGCGCGCACCTCTCGCGCAACTGGAGCCGCGGGGGCGGCGAGCTGGCCCTGGACCTCTACCACGGCGACTCGCCGCTGGTGAACCGCAACCGCGTCTGGCTGCGCGAGCCCTCGTTGGGCGCGGCGCCGGCCGTGATGTTCAGCGACCTGGAGATCACGGTGACGGGGGCCGTGCTGTCTTGGAACACGCCTGACTTGAGCGCGCGCGCCGGCGTGCACCACACGCGCGTGCGCAATGCCGACGGCTCCGGGCTGCTGGTGCGCCCGCGCTGGGTGGACCTGGGCGGCGGCGCGGGCTACTGGCAGACCCGCGGCGCAGGCCTGGAGCGGGTGAGCAACAGCAACAACGTGGCGCTGACCTTGGGCGCCGAAGCGCAATTGGGCGGCGGCTGGCGCTTGGCGGCCGAGTGGCTGCGCATCATTCCGCGCGAGCTGGAGATGGGCATGTCCTCGACCTCGGCCTACCTCACGGCCTACCGGAGCTGGTCGGCGCTCACGGCCTACGCCACCGTGGCGGCCATCCATCCGGGCAGCGGGCCGCTGAAGTGGGTGCAGCAACTGGAGACGACCACGGTGCCGGGCTCGGTACAGGACGCCTCGGCGCTCAACGCCTCCATGCGCGCGCGGGCGGACATCGTCCCCTTGTTCCGCCAGCGCTCGCTGGCCTTGGGCGCGTCCTATGCGCTTTCGCCCACGAGCAAGCTCAAGGCCGAGTGGCTGCATACGCACGCACAGGGCTCGCAGTTCATGGACGTGCCCGCGGGCCAGGGGCTGCTGCAGCCCCGGCGCGTGAACGTGCTGTCCGTGAGCTACAGCTTCGCGTTCTGAGTCGGACCCATGCAGCGCAGAACCTTTATCGCCCACACGCTGCCCGCCCTGGCGGGCGCGGCCGGCGTAGCTGCCGCCTGGGCCGACGAAGGCGTGGCCGTCATCGGCAACCTGCCCGCGCGCGCGCTGGACGCCGAGACGCTCAAGCGCATCTACACCGGCCGCACGATAGAGCTGGAGGGGCTGCTGCTGCGCCCGGTGAACCTGCCCTACGGCCACCCGCTGCGCCGGCGCTTCCTGAGCGCGGTGCTGCAGCAGCAGGAAGACGACTACCTGGCCTACTGGACCGTGCGCCGCTACATCGGCAAAGGCGCGCCGCCGCGCGAGCTCGCGGGCACGGCCGAGGTGCTGGTGCACGTGCGCAACACGCCCGGCGCCATAGGCTACGTGGAAGCCTCGCAGCTCACGCCGGACCTGAACGTGCTGCTGCGGCGCTGAGCGCAACTGGAGTTCGGCGCGGGCGTGACCGCTCAGCGTCCGCTGCGCCCGGCCGCACCCGTGCCGGTAGCCGGGCCCGGGGCGCCGCCCAAGCCGCCGTCGCCGGAGACGCTGCCCACCCCCGTGCCGGCCGGGCCGGCCGCGCCGCCCTGGGCGGTGGTGTCGCCCGTGCTTGGGCCGCTGGCGGCGGTGTTGGCGCGGTTGGCGCGCAGCACGCGGCCGGCGCGGGCGGCGCCGGGGGGCGTCTCGCGCGTGCCGCTCATGCCGCCGTCCACGGTGCCGGAGGAACCCGAGCCCGCGCCCATGAAGCCCGGCCCCTTGTTGCTGCCGCCCGTCATGCCGCCGGCCTGTGCCCAAGCGGCGCCGCAAAGCGCCAGCAGCGCGGCCAGCGCCGCCGCCTTCAGGCCCACAACTCCTTGGACGCGCTTCATGTCCAGCTCCTGCAACGAGGGATGAGCCCTCACGGCAGCAAGGCCGGTGCCCGAGAGAGGGACGTGCCGCGGTCCGCGGGGAGCCGGGCCGCCGTTGGCGTCCCGTGAGCCCAGGCGTTGTGGCAACACCTCCGGCGCCGGCCCGCCGGCGCAGCCGTCACGCACGCCGCTGCCGGTTCATCCCATAAGCCCCAACGCCCACCCGCCCCCGCGTACGGCTCTACGCTTGGCGCGATGCAAGCGCTGGTCGATCTGCTGTTGCGCCATGGGGTGCTGTTGGTGTTCGTGGTCACCCTGGCCGCGCGGGTGGGTGCGCCCGTGCCGGCGGCGCCGCTGCTGGTGGTGGCGGGCGGCCTGGCGGCCGGCGGACGCTTTTCGTTGGCCGCGGCGATGGCCGTGGCCGTGGCTGCCAACGTGGTGGGCGACGCGCTGTGGTTTGCCGGCGGGCGCCGCCACGGCCACCGCGTGATGCGGCTGCTGTGCCGCGTGTCGCTGTCGCCCGACTCCTGCGTGCGCCGCAGCGAGCTGCTCATCGGCCGCTGGGGCGGCAGCTCGCTCATTGCCGCCAAGTTCGTGCCCGGCGTGTCGCTGGTGGCCGCGCCCATGGCCGGCGCACTGGAGATGCCCTGGCTGACCTTCCTGTTCTTCGGTGTAGTCAGCGGCGCGATCTGGAGCGCCGCCTACCTGCTGCTGGGCCTGGCCTTCAGCCATGAAGTGCAGCGCGTGCTGGACGTGATGGCCGACGCCGGCACCAAGGCACTCATCGCCCTGGGCGTGCTGCTGGCGGCCCTGGTGGCGCGGCGCTGGTGGCGGCGGCGGCGCATGCAGCGCGACATGGCCATGCCGCGCGTGGGCGTGGCCGAGCTGCGCGAGCTGCTGCAGGCGCAGGAGCCGCCACTGGTGCTGGACGTGCGCGCGGGCTCCAGCCTGGCGATGGACCTGCGCCGCATCCCGGGTGCGCGCCACGTGGAGCTGGGCGCCGTGGCCGCGCTGCGGGACGAGCTGCACCCGCAACGTTCCATCGTCGTGTACTGCAACTGCCCCAACGACGTCTCGGCCGCACAGGCCGCGCGCGTGCTGCAGGACCACGGTTTCACGAACGTCCGCCCCCTGGCGGGCGGGCTGGAAGCCTGGTTCGCCGACGCGCCGCCGGCCGGCGTTGCCGCGCCCACGGCCGACGGCCCTGCGCCTGCGGCGCATTGAGGGCGCGGCGGCGGCTTGTTCAGGCCGCCTGGAGATCGAACACCGGCAGGTAGGGCGGCGCACGGTGCGGGCCCACGCGGCTGGCCGCCGCCATTCCCTTGCGGCAGAGGTCGGCCACGCCGGGGCCGCGCTCGGCCAGCACCAGCAGCCGCACCGGGTGGCGGAACGTCGCCTGGTTGAGCTGCAGCGCACGCAGCGCCTGCGCCAGCACTTGGGCGTGCAGCCTGTCGGCCACGATGAGCGTGGGCCGGCGTGGATGGAACCGCGCCAGCGGCTCGACCGCCGCCGCGCTCAAGGGCAGGTAGCCGGCGTCCCAGGGCGTGGCCGGCGGCACGGGCCGCCACCACAGGCACTCGTCCAGCTTGATGCGCAGCCGCCAGCCCAGGCCCCGCAGCCGGCTGCCCAGCGCCAGCAGCCGCGTGCTGCCGTCAATGTGGCGGGAGAACCCTTCGGCCAGGCGGCGGCGCTCCAACTCGGTGCCGCCGGTGAGCACGGCCACGCTCAGCCGCAATTCCACGTCAGGCAGGGCGCCCGGGCGCCACCAGGGCGTGCAGCCCGGCCCGCTGCCGTGCAGGCACCAGTGCTCCAGGCCGGCCCAAGTGGCGCGCCGGGACGGGTGCAGCGCCGGCGCGTCGGCGGGGCCCAGGTTCCCGGCAGGCTCCACGCGCAGCGCAGCGCCGTCGAAGCGGGCCGTCAGCGTTGGGCCGATGTGGCGCGCGGGTGCCAGGCACAGCACGAAGCAGCCCGCCAGCAGTGCCGCCAGGTCGCGCCACAGCGGGTCGCTGGCCAGCGGCTGGCCCAACAGCAGCGCGTCCACCCAGCCGCGTTGCCAGCCTTCGCGGCCGGTGGCCTGGCCCAACAGCGCCGCCAGCGCCTCGGCCAGCAACGCCAGCCCAAGGGCCAAACCCAATGCGGCGGCGGCGGTCGCCGCGCCCTCCCTGCTGCTGCCGGCCCGCCGCGGGGCCTGGTCCTGCTTGTTCATCGTCTTGCCCATACCTGGACCGGGGTCATACCGGACGCCATGCTATCGGCGCTCCATGGGCGCTTCCCCGCCTTGCCGCGCACGAAGACCGCCGCGAACCGCCATTTCTCACGGCTTGGCCGGCATGGGCAATGCAGCTGGGCCGGTACCCGGGGCCCAGGGTGCGGCGAGGAATGAATGCACGGGATTTCCCGGTACCGCTTTCGCGAAGTGCGAAAGCTCGGCTCCCGTCTGTGTTATTCCGCCCACAGGGCGGCACTTACAGAATGCGCCCGCGCCCGCTGCAAAACAGGAGACACAAGCATGAACATCGCCCGCCGTGCCGTACTGCTGATGCTGGCCGCCGCCAGCAGCGGCGCCGCTTTCGCCGAAGACAAATACCCCAGCAAGCCGGTCACCGTGGTGGTGCCGCAGGCGCCGGGCGGCGCCAATGACGCCATCGCGCGCATCGTGGCGCAAAAGCTCAGCGAGCAGACCGGCCAGCAGTTCATCGTGGACAACCGCCCCGGCGCGGGCGGCAACCTGGGCAGCGCCGTGGCCGCCAAGTCCAAGCCGGATGGCTACACGCTGCTGCTGACCGTGAGCAGCGCCCACGTCATCAATCCCTCGCTCTACAAGAACCCGGGCTTCGATCCGGTGAAGGATTTCGAGCCCATCACGCCCGTGGCCACCGCCGGCTACGCGCTGGTGGCCAACAACGATTTCCCGGCCAGGAACGTGAGCGAGATGATTGCCGTGGCCAAGAAGCAGCCGGGCAAGATCGCCATCGCCTCCGCGGGCAACGGCACGCTCAACCACCTCATTGGCGAGATGCTGCAAAAGGCCGCGGGCATCGAGCTGATGCACGTGCCCTACAAGGGCGCCTCGGCCGCGGTGACGGACCTCGTGGGCGGCCAGGTGCAGCTTTCGGTGCAAAGCCTGCCGTCGTCGATTTCCTTCATCAAGTCCGGCAAGTTGAAGGTGCTGGGCGTGGTCAACGAGAAGCGCGTGGCCGCGCTGCCGGACGTGCCCACCATCGGCGAGACCCTCAAGGGCTTCGGCTCGACGCCCTGGTACGGCCTGTTCGCGCCGGCCGGCACGCCCAAGGCCATCGTGAACCAGTTGCAGGCGCAGGTGGCCAAGGCGCTGGAAGGCAAGGATGCGCAGGACAAGCTGGCCGCCGTGGGCTGCGAGCCGTTCAAGAGCACGCCGGAGCAGTTCGGCGCGCTGGTGAAGGAAGAGCTGCCGAAGTGGGCGCGCATCGTCAAGGAATCGGGCGCCACCGTGGATTGAGCGCTTGGGCGCTACGCGCTTCCCAGCGGCAGCGCCGTCTTGTAGCGCACCTGCTTGAGCGCGAAGCTGGAGCGGATCTTCTCCACCTCCTCCATGGGCGAGAGCTGCTCCAGGATGAACCGCTCCAGCGCCGGGATGTCCGGCACGGCCACGCGCAGCAGGTAGTCGGCGTCGCCGGACATGAGGTAGCACTCCATCACCTCGTCGCGGGCGCACACGTGCGCCTCAAAGCGCTCCAGCGCCGCGCGCGACTGGTGGCGCAGGCTCACCGAAATGAAGACGTTCAAGTCCAGCCCAAGCTGCTTGGCGTCCAGCAGCGCCACGTATTGGCGAATCACGCCTTTGGCCTGCAGTGCCCGCACCCGTGCCAGGCAGGGCGAGGGCGACAGATGCACCCGCTCGGCCAAGGCCACGTTGGACAGGCCGGCATCGCGCTGCAGCTCGTGAAGTATCCGCAAATCGACCGCATCCAGGCTCATTCGGCTCCTCCCACATTGATTGGCAGCATTTTGTGCTGCCGCAAGCCTGTACTGCAGTGAACTTCGGCGATTTCTGCGGCAGCGCCGTTCCTACACTGCCCGGACTCAGGAGACAGCGACATGAGCGACTTGAAGATCCAGCAGCACCTGGCCGCCCTGCCGGCCGCGGACCCTGATCCGCAGGAAAGCGCCGAGTGGCGCGACGCGCTGGCCTCGCTGCTGGAGGCGGCCGGTCCGGCGCGCGTGTGCCAGATCATGGACATGCTGGCGGCCGCCGCCCGCGACCCGGCCGTGGGCTGGCAGCCGCAGCGCGGCACGCCTTACGTCAACACCATCCCTGCGGCGCAGCAGCCGGCGTTTCCCGGCGACCTGGCGCTGGAGGAGCGGCTGGCGTCGCTCATGCGCTGGAACGCGCTGGCCATGGTGGTGCGGGCCAACCAGGCGTATGGCGAGCTGGGCGGGCACATCGCCAGCTACGCCAGCGCGGCGGACCTGTTCGAGGTCGGCTTCAACCATTTCTTCAAGGCGGGCGGTGAAGGCGGTGGCGGCGACCTGGTGTTCTACCAACCGCACTCGGCGCCGGGCGTGTATGCGCGGGCCTTCCTGGAAGGGCGGCTGAGCGAAACGGACTTGAGCCACTACCGGCAGGAGATCAGCGCCGCGCGCGCCGGGGCGCGGGGCCTCTCCAGCTATCCGCACCCCTGGCTGATGCCGGACTTCTGGCAGTTCCCGACCGGCTCCATGGGTTTAGGCCCCATCAGCTCCATCTACCAGGCGCGCTTCATGCGCTACCTGCAGCACCGCGCGCTGCTGGACACGGCGGGCCGCAAGGTCTGGGGCGTGTTCGGCGACGGCGAGATGGACGAGCCCGAGAGCATGAGCGCGCTCACGCTGGCCGCCCGGGAGAAGCTGGACAACCTGATCTGGGTCGTCAACTGCAACCTGCAGCGCCTGGACGGGCCGGTGCGCGGCAACGGCCGCATCATCGACGAGCTCGAAGCCCTGTTTGCCGGCGCGGGCTGGCGCGTGATCAAGCTCGTCTGGGGTTCCGATTGGGACGGCCTCTTCGCCCGGGATGGCGAGGGCGCCTTGGTGGACGCCTTCTCGCGCACGGTGGACGGCCAATTCCAAACCTTCGCCGCCAAGGACGGGCGCTACAACCGCGAGCATTTCTTCGGCCAGGACCCGCGGCTGGCCGCTCTCGCGCAGGGGCTGACGGACGAGCAGATCGACCGCTTGAAGCGCGGCGGCCACGACCTGGTGAAGATCCACGCGGCCTACCACGCCGCGGCGCACACCGCGGGGCAGCCCACCGTCATCCTGGCCCAAACCAAGAAGGGCTACGGCATGGGCGACGCCGGCCAGGGCCGCATGACCACGCACCAGCAAAAGAAGCTGGAACGAGAAGACCTCGTCGCCTTCCGCAACCGGTTCAACCTGCCGCTCACCGACGAGCAGGCCGCGAACCTGGAGTTCGTGAAGCCGGCCGAGGACAGCCCGGAGATGCGCTACCTGCACGCGCGCCGCGCGGCGCTGGGCGGGTTCATTCCCGCCCGCCGCACGCGGGCTGAAGCCCTGCCCGTGCCGGCGCTGGAGCGCTACGGCCAGTTCGCGCTGCAGGCCGAGGGCAAGGAGATGAGCACCACCATGGCCTTCGTGCGCATGCTGGGCAGCCTGCTGCGCGACAGCACGTTGGGCCCGCGCGTGGTGCCCATCGTGGCCGACGAGGCGCGCACCTTCGGCATGGCCAACCTCTTCAAGCAGGTCGGCATCTATGCCTTCAATGGGCAGAGCTACGAGCCGGAGGACATCGGCTCGCTCATGAGCTACCGCGAGGCGCGGGACGGGCAGATCCTGGAGGAAGGCATCAGCGAGGCCGGCGCCATCAGCAGCTGGACGGCGGCGGCCACGAGCTACTCGGTGCACGGGCAGGCGATGCTGCCCTTCTACATCTACTACTCGATGTTCGGCTTCCAGCGCATCGGCGACCAGATTTGGGCCGCCGCCGACCAGCGCGCCCGCGGTTTCCTGCTCGGCGCCACGGCCGGCCGCACCACCTTGGGCGGCGAGGGCCTGCAGCACCAGGACGGCTCCAGCCTGCTGCAGGCGGCGCAGATTCCGAACTGCCGCGCCTACGACCCCTGCTTTGCCGGCGAATTCGCCGTGATCCTGGACCACGGCATGCGGCAGATGCTGGAGCAGCAGGAAGACGTCTTTTATTACGTCACCCTGATGAACGAGAACTATGGGCAGCCGTCGCTGCCGGCGGGCGTGGCGGCGGACGTGATCCGCGGCCTCTACCGCTTCGGCGTGCATGCGCCGACGGGGGCGGCGCGTGGCACCGTGCGGCTGGTGGGCTCGGGGACCATCCTGCGCGAAGCCGTGGCCGCAGCCGAGCTGCTGGCTGCCGATTGGGGCGTGGAAGCCGAGGTGTGGAGCGCGACCAGCTTCAGCGAACTGGCGCGCGAGGCACGGGAAGTGGAGCGCTGGAACCGGCTGCATCCCGCGCAGCCGGCCCGCTCCAGCCACGTGCAGCAGTGCCTGGCGGGCGACGCGCCGGTGATTGCCGCCTCCGACTACGTACGTGCCTGGCCACAACTGGCGCTGGCCTGCGTGGACGCCCCCGTGACGGTGCTGGGCACGGACGGCTTTGGGCGCAGCGACACGCGGGCGGCGCTGCGCGGCTTCTTCGAGGTGGACCGTGCGCACATCGTGCTGGCGGCGCTCACGGCGCTGCGCGAGCGGGGCGAGGCCACGGCGGCCGATTGCGCGGCGGCGATGGAGCGTTACGGCATCAGCGCGGAGCAGGCTGCGCCCTGGAATTGCTGACGCTGATCTGTTGAAAGTGATCCGCTGCGGGTCACCGCAGTGAAAAGGGTACGCATGCAAACCACGCGTGCCCTTTTTTCAATCCCGAAAGCAAATCCAAGGAC
>NZ_BCTC01000027.1 GCF_001571085.1 Azohydromonas lata NBRC 102462
CCCCCCCCCCAACGGCCTACCTTCGGGTAGGCCGCCCTATTTCAAGCAGACGCCCCGCTAAGGGGCGTTTTGCATTGCGGCTTACGTCGCCGGTGTCCGCTCCGGTACCGCGTTGATAGTTCGCGCGAGCCTGCTCCGAATCAAGCTATCGCCTCAAGCGCATCCAGGATGTCTGGCCACGTCGGGGCTGCCCCCGCGCTTTCGGTGACGGATGTCCCTGGCGGCGGTGCGAGTCAGGCAGGGTGTGCAGTAGGTGCGGGGTACCTTCCCTCAGAGTCCTGGTAATCGTCGTCTTGGCATCCGTAATGCTGAAAACGCCGTGGCGCAAGTGCTTATCGCCGGCGGCAAGTGGTTAAATTGCAAAGGATTTTGTTGCCTGCCGGGAATTGAGGCGCCGTTGCGCCTGGATGGTGACCCGGCGTCGTGCAGGGCCAGCCCGAAACGCGCTGCAGCTCCCACGGTATCGACGTTTTTGTCCTCTACGATTCGCCCCCAGCATGACGAGAGTGGGTGAGGGAGATGGACGCAAGGGTTGACTCTGCAGCGAGCGATGCGCGCGCTTTCATAAAAAAATGGGGACCGGGCGGGCGTTCGTACACGCTCTCCGAGCGTGCCGGCGCGCAGAAGCACTTCATTGACCTGTGCCGGTTGCTCGCTCTGCCAGAGCCGGACGATCGCGACAGCTACTGCTTCGAGCGTGGCTTGACGAAAACTGGCGCCGGCCGCGGCTGGGCTGACGTCTGGAAGCGCGGCACGTTTGCATGGGAGTACAAAGCGCCTGGCGCAAAGCTCGACGCGGCGCTGCGCCAGCTCATGCAGTACGCGCTGCCGCTGGAGAGCCCACCGCTGCTTGTGGTCAGTGACCGACTGCGCATCGAGGTCCACACGCATTTCACGGGCACCCCCAGCGACTGCCATGTCTTCACGCTGGAGGACCTGGCGGATGCAGCGCAACGCCAGCGCCTGCGCTGGGTATTCACTGACCCAGAGCGTTTCAGGCCAGCGCGTACCAACCGGCAGATCACGGAAGAGGCCGCGCACACGTTTGCCGACACCGCGGCGCGCATGCGTGCCGCTGGCGCGCCGCCAGCGCAGGTCAGCCATTTCCTGACGCAGTGCGTGTTCTCGTTTTTCGCGGAAGACGTCGGTCTTTTGCCGGACCGGCTCTTTGAGCGCTTGGTAGGCATCACTGTGGCGCCCGAGCGGCTACGCGCACAACTCGCGCAACTGTTCAACGCGATGCGCGACGGAGGGCTGTTCGGGGTCAACGACGTGCCCTGGTTTAACGGCGGACTGTTCGCCACGGTCGACGTGCCTCCCCTGACCGCTGAGGACGTGGCCGCGTTGCGTACCGCCAGTGCCCTCAACTGGAGCGCTATCGACCCCGCCATCTTTGGCACGCTGTTCGAGCGCGGGCTAGACCCCAGCAAGCGCGCCCAGCTGGGCGCCCACTACACCGACCCCGCCACCATCGAACGCCTCATCGAGCCTGTCGTGCGGCGGCCGCTGCTGCAGGAGTGGGAGACTGCGAAGGACAAGATTGCGGGACTCCTAGTCAAGCGCGACGAGCTGCGCGACGAGGCCCAGAAGATCCCTAGCACCACCAAGACGCTGCGGGACAAATTCGCGCGCGTGCGCTCGCGGGCGAACGAAGCCGAGCGCGATGCGCAGGACACATTCCTTGGTTTCCTGAACCGGCTGCGCGACTTCCGCGTGCTCGATCCGGCGTGCGGCAGCGGGAACTTCCTGTACCTGGGCTTGAAAACGCTCAAGGATGTGGAACATCAGGCGAATCTGGAAGCGGAGCAGTTGGGCCTGCAACGCCAGTACGACCTGACCGGGCCGCACAACATGCTCGGCATTGAGCTCAACGAGTACGCCGCCGAACTCGCGCGGGTAACGGTGTGGATCGGTGAACTGCAGTGGCGCATCCAGCACGGCTACAGCTTCCGCCTTGACCCGGTGCTGCAGTCCCTGGACCACATCGAGTGCCGCGATGCGGTGATGAACGCAGACGGCACCGAGGCTATCTGGCCAGCGGCTGATGCAGTCGTGGGCAATCCGCCATTTGTGGGCGACAAGAAAATGCGTGGCGAGTTGGGCGTGGATTACACCGAGCGCCTACGCGGCCTCTACGACGGACGCGTGCCGGGAGGGGCAGATCTAGTGTGCTACTGGTTTGAGAAGGCAAAAGCACAGATCGAAGTCGGCACGCTCCAGCGCGCGGGGCTGGTTTCAACGAATTCAATCCGCGGCGGTCGCAACCGTGAAGTGCTGGACCGCATCTGCGCGGCGACTCGAATCTTCGAAGCTTGGGGTGATGAACCCTGGGTGAACAACGGAGCAGCAGTACGGGTCTCCTTAACTTGCTTCGGGTATAGCACTCAGCCAGCAATATTAGATGGTCAAGTGGTGACTTATATTGCGCCGGAATTGGCGGCTTGTGACGTAGCAGCTAACTCGTTGTCGTCAGCTGAAGTGCTTGATGAAAACCTGGGGGCGGCATTTCAGGGGCCAACCAAAGGCGGCAATTTTGATGTGCCAGGTGATACGGCGCGACGGTGGTTGCGCGAACCAGCAGTAGGTGTTCGCAATGCAGATGTGCTGAAGCCTTGGGCCAACGGTCAAGCCGTTGTCGGTCGCTGGCCTGATATGTGGATCATCGACTTTGGCGATATGTCTGAGGAGGATGCCGCACGGTACGCTGCGCCGTTCGAATGGGTGAATACAAATGTTCGGCCAGAGCGTGCAAGCAATGCCGAAAAGAGAACTAGGGAATTCTATTGGCAGTTCAAGCGTTCTGGGGCTGATCAAAAGACGGCGGTACAATCTCTTTCGCGCTATATTGCGACGCCAGAAGTTTCAAAGCATCGGGTGTTTGTCTGGCTGCCAACGTCCGTTGCGGCTGACAAAAATCTTGTCGTGGTGGCTCGCCAAGATGATGCTACTTTTGGAGTGCTGCAGTCGCGATTCCATGAAATTTGGGCTCTGCGGCAGGGTACTAGCTTAGAAGATCGACCAAGGTACACGTCTAGCACGACATTTCGGACATTCCCGTTTCCTGAGGGATTGACCCCACAGAACACGTCACACCAGCGCACGGAGATTTTGGCCTCTGGTGCGGTCATTCCTGCTGATTTAGATACTAGCGTGCGAAAACATGCCGTGGCTATTGCCAATGCTGCACAGCGTCTGATTACTTTGCGTGAAGCATGGTTGAATCCGCCAGAATGGACAGAGCAGCAGGCCGAAGTGAAGCCAATTGGCATGAAGGTTTCCCCCTACCCACATCGAATTGTGTCTAAGGCAGGTTTTGAAGGAGACGTGAAGAAACGCACACTGACGAACCTGTACAACAAGCCGCCCGCTTGGTTGACGCAAGCGCACGCAGCCTTGGATAAAGCAGTTGCCGTAGCGTATGGTTGGACCGAAGCCCCAGGCTCGCTCAGCGATGATGAGGTGCTGAAGCGACTTCTGGCAGCCAATCAAGCTCGATCTGCAAAAGCAGTCGCCTAATGAAGATTGCTGGTCTGCTGGTCCTGGATGACAGCTGAACTTTGCGCAACTCGCTACAAAGGCCGGTACAGGCCTTGCGTCATGGCCCTGCTTGTGAAAGAAAAGCGCTGCCGCAAAAAAACGGGCCGCATGCGGTTTTTTTAATTGATCAGTGAGGCTTAAGTGCAGCACGACGACGAAGTTCTTCAGTTCAACTCCGTTCAGGAGTTCCAGTCTCGCCCCCTGTTTCACACAGCATTAGTCGCTGCCGCGGAAGATCTTGAGAAAATTGTTGGAAAGTATCTTCTGCCCGAGCCAAGAATGGCCTGGATCTGCTGTGGTTTGAATAACTGCGACCAACCTCATCGACGCGGCTATATTGTTCGTCTTCGGGATGGCAGAGAAACGAACTGTGGTCACAACTGCGGCAGCAACCATTTTGGTGTCAAATGGGAAGAGCTGGAGGCGGCAGCTGCAAAAACAGAAACGGCAGCCGCAACCAGAAAATCCGTAGAAGCTATTCTTGCTCAGAAGCAAGCTCTCTTAGATCGCGCAAATAGCCTTATTTCATCATGCGCAAAATTTGAGTATAAAGTGCTGATGGTAAATGCATTATTACTACAGCACACAACTCTCTGGAGACATATTAAGGAGTGCGCGAAGCTGGATGGAGCTGTTCGTATAGAAGTTGCATTGCCATCAAATTCCATCAATTACACTTACGGAAGCAAAGGAGCCCTAAAGACAGTCGCCACCATTGATGGTATAAGGCTTTTGACAGAGGATTTTATAAAATACTCAAATGTGATAAGTAAATCAGTTATTCCGGAGCTAAACTCATGGTCTGCTACAGAGCTTGAGGGCAAATCGCAAAAGGAGCTCGCCGCCTATTCGCAGCGCGGGCAAGCGTTTATTGGGACTTTGAATAGGGCCGAAAAACAGCTACAGACCAGTCATCTGTTGTTTCGAAAAGGCAACTTGGAAAAAATAAAACTAATCGTTCAATA
Source organism: Azohydromonas lata NBRC 102462 (assembly GCF_001571085.1). Taxonomy (GTDB): domain Bacteria; phylum Pseudomonadota; class Gammaproteobacteria; order Burkholderiales; family Burkholderiaceae_C; genus Azohydromonas; species Azohydromonas lata. Next base: position 4,503 of record NZ_BCTC01000027.1, read on the forward strand.
TAAAATGCGAAGTCGCGAAAAGACTTCATCCCTGCTTAAGGATGTTGATGCGGTAGTTGCTATTGAATCTATAGTAGCCCCTTAGGAATGTTGAGTGTCCCTTGGCGATCTTGAACAGGCGCCGCAGCGCCTCAATGCCGGTCTGCTCCAACCCATCGCACCTGTTGACGGCGGTCTAAAAGCGCGGTTTGGCGGTCACGACGCACTTTTTGGTCGCCATCGATACCGGCTGGCCAGCACATGACAGTGCGCGCCCGCACGTGGTCGGCGAGGTGAAGTCGCCAAGGGCCGGTGTCTGTGCTCAGGAAGGGCGCTCGCGGCCCCGTGGGCGGCGCAGGAATCTCAGACGCACATAGGGCGTGAGTGGCTGCCGACAGTAGCTGCAGCACCACTGGAGCGGCACCGCAACGGCCGGCACCATGGCGGCGGAGGCCGTCCCGTCAACCTGGGCTGCCAAGCAACCCTAGTGCGTCACGGTGCTGGCGGCGTCGTTTTCGGTAACGTCGGTGGGGGACGCTGCCGCCACCTGTTGACGGGCGCGCCAGCGCCGTGAGCGTTCGGTGTCACTTTCCGCCGTATAGACGCCACGGCGTTTTCGGCGTCATGAAGCCACGCGGTTTCCGCCGTAATTGAGCCACTTCGTTTTCGGCATATAGGAGCCACTGAAGAGCTAACGGATACCTCGATCTGAGCCCGGCCACGCCGGTGCTGAAGTGTGTGCAAAGCTCACTTCCTGCCACGTGCCAGTGCGACGTTCATTCAGGAATGCTGCCGTATTGGAGGGGAATTGTCGCGGAAACCCTGGTGCCCGCATTAACTCCAGTTCTGATATCTAGCTTTCCCTGGAATGCGGCCACACGTTCCCTCATTCCAATCAGACCAATACCGGGAGAAGGCATGCTGCTGTCGTAGCCTCTCCCGTTATCTTCAATGACTATCTCAAGCATTGCTTTTTCGGAATAATGCTTCAGAGATACGTTTACAGCGGTAGCGCCGGAGTGCTTAATGACATTGGATAACGCCTCTTGTACAAGTCTATATGCTGCTATCGAAACGCCGCTTTCAAGCTTCGACATGTCGCCTGCTGCTTGAAAGGAAAAATGGAAGCCCTGATGGGCAATGCCATAACCGCGGACCATTTCGTCGACAGCTTGGTCCAGTCCAAGTACATCAAGTATTTCAGGGCGCAACCTTTTGACCAAGGCCCGCCCTTGGGTATAAAGATCATTTGTGTGCTCACTGATTGATGAAGCCCGCTCGGCGATTTCAATCAATGTTGGGTCGGGTTTGTTTGATGCTGCTAGCTTGATGATGCCCTGGGCGTCGTTGCGTACGCGAATGGCAATTGCGTTCAACACGTCATGGATTTCATGCGAGATGCTGCGCCGTTCTTCTTCCGCGACGCTTTGGAGTTGGTGGATCAGCGTCTGCCGTTCGCGATGAATCTTTTCTGCAGACTCCCTGGCCGTAGCCAGTGCGTGGGTCCGCATAATTGCAGTTGAGGCGCCTACTGCCCCAATAATGCATGCGCCTGCAGCCAGCAGGGCACCCCAGGCCAGCGCCGTGGCATCTGACATAACGGGTTCCGTCGCTAGGGAAACCGTTGCGTAGAAGTTGGTTCCATCCAGGCGCTCAAAAGCGGTCACTTTCTCCACGCCATCGTTTGGATCAATGGCCTTGATTACGCCGTTATCCAATCCTGCCATGATCTGAGCTCCAACATCGTCACGACCTTGAATGCGGCCGTCAGACAACGTATATCTCGGGAAACTTATAAGGACGCGTTGGGGGTCGCGCAGCGTACTCGAAGAGTTTGGGCCAAAATTCAGAGTGCGGTAGTAGGAGAAGAATATATTTTCGGCAGAAAGATTCAGTTGTACGACACCGCAAAAGGTGCCGTCAGGAGCGGCATAGCGCCGTGATACATGAATGCCATGCTTCCCGCTGGCGCGACCGTCTTCGACATTGCTAATGAACAGATCTTGGCCGTCCCGGTTTGCCTTGAAATATTCGCGATCGCTGAGATCAGTACCATCTTGCCCAACCACCCCAACAATTCTTATCCCCTGTTCATTGATCAAGGTGAATGACGCAATGCCTGGCAGACGGTCGCGGTGGTCCCGAAGCAACTTCAGGATATACGCTTTTCTTTCAAAAGTGATTGGCTGGAGAAAGTCGCCTGGAGTGAGATGGTCAGCCAAGTCGCGCAATATGACGTCGGCCATTTTGAATCCGAACCTGTCGTGCTCAGCAATCAGGTGAGCATAAGAAGTTGCTTGGTCATTAAGGCGCGCACTGGCCTGTGAAATGGAATGGCGTGCCAAGTAGGCAAGGAGAGCCACACCAACAGATATAGTCAGCCACAAGATGCCGATAATGATGCCAACATTAAATCTAGATATTTTTAAGTCGCGGCGGCCAAGCCTAAAGATCATCATCTCAGTTCCAGCCTTTGAAGGGCTGGTGTGTCTTTGTCTGTAAGCATCGTTCGCTCACGGTCGGTACAAGCAAAGTGACGGGCCTGCTATTCAATCAATTCATACTTCAACGCAAGCCGGGTAATGTCGGCGGCACGCTGCACGCCTAAAGATTCCTTAATCGACTTGGTGATCATTCCAATGGTCTTTGGATGCAAACTCAAATCGCCAGCAATCTCCTCGTTGGTCAAGCCTTTGGCCATCAACCTGAAAACAGTTAACTCCCGGTCATTCAGTTTTTCCGCTGGTGACTCTTCGCCTCGTACCGTCAAAAGTGCAATTTGCTTGGCTACTTCAGGATGTAGGTACGTATTTCCGTCGTGAGCGGTTTTGATAGCCTCTGCGACGCATTCCAGTGGTGCACTTTTTGGTAAGAACGCTTTGCCGCCAAGCCGGTATGCCTCGCGCACAATATGGGGTTGATCAAATTGAGAATAGAAAACAATCCGTGCCGAGGAATCATATGTCAATATCTCGCGCGCTACATCCAAACCTCTGATTGCGCCAATTCTAAGATCCAATACCAATACGGTTGGCTTCGATGTTACGTACCTGCTGATAACTTGTGTGCCATCAGCAATCGCATCGACTTGATCAATGCCAAAAAGCTTGAGGTCTTGCTGAAGGCTTCGTGTGATTGGCGGATGGTCGTCAGCTACCAGCACTCGAATCGGAGTCATGCAAGAACCTCCCCTGTGCAACTGACACAGCACGCAATTGCAGCCCCATACGCCGATACAAGGGGTTGCGCGAACCAAGAAGCAGATCTACCGCTAGCCACTTGCCCGTGATGCGATATTTCCAGACGTTATTTCCAGTCTAGACGGTGGTTCTACCCGTATCGCGTGAACTTACGTGTGGAAACTCCTCAAGGCGGCGTAAAAGTTCGTTTCGGTTCACAGGTTCGTGTTGCCTCATCGGATATTGTGAGGGCACTGGTGGAGTGCTTTTTGGCTCCTTGATGTAGCGCCATTGCGTGGGCGGGTGCCTTTCGAGGCCAATCAGCGCAGGGAGTGACCGCATGCCCGTGACCTCAGCTGTTAGACCCATGGTCGCCGTAAGTCCTCCTACAAGCCGTTCGGCTGGCGACCGACAGAGAAGGTGCGGCAGCAGCATGAAAGTACGTTCGCCCGCAGCGGCGTCGGCCCCAGATGATGTCGCCCGACTCGGCAAAGAGCTCGAACATGCCGAGGGCGTCGTGCGCCTTCTGTGCACCGCGGATCTGTGCCTGAAGAACGGCGATGACGCTGCGCTGTACGCCTTGGGGTTCTCGCAGGAACACGTCGATGACCTGCGCTCAAGAAGCGATGGCAACCCCGGGTATCCTGCTTACGCAATGCGCAACGCGCGCTGGCAGGTTCAGTGGTTGCGCAAGCGCTTGTTGCTGGCCAAGCAGATGGTCGCGATCCTTTGAACTGGCTGGGCAACGTTGCCCGGGTTTTCCTCCGCTGTGGTCCTGCGGCTTATGGCTGCGCTCACAGGAAATGCTCCTTGCCTTGGCGCTCGGCTGCGCTTGTCGGCCGGGGCACAGCTTCTCGCCCAGTTCTATCCCAGGTGCGTGAAGGCCGCGCACGGCGCCAGCGCCACGGATAGTGGCTCACCACGTCGACCGACTGGACCGCTGGCGGGGGCTCTACCCAGGCCTGCGCCGACCTCCAGGACGTGCGCCGAGGCACCAAGTGCCTATCCTGCGGCCAGCCAGTAGGCCGGTAGCAACGGACGTGGGCGAGAATTGCGCAATTCTTTTGTGCAGTTCGCTGCTGCGGCGGGCGTGACGTCTTCCAGTGGCAGCGGACCTGGCCATGTCCAAATCACGCACCCCTGCCGTACCGCCTCCCGAGTCGACGTCCCAAGAGCCGAGCGCGCAACTTTCCAGCTCTCATTCCTCCACCGCCACGGCCTTGGAGGGCGAGAAGGCCAGCGCGCGGGAGAACAAAACGATCCGGCTGCGGGTTGCCTTCGAAGCTCGGATCAAAGGTGAGGCCTATCGGCGCACCATCGCGGAAGGGCGCCGGGTCACGGAATCAGACATCATCGACGAGGCGTTGGAAGCGTACTTCCGCAGCCTTGATGAAAGCGCTGACCCAACCGGTCAGCCTTGATCTGCATCTGCCGGTTCTGCCGTAGCCTCGCCGTCGCCGCTATCGGCCAGCAGCGCGACGTTCAGCCTCATCGGCGTGAAGTCATTCAACGCCGGCAACGCAGGACACGCTTCGAGGCCTGCATGCCAGATCCAGGCCGGAAATTCACTGTGGTCCAGCATGTCCTGCAGCGCTGCCACGTAGTCACCGCCTACGCCCGGGACGACGACGTATATGGCCACCGGCCGTGGCCGTGTGTCCGTGACAACAGCGACCGCGACGGGCCGGTCTGACGCCAAGTTGTAGCGTAGGCAACGGCGAAAGCGCCGGCCATCACCCGCCAGGCTGCTGAGCAGCTGCTGGTCGTACAGGTCATCGACCGGTAGCCACGATGAGTTGGCCAGCAGAAACGACATCTCGTTGATGGCCATCATCCCCGCGGGCCCAACTCCGAAAGTAGCAACAATCATCAGGTGGGTACTGGGATCGGCATTCCACAGCGCCAACTCGTTCTTGAATCGCTTTTCCATGCGCCGTCCGATCTGCTCGTCCAGATTGAACGCCAGATACGGCAAATGCTTGATGACGACCTTGAAGCCGTACCGCGCAGTATTAACGGCCTTTACTTCGCCAACGAGCACCATCAGTTCCTGGCGCTTTCCAACGGCATACAGCGGGGCAAAGGCCTCGGCCTGCTTGCGCTCTATTTCCTGCTTTCGCTCTACCGCAAATTGTTCAGGAATGAAAAGCTTCCCCGCAAGCGCGTGCCCTTTGACGGATTTAGCAGCCGCTGCGGCCAGCAATTCGCGACGCACCACGTACCAACTGCGCTTGCCCTCCATGGCAGGCGACCATGAATTCAGGCCAGCTTCTTCCCAGAGATAATGCAGAAGGCCGCGTAGCGTCAACTTCGTGCCATCGCTCTTTACCGTATCGGATTCTCGGCCAGATGCCACAGGCATGGCGCGGCCCGCCAGCTTGGAGAGGCTGAAGTCCAGCTTCAGTGCCACCGATCCGGTTTCAGTGTCCTCAATAATCGCTGTGCCAGCAACCTCGCCTAACCCTGAGAGTTCCGCCGGCGGATCAAATGACGAACATTCTGGAGAATGCAGATTGCCCGTATTGGGCATGCGCTTGACGACGTGGCGGTGACCGACAGCCGCTATATACATTGGCACGCCCGAGTCTTGACACAGACACAACGGCCATTCCTTGGCTGCGTATGCTGTAGCCACCAATTCATCAAAACCTTCATCGCCAGGTCGTGTCCTGGCTCCGCTCACCAGTAAGTGCATTCCCATGGTTGCTCCTTTGCGTCAGGATCTGACGGCGATGCGGTTTTGGTCATTCAGCATATGCGTCTTCAGTTTCTCCGTCGTCCTCGGGAGTTTCGTCCTTCGGGGGGTCGTCGTAATTGGCTTCATGCATGTTGCCCGTCTTGCCGGCGGCCTCGCAACGCTGCAATGCAGCGCGGGCCGCCTGGAAAAGAACAATTCCGCGTTCGGCGGGAGAAACCTCAAAGCGCTGAATATCGTTCATATGATCCGCGGCGTCGCGGCACGCCTGCAAGATCGGATCCTTCAGCTTCGGCATGTACGGCGACTCCGCCCGGCGTATGTAAGCGGCAATCGGGTCTGTGAACCTGGCATCCTCGCGAATCAGTGCGGCTGATCTCGGCAGACGCTTGAAGACAGGACGCTCAATCTGCAGGAAGCGGTTAAGCCGTGCGGGCAGTTGAGAGGATTGAAGTTCAGCTTCAGGTAAGTAGAACGAGGCGCTGGGCAAAACACTGTTTTTGAAAATTACCAATCCTTCGCCTGCGTTCAGATTCTTGAGTTCTCCCAAAGAAATGCGATCACGCCTTTCAATATTTGCCGAATCCTGCGCGGTGAATTTGGTGGAGAAAGTCCCCACCACCGCTTCATGCCCGGAAAGCATGCTGTAGTAACCTTCGCCGCCTGCCTTTCGAATCAGATCAAAGGTATCTTCAGGGTCTTCAAGTGCCAGTGTCCACTTGATCTTGGTGTTGGCGATGACGGAGGCTGTTTCGTCGCCAGCGGCTGCACGTTTCATGCCTTGCACATCCTGGACGCTGGCCACCATCATGAAACCCAATTCTCTGGCCTGAGCGAACATCACGGCCAGTCCTTCCGCAAACCAGTACGCAAGTTCGTCGTTGATAATGATGTACGGATAAGGCCGGTTTGAAGGTCGCAGGTCAAGAATTGATTTCTTGGTGCCCTCCATTTTGTAGCCCAGGGTTTGGGCCATCATCAGGCGCTGCGTGGCTGTATGCAGTTGACCCACTGCCGCTGCTTCTGAAGGGGATTTTTCAAGCGAAGGTATCAGTACTGTCAATATCCTGTTGTTCAGCAATACGTCCAGCGGGTCAATTTCTCCATACTTGTCCAGAAAAATATGCCCGTAGGTATCCATCATCATGGACAGTGTCCGGGCCAATTGGCCTGTGAGGAAGCCGTGTTGATTGAATACTTCAGGGTCCCATTGGGACGGGTCTTCTGCGAGAGCAGGATTGAAACCAGGCAATCCAGTTTCAAAGTAAGCCTTCAAGGGAAGAAAGGCTGTCTCCGGCAGCTTGCCTTGCCTGCCTTCAATATAAAACTGCACCAAGTTGTTGAGCGCCAGATAATGGCGTATGACGCCAATCGACAAGTCAAGCTCGCCCCGCGCCCTTTTATAGCAAAGCGTGCGCAGCAAGGCGTCAACCATATTCAACGCTTTTTGCTGCCAGCTGGCGCCGTCGCCGCTGGTGATCCGCGGCAGGAGCGATGCGAGCAACTGCAAAAGGAAATCAGCCGCACCTTCCGAAAATGCGTTTGTCCCATTGGATTGGGGTAGTGAAGGAATGCCGCTGGTGTAGTTGCCGTCCTCCATGGCGACGAAGCGCTTGAAGGGGTCTTCGCCGCCGGTGAGGTAGTTGAGACACAGGAAATCGTCTTCGCGGCCGAAACGACGGCTCAACGACCACACGGAGAAGGGAAGTGCCACGCTCGCTTTCCCGTCGCCGAAGGTAAAGCCAGAACCCCAGCACAATGGGTTGTAGGCCACCCCGAGCAGCGTCACGGTCTTGCCGCTGCCCGTGGTGCCGTCGAGAAACATATGGGTGCGCGCATCCGAGTTCGTCAGCCACAGCTCGCGCCCGTATTCGTGCATCTGTGGCGAGCGCAAGTAACCCAGGTACAGGATGCCGCCGGCGACGGCGAGTTTTCTCAATGCCCGGGTCCTGCGCATCAGGCCAAAGAACAGCGATTCCTCGACCATCTCTTCGGTGTAGTCCGTGCGGTCGAGCCCGCCGGCGTCCTTGGGCATGCGCAGCGGCATGCGGAATTTCTGGTCCTGAAAGAAGATGGTCGCCGCCCATACCGTGATGAGCCAGGCTGGCCAAAGGGCAGGCAGATAGAGCTGCAACCCTACGAACACCACCATCCAGAACCTGAAGACCGTGGGCCGCAGGAACGATGAGGCGAAGCGCTGTCCTGCGGTGCGGGTGTCGCGTGTGAGCTTTGCCGGATCAATTTCATGCTGCTGGTTAAGGGCGGCCACGCTTCACTCCTTTTTTCGGGCAGGGCAGGGCGTCACTGGGCTCGCCCTAAGCGCGCCGGCGGCCTTGAAGGCCGGCTGGCGTGCGGGAAGACGCCAAGCTCAGCGCCGCAGCGCTGCACGCATCCAGCTGTCCACGCTCTGGGCGTTGAGCGGCATGTTCTCCGGCATGATTCGGCCGTCCGCTGCCACGATCGCGGGCGTGCCGGGCAGGCTCAGCACGCGAAAGATCTGGTCATTGGCAGCCACCGCGCGTGGACCTTCCTCGCACGCGGGGGCACCCTCCACGGTGCCTCCAGCCACCAGCTTTTTCCATCCCGCAGCACGTGCCTTGGCATCGGTGCACAGCAGCTGCGCAACGCGGCCCGATGACGACGTGCCGCCGATGACGCTGACCGGGAACACTTCGACGGTGTAGGTCTTCGCAAGCACGTCGAGCTCGCGCTCGAAGTCGCGGCAGTGAGGGCAGCTGGGATCGGAGAACACGTACAGCTTGCCGGCCGAGCCCGTTGAAACCTTCACCGAGAAGCGGCCGGCCTGCGCGGCGTTTTCCATGCCTTTGGCTACGTCCGCTTCGGGCGGCTGCATTGGAGTCCCAGGAAGGCCTGGTGCGGCCGCGAGCTGGGCGGGCGCGGGCAACGGCTGCCCCGCGGCCATGGGCGGCAGCACGCCGGCCTGCCGTGTCGCGGCGACGTTGAGCGCCAAGGCCGTCACGACCGCGGCCGCTGGCGCCACGCCCCACAGGACTGCGGACTTGAGGGTGCCCACGATGCGCTGGCGCCTGGCGTACTGCTGCACGGCGCCGCGCAGCAGCTGCAGCCCGTTGGTCGCCAGCTGCTCGCTGGCGAAGCGCTCGATCACGAAGCCGGCATCTGAGGTGTGGTACTGGCCGTGCACCTCTAGGCCGTTCTTCCTGAGGGTCAAGCCCTTGTCGAGGGCCAAGGTGCTGACGCCGCCGGAGTCGCCGGTGCTGCCGAACTCGACATAGAGCGAGCGGCCGAAGGGTCGGATGGTGTCGGTGACAGGCACGGTCAGTCCTTTCGCGGCCGCATGAGGCCGATCTTGACGAGGTACTTTTCGACGCCGTCGATGGCGTCATCCACGAAGGGTTCGGTGAGCGCATAGCCCCGGTCGTGCGCGAAGTCTTCCCACAGTGCTTGGGTGAAGACCGCCGCGCTTTCCATGAAGGGCGTCTTGCGGCCTGTGGTGTTGAGGGCGTACCAAAGACCTCGGTCCATGCCCTTGAGCCAGCGGAAGTGAGACGACGGCAGCGCCCCGGAGTGCATCACTTGCTTGTGCATGCTGTGCAGCAGCGTCCGGGGGTAGGGATGCTTGGCCAGCCACTGGAGCGCGTCAGGGTGCTTTGCGTAGCGCTCGAACGCGCGCTGCGCCAGGGTCAGGTCAGGGTAGCCACGCTGACCGTTGAACGTGCCGGTGTGGCAAGACCGGTTGAGCTTGTCCAGCAGCTTCTGCGCTTCACCCACGTCGCTTCCATTGGAGAGCAGGCGTGCGCCGAAAACCGCGAACAGAGCGCGCTCGTGCGGCTGCATCTCACTGAGCTCTGTGATTGGCTTGCCCAGGTCCGCGATCAGCAACTCGCGGCACCTGGCGCGGTCAAGGACGCCATCGACCAGCAACGCATGCTGTGCAACCCACTCTTCAGGATTGAGCGAGCTGCGGTGCTCCTTCGGGTCCGTGTTGAGCAGCAGGGTGTCCTTGTCGCCGTAGTAAAGCGCCGGGATGACGGCTGGCGCGTGCCTGGCCATGATCCAGGGCAGGGAGGCGGCGTCGATTCGCCTGCGCGTGAGGTTGGCCCTATGGCGCGTGGCCAGCACCACGGCGCGCACGGACAACGCAATGGGCAGCACGACGAAGAAGCGGCCTGCGGTGTCCATCACATCGAGCAACTGCTGCGGCGACAGCTGCGCAGGCTTCATCGCCAGCGCCGCTGCCTGTGCACGCCAAGTCCGCACCGCCTCGGGCATCCACGACCAGTCCAGCAGCCCGAGTTGCGTCCAGGTCCACAACAGCGCGTAGTAGCTGATCACCTCGTGGTACTCGTGCCAGAGGAACCAGACAAAGCCCCCGACCAAAGCGGCCGCGGCAAGGTAGACGAAACCCATGTCGTCGGTACGAGGGCCGTAGGTGCGCATGGCGTTTCCCTTGCTCAAAACCGCAGCGATGCGTCATAGACGCGGCGTGCAAAAGAGGGCCCGTGCAGCGTCAGGACGCTGCGGACGTAGTTCTGCGTTTCGGGGTATGGCGGGATGCGCATGCCGTACTTCGCAACGGCCCCTTCCCCTGCGTTGTAGGCCGCCAGGGTCAGCTCCAGGTTGCCGCCGAACATCTCCCACAGTCCGCGCAGGTGCTGCGTGCCCACGTCGATGTTGGTCGCCGGCGTGAAGAGATCCGTGGTCGTGCTGATGCCGTAGCGCGCAGCAGTGCCGGGCATCAGCTGCATCAACCCTCGAGCACCCTTGGGGGAAACCGCGCTCGGGACAAACTGCGACTCGACCGCGATGACGGCGTTGATGAGCTGCGGGTCGAAGCCGTGGCGACGTGATGCGGCGTCCACCAGGGGTGCCACGGCATCGCGTGGTGCAGGCGCGCCAGGTGGTGTGCTGGAGGGGTAGCGTCCGACACCGGTCCAGAAGTCGCCACCGGCCTGGTTAATCTCGTAGCGCAGCACGTACGCCGCTGCGCGCGCAGACCAGCACAGGTCGCTCTTGACCGTTTCGGTGCGCAAGCCCGTTGTCCGGGCCAGATACTGCCGCCAGCTCGGGTTCACGGGAAACGCAGCGCTGGCCAGGTCGGCCGCCGTGGGTGCGTCATCCGGCAGTAGAGCCAGCTTCAAAGCGAGCAGCGCACGTGCGGGCACCGAGTAGTCCGCCGCGGCCTGGATCACACACGCAGGGGGAGAAGCCACGTCCAACGCCACTGTCATCGCATCTACCTCGACATGCACACCACAAGGGTGCCCAAGTTCCGTATTAATGCAATGATGCGGAATTGAAGGGGCTGAGTCCAGCCCATGCCGCGGCGCTGGTTTCCGGGTGTGTGCAGCCCGTGCGGTCGCGGCGCTACACGAAGGAGACGCCATGTCGGTGCCAGAGCTCAAAGTCGTTCCGGCCTATTGGGCATCCACTGCGACTGGGCACAGCGTGCCCCTCGTCGTGTCGCTGTTGCTTTTCGACTGCGAGCAAAAGCCCAGGTTGGCGCCGGCGGTTGAGGCTTCCATCAATCGGACCGTCGATGCGACTGGCCGCGAGGGCCTGGCTACCGTGACGGTGATGGACGCCGACGATCTTTCGAAAACGCTGGGCCGTGCCATGGCCCGTGCCGTCGTCATGCCGGGCGTTATCGTGCTGGTGCGCTGTCAAAGCGCGGAAGGCGCAGAGCGAGTGATGAACTGGCTCCACAACTCTTACACGCTGGCCCTTGTACGCGATGTGCCCCACAGTGCCTGACTGGTGCCGCTGCCGTCGAGTCCTACAGCGGCACACCGTAGGAATTAGCTCAATTGGTGCGACTGTTTTTATTAATTGCTGCGCCGATCAATGTGCTTTTACTCATATTTTTTGATCCCGTCCATCTCCTGCTGTGTTTTGTCTTTAATTTCCGCAAAGGAAACCGACGGCAAAGTGACTTCGGCTTGAATATAAAACATTTCCTGAAAATTCAATGGACGTCCAAGCCTTCGCTCTTCAGCTTGAACATTAAGTTGCACACGCGCGGCTCGTTCTATCGCCTGGGCCTCAAGTTGGGCAACAAAACGGGCTTGGAGCAAAGCGTCTTTTTTGCGCTGCACCTCACCCTTCCAATAAATCCACAATGCACCTAATAATCCTACGCCAATGCCAATAATAAGGTTCCATGGGAAAATTTCGCTGCTGAATAGGCTATGTGAAGGCGGCATTTTGGCAAAGGTTTCCATTGTGCTAACTCCTCTTGCTTGGTGAGTAACCAGACAGCGCGACCGCGGATGCTCTGTAAGACCATATGAAAAGTGGGTGCAACGGCTCAATCCCTGAATCCGCGCACCTCTTGCCACGCAGCGAATATGCTGGCCGGGATGGCAAGCACCAAACTGCCAAGGATGAGGCGCAGCACCAGCGGGGATACCCGTTGTTCGTGTAATGGCGAGAAGACAATCCAGCGCAACCAGTCAACCAACGCGTGGCCGATCAGGTATGCCAATGCCACAACCACGAAGAACCACATCACAAGCGACCACCCTGAATTGGACTTGATATCCACCTTCATGTTGATCCCTGGTTGTATTTATATCGGCGCCAACAGCGGCGCCGGACATATTTGGCTCTTGAGTTCCAATGATTCAGCGCCCATTGCCAGCAGGCACCAAGACGGGCTCAATGCGGTATCCTTTGTTTCGCAGGAGTACGATTAAGCCATTCGGTCCGGAAAGGTGCGACGCGCCTACATTGACCACCGAATTTCCAGCATCAAAATACGTCATTAATTTTGGCATCCAGGCGTGGTTTCTGTTTGACAGCATGAATTGATTGAAGATTTCCATGTCTGCATTATTTGCTGCGCCGCTGTTGGTTGCTGCAAACACGCCATCGAAGTCGCCACTATTCAGGGAATCAATGGCCTGCTGCAATGCCTGTCGGTAAACTGGTTGAAACGCCTGCTGCAGTTGGCGTTCATAGATATGCTGCGGCACTCCACTGCGCTGCTTCTCCAACTCTTCAACAGTTTCAAGCGGCAGCGGCTGCAATCCCCGTTTTGTAGCGGCTCGCGACAAAAGATCATCGCGGGAAAGAAGGCCTTCACTTGCGCAGACGCTTGAGGCCAATTTGCTGGCTATGACCGGAGTGCGCGTGAGGAGGATTGTATCCACTATTTTTTCCACCGTAGTTTCCTGTTTGGCAGCGACTTGAGTAATTCTAGAATCACAACGAGCATTGCGGTACAACTGCTGAATTTGCTCTGTGGATAAAGACATTGCCCAGTTCGCGCGCAACACAGTGCCGCCATCGCGAAATGCCATACCTGGAACCTGGCCTTCCTTCACCGCCTTATTGAATATAAGAACGCGTTGCCGTCCGCCGATCATTGCTATACGCATGGCCTCCATACCTTCTTTGACTTCTGGAGCCACTTCCGGAATTACCTTGTCAATGGTCGAGTCTGGAACGCTTTCCACGACATAACGCTTAGCGCCATCCATGACGGAGTCTGCGGGTTGGCGCAAACCATCTGCTGGAATGTGCATGCTGCCAATTAGTAGATTCTCTGCTCCATTGGGAGCAGTAACCTTCAGCGCGGGCATGCCGCCTTCATTGGGAGTCACGGTTTGCGGCCAGGCATTGGCCTTAGAGAGCGTGAGCAGTGAGCAAAGAAGGATGGACGCATGGATCAATTTGCGCATATGAACTCCAGTAACGCTGGGCATGTAGATTGGGTATTTCAGTGCGATGAGAGAAATTAAAATCATCGCCAAATGCGCTGCCAGTAGTCAGAAAGGCTACTGGAGGAATTTGCAGCCGGAGCTGCATTGATGCCCACGGGAGGCGTCACAGGCACCGGGACGATCACAGAGCCGCCTTGCCCCGGGATTTGACGCGCCGTGTCGTTCACGCCTCGCAGGGCTTCGTCGATCTGTCCGGTCACGCTACCAACTGCCTCGTGGACTTGCGCGCTCGCAATGCGGCAGACCTGCTCTTTCACCGCGTTGAAGATATCCGACAGCGAGGGGAAAGTCGGGATCGTCAGGATGCCGGTCACGCCGCTGACACAGCGCCCCAGAATGTCCGACGATGACCGGTCCTTTTGCTCCGTTTCGTCCGCTTTACGGGTGTCGTTTCCATACCCAACCTGGCCGCCTTGGACGGCCGCTGTCCCGCTGCGGCATGTCACCGCTGAGGCTTGTGTAGCCCACAGTGCGCCGGCCATTGCTGCGGCCAGGATCAACCGCGATCCGATCTTGCGGTTCACCATCACGTTGTCCTCCAGGAAAGCCAGTTCAGACAAGGAGCACAAGCGCAAGGCGCCTCTGGGACGCCTTTGCGCAGAAACAGCGCCGCGATCAAGCTGCGGCGCGCGTGCGAGCATTACGCCGCGACCCTTTGCGAGGAGCGCCGGCCGCGACCTCCTCTCCCGCGGCCGGCTTCGCTTTTGGGGCGGAGTTCTCCAGTTGATGCACGGACGAGTCCTTGCCCCGTTGCTTGGGCAACTGGATAAAGCCAAGGCTTCGGTGCAGCGACTCATCACCCGCCGCATTGACGCGAACCTTCATCTTCTCGCGCCCGACGTTGAGCAGCATTTCATCGAAGAAGACCGGTTTGCCATCGCCGCGATGGTTGACCGCATTGCCGTATCCGATCTCGCGCCACTGCGCGTGTTTGGGATGGCCGTCATTGACACTCAAGCGAAGGTAGTTCGCCCGGACCTCTCCGGTATCCGGGTCCGGCGCCCTGCGGGCGATGTGCGCAATGACGGGCTGGCGCTTGCCCTCGATCGTGAGATAGCCCTGCAAGAAGTCCCCGGCCCCTTTGAACAGCAGCGCGCAAACCTCGTTCTTGTCGCCATTCTTCCTGTAGCCGCGCAGCACAACCTTGGCCGGGCTCGTGTGCTTCACCGCCGGCTGGGCCCGAAGCCGCGCTTGGTACTCCTGTGCATCCTCGGGTGGGTCATAACGCCGGCCTTGCTTATCAAACCAGAACACCTCGCCATGCTCGGGCTGTGGACCCAGCCGCTGCATCTCCGCTTCGCGCTCGTGCCCGACGAACCACTCTTCGACACCGGCCCGTTGCACGTTCCAGTATTGGTGCGCATCAATTGGAACGAGGTCTGCGGCAAGCGGCTGCCAGTCCGCGCTGTCATTGGCTGCACCATCGTCCACCTCGTTCAGCTCGGCCGTGGCCGCCACGACTTGCACCTCTGGCGCAACGGCCGGTGCGGCGCTGGCTGCAGCCACCACGGTTGTGGTGGCTTCGGCGGGCGCTGGCGCAGTTGCCGCAGGGCTGGCGCTCTCTGCCGTTTGCGTTGCCACGTGTTCGCCATGGGGCGCCGCTGGCGCAGCAGCCGCCGCAAGAGCTGGCGCAGTGGCCTGCGCTCCAGCGCTTTGGCTTGCAGGCGCTGCAGCCGCCACAGGAGCCGGCTGGGCAGCGGGTGGGGCAGATCGGGCAGCAGGTTGCGCACTGGCCGCAGCTTCGACGGATTGATTGTTTGCCGCCGCCGACGTTGAAGCCGGCGCAGCAGGCCGGCCTCCAAGTGGCGCGGGGTCTGTACTGGCGGCACTCTGCGCCAGATCCGGGGCCGTTCTGGCGATCTGCCGGCGCATGGCCTGTTGTTGGGGACTCGTGAGTTCCACTTCCAGGTTGTGCTTGACCATGAGCGCAAGCGCACGCTGCTGAAACTCCGGCGTGCCCGTGATCTCGAACCTGCCTCCCCACTTTTCCTTGGCCATCATCAGGGCCGTGAGCACCGCGTCGTCGTTGTCCGGAGCGAGCGTCTTGTGCATCAAGATCTGCTCGCCATGGTCGAAAAAGGCTGGTTCACCGTGCAGCAGGTACAACACGCTCTTGTTCGCCGCGATGGTGTACGTCATGTCGTCCAACAGCGCGCAAATGTCCGCCGCCGGCCGGGGGCGAACATCCGCCGGGTCGCTTGTGAAGCCGTTGAGCGTCCTGTCGAGTGCCGGGCGAATGCGCGGACCTTGTTGCTCAGGGATGCCGGCTGCCGTGGGCTGGTTGGACGGTGCGCCTGCCGCCGGATTCGCGTCGCGCGGCCGTGCCGCACTAGGCAGAACCTGCTGAGGTTGCTGCGCGTCCCCAGCGAAACCGGCTGCTTCCGCCTGCTCGCCTTGTGCGGTAGAGGTGGCGAGTCCCGATTCCGCGCGTGCTTGCTCGCTGTCCCGGGCGCGCCGCCCGGCCAGGCGCCGTAGCAGATCCTGGTGAATCCGGTCCTGGGTGGTCTGCGGTGCTGGCGCTGCTGCAGGGGCCGGTGCAACTGCTGTCGCCGGCGGCTGGGCGTCCGTTGATGTGGCCGTGGCCGCGATCGCAGCCTGAGCGGCTTCAAGGGTGGCTGCCATGCTCGCTGCAGGCGCTGGTATCGCTGCGCCAGAAGCGGGGGCCTGCACGGCCTGCGACGCCTGGGCAGTGGCCTGTTCCTGCTGCGTGATGGTCGCCGACAAAGCCTGGCGCTTGTCGTACTCAGCCTTCCACGCCTTGAATTCGTCCTGTCCCTCGCTTGTCATCTGCGAAGGGATGCCCAGGGTGGCGCGGACCAGATTGACGAAGGTTCTCTGATCCTGCCGGTCGCCGGCGAAGGCGAGCTTCGGGCCCAGGGCGTTCACCACGGTCTGCACAGTGTGCCCTTGAGCGAACAGGTCCTCCATTTCGCCGGTGAGCTGGCGACGATCTGCGATGTCGCGTTCTTGCTGGGCGTTCTGGTTCATGAAGCCGTTGGGATCGGTGCCGACTTGAACACGTGGCCGCTCGACAGCAGCTGGTTGAAGGGCCGTGACGGGCGGCTGCTCAACGGGAGCAGTAGCAGGCTGGGCAGGCGTTGGAGCTTCGTTGGCGCCTCCGACCTGTTGAAGCACTTGCTGCTGCTGCTCGACACCGAGCGAAGGGGCCAGCTGCGGGGCTTTGGCCAGCACCTCCACGGTGAACTCCGCGAGATCCACACGCAGATCGTCTTGATTGGCTGAGAGCACTTCGGGCGGTACCCGCCTGCGGCTGTACCGAATACGGTCGCCTGGCTGTGCACCTGCGCCAATCAGCGCCGCAGGCAGGCCACGGCCCCACGCCGTTCCCTCCCGACCGTCATCCTCCCTGTACTTCATGTAGTGCGTCACGCCGCTCCTGCCCTCGTGCTCCTCGTAGAGAGCGGTCCCCACTTCCTGGAGCACGCCCTCGATGCCGCTGGGGCGGGCGGCCTGGCGGCGTGCCCTTGCCTGCACCTCCACATCGAAGCGAATCGACTCGACGGCCTTGGCTACCTGATAGTCCGCGCTGCGCAGCGCCTCCATGTAGGCAGGCTGCTGGACGCTAGCCATGATGTCATTGACAACTGCAACTAGATTGGCCTGTGTGCGCACCTGGCGCAGCGCGTCAGCATCCGCTTGCGCGAGGGCTGAGAGATCAGCGGCATCGAGGTCTGCAACAGCGTTGCCGCTGTCACGCAGGACCGCGTGCCGCTGCCTGATCTGCTCGACGTGGTAGGTCTCCTCGCCCACTGCTTGCGCCGCGATCACGGAAGCAGCTTCGGTATCGACGGGTGCGGTCGACGTTGACGGGTCCGAAGCAGCGGCTTCCGTCGTGACGAGTTGCACCCGGTCTTGCTCGCCCAGATCCAATGCAGAGTGTTCCGCGATCCATTGCAGCCGCTGCGCCAGCGCTTCAGCTTCGCCCTTGTCGGAGAACCTGGCCACGACAGCAAACGGGCCGCTTCTCCTGGGCACGGACACTGAGAAAAATCCCGGATCAACGCCCATGTTCGAGCCGGGTTCGACATACATGCTGTCAGGCACGACTTGCACGCCGCCAGTCCAGTCGCGAGGCAAGGCA
Organism: Azohydromonas lata NBRC 102462; assembly: GCF_001571085.1. Classification (GTDB taxonomy): domain Bacteria; phylum Pseudomonadota; class Gammaproteobacteria; order Burkholderiales; family Burkholderiaceae_C; genus Azohydromonas; species Azohydromonas lata. The sequence continues at coordinate 22,161 of NZ_BCTC01000027.1, forward strand.
AAACCAAGGTGCTCCTGACAGGTCTTGTCGAATTCCTGGGAATCTCGGTCCACCGCCAGCAAAGAGTCCACCGGGTCGTGTACCAAATAGGCTGATCGCAGCAGGTTCAACCGTGCCTGCGCCACGAGCGCGTCGCCCGACGGCGGCGCTGCGCCCGGCTCCAACTGGTCCCGATCAGCAGTCGGCGCAAATGCCTGCTCTGCGGCTGTGGTGGCGGCTGGCGCTGCAGCGGCTGCAGTCGGCAGCGGCTCGGGGGACGCTGGCACCGCTGCAACTTCGACGTTCGTAGATGGCACTGGTGTGGCGACCGCGGCAGGCAGCGCAGCTTGCGAGGAAGCCAAGATGGCCGCGTCCGCATCCGGTTCGGCTGCAGCCTGCACCGCCTCCTGCAGGCCCGCGGTGGCGGGCTGTAGCGTGCCTGACAGCGTCCCCGTGGTGACTTTGGGGGCATCGAATGAGAAACCCTCGTCCTGCCAAGCAGGGTCCAGGCTGCGAGCTGTTTTCAGCTGCGACTCCATCTGCTGCACGAGGCGTCGGTAGTGCCCGGCGATGAGCTGCGCGTCCTCACGAGGTGTTTCTTCCCGGAGAAGCCGGTTGACGCTCGCGCGGATATCCGAGACGCGCTGCTCCATCACTGTGGTGTAGGGCTGCTCGGCGCCGGTGGCATCGCTGTACATCGGTCCACGCTGGCGCATGTCGGCCAGCATGCTGTCCAAGTTCACGTCCTCCAGGACATGGTCGGTGGAGCCCGAATAGCCGTCCAGGCGAATGTGCTCAGCATGGCCCGGCCACAGGCGCGAAGAGGTGTCGCGCCGCCACCGGACATGATCGTCAAGGGTCTGGTCGCTCCAGCCCCAGGCGCTCGCATCGTGCAACTGCGTGCGCTGCTGCTCGAAGACTTGCTTGATGGCACTGTCCCGGGCTACCGCGCCGCCCTCGTAGAAAACGACCCGTGCACCTTCGGGCACAGCGGTTCCTACCGGAGCCACGATGACGGCGTGCCCGAGAGGCAGGCTGCGCGGTGCGGCTCTGGTGCCTTCTCCGTGGCTGCGCAGGCGCCACCAAGCGTCGGTCTGGCCCCATCCCGCCGGTACAGGCATCTCACGCGGGTTGGCGATGATTGCGATGCCGCCGCTCTGGGAACCCACGGTGTTGATGCTGAAGTGCACCGTGTTGCGATCTGCTGCGCTGGTTGCCTGCAAGGTCAAGCCGTCATCCCCGTGGTGCATGCCGTTCAGATCCTCCTGCAGCCGCACCAGCAGCAGTGCGTTGCTCTGAAAGGGGACCTGCCTGTACTGGGCTAGTTGGGCCCATTGGCTGTCGGCCGCAGCGCGCAGCTCCTGCGCGCTTTGGTACTGCAGCGCCGCTGCGATGACAGCCCTGGTGTCGGCGACGTAGGCCGGATTGAGATGCGCAAGCTTTGCGTTGACCGCGGCGTTGATTTCCGCCATGCGCAGCTCATTGGCCAGAAGTGCGCGCACCGGCGCCGGCGCCCGCTCCAGGCCTCGGGCAATGCCTTCGGGCGTGCGTGCGTGGTACTCCTGCACGAAGTCGGCGGCCAGCTGCGCATCGCGTTCCAGCGTCTTGGCTGGATCCGGCCTGTTGGCCGCGGCGACAAGGGCAGCGAGCTCTGCCTCCTGCGTGTCAGCCGTTTCTCGCCGTGCCTGCGCATCGGTGTGCCCAAACTCCGTCGCGATGATCGCCCGCGTCCTGGCAAGCCGGGCAGGCGGCAGGTGGGCAAGCTTCGCGTCGACCTCCGCAGCCAGTTCGTGCACTCGCTCTTCGTTGCGCAGCAATTGCCGGACTTCGGCCGGTGCTTGGGCCAGACCTCGAACCACGCCTGCAGGCTTGTAGTTCTGGTAGACCTGCATGAAGTCAGCAATGGCTTGCACGTCGCGCTCGCGCTGCGCCTGCACGTCGAGCGGTGAGGGGGTCTGCAGCATGGGGAGCGACAACTGGCTGGCATCGGGCTGCAGCGGCGCTAGACCGCGGACAGCCGCATCGAGCAGTGCGTCTTCAGCCGAGTCGCGCGGCAGGCTGTAGGCTCCATCCTCGACCCGGACCTGCAGAGCGCTGGCAAGCTTCTCGACGTCGGGCGCAGCGTCACGCAGCGCAGCCCGGTAGCCGTCGTGCCCGTAAGCTCGCCACCCCATCGCGAGCAACGCCAGCGAACGTTCGTTGGCCGCGGTGATTTGCCGCACGGCCTGTGCATCAGCGCGGGCCGACTCGGCAACTGCCGCTGGCGACGCGGCCTCCAGCCCTTCGCCTCGCTGTTCGATCTGAAGTAGCAGGTACTCGCTCTTGGCGAGTTCCAACTGCTGGCGGGAGGCCGCGCGGCGGGTCTCTTCCCGCAATGCCGCCGCGACTTCCTGCGCCACGACGGGCGCATGCTGGTCCAGGGCGATCCGGTAGCCGTCGTGCCTGCTGGCGCTGTCGCCCATCGCCACGGCTGCGAAGTAGCGTTGCGCTGGACTGTCGATGGTGCTCAGCGAGGCTGCATCCGCGCGCACCAGATCTTCGGCCGCAGAGGCGTCGAGCGAGTCCGGAGGCATCGTGGCCAAGCGCTCGTAGGTCTGCTCGATGGCGCGGGCGGCTGCCTGTTCTTGGATGGTAGGCAACCGAGGCAACACCGGCGTGCCTGGCGTCGCCGCGGCGTCGGCTGAAGCCGCGGCCGGCGCTGGCACGTCGGCCGGCGGCTGTGCAGGCTCCAGATCCAGCGGCAGAGCTGAGGCGGACCCCGCGCGGCGGCTGTAGGTTGGCGCGTCAACGCCCACCGCGATCAACCCTGGGGAAAGCTGCTGGATTGAGGCGCGATAGCCGGCGTGCCGGGCCGCGTTGGCCCGCATGACATCAAGTACCGCTTGGCTGCTGCTGGCGCCGACCTCCTGGTACGCCATCAAGTCGGCTACGGCCCAGTGCCGCACTAAATCGGCGTCAAGGTCCTGTGGCCGTTCCAGCTGCGCCCAGGCTTGATACCGATCAGCACGCTGCTGAGTGATTTCGACCGGCAGTAGCCGGCGGTGCGCTCCCACCATGAAACGGTGATACACCGAGTTACGGAAATCCTGGAGTGGGCTGCTCAGGGGTGCATTCACATCGGCTCCTCTACAGGCGCGTCCGCCTGCGTCGAACTACTGCTAGCTGCCCGAAGAGCAGCCGGCGCTGGAGGCCGAGGTGGTTCTACAAAAGTGAACCCGACGAACTCCGTACAATAGATACTATGCGGAAAACGAGCGATGGAGAAGCACAACCAACCAGGCCGTCAAACACGGCCTTCCTTGCTATGATCAGCAGGATGCCTACAGAAGCCAAGAACTCAGCAGACACTGCCATTTGCGGAATCCACCTAGAGAAGTGGATGATGGACAGGAAGTTGACGAAGGCGGAAGCAGCGGAAGCATTCGGGCTACAGAGGGTCAAGTGGGACGAGTTGACCCGCGACGACCGCAAGCTGGAGCCTGTGGACGACCCGGTGGTAGCCATGCTCTATGAGGTCTACCGGCAGCACCCGAAGGCCTATCCCAGGCCGGTTCCACCTGACATCAAGGAGTTCTTCCTGTGGCTGGGTCTTCGTGAAGACCAGCCCCAAGATTTCACGACGTTTGCGGCGTTGATTGGTCGCGCGCCGCCGACCGCATACCGGCTTATTCGGCCGCCGAAGCTGAAAAAAGCCAGCCTTCAAGCTAAAAATAAACCGAGCCCGAGTCGGTCGGTCCTTCGTTGGATTGAAGCCTTGCGTCGATTAAACCTTACTCCCCGGCAAACCTTGAAGTTGATGGTTGACGTGGCGGCCTCAGTAGGTCAGCGACAGCAAGCAGGCAATGTATTGTCGGAGGGATGGTCTAAGCAGGATGCGGCAGCGGAGCAGACTGATTAGGCAGGGCCACCGCATGCATGCATCGAATTGAACTTTCAACAATCGTGTTCGTTGAACACAGATTGAAATCACTGGAGCTGCACGAGTGCTCGTTGCCGCTGGCCAATCCTATTCAGGGGGCCTTTGCGGGTATTTATGGCACTCGTAGCAAACCAGAAGCGTTCGTTGCTGCACGGGAACATGCGGATCGCAACCGCATGGACTACACCGTGGTGGACTTGGTTGTGGAACTGGAGCACAAGCCCAACCCCACGGTAATGAAGACGCCGGAGCTGAGCCAGTACGACTTCTTCAGCATGCTGCGAATGGCCAGTGCAATGAACCGTGATGTGGCGGAGTGGATTCGTGCTGGCTTGGCACCCAATGACCCGCGTGTGGCGCAGATTGACGATGAGCAGATCGCAGCGACGCTGGCCAACGAACCTTCACTGTTCGGCGTGTTGGCAGATTCACCTGCTTGCCGTCACTTGCGATTGATTGCGTGTCCTGTGCTGACCGAGTTCAGCGACCACTTCCTCAATGCCGGCATCGTCCCGTTCCGCCACTGGTCGGCCATAAAAGAGGCGACGTGCCGGTTCGATCCGACCGTCCACGTGAAGCTCAGTCCACCGCCTCAACTGGCGTCTTCGACGTCTGCAGCTTCAGCATCGCCAAGCGTGGCTCCTCGCGCCAGCAAGCCCAGGTCTCGCTGAACCGTGCTGTCCCTGCGTGGGCAATAGGCGCACGTAAGAGCCGTTGCCCTGCCGGGCTGAGCGCCCAGTTCGCTGGCGCAGCAGGCACCAGTGCCAGCGGCTGGGTTCATTGCAGGGCATAGGCCCGCTTTAAGCAAAACGGCGTCGCTCTGAATTACGTAATTACGTAATTACGTAATTACGTATAATCTGAGCTCTTGGTTCACTGCACTTAGGATTCACCTTGAATCTCACGTTCCACGGCAACCTGACCGAGGCCATCGTCAGCTTGGAAGCCGGGGCCAGTGTCCTGGTGCCTTGCGGCCGGCGAACCGTGCAATCGGTCATGTCCACCATCGCATCTTTGCCAGGCAAACGCGGTCTGCCCTCCAACGAGTTTTCGCAGCGCAAGGCTCTGCTGATCATTGACGAGAAGGTGATGCCCATGGTCGTCGTGATCGTCACTCGGAAGAGGGCATCTGGCAGCGACGAGTGATTGCGGCCAGCACAGGCTGGTGGCAGACCCTCTTGCCCGGTTTGCAATAAGTCACGGCAGTGCACTTCCACCCGCAGTCCAACTTAGGAATGAGTAAACATATCCACGACTACAGCGCCGTGCTTTTAAATAATTAGCTGTCTTGGGGAAACCGGATGCCATGTTGGGCAATTTCCATTTGAACCCTTAAGTGCTCTTGCTCGTAGCAAGGAGAAGGACAGAGCAACCGTCTTGGCTGTCAAGCGTGATGCATCTCCGGATTCCACGGCGAGCCATGCTTGGCGATGGCGTTGAGCATCGTCAGCAGCTTGCGCATGGCCGCCACCAAGGCGACCTTCTTGCGCTTGCCCGCGGCCAGCAGCCGCTCGTAGTAGGTCCGCAGGACGGGGTTGTGGCGCACGGCCACGAGCGTGGCCATGTAGAGGGTGCGTCGCACGTCGGCGCGCCCGCCCCAGATGGCACGCTGGCCGCGCATCTGGCCCGAGTCTCGGTTGAGGGGTGCCACGCCCACGAGAGCAGCCACGCGGCGGCGATCGAGCTTGCCCAACTCGGGCAGCTCCGCCAACAGCACTGCCACGCTGGCCGCGCCGATGCCCGGCACGCTTTGCAGCGCTGCAGCGAGTTCGGCGTGATGGCGCTGCACGTGCTTGGCGACGTCGCCATTGCTGTCATCAAGCTCGCGTTGCAGGAACTCAATGACGCGCTCGATGCTGGGCTTGGCCGCGGCATGCGAGATGCGCATGCGCTGGCGTTCGGAAGTCAGCATCTGCACGAGCTGACGCCGACGCAGCACCAAGGCCTGCAGCCGCTGCAGCTCGGCGTCGGCCAGCGGCTTCACAAAGCGCTCGCGCTCGGGGTGCTGGTGCAGCACGCGGGCAAAGGCAGCCAGCATCCTGGCGTCCAGCGCGTCGGTCTTGGCCAGCGCGCCCATGGCACGTGCAAAGTCGCGCGCCATGCGCGGGTTGACCACCGCCACGGCCAGCCCCGCGGCCTGCAATGCGCACGCCGCCTCGAACTCGTAGCCGCCCGTGGCCTCCAGCACCACCAGCCCCGGCTGCAGCGCCACCAACTGCGTCACCAACGCTTCGATGCCGGTGCTGTCGTTGCTCACCTGCCAAGTCTTGGCCTGTGCGGTGCTGGCGACTTCCAGCGTCTGGCTGGAGACATCAATGCCTACGAAAACAGAGTCGGACACGTCCTCTCGCTCCCATCCTTGTCTATGCGAACTGCGAGTTCCTACAACCGTTCGGGCTGCAAGAGAGGACGGTCCGGCTCACGCGCCCAGTGCTCAGCCACGGGCTTCAAACATCAACCCAGAGGGCGCTCGGGCTGCGTGAGCCGGTCCGAAGCCTCTCTCTGAAGATACAAGGCTCACACTTGCTGCAACGCAACACACGAGAGCATCTTGCGAAGCACGCCATCCAGGCACGGCCACCCGGTTCATTGAGTGCATTGCCTTACGTACAACATGGAAAATCCGTGATGGCATGTAATTACGTACAGTGAGTGATGAATTATTTAAGACCCATAAATTGATGCGTGACGCCAGTCGAGGATGGGCTTATGCCGGTACCCAGAAAGAACAGCACATGCTTCCCCATAGGTGAAACACAAACCGCAGTGCGAGATTGGCCTGACCGTTCCTGCCTAGAAGACGTGCCGCAGGCAATAGCAAAAGTTGAATCCTGGCCGACTTGGCGTCGTTTGCTGCTCCTGCCCGACACGTCCGCCTTTGAACGTATTGATGGCTGGCGCGGTCTCGTTCAAGCTGCCGCATTGATCGACACGCATGCAGAAAAGCTGCCTTTTGACCGTTGTCAAAATGGGATTTTCTGGCGATCCAGGCCTTGCTGGAACCAGTTCACAAAGTGTGCATGGAATAAAAGAGAGTTTGAAGGTCTGATTGCTGGCGGTCGAAAAACTGTGCTGAGAAATCCTTTCGGGCCGCTGGTGCTCGAAAGCCGTATGGACGAGTTTGCCTGCGATATTCTTGACGTCGAAGGTATTGCCGACAGCAGTTCATCGGACGTCTTCTTTGACAGCGTTGCCTCTTTTGGTCAACGGTATTGTTCTTCTGTCCGTGCGGAGATGAATGAGCACGGGCTGCAACAAATGCTGCATCACCGGGACGTTGGAATTACTGACCCTGCCGGTAATGACAGCCTAGATCTCTGGTTTTGGGATGGCAGGCTGTTCTTGTGCAGTGAAGCAGGATCACGTCGTTTCGCTGCCGCAGCCTTCATCGCAGAAGTGATTGAGCAGCCGGTTCCGCTGAAAGCGCCGTTGACGATGCGGTGGCTTAATGCGCCTGCATGGAACTGGTTGCTCTCACGCTATTGCTTGCTTCATGTGCCGGCGCACGCGCGATTCACGCCAAAGCAGTGCCTTGCCACGCTGCTGGGGCAGGTGTTTACGCTGCGGTTGGGCTCACGCCCTCTTTCAGAGGAAAATCTTTTTCTGATCCCCAAGAACGCAGCAGCATTTTCGCCCGTCGTTCAATTGCTGGAGGGCCGCGGGCTCACGGACATAAACAGGGAAATTTATGGACTGTTGCGTCGACAAGAGGCAAACCGGCGCAAGTTGTCCAGGCGCTGGCCGTCAATATGTGTGCCGCCATGGCTTGAAAAAGGCACAGCTGAAAAGCTTGTAGCTGTGAAGGTGCGCTGATCAATAGTCTCTTCAATGTCAATTATGTGAAGTGCTTTCAATATTTGGTTACGATGTCTGCTATTCTTGTACTGAGGCGGCCCAACTCCCTCCAGGTGTCGCCTTGTCGTCTTGATGGCCCGCCGTTGGCGGGCCTCTTTTTTTGGTAGACCGCGCGTGGTTTGGGTGCCGCGGCAAGGGTTTCGCCGAGCGGGCGCTGCGTACGGAAGGCAGCTCGCTGACATGGTGCACAGCTCCTTTTGCCGCTAGCACCATCCGCGAAGTCGGCAGCCGATGCTGGATCTAGCGCGGTTGCCACAGGCAGTGGCCAGCAATCATTTGATCCGGTACGCGCTATCCGCGCACCCAGCACTGCGCGTAAAGGCTGCAAGCTTTGCAGCGAGGCAAGACGAGCTGCCTGCCTGCAAAGGTTCAAGCGCTATCGAGACTTCTGCCGCTACCCCACACCTGACTCGATCGGTTCGAAAGCGCCCACCGAAAAACGCCGTACCACCACCGAGAACGTGCGCTTCCTGGCCACGCCAAAAGCCAACTTGGTTGGCACCCTACATCTACTTCCGCCCGACCCTTTGACCAATCTGCTTCGCGAACTTGCACTTCACACTGCATGATGCAATTCCATGATCAAAGCGAAATCACTATGATTGCAATCTGATCTACAGTGAGGCTTCTAGGAGGCCATATGTTTGAATCGTTCGGCAGCGGGAAGAATCGAAACGTGCAACCGGATGCAGAAGCTTTGACCACAGGGAAGATTTTGGTCAGAAATCTGCCCCCTGATGTGTTTAAAGCATTGGTAGAAATCGCGCAGTCACACGACAGGTCAGTCGAAGCGGAAGCCAGAATGGCTATCCGTAACTGGGTAAAAGAGTGGGTTGGTGCAGAATCTCATAATAGTCGATGCATGCAGGTGTCCCAGCGCTTGCGTTATATTATCGACGAGATAAATCATCGTCCAGGGCGTAATGCATCTCCTTCCAGGATTGCTGAAGCAATGGGACGTAGTCACGCGAGTGAAGTCGAACGCTGGTGCGCTGGTCTTGAGGAACCCTCCTTTGAAGAAATTAAAGCAGTTGCAAGCCTGTTGATGTGTGATTTCAGCTGGCTTGCCCATGGTGAGGGTACTCCCTATAAGCCAATATATCAAAGGATTCCAGAGAATCCGTCTGATGGCATGTCTTGGTTGCTTGAGTCGCCTGATTCAAGACCTGTAAAAACCGTAGGACTTATTCGAAGCAAAAGCGAAGCTGGAGAATTTGCATATTACAAACAGTATTCTGAATGGTCAATTCAGGTTTTCAGTACGCCTTACCATGTTAGCGAAGTGATCGGAGCAGGCGGAGAATCCAGTCTCGCAGCTTTGCTCCTTCTTTTCGAAGCCCTTTATAAGAAGCACACAAAATCAGGTGCGGAATTTCAGGTTACTGGATACCTGGTCGACGATGATGTATTTTCTGCTTTGCTTTCAGGGAAGCGTCATCCCCTTAATGTATTGGATGGCCCCAACTCCCATTTTCGTAGCACATGGTGGGAAGACATTTGGGATCCCGAGATGTTCGAAAAGCAGGCCTATTGGGAAGGGTGGCAATCTCTCACCACAAGAATGCATCGCGTCATAGAGGGAAAAGATTTCTATCGCAAAAACCGAGAAACCATACGCGGTAGTGTCCGTGATTCAAATGCTGTCTAACGACGGACCGACGCAGTTCCGACGGTGAAACTAGGCGTTGGTGCGGCTGCAAGCTATGGCCATGCCGACGGTGGACGCGCGGTTCATCGCCGACGCTTGCGCCAGCGTCAGCCATAGCCAGCAGCCGAGCACGGCCACGGGCGAGGCGTTCAGGCACCGTTGCAGGTACTACGCGCAAGGGCTGCCTGCGTCGCAGCCGATTCCAGTAGCCGCGGGCGCCTAATTGGTGCGCCTGGCGCGCGGCCTCAGTGCCGCAGAGGTTTCTAACCCGTCCATGCCGGGTCGGCTCCTGCCAACAACCGGTCGAGCTGCTACGCCGCGATCCGCATGGCCATGGACCACGCACGCGCAAGGTCTTCAGGCGCTATAGCAGCCCGGCCGCGACGGCTACTGACGCCCACGTGGTACCGCGCTCGCCTTATCAGCAACCGCCACAGGGCGTCCATCGCCGGCCGGTGCAGGATGCAGCCCGCCGCTGGTACGGCAGCCACGTAGCCGTGTGTTCTCTCGGTGACATTGAGTGCCATCACGCCATGCTGGCGCACTGCGTCTTTGCGGCACAGGCTCACCTGGCGAGCCTGTCGATCCGCAAGATGTGCAGGGCCTGAATTTTCTTTGCAGGCAGCAGCACCCCGGACCTTGAGATCCTTCCAGGAGGTCGCATGGAACTTGAGCATTTGCTTGACTGTGTTGCAACCCGCTCCGTGATCCGCCTACAGGTAGATCTCACGCCTGCCAGCCCGGACGGCCTTGTGTGCCCGCCAACCTATGCGGCTCCCAAGAAGAGCGAGCCGCCCCACATCCCCTACCGCCGGGCATACGTCGACGGCCAGCAGCGCGACGCTGTGGTGCTGGACTCGCCGCAGAGCCAGTCCAATCGCATCGAGCTTGCGTTGCTGGCTGCCGTGCGGGCCCAGCACATTCGCTACCCCGACATCGAGATTACCTTTCCTGGGCTGGAGGGCGAACCGGCGTACTCGGTGCTGCAGCTCTCGCACCGCATCTACGACGCCGTGATGCGCGCCGTCACGCTCGACAAGCAGCCGTTCTTCGAGACGCCGATCGGCCGCGCGTTGCTGGCCGCGCGCCCGGACAAGGCCTGCGCGCTGCTGGAGCATGCGCCGATCTGCTTGACGCTGGGCGCCTGGGACAGCAACGGCGGCGGCGGCCCGCTGTCGGCCAAGATTCCGCGCCTGCTCACGTCCGAAATCCTAGGCCTCGATGCCGTGCCGGCCGACATCTCGGCCACGAAGTTTGACCCGATGGACATTCGCAGCCAGGTGGCGGAGCTGATGCCCACCGACAACCCGGTGCAGCGCTTCACGATCCGCACCGCAGCCACCAAGTCCAAGGAGAAGGGCAAGAAGCCCAGCGAGATGGGCTTCGGCAGCGTGCCAGCGACGGCCGTGCCGCGCGCAGCCGTGATCAGCGGCGCGGTGCAGACCAGCGTGCTGTCGTGCTCAGGCCTGCGGCACCTTCACTTTCCGGACGCTGCAGGGCGGCTCGACCCGCGGCGCGACCAGGCCGCCCGCGCACTGCTGGCCGCGTGGACGCTCTACGGCCTCGTGGCCCAGAACGAGACTGGCTACCTGCTGCGCTCGCGCTGCGAGCTGCTGCCGCGCGATGCCGGGCGCCTGGAGCTCATCGGCCGCACGCTGCAGGAGCGGCAGGAGGTCTCGCTGCAGGCCGACACCGCGCTCGCCCTGCTCGATGCAGCCTGGCGGCACGCCGCGGAGTGCGGACTGGCGCTGCGCGAGGTGCCGCTGAAGCTGGCTGCCGACGAGCGGCTGGTCGAGCTCGTGCGACGTAGCCGCGCGGCTGTCGCGCAGAGCGATGGTGCCGACGAGGAATGAGGGTGCAGCCATGCTGCAGCTCCAGATTGGATTTCCCGGCGGGCGCTACTGCGCCGCCGACCATGCCGACCCTCGGCGCCCCGAGTGGCCGCCGCATCCCTCGCGGGTGTTCTCCGCGCTCGTGGCCGCCGCCTACGCCGGCGGCTGCAATCCCAGCAGCGAGCAGCGCGCCGTGCTGCGCAAGCTCGAAGCGTCCCCGCCGCCCGCGCTGTGCTTTCCGCAGGCCGACCTGCGCGAGGCGCCCGACATCTACGTGCCGGTCAACGATGTGCAGACGCGCATCGCGTCGAGGAAGGCCGGCAGTGCCCTGGCACCCAACCGCCGAGTGCGGCAGTTCCCCGGTGCCTCGCTGCTGGCAGAGCCGGAGGTCCGGCTGCAATGGCCCCTGGTGCTGTCGGCGCAGGAGCTGGCGCTGCTCGACGGCCTGGCGGCGCGCATGACGCATTTGGGCACCTCGCACTCGCTGGTCACGGCCCGGTTTGTCGCCGATGACACGGCGCCCGCGCCGGACCTGGTACCCGCGGCGCATGGCCGCGAGTTCTTGCGGGTGACGAAGAGCGGACGCCTGGAAGAGTTGGACCGGCTGGCAACGCAGGGCCACGGCGCCTTGCGACGCCCGCAGCCGGTGTTTGAGGTGCTGCAACCCTACGCGCGTGCCAGCGCTCCTGCCGGTGCGGACCATCGGCGCAGCGACTACGAATGGATCGGTCTCCGCCTGGACGGCTGTTCATGGGGGGCTGATACCGCCCACACGCTGGCCCGCGCAGCCCGCCGCGCCGCCATGTCGCTGTTGGGCGAGCATGTGCCGGCGGCACTGCATGGCCACGACGGCTTGGTACGCCACGTGGCCTGGCTGCCCCTGGCCGACGTGGGACACGCCCATGCCAGGGGCAAGGTCCGCGGTATCGGTGTGGCGCTGCCCGTGGAGATGGAGCCCAACGACCGTGCCCTCACGCTGATGGCGCTGTCCCGGCTGCGCCAGCTGCATCTGCCGGACGACCAGGTTGCGCAAGTGACGCCGGTCGGCTTGTCCGGGACGCCGCTGGTACTGCGCGAGGACACGTGGCGTGAAGCGTCCACGCATTGGTCCACCGTCACGCCAGTCCTTCTGGACCGGCCGCCCAAGCGCCCTGAAGTTGATCGCCTTGTCGATGCGCTGGTGGAGTCGCTGGCCATCGCAGGCTTCCCGGTGCCGCAGGCCGTTCACCTCAGCCGCACCAGCGACTTCGAGGGCGCACCGCGCGCCCTGGACATCCCGACTCGGATGCAGCGCTGGCATGCCCAGGTTTGCTTCGACCGACCCATCGAGGGTCCGGTGATCGCGGGCCGGTGGCGCAATTTCGGCATCGGCCTCTTCCGCCCGACGCCGCAGGAGCTGCGTACATGAGCGACCTGACGTTCCAGGAGTTCTTTACGACCGTCCATGGCCAGCAGCCGTTTCCGTGGCAGGTACGCGCTGCGGCGCGGCTGGCTCGGCGCGAGGCTTTCGACGTGACGGTACCTACCGGATTGGGCAAGTCGGCGCTGGTCGATGCCGCGGTATGGGCAGCGGCACAGGGTGGTTGGCGGCGCATCGTCTTCGTCGTGGACCGCCGCATCGTGGTGGATGCGGTGCACCAGCGTGTCGAGCGGATACAGCGCGCGCTCCAGCAGGCCACCTACCCCGCGCTGCGCGAGCTGTCCCAGCGCGTCGGCGAGATGCAGGTGGTGCGGCTGCGCGGCGGCGTCTTCGGAGACGACGACTGGGTGCTCTATCCCGAGCGGCTGTCGGTCGTGCTCAGCACGGTGGACCAGCTCGGGTCGAGGTTGCTGTTCCGCGGCTATGGCGTGAGCCCGCGGCGCTGGCCGCTGCACGCGGCCTTCCTGGCCAGCGACACGCTGATCGTGGTGGACGAGGCCCACCTGTCGATGCCGTTGCTGCAGACGCTGCAGGTCCTCAGGGCGCAAGGCGCGGACATCACCGTGACCCCCATGTCTGCCACCCTGCCCGGTCACCGCCAGGACGCCGCTGTCGGGCTCGAGGCGGACGACTTGGCGGTCGAGACCGTGCGGTGGCGGCTCGCGGCGCGCAAGCTGGTGCGGCTACGCGCTGTCAAGGGCAGCGGCGGGGAAGACTTCATCAAAGCGCTGTGTGAAGAGACCGAAGCGCTTCGCAGCCACCCCGGCGTGGCGAAGGTGGGCGTGGTGGTGAACCGGGTAGCCACGGCGCGGCGCTGCTTCGAGCGGCTGCACCGGGCCAGCGTGCCCTGCGTGCTGCTCACAGGTCGGGTGCGTTCACTAGAGCGGGATCGACAGCTTCAGGCGCTGCTGCCGCAGATCCAGGCCGGCCGGCAGCGCCGGCCCGACCATCCGCCGATGGTGGTGGTGGCGACCCAGACCATCGAGGTCGGCGCCGATCTGGACCTTGACGCGCTGGTATCGGAATGCGCGCCGCTGTCGGCGCTGCGCCAGCGCTTCGGCCGGCTCGACCGGCTGGGCGAGCGTGGCGAGTCCCGCGGCGTGGTGCTGTACCGGGAAAAGGACCCGGTGTACGGCACCGCCTCGGACGACGCCTGGGCTTGGCTGCAGGCGCGAGAGGAGGAGGCGGCAGGCATGGTCGATTTCGGCGTGGGCGCCCTGGAAGAGGTGCTGGGCGCCCACCCGGCGCCGGTCGAGGCGGCCTCCTGCGCCGCGACGCTACTGCCGGTCCACCTGGAGATGCTGGCGCAGACCGGCGCTTTCGCGCCGGAGCTGGACGTGAGGGCGTGGCTGCACGGGCCGAGCGACAAGGCGGCCGAGGTGACGCTCGTCTGGCGTGACGACCTGCTGCCCGGTGCGCCTGAGGACTGGCCGCGGGCCGTGGCGCTGCTGCCGCCGATGCAGCGCGAGGGATTGCCGATGCCGGCGGCCGCGGTGCGGCGCTGGCTCACCGGCGCAGCTCCTGGCGACCAGTGGAGCGACTTGGAATCCGTGGCGGACGAGGGCCAGGTGGGAGACCTAGCCGACCGTCCCGTGCTGCGCTGGCGGGGCGCCGACGACTGCCGCGTAGTTACGGCGCGTCAGGTCCGTCCCGGTGACACGCTGGTGCTGCCGGCCGCCTATGGCGGATGCGACGAATGGGGCTGGGCACCGGAAAGTAGCACGCCGGTGGCGGACATCGCCGACAACTGCCTGCTTGAACCCGGCCGGCCGCGCCGCCCCGCAGCCCGCCTGGTGGCCGGCCGCTGGGCAGCCTTCGGCGACGATGCCGATTGGCTCCACGCCTTGGTGCAGGCCTTGTGCAGCTTAGAGGCCCGCGCCGCCGCGGCCGAGGACGACCTGTGCGAGGAGATCCATGCCGCGCAGCAGGCGCTGCTGGACGCTGTTGCCGCAGGCGACTCGCCGTTGCTGGCCCGGTTAAAGGACGTGCGGCTTGAGCCGCACCCGGGCGGCTATGTGCTGCGTGGCGCCGGCGTCGAGGAGATCGAGGGCCAGATCGAGATCGGCCGCGCCGTGGCGCTCGACAAGCACCACGACGACGTGCGGCGCTGGGCGCGGCGGCTCTCTGCGGGCGACATGTGCCAGGCCCAGGTCGTGGAGGCCGCCGCGGTGCACGACGCCGGCAAGGCCGAGCCGCGCATGCAGGTGCTGCTGCACGGCAGCGTGCTGGCCGCGCAGGGCGGCCGGGTGCTGGCCAAGTCGGCGCTGCGCAGCCGCACCGAGCAGCTCGCGGCGTGGCGCCTGGCCGGCGTGCCGCGGGGCTTCCGGCACGAGTTCGCCAGCTTGGATTTCAAGTCCCTGGCCGATCCCCTTACCCGCCACCTCGTGGCCACGCACCACGGCCTCGGCCGGCCCTGGCTGCCTGGCTGCGCTGAACCCACGGCGGCGGGCATGTGCTACGCCGGGCTGCCGGCTCACTGGCCAGCAGCGTGGGCCGGCATGCTGGCGCAGCACGGCCCCTGGCGCCTTGCGCAACTGGAGTGGCTGCTGCGCGCCGCCGATGCACGGGCCTCGATGGAAGAGGCGGCCGTGTCCCCTATAGGAGAGCGTGATGAACAATGCTGATCCCGAAGTGGCCCTGACCGGGGTACCGATCGCCTCTCCCATCGGCTTCATGGCGGCACTGGGCCTGTTGCGCGTGTGCGCTCAGGACCACGGGCGGCCGGTGCGGCTGGCATGGACCCCTACCCATGCCGTGCTGCATGGGGTGGAGGCTTCGGTCCTGCGCGAGCTCCTGGCCGAGCACATGCGCGGCCGGGCTGAGGCGCCGGAGTTCAATTTCGAGGCCACCAGCGAGGACGGCCGGCGCAGCCCGGCGCAACACATCCGCACCATCACGCCGCAGGATTTCCGGGCAGCAGCAGCGGCCCTATGCGGCAACGAGCGGGCGCTGGGCTTCCTGGCCGGCTTCGCAACGGATGCCGTCGTCAACGACAAGGGGTTCGTGGCCCGCTCGCGCTTCGACTTCACATCTGGTAGGCAGCAACTGCTGCACAAGATCCGGCAACTGGGCGTGGAACTGTCGCCGACGCGCGAGCGGCCACGCGTTGGGCTGGCACTGCGCATTGAGCGGGCCCTGTCCGGCGGTCCCTACGAAGACTGGCACAGCCTGGGCTGGGATCCCGCGACGTTGATGACGCACGCCCACCAGCCCATGGCGCCGACCGACAGAGCCCCACCGGGGCAACCGATGCTGGTGTGGTTGGCCATCGAATCACTGCCACTGCATCCCGTCGTGGCGACGGGCCCGCGCAGAGCCGGCACCACTGGATTTGCCGGAAGCCGTGCCTACGTCTGGCCGCAGTGGCATGAACCGCTGTCGCTGGCCGAGGTCCGGCTGCTGCGGCAGCGGCCCGTGGGCTCTCTGGAGCAGTTGCCCGGGGTGGAGGGCGTTTGGTCCTCGGCGGTCACCAGCGCAGGCGAATATGACGTCTTCCAGCCGGCCGCGCGAACCTGCAGTGACGCTCTCGCAGTCGAGAGGTTCGCGCGAGCAGATAATGCCGGCTGAACAAGGAGTTGCCGTTCGGCCAAGCCAGGCGGCACCTCGCCTCTGCCCTACCCGGCAGGTTCGTGCGGCGCCAAGGATCTTCTCGTGTACATCCACGTGCTGGGCGCGCAGGGCGTTACCCGGCCGTTGCGGTCGGTCATCGTTGAAGCTCCTTCAGCGTCTCGTTCACGGCTTGCGCCACTTGCGTCACCCGGCCGTTGCGGTCAGGCATCGTTGAAGTCCGCTGGAGGGGCTTTGGGACGATCCCACGCAGTAGCGTCACCCGGCCGTTGCGGTCGGGCATTGTTGATGCAGCATCGACGCCGGCCAGCGCTGCAGGTCCAGCGGGCGTCACCCGGCCGTTGCGGCCGGGCATCGTTGAAGCCAGTCTTGCACCATGTCCGCCGGGTAGTACCAGCCGGCGTCACCTGGCTTTCGGGGCCGGGCACCGTTGAAGCAGGGCGCGCATGCGTTCGGTTAGCAGCCACAGCGCGCGTCACCCGGTCCTCATGGCCGGGCATCGTTAAAGCGGCAATGTCACGCACACCACCCTCCCGCCGCGACGCGTCAACCGGCCATTGCGGCCGGGCATCGTTGGAGCTGGCTTGCCTGTGGCCTGCAGGCCTTCCGCGTCATGCACCACCCGGTCCTCTCAGTCAGGCACCGTTGAAGCATGTCAAAAACAATGACCTGCGCCCCCTGGGTATCGCGTCACCCAGCCTTCGCGGCCAAGCATCGTTGAAGCGGCGGTAGGGAAGCCACATCGCTGATGTGACATGGCTTCGTGCGTTGGCACTCAACGGCCAAAAATTGCTTTTTTCAAATCAAATCCACCGCCCGAACTGCCTGCACGTTGGTCTTCCGCACTCATTGATAACCAACGAACCGAGCCGGTTACTTGCTGCCGAGCACCAAACGACCCAAATGTCGCGGCGACGTACGCCGGCGACAGGTTTGGCACGTCTGCGATGAACGATCCGTCCTCCAGAACAATCTGCGGAGTGCCATTTACCTGAATCCCCACAGACCTCAGTATTTCCTTGAGCTGCTGATCAGCCGACTCTGCAACGCTGGGCTCAGTAAACTGGCATTGACGGGCTTGCGGCACACTTCGAGTCGACCAGAACGACTTCCAAGCCGCCCCGGCATCAGAAGCACACCAGATCCGCGATACGGTCTGCCAAGCTTTTCCTCCGCCCTGGGCTATTGGCTGTAGGGATGCCGGAACCACGTAGAACGTCGAATTTAAGTTGGCGCCGTACTTGCGCATGCCGTCTTCGAAGACTTTGCATGAGGGGCAATCGACTGCACTGAAGATCAGCAGACGTCTGTTACCGCCATCTCCGTAAGTAAGCTTAGGAAGTTTCTCGTACTCAATAGCCGCTAGCACTTCTGCACGGACCTCAGCACTTTCGGTGGCGGTAAGCGCTCGAAGGCGAGCACCGTTGTTCGGTACTACATTCAAGCCTCTATAGTCCCCGAACAGCGTGCCACTTTCGTTTATATAACCAACGAAAACCCCTTGTTGGTTCGTCATCCGATAAATGCCGCGCACCAATGTCGGACTCGCAACAGCTGACGTCTCAGTGACACCAAGGTTCGCATTTGAACGCGCAAGGTTTGAGAATAAGTTGTGTACGGCTGATCGGCCATCAGCCAAGGCCGAGCCGACAGCCAAGCCACCAACCAACAGCCCAATTGCTTGAATGCGTCGGTTCATCAGGTCATCCTGGTTGTTTCGCTTACTGCTGAGGTTTTAGCTCAAAAACGCCTAATGACGAATTGGTCTGTGAGTTAATCAGCTGGATTCTGGCCGCAGTCACAACTCCTTGAGCTACATTGCCTTGAACTGATGGCACAAAGAAAAAGATGGTTCCCTCCTCTACAATTGAGTTAGATGAGCGTGCCGCTTCAATAGACTTTGCAACCGATTCATCTTCTACTGTTATCCTGCAAGGTACGATTCCACCAGTAAGATTCAAGCCAACCTTTTGAATAGTTCTGAAAGCCCATCCCCAGCAGTCTTGTCCATTAATTCCAATCGGAAAACTTTTGGTTGAGAAGTCGTATGGGCTTAAGCTAATCTTCGCTATAGACACTTCGTTAGTTGAGCTTGCAGATAAAGAAATGGCGTAGTGATGATTATCTCGGTATTCTGACAGGATTTTTTCGATCCGAGGTAATTCAGACTTTGCAATTTCTCGCTTTTGAAATGCATCTGTTGTAGATGCCCAACTTGACGAAAGTCGTGCTAGTTTTTCCTCTTCTGAGAATGCGGGAGCATTTTGAGCTGCGACAAGATACGCTAGCGCCAGCGGATCGCTGTCAAGTCGGGAATACTTGCTTATTGGGTGAGCTAGATCATTGGGAGTCAGCTTCACTGCAGCCTTATTGATGTCTTTCAGATATGGCTTCGTCGCGTCGCTGTGGATTGACTCCTTGGTCGGCGGGCGATCAACGCCGAGAGATGGCTGTGAAGCCGAGTTCTGTGCAGTCTCGCTTTTATTTTGGTCACCACAGCCTATAAGTGCCACAGCTATAGCGCTAAAATAGAACAGGTAATGTTTCATATTTATAAGTTCCTTGAAAGCTGTCTATTTCAAGCCTTGTAGCCAAGCTCCGAAAATATTAAGCTGGCTTGTGGATATTTTTATGCCAATCGTCGGGTTGGTCGGCGAATCTGTTGCAAAAGTTAAAGAGGTGCTATCTCCGCGGGACAGCATTTGCCATCCCTGAATGTCGTCGTAATCTAGTATTTCTTCAGTTTTGGCAAGCATGTCAACGTATAACATCTTTCTATTCTTTGGGTCCAGCACCACGGCACGGTTTGATAGATACCCTGTTGCTTCCACGAGAGGATTGAAGGTGCGGCTTTTGTTCGCTTGGATTCGGGCTGTGAGCTTCGATCTCAACCTGTTGGGAAAGGATATGAAGCACGCATATCCCACAGCGAAGTACATAAGCGTAAATAGAATTACAGGCAGGGCAAATTCAATATCCTGCGATATGCCATTTGCGATAGTAAACCAAAGCAAAATAACGACGAAAGGCAGACCAAATAGATAAAACGGCCTGAAAATAGCCCAAAGTAAAATAATCACGTTTGCCCCCTTGCTTGCACGTTTCGTGCGGTGCCGGCTGGACGGAGTCGCGTCCAGCCTAGCACCGGACAGTTGCTGTTCCCAGTTCATCGGGAGCTAAAACCATCCCCTGAACGAGGCTTTCCCTTTGAGCCATCTAGGCGAGGTGAAAGACGTCGGTTGACGGCTTCCTCGACCTTGCCGGAGATAGCAGCAACCGCGTGACGCATGCGGTCGTTGTCATCGCGGCCCAGTGCAGAAGAGGCGTGCCCACCAATCCAATTGATAACTTGATCAGGAACGATAAAAATTAAATTGAAGCAGCTATGTACGAGATTTGTGGCCATAGATACATAAATAGCCAGCAGGAAAATCACACTCACCAAGCCTGTAATTGAGTCAAACTGGGCATTTGCTACGCCGACTCCAAACAGTTGATTCAAGAGGGTTCCGCCGGCGATCAAAAATGCTCCTCCCAAGAAGAATCCGCAAACCATGAGTAACGGTCTTACCATTACATTTAGAAGGAAAACCCAGCCATGAGTGCTATGATTGCCCAGTCCATCTCCTCCATCACCTCGTAAATGGGTTACTGCCCACAGCGGGGCTGCTATAACTGCCTCACCGACAACAATGAGCCAGTTAATCGCGGCGCCAAACCATACGATAAAAGGCACGAATGGCAAGTAGATTGAGAGGGCTCCACCAAGTAAAAACAAGGAAATGACTAGAATAATTATGATTGGGCTCAATGCATCGAGTGCTGATTGAAAAAGGCTTCCTATACCTGTGGCGAAATCAGCCACTCTGGCTGCAATACCTACCAAACTAAAATGATCTTTTAGCTTGGAGGCGCCTTTTGCAATGGCGTAAGTAGCCAGGGCAGTGTCTGCTATGCCCAAGGTGTAATCGCCCAAATTTTTCATTTTTATTAGCGGATTGACTTGTCCAAGGCCTTCGCCACCGGCATTAATATTTACGGCCCAATTCACAAACCTTTGTCCTGGTGCTTGGAAAATCCCGCCAATAATTTTGCTTGCTTCATTTCCTGTCGCAGTCTTTGAATAGTCTGCGGTACTGCTTGTCCCAATTGGTGGAGTGAAATTTGTTGTGCTTTGCTGAGAAATGTACGCTGTGTAGGCTGCGTTATAAATTGCCAGAATGGCAGGGTCACCAGCGGTTGAGGTGCCATAGACGGCGGCTTTTGCTGCAACTGCGTCAGATAATTTAGTGTTGGCCTGAGCAAAAGTTTGGTACCAAGCTCCAAGCGTCCACCAACCGGATTCTGCGATCGTGGTGCCTAGCTTGGAGGCTAAGCTTTTAATATCTCCTTGTTTTGTCGCCGCCACGGTATTGACATGCTTCTCATAAGCTTGCGCAGCTGCTTGTATCGCGCTTTCCGCGTTTATTAGAGAAGCATTTGGATTGGCTTGCCGGTCCACAACTGATTTGACGAACGCCAAAGCTTGGGAATCCAAAATGCCTTGCATTTCCCGTAAAGCTTGCGTATGCGCTGTCCGCAACGCTTCCATTGGGATGCTGGAGCTGAACCAACTATTGGATGCTGGTGTTGAATCAAATGAACTGGGTAAATCTACACCGCCGCATACAAAGCTGGCATTTCGCAGTACGAAGCCGTTTGCGGTGGGCTTCAAGTTTACGAATTCGCCATCCGGGATGAGGGCGCCGCTTTGGCTTGCTGTTGCAACTCCCATGTTCAAGCCGTGCATGCACAAATTAGCCTCAAATAGCCCTTGTGCCGTGGATAACGTACTGGGCATCACTGGTTGCATCACCATGCTGTCTCCCGAATTGAAAGCGGACACAGCTTGATCGACAGCAAGATTAGCAGTGCCAACTCCCATGATGGATGCGCCCCACAGCATCAGCAGTTGGGCTAGTGACCACCCATTAGGCGAGGGCACTACAGATGCAAGCCCCCAAAGAATTCGGATTGGGCCCCATAAAATGTGCTTCTGTTGGTCAAACGCCGTGCCGTCATGGGCCGTCTGGGTTATTTTTCTTAAAAATTGATAGCACACAATAAATCCGCCGATAACCAACAGTGTTGCGTTGGTCACCATAAAGATTCCTGCCAAAACCGTATCGGTGCCGCCTGCAATGCTTAATGGGTCATTAACGACATTTCCGAATACTGAAACCAATGCTTGGCGTGATTTGTCGCCAGAACGCTGTGCTGCGCCGGCAATTTCTCCAAGCGTGGTCTGAGAATGCGCCGGTATTGAGAAACTTGCCGTGAGCAACAGCAATGCGGCGCGAGCTTGTATGGCCTTATGGATCATGTTTCCCCCCTGTGGGCGTGCCCTAGTTCAGGGTTGAGCACCGTGAGCCACCAGCGTGGCACTTCCTGCCGAAAGTCGTCAAATCCGCCTTTTTCCGCCCTGGATAACCGGCGGTTATCTATTTGCCAGATTCGGAAGTGTGCGCTTAATGCAAGCACAAAACATAAGGGTTGGCTGCCTGCCAAAGATAAGAGGCCAAAAAAGACCGCGCCAGCCGAAAATGTTGCTACTCCCCAGGCGATCTGCGTCAGCGCTGTAAGCAAAAAGATTAGTGCCATTACTAGCGCTGTGCGCTTCTTGCGTAAAAAAGCGCGCCGGAGTATCGGAATAGGCAGCGCCCCAGGCCCGCGCCGGGCAATAGCTTCGTCGAAGGATTCTTCGGCCGGCTCGGCAGTATGCGTGTCGTTGGCCGAGTTGATTTGGGAATCTGTAAGTGAGCGTCGTGCTTGTGTCGCCAGGTCCCGCAATATAACTACATTGTCTTTTGTCCGTTGTGCTTCCTGTTTAGCCAGGTGCACAGTTTGCCGCATGGCGTGGAACGGAAGCATCACGCGCAAAATACCGCGGCCAATTGACCTGGCGCGGCTTGGCCGTTGTTCCTCCGTCATCATTGTCCTCCACCAACGCGTCCAGATACTGCGCGGTACTTCTGTGTCAAGATAGGCTCATACTCCTGACGAACAGAACTAGCTAGAAGTTGACCCGTGATAATGTTGCCGCGACGGAGTTCGGTTTTAATTTCAGCAAGTAGCCAAGCGTTCAAGGTGTTGACGCGAATGAGTTCTCTGGCGAGGTTATCTCCTGCCATGGATTGCAGGTCTGCTTGATAAGCGGTATTGGCATAGCGACGCCCGACCTCAAAAAATTCAAATTCACGTGCTGACATCACGTTCGTTGAGCGGGCACGAGGTGAGGCAACTTGGTCGAAGTAGGCTTTTGCTGAAGGCGATTCGAAAGCCTCCTTGAGCAATTGCTGCGTCGCAGGATTCGGGGTGCTGTCAGAGATTTGTTGCTCTGCCGGATCCGTTGCAGCTGACAGCACGGCGTTGAATTGCGTTACCAAACCGACATATTGAGCGCCAGCAGTCGTTTCGGCCTCCCCCTTCCGCAGTTGGGGGCCCACAGACCGCCGGTATGCGTTTTGTATATACATCAACGCTGCATCAATCTGCGGTTGCGAAAATGTTCGCTCAATGGTTTTGCCGTTGGGGCCTGCGCCTGCATACAAAGAGTCCACCCGCTTGTCGGCGCCAGGCATGGTGGTTGAAATAGCAGGGCATGCTTTGCTGCCTCCGTACGCGGCGTGATCGTCGGCGTCGCAGAACTGCGCGTGCACCTTCGACGCACGGGCAGCGTCGACCTCTTGTGGCACTTGTGGACTGTTGACTGCTTGTGCAATTGCGCTATCGGCGATGGGTACTCCACCTCGTGGACGAATCGCCCCCTTTGCAGCAGCGGCAGCAGCTGCGACCTCTGCCGCTCCACCCGAGGTCGATTCGCTGCAGATACTGGACGGCACGGAGTAGCGCTGACGCGCGTCTTCGTAGCGGCGGTTGCGTTCTTGTGCCGTATCGAATTCGCGCTGGGCTCGGGCTGCGGCTTCGACCGTGCTTGAGACCTTGGAGGTCTGCTGGTTGATGGCCGTACCGATCTGGTAGAGCAGCGACGAAACGCTCGTGTTGAGGGCCTGGACGGACACGTTCACCGCATTGACCGCGGCGAGCACGGCTGCATCAAAGACAGCGACGGCTGCCATGGAGGGCTGCGAGGCGACCAGGCAGACGGCCAGCGCCACGGCCCGACGTTTTGGAAGGCGTGGAAGGTTCACTGCATGGGTCCTTTCTGGGTTTGCAGCTGCCGCGCGTGCTCCTCCAGGAGCTTGTTGGCCAGCTCTGCCACCACGGACTTCTGCGCGCCTTCGGGAGCGTTTGCGCGCATGTGCTCGAGCGTTGCCCTGGCAGTGCCCAGCGGAAAGTGATGAGCCAGGAGCTTGCGCGCCGCATAGGTTCCCAGCGCCTCGTACAGCCGCGTGCGCAGCGAGACATCGTCGGACGTGGTCGAGAAGGCCCACGCTTCGACGGCCCCCACGGTGTTGGTGAGCATTTGCACGACCAGGCCGCTCTTGGTCTTGAACAGCGCGAGGAAGTTGCCGCCCTCCTCCGCGTTCGGGCCCACGGCCTCGCGCTGCAGCCGCCGGATGGCTTCGTCGCTCACGGCGAATTTCTGGCGCAGCACCTTTTCGTCGTCGGAGCTGCCGCCGCGCATGACGTAGACACAGGTGGCCGCGTCGAGCAGGTCGTCCGGGTAGTCATGCAGAAACTGCGAGAACGCCGCAATGCGGATGCCCCACTCGCGCCCTTCCCGGCCGTCCTTGATAACCGTCGCCGTGAAGGACTGGAGCCCGCCGGTGTTGTGGAACTCGTCGTAGCTGATGTGCTTCTTCTCGTCGCGAATGTCGGCCACGCGCGCGCGGTGGTATTCCTTATAGAGGGGCGGCACGTGAGGCAGCAGCAGTTCCTCGCGCAGGAAGTAGTTCCGGGCCGCAAGGTGGCGGGCAAACATGTACATGATGCTGGTGCGCGCCTTGCCTTCGACCGACTGCCCGCCGACAACTTCGTTGAGATCCATGCCCACGACACGGGTCTCGCTGCTGAGTTCGAAACGCGTGCGGCCGCTGAAGAGCCGGTAGGACGTGGAGGCCGCATGGAAACAGCGGGCCATGTACTCCAGCAAAGTCTCCTTGTCGCTGTACATGGCGGAGCCATGCACGCCGGTGATGCTGCTGTGATGCAAAGCCGCGATAAAGTCCGACAGCACGGGAGATGCATGCCGTTGGGCCACAGCCGCTTCCCGGTACAGGCCCTTGGCGAACAGCAGGTCCGTGACCTCGTACCAGGTGGCATGCAGCCACCAGTCCTCGTCGTGGCTGTCGCGAATGCCGTGGGCGTCCAGGGCCGCGTCTACCTCACGGTCGACGGAGGGCTCGTACTGGTTGGCTTTGATGCCGGCCAGCTCCGCGTACACGATGTCGATGAGCATGGCGTTGACGCGCGCGCAGTCGCTGGGCGCGGCGCCCAGCTTGGCATCCATGCACAGCGCGTTCATGAAGTCGGTCTGGAAATCCGCCTCCCGCGACGTCGGCCGGCGAGCGCCAAGCTGCGTGTCCCAGATGTTCACCGCGAACTCCTCGGTGTTTCGCAGGCGCAGATAGACGGCCTCGTGCTGGCGGTGCGGCGGGAGCGAATCCTGGATGAGCTGGATGAGGCCCGCGGAGCCGGGTTTGACCTCGATCATGGTCATCAGCGGAAGCCGTGCGCTGCCCGGGTTGTGCAGCAGCGCTAGGTTGATGGTGTTGAGCAGCGTCGTCTTGCCCGAGCCTGGCGGCGCCGAGCCGAGCTCGATCCAGGTGTCTTGCTGGGCACTGGCGGGCTGGAGCGGGTAGATCTTGCCGTCCGGGGTTCGCGTGAGGACGTTGCCGGTTTCAGCCCAGGGCGTGGCCGGGCGCTGCAGCGGCAGCACCGTCAGGGCGTCGTCCAGCGGCGGCAACCAGCGATTGGCTACGTTGCGCGTGGTGAAGCCCGGGATGGTTGAGGCCCAGGCCGCCATCGGGTCGCCGTGCACGTCGGTGACCTGACACGTGCCCCAGGCTTGGAGAGCCTGTTCCAGCGAGGCGGCGCGCTGCTTGGCTTCGTGCTCGCTGTGGCCCCACGTCGACGCCGTGACTTTCATGGAGAGGATGGCGTCGTGCCGGCTGCGCTCGCGCAGGTCGATGAACGACTGCTTGATGCTCTTGTTTGCGGGGAACATGCCGGCGAAGGCCAGCATCATCTGGCGTCCGCGTGTCTCGTTGAGCCCGCCCGGGCACAAGTCCAGGCGCATGCGCCACGGCATGCGCGGATCGACGTTGCGCATCAGCTCGGCAAACCGCTGCGGCTCCTGCGGCCCCAACTCCAGCGAGAGGTTGGCGTGCCACAGATCCTGGCTTCGGATGAGCTCGCCCTCAATGTCCACCGAGGCGGTGGCGAGCTGATAGCCGATAAGCGGCGCGGAAAGATCGGAGAAGTCGCGGGCATCCTCGCGCCCATGCGGGATGAAGCGGTCCCCGGGCAGCACCGGGCGGTATTTCTGCGACGTGCGTTCGCGGTTGAGCATGATGCGCAGCCGCTTGATGGCCTCGTGCGCCCCCATGGGCTTGAGCATGATTCCCGGCGCTCCAGCCAGGCCGCAGGTCTCAAAGTCCTGCTTTACGCGCGACACCATGGCATCGTGGCGCAGCTTCATGGCCATCAGCACCGCGGCCGGGTTCTGGCCGAAGTCCAGATAGGGCAGGCGGTGCTGGGTCGCTCTTTCCACGCGATCCTTGAGCTCGCGTTTGGCCTCGTCGTCGCTCATGACGTTCATGTGCGTGTAGAGCACCAGCAGGTTCTGCTCGTAGGCCACCAGCGGGGCGTTGCGGCGCACGCGGTTGAGGATGATGTCCTCGCTGCGCAGCCCGATGCGGCGAGCCGTCTTGATCATCGGCTCGGCTAGGCGCATGAGCTCGTCGTGCGCCCTTTCGGGATCCCGCTCAAAGCCGAGGGACAGCGAGTGTCCTGGCCGGGACAGGTAGCCGTTCATCTTCACGCGCAGGTTGTCGACGATGGTCTCGAAGTCCTGGGCGGAAGTGATCTGGAAGCAGCCCTGCAGGTCGTACACGGTGGCCAGGGAGTTGGAGTCCATGACCAGAACGTAGGGGTCGTCCATGCCCGGCATGTGCCGCATATCGTCTTCGCTCAACGGCAGTGCCGTGCACAGCTCGCAGTAGGAAGCCATGTCGCGGCCGATGAGGTAGCGGCCTACGTGGGCAAGCAGCGACTCGACGGCGGAGACGCCCTTATCGAGGATTCCAGGCATGGAGGCACCTTTTGTTCAAGTCGGCGCGTTCAGCACGTCGTGAGCGACCCTGGGCCAGGCGTTCACGGGCCAATGCGCGGTGAGTTCGGCACGCATCTGCTGCGTTGCCTTTTCAACGGTCTGCGGATGGATGACCAGCGCCAAGCCATCGAACGCGATGGCGCGGCGGGCCGGATCGTCATGCACGGTGCGCGCAACGGCCGCGGCGAATGCGCTGGGTTCACTGCTTCCCCAGCGCTGCCGGACGTACTCATGGTGTGACGCCATCCAGTTGAGTAGCCGCTTGGCATCCTTACTCGCGGCTTCGTCGTCGCAGGTCAACGCGATGAGGATCGTGCGCAGCAGGTGACTGGCGTCACGGCCGCTGAGCCCGGGCAGATAGACGACCAGGCCTTCGCCCTTGCGTAGCTGGCCGAGGTGAAACCAGCGATGGCAGATCGGGTCCGCAACCATCAGGTTCTCTTCGCTCAGGTCGCGGTGGTTGTCGTTGCGGTTGTGGACCTCGTTAGCCAGCGATTCGAGGCCGCAGAACATGCAGCGGTGACCGTGGCGCTGCAGCGTGCTGCTGCGAAGCGCGCGGTCCTGCGCCGTGTTGGCAAAGGGTTCCAGCGCGTCAGGCGCCGCGTCGCCCCAGACAGTGCTCTTGGTGGACAGCAGCAGTGGCGCCAACGCGGGGCGCTCGAAGTTCGAGCCCACCGCGTTGGTGGCCGCCCCGCTGGCGCTGCCGGCCGCCGGGGAAAACGTGGCGGCCGGCTGTGGCTGCATGGATGTCGCTTCGGGTTGCGTGCTGCGCATGCGCGCGCTGCCGTTCAGGGAACGAGGCCCGCGATGCCCACGGTTTCGCCAGCCTTGACGAGCATGAAGCCCGTGGCTGCCAGAGCGCTGCCGCCGAGCAGCGGCACCACGATCTGGCTGCCCTTGACCTGGCTGTTCTCACCCTCCTTGCCCTTGCGCCACCAGTTGTAGCCGCCGTACCCCGCACCTCCAAAGCCGCCGGCTGCAAAGATCTTTCCGAGCGATCCCTTCATGGAATCACCCTGCGTCGCAGCGACGGTGAACAAGTCGGCGAAGCCGCCGGCGTGGGCCCCGGCGGCCAGGCCCAGCAGCGTGACGCCGGCACCAATCTGCATCAGCCGGCGCTGCTGCAGATCCCGCGGGCTCGGTGTGGCTGCCGCCACCGCGGCGGCCGTGAGCTTCACGTGGACGAAGCGGCCGGCTTCGTCGAGCAGATTCAAGGGATTGAGATTGCTCAGCTTCATGGTGTGCAGCTCCTGTGCGAAGAAAAAATCACCAGGTGGATCACCAGACCAGGCCGAGCGTCGAGCGAAGACGCTCGATCATGTCGGTGATCTGTACGAGAGCGGCGCCGCCGAGCATGTGCGTGCTGGCACGCCAGGCGACGTCGTCGGTGCCGTGCGAGGAATCCCCCGCGACGGCAGCCCTTCTCCAGAGCAGGGCGCCCCGGAAGAAGAAGTAGCCGCCCGAGATGGACACGAGGGTCAGGACGGCATTGATGGCGGCAGCGAAGACGCCGAAGCTGGCGGCGCCGCTATAGCTGATGGGGCCGTAGCTGACCGTGCCCGCACCAAACGAATTCCATGTGACGTTGATCAGTTGCGAGAGGTTGACCATGCACGCAGCGATGATGGCCACTATCCCGACATCGCCCAGGGTCAGCGACCGCTGTCCGGGGAACTGCGAGGCGCGCATCATCTTCCCGACGATGTGGCCGAAGTACGCCGTGCCGCACAGCGCTGAGACCACCCACAGCAGCTTCCACGCTGGCCCGGTGATCTCGTTGGCCAGGTTGACCATCATCGTTGCGAGATCCATGACCGTGCTCCCGCGTCAGAGGATGTCGCCTTGCGTGGTGTGCACGCGCCGCGATACCGCGTCGATGCTTGTGACGCGGATGCCGTCGACCAGCGTGCCGGGTTCAACCAGGAAGGTCTTCCCGCCCGCCTCGATCCAGGCTTGGCCGGGGTAGATGGTGTTGACCCGGTACCCGGTGAGCACGCCGCGGTCTGCTTCGGCGCGAACCGCGGCAACCTGCCTGGACCGCGCGGGAGCGGCTGCGGTGCGGGGGCGCGCAGCGGCGGGCTGTGCAGCGCGTGCCGCGGCCAGGTCTGCGCGCAGGCCCACGAGTTCGCCTTGCATGGCAGCGAGCTGCGTACGCAGTGCCACGAGTTCGCTCACCGCGGCGTTGCTGGCCATCGGATTTGCAGACATGGACCCCGCCGGCACGCTGCTCGACGGGGCGGGCACCGCTGCGCTCTGCGCGACTGGCTGCGGCAGCAGCGCCTGCTGTACGGGCCCCGGCTGTGCCGGCTGCGCCGCCTCGCGCGCCACGTTGCTGCCATGTGTTTGCGGTTCCACCGCGGAGGAGACTTGATAGGTGGCGTCCGTGCCGGCAGCGTAGTGCGAGCCCGTCATCAACGCATCAGCATTGGGGTTGGACTGGGCGTTGGAGGTACTGGCGAAGGGGTTGCCGAAGAGGACGGCAGCGGCGACTAGGAAGAGTCCTCCGCCCACGTGGTAGGGCTTGACTTTCGTATGCGCCGCAGGCTTGGTGCCCGGTTCCGGCGGTGCTGCTACTGCGGCCGTAGCAACGGGTGCAGCTGCGGCCGGTGCCGGCGTCACAGGCGAGGAAAAGAAGTCTTCTTCAGCGGCATTGGAGCTGTTGGGGTTCACGGTGCACCTCGGCTGCGTGGTTGAAGGATCACTGGGCCGCCCCGTATGGGGCAGGCGCGTACGGCGGCGTGTACCCCGGTGGGTACTGCAGCGGCGCACCGGGCACGCCAGGCATTCCAGGAACGGTTGGGACCATCGGAGGCGGCGGCGCGGCCTGCTGCCACGCTTGCGCCGGCGCGAGCTGTGGAGCCTGGCTGCGCGTATTGCCAGTGGCAGCGGCGGGCGTGGGTGTGGTGTTGCCGCGGATCTCGTCGCTGGCGAAGACCGGGGAGAGGAAACGCACGCCGATCGTGGTGTTCGGGGGCACCAGCACCTGCTTGGGCGGAATGGCGGCCGCATCACGCGCGAGGACATTGCCCGCTTGCTGTGCCGCACCGCCGACAACGGCTCCCGTGACTTGGCGGCCGCTGACCGAGTCCGGTGCGGAGATCACGGCGCCGCCCAGCGGCGAGATGATCGTCGTGCTGCCGCTGCGCTCGAAGAGCTGCCCGACCCGTCCCAGGCCGATGGCTAGGGAGGGCAGCACGATGCGACTGAAGTAGCGGTTGTTGACCTCGCCGGACAGCGCCGTGCGCAGCGAATCCTTGTCAACGGCCTTGGCTTCAATCTTGTAAGTGCGCCCGCGCCAGGACATGCCGGTAAAGGTCATGTCGACGGTGTTCTCCAGCCGCCTGTAGCCGGGCGCAAACACGCTCGCACCCGCGTAAGGGCCGGCCGGGATGTGCGCTTCGACCATGGAGTTTTCATCGGTGTCGATGCCCGTGCGCAGCTCGGCGGCCACGAGTTCGTAGCCAGGCACCAGTTGCTCGCCTGCGGCCCCGCCCTGCTGTTGTGTCCCTGCGGGAGCGGATGCCGGCGGCGCAGGCTGAAGCGATGCCGTGTACGCCTTGCCGTCCTGCGCCACGGCCGCCAGGCCATGCTTCTCTCCGGCCCAGTTTTCCATCAGCGTCTGAACCTGCATCTCCACCGCCTTGAAGCGCTCCGGGTCCACGGCCACTTGCTGCGCGGGCTGCTGCGGCGCGGGAGTGGGGGCAGGAGGCGGCGCGGGTGCCGGCGCTGGCGCAGGTGCCGGCGTCGTGGGCGGCGGCGCGTCATCGCTTGCACCTTGCTGCGCATCAACCGAGCGAGTGGACGGCACGGACACGTAGGTGCCCTTGGCGGCCTTGGCTTGCGCGGCCTGGCGCTCGTTGTAGTCGCGCAGGATCTGCTGGTAGCGCGCCGACTCCTCGGCGCTGGTGCCCTGCCCGTTGCCCTGCACCGCAGCGACCTGCGACGGGGTTGCACGGCTGCTTTGCCACCAGGAGTAGCCCAGGTAGCTCACGCCGGCGACGGCAACGAGGCCCAGGGCCGCGACGACGACGGTCTGGCGTCCGAAATCCGCCTGCAGTTTGGTCATGCGCGACCCTCTCAGGGCAAGTCGAGTTGGAAAGTCAGCGAGCGGCCCGCATCGCTGAGGGTGACGTAAGGCGTAGGCGCGAGCCTGTAGACGCGCGTGCCGTCGCTGGCGGCCAGCGTGTTGTCGAACGCGGTCTGGATGTCGCGGTCCGTGCGCACGAAAAGGGCGCCGGCGTACTGCCACACGTCAGTGCGCGGTGGCACCTCGCCACGTGGTTTCAACCGCACGGCGTCGTTGGGCGGCAAGCCGTCTAGGAAGGCTTGCATGGTGTCGTCGTAGAGCCCGATCTTGGCAACGCCCGGCACGGCAGCTTGTGCCCACGGGCTGTGCCCCGGCACACGCAAATCAAGCCGGTAGTCGACTTCACGGGTACGGGTCTTGGCGTCGGGCTCACCGGCCACGAGCTTGATCACCACCGGAGTTGCCAGCCCCACGAGGAACGCGGTCAGGTTGGCTTCCTCATAGGGCGAGAGCATCGTCACAACGACCGAAGGCGAGCCGTCGATCCATTCGGCGCTGGCAACCTGATTGGGTCTGCTCACACGGGGCGCAGCACCCAGTGGCCACGGAGCGCCCGCGGCATCAAGAAACACGACGGTGGACGTTTCCCCGGGCAGCGTGCGCAGGATCGGCGGCGTGGCGCCGGGTGAGAGGTCCACGGAGACGGAGCGGATGCGCGGCAGGGTACGCACGGGGCGGTCGGCCTTGGCCGCGCGCGTGTCTTCGAAGCGCCTGCGCAGCTGGCGGATCTCCTGGCTCTTGAGCGGTGAGACCATCGTGCTGGCCCGCTGGTAGTCGGTGGGAGGAACCAGTGGCGGCAGAGGTGCCGTGCCGTTTTGACCTTGCGCGCCAGCTGCGCCAGCACCAGCGGCCGCCGGCGCCCCGCCTGCATAGTTCGGGGCGCCATAGTTGGTCGGCGGAAATGCGGCCTGCATTTGCTGGCTGCGGGCTTGAGCAGCTTGGGCCGCTTGCGCGGCCTGCATGGCCGCAGGCGAGGGCGGAAACTGTGCCGGCGCCGCAGCGGGCGCGGCTTGTACCCATGTCCCGGGCGCTGTTGCTGGCGCCGGCGCGGCTGGTGCCGCGGCAGGGGTGGCTGCGGGGTGGACAACGCCAGCCGCGGGTGCCGTTTGTTGCTGTGCGTGCACCGCCTGAGCGGCAAGCGCAGCAACCGCAAAGGCCGCTGCATACCCACTTCGAGACTTCATGGGCAGCTCCTTCAGCGCGGTGCGGTCACGAGCTGCCCGACGGCGATGCCAAGGACGTTGTCGAGGGTCGACACGCGCGTGACCCGGACCGTTGCGCGGAACCGTTGCGCGGGCATCTCCGTCATCTGCCCGGCCAGGCGCAGCTCAAGCGGGACTTCGACGTACCAGACATACACGCCGTTCTCGGTGCCGTCCTTGACCAGTACGCCCGTGCCCACCGTGGCAGAGACGTTCATCCGCTTGGAGGTGACCAGCTCCAGGATGTTTGACTTCTTCAACGCCTCCAGGAACGAGGCGTAGCCCTCGCGGTCGTACTTCGGCCGTACGGCTTCGAGCTGGGCACGGTAGTTGGAAAAGTCCAGCGTGAAGGATTCGTTGAGGGTGTCTTTGGCGAACTGGATGACGGCCGGTGCCTTCGTGTAGGGCCTGCTCAGCGGGATCAGCGGGAAGAGCCGCCCGTTGTCCGAAGCAAAGAACTCGCGCACCGGGTTGAGGGCGGCAAAAACCAGCACCGCGTTGAGGAACACCGAGGCGACCAGGCCGCCCGCGAGCAGGAAGTTGAGCTTGACGGAACTCCTGGCGAGCCACTGCATCAGCCGGCGGCTGAGCTCAGCCTGCACGGCCGGCTTGACCG
This sequence comes from Azohydromonas lata NBRC 102462, assembly GCF_001571085.1. Classification (GTDB taxonomy): domain Bacteria; phylum Pseudomonadota; class Gammaproteobacteria; order Burkholderiales; family Burkholderiaceae_C; genus Azohydromonas; species Azohydromonas lata. The sequence goes on from NZ_BCTC01000027.1 coordinate 54,562, forward strand.
CGTCCTCGGTGCGATGCAGCTGTGACAGTGCGTCGGCCATGTCCTGCTCGATGCTCGCAGCGCTGGCCGGGACGTAATGAGTTTCGCGTGCAACGGCTTTGGGGAGGGCTTGGGCCGCCGTGGCGGAGGAATCTTCACGGCGCGGGGCCGGTGCTGGACTTGGAGCCAACCCGTCGCCTTGAACGGGAAATGGCAGTTGCGACGCGTCTTGCAGTGCAGCCACAGGATCACCTCTTGCGCTCCGTATTCACTGCACTATACGGAATTACAAAAGTCCGGCAAGCCTGACTGCGGCGAATCAGCTCCAGCCGCAGCGCCGCGCACAGGAGCCACAGAGTGCAGCCGCTCTTGAACACAACATACCGGTAGATAAACGACACCCCGCACCTTCTGGGGTTAATTCCCCGGTATTCACCCCCCTTTTCTCCTCCCCCTGGCTTATCTGGACTGCACCGCACCAGCGCGAGAAATAGGTAAAGAACAGGAAATTCAAGGAAGGAGCAACCGCAAACCAAGGTCAGGAATGCGGCTCAGTTGTTGCTCGTATGTTGTTTCCGTGGAGTGGATGGCCAAGCGCAAATGGGCTGACCGCTTCTGCATCATCTGGCGCCGCGCACTTGGCTGGGCTCATGGCCGCTGCGTGCTTCAGCCCCTGCCCTGCCTGTCCTCTCGCCGGGTCCACGAGGGACAACTTTTGGGAGTTGCTAGCGTGAAAGGCTTCAGAAAGCCCAAAAGCTGTCCCCTTTCAGGCCTTGAGAGCAGCAACAGGGACACCTTTTGGGATTCGCTGGGCGTTAAGTCACGCTCCGAAAGCCCAAAAGCTGTCCCTTTGGCTCTTCGGAGACCGCACTGGGGGCAGCGTCTGGGATCACCGGATCCTGCTAAAGCCTCCAGGCTCCCAAAAGCTGTCCCCTTTCGGTCTTAAATGGGCTCAAGGGGTACAGGTTTTGGGCATTTGGCTGCTCTCCACACCGCACGAAGCCCAAAGCCTGTCTCCCTTGCGCAATCCAGACGCTTCCCCGAGGACTTGCCGCTTGGGGCTGCAGCCGGATTGAGCAGCCGGCCACAGCTGTTGTAGGCAGCTATAGGGACTGCAGAACCAGCTCCCACTTGATCTCCAGCGCGCCTCAGCACTCTGCGTGCCGAACAGCGATACCACCCCACAGAGCGGCGGGCGTTGGCAGCGAACAGCTTGGTCAGCAGCTCTGGTACGCATAGGTCAGCGATCAGCTTCGCCCCGGACCGTAGGCATTCATTGCGTCGCGGCACAGGTACGTTCCTGGTTGCGCTGAGTAAGGTCTCGTGGACGGCCTGACCCTTAGGCCAACAGCCCAAAGGTTGTCTCCCAAAAGCCCATATCCACACCCCCAAAAGCCCAAAAGCTGTCCCCCAAAAGCCCATATCCACACCCCCAAAAGCCCAAAAGCTGTCCCCCAAACTCCCAAAAGTTGTCCCTCAAACTCTTCCAAGTGACTGTCAGCATTGAAGAAATTTGACCCTAAAGGTTTAAAACGTATTAAAGGTCTTAAAGGTTTAAAACAGGCCGTTGCTTTGAAAGGTCGCATCGAACAGCCCAGGACACCCCATCGCCACGGGCTTCGGCTGCCGCTGCTCCAACGTAACAGTGGCCGCTTCGGATGCCTAACCGGTACACTGCGATGTAACTTTGTCCCGCTTCCTGGAGCTACCGCTTGAACCGCAGATCGCGCGAAGTCGCTGGATCACCGCAGGCCAGCCTGCTTCCAACGGAGTCTCAAGAGCCCGACGACCTGTGGCGCAAGACCGTCAAAGTGGTGCACAGCGTCCCGCGCGGGCATTCGTTGACCGTGATGCAGCGCAAGATTGCCAACGCCTGGATGAAGCACGCGATCGAGAACCCGCGTGGCCGTGACGGCTGGTGGCAGATGCCGCTGATGAAGCTGCGGCAGGAAACGGGGTTTGGAGGCTCGCACAACACGAAGCACCTCAAGGAGTCAGCGAAGGCGCTCATGCGCATCATCTTCGAGTTCGACGTGTTTGCAGCTGGCGACCGGCGGACCGACGAGTGGCAAGCGCAGGTGCTGTTTCACGGCGTGGCCCTGTCCCGAGGCTATATCCGCTGGCAGATCAGCGACAACATCTACCGCGAGCTGCTGCGCCCGGAGGTCTACGCGCTCATCAATATGTCTGTCATGCGCCGCTTTACCACCGCGGCGGCGTTGCAGCTGTGGGAGTTCTGCGTGCGTTTCGAGAACCTCGGTCAGACCAAAAGGTTGCGCTGGGAAGAGCTGCGCGACTCGGTGCTCGACGGCGCGGGGAAGGCATCCTTCGCCGACTGGAAGGTGCTCAAGAAGCGCGCGCTCGTGCCGGCCATCGCAGAGATCAACGCCTGCTCGGATCACGACATCGAGCTCATCGAGTTCCGCGAGGGCCGTCGCATAGCTGACGTCCAGTTCCGTGTGACGCGCAAGAGCCAAAACGTCAAGGTTCCTGTCGAGGCCGAGCGGCTGGTCGAGCGCATCGTGCGGCTGGGCGTGCCGGCCATGGAGGCCAAGCGCCTGGCAAGCCTCTATCCGGTGCCACGGCTGCACGCTGCGCTGCATTACACCGAACTGCGCCAGACCGACAGCGCGCAAACTCCGCTGGAGTCGCCTGCCGCGTACTTTCGCCGCGCGCTGGAACTTGGCTGGGGATACGCTGGCGACATCGCCACGCCGCAAGTCACGCAGGCAGCAGGTCCTGTTGCCGCCGAGGCGGCCAACGACGTCGGCGCGCCGGATGAGAGCGACGCTGCTGCTGCCAAGCGTCGCGAGCTCGCCCGTGCGCACTACGACAAGCAGTCACCCACGGACAAGGAAGCCTTGCGTGAGCGCTACAACGCCCAGCAGCACCTGCCCAACTTGCGCGTGAAAGCCCGAGTCTCCAAGATGACCCAGGTTGCTTTCCTGAACTGGCTGGCCCGCGAACTCTGGGGCAGCGAGGCACAGGAAGTGCTGCTGTGAGCGCGGCTCTGGCGATGTCAAGCCACTACGGGCGCTGCTGGACCAGGGTGAACGGTCCAGGTCCTGGCAGGTGCTGTCGTGAAACTGGAGAATGGTTTGCCATGGAAAACGCCCAGCTCCCCATCCCAGTCGCAATCCAATGCGAACTGCTTTTGGAACTCATGAGTACCGTGGCTGCCCGGCTCGCACGCCTGGAAGCGCGGGAGACGCAAGCTGACCAGCGCGCCTCTTACGCCGCCGAACGAGCCAAAATCTTGAGAGGCCGGCTGACGTTTGACATCAACAACGAGGCCGAGATTTCCAAGCTCATGACGCACTACGACCAGTACGCCTCGGTCCTTGCAGTAAAGCTTCAAGCGGCGCCGGTGGCCAGCAGCGCCAGCATGTGAGCCCATGTGCCATGCGGCTGCTTGATGACCAGACCCTCGAGCTGATCTACCAGGAGTCCATTCGCGACGCGCTTTTCGAAGGCGTCAGTGCCAGTGCCCAGCCCCGGTTAGTCATCGTTGGGGGGCAGCCAGGTGCGGGGAAGACCTACGCGGTGTTGGCCGCGACGCAGGAGCTTGCCGTTGTGGGTACTGGGGTCGCATTCATCAACGGCGACGAACTGCGCACCTATCACCCGCACTACGAAGCGCTCATCCAGGAAGACTCGGCCACGGCTGCAGACAAGACCGGCACCGATGTGGGCTGGTGGGTACGCAGAGGAATCTCGGAGGCGGCTGCCAGCGGCTTCAACACGGTTTTAGAAACAACCATGCGGCAGCCTGCAGTCGTTACCCGTACTGCGGGCGAGTTCGCGAACCGCGGCTTCAAGATCGAGCTGCGTGTGATGCTGGCGCATCCCGAGGTCAGCCTGTTGGGCATCTACCAGCGGTATGCAGGGGCGCTGCAGCGAGCCAATGTGCTTCCCCGCTTCACGCTGCCGCATTACCACGATGACGCACTCGAGCAGATGCCGAACACCCTGTCGGTAGTGGCTCCCGCCGTGGACGTCGTGCGCATCGTTGACCGTCAGGGAGACGATCTCTACGCATCGACCAGCTCGCCGCTCGATCCAGTCGCTGCTCTGCAGACCCTGAGGCAACGCCCTTTGAGCCAGGATCGCATTGAGCGCATAGGGCAGACCTGGCGGCAACTGGTCGAGGCGTTGGACCGTGACGGCGTGCCCGATGTTGTTCGAGCTGGCGTGCGCCGCGAGCAACAGCGGTTCTCGGCAACCGTTGAAGCCGCTTCAGGCCCAGTCGCTGAGGGGTCAACGCCAGCGCCGGCAAATGCCCAGCGCCGCCGTGCGCCGCGCCCTTGAAGCCGTTGTCGCTTGACCGGGCAAGGTTCCCTAAACGCTACCGGCCATGCCGCGGTCCGCGGTTTGGGTAACTCAACCGCGCAAGCTGGCGAGCAGCGCAATAAGCAAATACGGAACAGTAATTTTTGTGGCCTGTTTGGTGTAGACCTGGTGTCGCCATAAGAAACCCGAGAAACTAAGGTGGTTTCGTTGTTTTACTGACCCTAATTAATGACGGCCGTAAGCGTGGCGCCTGCACCCTACTGGCACAGGCTGCCGAAGTCAGATATCGACGACGTGGCGCAGCAGGCGGAACGGCACCCGCCAGCCCGGGCCGTCTGCGGTTTCGACTGTCGCCGTGCGCTGGTTGATCCGCACGATGGTGCCGATCTGGGTCTGCATGTAGCGGTCCTCGAAAGACACCTTCTCGCCGCAGCGGAAGTCATCCCGGCCCGGCTGTGACGGCGCTGGCGGCGCGGGCGTTGCTGCAGTTGACGCGGCCGGCTGGGCCCCGGCCGGCGGCGGCTCGATGGCGGCGTAGGGCAGCTTCCACTCGCGCCGCGCGTCGGTCTCGTGCAGCGTCACCTGGTGGTCGCGCATGGCCACGACTTTGCCGCTGCGCATGCGCCCGTCGTGCCAGTCCAGGAAGCGCACCGTCTGGCCCAGGTGCATGCGCGAGCGCACGGCGATGATGCGGCGCGGGTCGGCCAGCATGCGCTCGATGATGGTGCTCAGCTGGAACAGCTCCAGGCTGCTGGCCTGGCTGAGCGCGTCGATGAGCTGGGGGTTGGGGCCTTGCGTGTCCACCGCCGTCGTCTCCCTGGAATACCGCGCCGGTGCACCCGCGCAGCCGGCTTCGGGTCGCTATTCTCAGGCGGCCTGGCGCTGCGGCAGCGGCTCGGCGCGGCCGATGTTCCAGGGCAGCAGCTCGTGGACGCGGTCGACGCGGTGCTCGGCGATGCGCTCGAACACCGCGCGCAGGTAGGCCTGCGGGTCCAGCCCGTTGAGCTTCGCCGTCTCCACCAGGCTGTACATGGCCGCGGCGCGCTCGGCGCCGGCGTCCGAGCCCATGAAGAGGAAATTCGATCTTCCGAGCGCGACCCCACGCAGGCTGCGCTCGGCGGCCGAGTTGTCGATCTCGATGCGGCCGTCGTCGCGGTAGCGCGTGAGGGCCTGCCAGCGCGTGAGCGAGTAGGCAATGGCCTGGGCCAGCTCAGACTTCCTCGACACGCGGCCCACCATGCCCGTGAGCCAGTCGTGGTACTCCTGCAGCAGCGGACCGGCCCGGGCCTGGCGGTGCGTGCGCCTGACGTCCGGCGGCTGCCCGCGGATGTCCTCCTCGATGGCGTAGAGCGCCTTGATGCGCCGCAGCGCCTGGGCCGCCACCGAGTCCTCGCTGCGCCCGGTGCTGACGTACAGGTCCCACCACGGCCGTCTTGCGTGGGCCCAGCAGGCTGCTTCCGTCACGCCCTGGGCGTAGAGCCGCGCCCAGCCGCTGTAGCCGTCGGCCTGCAGGACGCCGCGGAACTTCTCCAGGTGCTCGCGCGGGTGGCGGCCTTCACGGTCGGGCGAGTACTGGAACCACGCCGCCGGTGCCTCCTCGCTGGCTGCCGGGCGGTTGTCGCGCACGTAGACCCACAGCCGGCCTTCCTTGGTCTTGCCCTTGCCGGGCGAGAGCACCGGCACGGGCGTGTCGTCGGCGTGCAGCTTCTCGGCCGCCAGCACGTAGCGGCTGAGCGCCGCCAGCAGCGGGTCCAGCAGCTTCTCGCCCTGGCCCACCCAGCGCGCCAGCGTGGAGCGGTCGATGTGCACGCCGCTGCGCGCGTTGATGCGGCTTTGCCGGTACAGGGGGATGTGGTCGCAATACTTCGAGACCATCACGTGCGCCATGAAGGCGGCCCCGGCGATGCCGCGCACGATGGGGCGACTCGGTGCCTCGGCCTGGAAGATCGTCTGGCACTTCACGCAGGCGAGCTTGGGCCGCACATGGCGGATGACCTTGAAGCGCGAGGGCACGTATTCCAGCTGTTCCGACACATCGGCGCCGATGCGGCGCAGCCGGCCGCCGCACGCGCTGCAGCCGCAGGCCTGGCCAGCGCTGTCGTGGTGCGCGTGCGTGGCCGGTGGTTGGTGCACCAGCTCCTCGCGCGGCAGGTGCGAGGGCAGGCTGCGGTCCAGGGCCGGCGCATTGGCGGCCGGAGCCGGCGCCGCCTTGGGCAGCGGCGGCAGTTCCGGCGGCAGCGGTGCGGGCTCGATGAGCGTGCGCTGGCCGTCGTCGAAGCGCTCGCTGGAGGCGCCGTACTGGTCCCGGATGCGGCGCGCCAGCTGCAGCCGCAGCTTCTCGTTCATGAGCTTGAGCAGCACCAGCTCCGCGTCGCGCGCCTCGATGACGCGCAGCAGCGACTCGACGGTGTGAGGCCCAGGCGGCAGCGGCATGGTCCCTACTGTGCCGTGCTGGGCGGCAGCTGACCAGTGGCCCGTGAGCCGCGTGCAACAGGCCTGGCTCAGGCAGCGAGCTCGGGCGTGTGCGTGCGCACCGGCATGCGCCAGTCAATGCCTTCCAACAGCATCGACAGCTGCGCCGGCGTGAGCGAGACGCTGCCCGAGGTCGCCTGCGGCCAGACAAAGCGTCCCCTCTCGAGCCTCTTCGATAACAACATTAGGCCCTGGCCGTCGAACCACAAAACCTTCAGGATGTCGCCGCGGCGGCCTCGGAAGACGAAGACGTGGCCCTCGAACGGATTCCTCGTCAGCGCCGTCTGCACCATCGCCGCCAGCCCGTCGAAGCCCTTGCGCATGTCGGTATGGCCGGCCACCAGCCACACCCGCGTACCGGCTGGCAGCCCGATCACCGCAGCTCCAGCAGCGCCTGCAACACGCAGCGCACGCTGGCCTCGTCCACCGTGCCGCGCAGCCGCACCAGCGCCGCACCGATCTCGACCTCGATCACGCCCGTACCCACACGCCGTGGCGTCGGCGTTGCCGGCGCGCAAGCGCGCGGGGCCGCCGGTGTAGCGACCGGCTCCTCTACCGTCACGGGCAACAGCACCGGCGCCGACTCGGCGGGCGGCTGGGCCGCGGCCTGCTGTTGCTCCAGGTGCAGCCGTCGCCAGTTGAAGAGCAGGTTGGCGTTGATGCCGTGCTCCTGCGCCAGGGCCGCCACCGACGCCCCGGGCTGCAGGCTGCGCTCGACCAGCTCGCGCTTGAGGGCCGCGCTGTGCTGCCGCCGCGTGGCCCTGTCCGTGATGACTCGCTTGTCCATGTGTGCATTACCTCCATCGTGCACACCTACGCAAGCGAGCACGCGTCCCGGCGATGCTGCTCAGGGCGGGCTGCTCTGCCTATAGGGCCAGGACGCAACGCTTACTGACGGCCTTCATATATGGCTTTGGCAAGTACCGCCGTATCAAGGCGTCGATGAACAAGAGAAACCAATGAAAAGATGTCTAGAGCGTCCTGCTCTTCTATTCTCCATGTGATTTTTGGGGCATGTGCGGCAGTATTCCTGAAGGTCCCAAAAAGACCTTTTAGTAGATTCATGAATCCACGTTGTTCGCTCTGATCACTCTCGGACTGTAAAGAGTTTAGGGCCAGATGAGGAATAGCTGCCTTGAACGAGAATGCTGCATCCACCAACTCCGATCCATCCAAACTCAATCCCGTTTTCTCTCTAATCTTGTCTGCCACACTCTTCGTAGCTTCAAATACTGCATGAAAATAGTTATCAACTAGCAACTCTTCTCGGCAATATCGAATAGCGTCATGATGAACCTTTCTTAATATTAAAGCCTCTCGTAAGCGAGACGCACGAGCCATTGCTTGATAATGAGTGTCTGCTTTTTTTGCAAACGATAGCTTGCCGTTGATGCCCATCTCATAGCCAGCAAACGCCAGTACGAGATTGAGTTTGGAGCGAGTGTTCTCATACCAATCAAGTGAATTGTGATGGCGAACAGGGTTCATAACGTGCTGCAGAAAACTTGCAACATTGTTCCCGCACTTATCCTCTAATTGCTTCGCTTTCAATGCTTCAAAAAGTCGGAATCGCTTTGTTACTGAAGGATGTGGATCTTTAATGCTGCACTCGCGCAGGCATCGAGCAATGGTGGAGCCAGAAAGGCCCTCTGTTGTATGGCCTAGTATTTCGGAAATTGATTCCAAAACTCCAATTTCGAAAGACGGTATGGACATTTCAAGTGATTGTTGGTGAGTTTTTCAAGAAAATTCTGGACGCAGCTTCAACGTATTGGCTGTCAGACGGTATTTTGGTACGTGCCACTGTGCTCATACAGGCGGTCATGCAGCCCAACTTGTGGCGACAGACGTAGATAGGCCCGGCTTGCGCCTTATCGTGGTGCCTTTCAGCCAGACCAGTTGCGCCAGCACTTGGTCGTTCCAGCAATCGTTGCCCAGGATACCGAGCAGCAGTCCAACTCTGTCGGCTGCAGCAAGCTGCGCTACTGTATGGGCCACGAACCACGGTCTGGCGGAACGGAGCTGCGGCGATGATCGAAGGACTGGTATCTGGGAAGGTGTACGGACGGCCTGAGCAGCGCGTGGGCAACAACAGCGGCAAGCCTTTCGTCACGGCAAAGGTACGCGCCGCCACCGCCGGCGGCGAAACGCTCTTCGTCAACGTCTTGGCCTTCGATGTCGATGCGCAATCTGCGCTGCTCGCACTCGCGGACGGCGACGCGGTGTCGCTGGCGGGCAGTCTCACGCCGAAGGTCTGGACAGATCGTGAAGGCCAGCCGCGACCAGCGCTGGATCTGATCGCAAGCCAAGTGCTGACCGCCTACCAGGTCAAGCGCAAACGCGACACGATCACCAGCGTAGAGCGGCAGGTACCGCAAGCACCGCGGCAGCTACCACCTGTGCCAGCATCAGCACGTCAGGGCAACTACCGCGCACCAGCAGCAACGACCGCCCAAGATGCGGATGGGTGGCCGGCATCGGACGCCCCTTGGAATTGAAGGCTTAGAACGCGGTTCGCGCCTTTGGGGCTGGCAGTTCGAGGTCCGCAGCGGGTGGCCGGCTGTCTACCGTCACCTGTACCGCTGCAAGGTGGCCTGTGGTCGCTGGCTCGCCGTCTGACTCCCAGCGGTCACTGTGGACGGCACCATGCTGCCGTACTGCGCGCGCCTCTGCGATACTGTTGTTTTATACAGGATCAGGCGCAAAAAAATGGAAATTGAAGCACTGGAGAGGGCGTCCACCGTCGAGGAACAGGAAACGGTACATGCAGACCGGTTGTGGATCGACGGCGGCTGGACCGCGCGAGTAGTCAAGAACGAGGAGGACGACGGCTGGGCCGTGGAGATGTGGCGCCAAGGCGAAGCAGAGCCGGCGCTGGTAGGGCCGTGGACCATGGGCCGGGACAAGAAGAACCCGAAGCCGCTTGATGTCTCGGCATTCAACACCTTGGTCAAAACTGCCAGCGAAGTACGGCGTCGAGCCGAGCAACACCGACACGCAATGCTGCACAAGAACGTCACCGTGTCTGCCGGCGGCGAGAGCATCACGGTGGAGCTCGATATCGTGCCGGACGAGTACGAGCCCTACGCCGTGCTCGCCGCCAAGAACCCGTATGGCGAGCAGCTGGCCAGCGTGAAGGTCCGGCCGGACTTCAAGCTCAATTCCGCCAGCGCCAGCGCCTGGATCGAAACGGGCTATCGCTCGCCCCGTTGATGCTCCGGGGCTACCACCAGTTCAGCGTTTTAATGGCCTTCCATGCTGTTTGAAGTCCGGCGTCAGCGGCATCGAGGCATGCCGGTGTCCAAGCAGGATCTTGCCTACCAGGTGCCGGTTCGAGGCGACCTGCGGGTGCAGGAGCGCGCCGCTGAGGAGATGGGCCGCCGCGTGTGCCGTGTCGCCTCGTTGCATGCGCTCGACCGGGCCATCGAGGACGAGTTGCTGCCGCCCCTCTACGATGCTTCGCTGCTCTGGGCAGCCCCATTGGGCATGGTGCTGGGTGGTGTCGAATTCGAGGGCGGCGTCGGGTACATGCAGTCGTGGCTCCTCACCCCATGGGAACGCTCCGGCTCCTATTCTTCCCAGCCGTGCCATGTCGCCACACGCGAGGGTGTCAGGCCTGGCCACGGCGGAGCACAAGCTGCGCTCCAGGGTGCTGCTGACTCGCAGCAGCGCTCCCCAGTGGCAGAGCCGATCGAGTTGCGGGCGGCCGGCGCCGGCCACGACGCTGCGGAGGCCGCATCGACGAACACTTCTGACGCGGGCGTAAGCAATTCGCCTTGAGGCGTTTTCCACAAGTTCTGTGCATAAGGGTGTTCGCAAACACCTTCTTGCGACGGCAAGTCGTTGTGGTGCAAGGAATTTACGTTGCTGCCCAAGAAGTTGGCACATGCCCCGTGCGGTAGTGCAATCCTGGACGTGGGTCGGCTTCAACCCTTGACTGGGAGCAGGCATTGCATCGGAGGAATATCTTTGTGGTGGCACGCGCCGCGGCGGCGTAGCCTCAACCTCACTGGAGGCCTTTGACATGCCCCGTACCCCGAACGACGACCGTAGCGACAGCCTGAACCCGAACAACGATGCTTATCAGTCCAGCCAGGACAACCGATCGGATCAGCTCAACCCCAATAACGAGCGCTACCAAGGCGAGCAGGAAGACGAGGGCGACGAAGATTGAAACTGCTGCTCAATCGAACAAAGCGTGATCTGACCTCTGGGCCGCGTCACGCTTTTTTATTTCTTGCGCGGCAACGCCGTCCTTCAGCAAGGACGAGACGCTGTGCCGACTTCCAAAGATTAATTAAGTTAAAGTATGCATTGACCACTGGTGGCGCTGTCAGCATATTTGTTGGTTAATAATGCTGATGTAGAAGCGGCCTTACCGCTGAATTTGAAAAATTTTGATTTTGAATGGGAGCGGATTTCGATGTATAGCTCTGAAAAAGACCTGCCTAGCGGCTGGATCAAGCCTGTTGCCAAGCCTTCGAAAGAATCTTTGAAAACACGCATAAATACCTTGCGTGCGGAGTTGCGTGAAGCTGAAGCTCAACTTCGAGAAATTGAAGAAGGGGAACGCCTTGAGGCCTTGGTGAAAGTTCGGAATCTCATGCGTGGATTCCAGCTGACGCCGGCGGATTTAGGATTGGAACCTACTGTGCGGCACCGCGGTCGGCCCCGCAAGATCACGCCGTAAGCCGTGGTTCTCGGGCTTCCGTCACTGCTGCTCTGCGTTGTCGTGGGGATTTCTGACGGCGACACGGTGACGGTGCGCTGCGACGCTCAGTCGCAGACGCTACGGGTGCGCTTGGCGCAGGTGGATGCGCCCGAGAAAAGCCAGCCTTGGGGTGAGCGCAGTCGTCAAGCACTGGCTGGAC
>NZ_BCTC01000028.1 GCF_001571085.1 Azohydromonas lata NBRC 102462
CTGCGGGGCCTGCGCCGGCATGGGCGAGGCCGCGGCCATGGGCGGCAGCGGCGGCGCCGGCACGGCCGCCGGCAGCGCGGCGGCCAGGCGCTGCGTCTGCCACCACCAGCCCCCTGCCAGCGACACCGCCAGCACGCCCGTCAGGACGATCACGGCCTCGCGCCGCGACACGCCGGCAGGCCGCGGCTTGACGGTCCGCACCGCGCCGCCGCCGTCCTGGGCAGCGGCTGAAGCCCCGCTGCCGCGCCGGTCCAGGTCGCGCAGCATCGTGTTGATGACGCTCATACCGCCCCCATCCATTCGAAGACCATGAAACCCAGCCCAAGCGCCGCCAGCGCGGCCAGGGCCGCGCGCGGCAACACCCGCGCGCGCAGCGACGCCGTGTCGGCGATGGCGCGGCGCATCTCGCGCCAGCCCACCCTGGGCCGGCCCGCGCCATAGGCGCACATCAGCGCCTTGTGCGCCACGATGTTCACCAGCCGCGGAAAGCCGCGCGTGCGCCACTTCAGCAGCCAGCGCGCGGGGGTGGAGAACACGCCCGCGCCCTGGTAGCCGGCCACCGACATGCGATGGTCCAGGTACTGCGCCAGCTCCTGGCGGCCCAGGGGCGCCAGCCGATACTCGAACGTGATGCGCTGGCGCAACTGCCGGATGGAGGGATGGTTGAGCCGCTCATCGAGCTCGGGCTGCCCAAAGATCACCACCTGCACCAGCTTGCGCTTCTCGGTCTCCAGGTTGGTGAGCAGCCGCAGCGTCTCCAGCGTCTCGATGGGCATGGCCTGCACCTCGTCCAGGCACACCAGCACGTGCCGCCCCTGTGCCGCCAGCTCCAGCAGGCGCAGGTTGAGCGACTGGATCAGCAGGTAGGCGTGATGGGTGCGCGCCGCACGCGCCAGCGGCTCGGTGCTCGCGCCCAGCTCGTCGGCCAGCGCCATGAGCAGCCCCATGGGCGTGAGGCAGGGGTTGGGCACGTAGGCCACTTGGAACTCCGAGCCCAGGCAGCCCAGCAGTTGCCGGCACAACATGGTCTTGCCGGTGCCCACCTCGCCGGTGATCTTGATGAAGCCCTCGCCCGTGCGCGCAGCCACCAGCAGCGTGTTGAGCGCCTGCTGCGAGGAGTGCGAAGCGAAGAAGTAGCTGGTGTCCGGGGTGATGCCGAAAGGCAGCTCCCGGAGCTGGAAGTGTTGCGCGTACATGGCGGGGAAGCCCTTCTCAGTCCGTGCGCATGCGGCTGTCCATGTCCTGGATGCGGCGCGACGCGGCGGCGATGTCCTCGGCCCAATCCGCCTCCATCTTGACCACCGTGGGCTTGATGAGGATGACCAGCTCGCGCTTGCTGGAAGCCTGCTCCGCCTTGCGGAACAGCGCGCCGGCCAGCGGCACGTCGCCCGCGCCGGGAATGGCCGAGCGCGTGTTGTTGCTGCTCTCGGTCATGAGGCCGCCGATGACCACCATGGTCCCGTCCACGGTCTTCACCACGCTGTCGGTCTCGTTGACGCTGCTCACGGCCAGCGGCACGGCCGCCGAGCCGGCCTGCGTGGACGAGGGCTTGAGCTTCTCGGTGATGGCGTTGACCAGCGCGTGCACGTGCAGCGTGACGCGGTCGCGCTCGTCGATCTGCGGCGTCACGTCCAGCGAGATGCCGGAGAAGAAGGGCTGATAGGTCAGCGTGGGCGGCACCGACACCGCGGCCGACGAGGCCAGGCTGGTGGAGCCCGGCGTGATGGCGGTGATGAAGGGCTCCTCGGTGCCGACCTTGATCACGGCCTTCTGGTTGTTGAGCGTGGCGATGCGCGGGCTGGAGAGCACGTGCACGTCGCCCTGCGTCTCCAGGAAGTTGATCAGTGCCGCGAACTGCGAGCCGCGCAGCGCCAGGCCCACGCCGGCGGTGAAGGCGCTGGTGCCCATGCCGTCGAGCATCTGCCCGCCCAGGAAGTCCGCCAGCGTGGCGCCGGTGGCCACGCGCCCGGCGGCGGGCGTGCCGGTGGCGCCCACCAGCGCGGTGTTGGCCCCCACGCCGCCGCGCACCAGGCCTTCGCGGAAGGCGGCCCAATTGATGCCCTGCTGCGAGTCCTTGTTGAGCTGGACGTCGATGACCTTGGCTTCGATGATGACCTGGCGCTCCACGGTGAGCTGCATGGCGCGCAGCAGCCGCTCCACGGTGCGCAGCTCCTTGGGCATGCCGCGCACCAGCACCGTGCCGCTCATCTGGTTGACGCTCACGGCGCGGCCGTCGCCGCAGCCCTCCACGCCGCGCAGCCGCTCGCCGGTGGGCGCGTCGCCCAGGTAGGACACGTCGGCGCGGCTGGAGGCGACGGCGGCGCTGCCGCCGCTGCCGGCGGCGCCGGCGCGCGCGCCGGAGGGGCCGAGCTTGGGAATCTGGCAGGCCAGGATGGTGCGCATCGAGTCTTCGAGTTCGCCCCAGAAGTCCGACTTGGAGATGGTGCTCAGCGCACTGGCCTGCGTGGAGCCGTAGCTGGCCGCGCCGCCGCCGTTGCCTCCACTGCCGCCGCTGCCGCCGGAAGACGACGAGCCGCCGCCGCTGCCGCCGCTGCCGGAGGAGCCCCCGCCGCCGCCCGTGGCCGCGCCGGCCACGACCTGGATGTCGCTCACGCCGCGGCGCTGGCCCAGCGTGTAGTTCACGATGTAGAAGCGCGTCTGCAGCTCCGGCGGCTCCACGACGATGCGCGTGCCGGAGACGCTGTACTCGTAGCCGTAGGTCTCGCGTATGGAGTCCAGCGCCTCGAACACGGTGACGTTCTTCAGGTGCACGGTGAGCAGCTCGCGGCGGCTGGCGGCGGCCGCGGCCTCGCCCTGCGCGCCGGACACGGGTGCGGCCGGCAGGCCGGCCCTTGGGCTGAGCAGGATGCTCCAGCGCGAGTCCGACGCGATGGCATGCAGCACCTGGCTGATGGGTGCGTCGGAAACCACCAGGTCAAAGCGCGGCTCGGCCTGCGGCACGGCGCCGCGCGGCAGCGTGCCGCGCAGCGGCGGCAGCAGCGACTGGCTCACGGCCGGCGGCAGCTCAGGCGCCGGCGCGGGCCGGGGCTGCGCGGCCTGGCGCAGCGTCTCGTCGATGCGCTGCTGCGTGGAAGGGTCGCGTGCGCTCTGCGGAGAAGCGCAGCCGCCCAGCAGCACGGCCGCGGCAAGAAAGGCACAGGTTTTCATGGGCGTTCTCCACCGTTGGAGCCGCGGGCGCCGGCCGCCGCGCGCGTGTTCTTGAGCACCGAGGGGTTGACCAGCAGCCGCTCGGAAGCGCCGTCCTCGCCGGAAAGGGTGACGCCCTGGGCGTCTATGCGCGTGACGCGCAGGCCGTTGACGCTGTCGCCCACGTGCACCATGCGCCCGTCGATGGCGGCGGCCTGGCGCCCGCCGCGCAGCAGGACGACGCGCAGCCCCGGCAGCGCATCGCCGCGCGCGGCGCCGGCATCCGGGCGGGCGTCGGCACCGGCGGCCGGGCGGAAGGACGCGCCCAGGCCGCTCATGGAATCCGCCGCCAGGGCGGCAGGGGTCGCGACGGCGGCCGCGGCGGCGGCCAAGGCCAGCGCTGCCAGGCGCGCGCGCCGGGGGCGGCGGCGATGGTGGTCGGACTTCATGGGCGAGGCTCCGCGATGCATCAGTTGAAGGGCGTTTCCGCGCGATTGCTCAGCGTGTAGAGGCTCAGCTGCAGGCTGGCCTGCGGGAAGTTGGCGGCGCTGAACTGCAGCCGGTCCCAGTACAGCTCGCCGGGCGCGCGCTGCAGGCTCTGCAGGTAGCGCAGCAGCGCGGCGAACTCGCCGTCCAGCGCGATCTCGGCGCGGTGGCGGTAGATGGAGGGCATGTCCGGCAGCGCCACCGGCGCCGCGCTGGCGGCCTGCGCCGCGGCGTTGGGGGCGCCGGGCTTGGGCGCGGGCGCCAGCGCCTGGCGCGCCATGGCGGGGGTGAACACGGCCTCGGCCGGCAGCGCCTTGAGCTGGGTGATGGCCAGGCCGGGCACGCCGGAAGCCGTTGGGCGCAGCACCGAGCCCCAGGCCATGGGCTGGCTCACGGCGGCCAGCAGCTCGCGCGAGGCTGCCACGCGCTGCCGCAGCTCGCCGCGCTCGCGCTGCAACTGGTCGGCCGCGGGCAGCGGCGCCGTGGCGGGCTGGGCTGAGAGCTGCGCCTGCAGCGTGCCCAACTCGGTGCGCAGCCGTTCGGACTCCTGCGCGGCGTGCACGGCGGCGTCGCGCGCGGGGGTGAACCACAGCGCCTCGGCCGCGGCCACCAGCGCCAGCGGCACGCCGGCCACCACCATCACGCGCTCGCGCAGCGAGAGGTCCTCCAGACGGTTCAGGAGCTGCAGCAACTTGGCTTTCATCATTCACCCCCGGTCATCAGCGCAGCCGGAAGGACACGGCGCCGCCCTGCCCGCCCTGGCCGCCGCCCTGCGGCAGCGGCTGCATCTCCAGCCCATCCAGCCGCGCGCCCAGGGGCTGCAGCAGCTCGTTGGCGCGGCGCGCGAAGCGCAGCACCGCCGCGCCGCTGCCGGCCACGCCCTGCACCTCCAGGCGCCGGCCGCCCTCGCCCACGTTGAGCGCCGTGAGCCACAGCCCCGGCTCCTTCACGCTGGCCAGCGCCCCCAGCGCCTGCAGGAAAGCGTCGGCGCGCCCGCCCTCGGCCGCGTGCATCGCGTCCGTCAACGCCTGCGCGGCCTGCGCCTGCGGCCTGAGCGACTCGACCTCCTGGCGCAACTGCAGCACGCCGGCGTTTTGCGCCTGCTCGCCGCGCAGCGCGGCCAGCCGCGCCTTGGCCTGCGAGAGCTGCTGCGCCAAATCGTCGCGCTCGCGCCGCGCCCGGGACGAAGCGGAGGAAACGTCGCTGCCGTGGTAGGCCACGCCCGCCAGGGCCAGCGCCAGCAGCGCCGCCAGCGACTTGCCGACCCCGAACGTGGCCGCGCGCGGCTGCAGCAGGTTGATGTGGATGACGCTGGCGTGCCGTCTCATGCCGCTTCCCTCATGCCGCGCAGCGCCGCGCCCAGGGCCACCATGCAGCGCGCCTGCAGCGCGGCGGACTGCGCCAGGTGCGGCACCTCGGTGAGGTCGAACACCTGCTCCAGCGCGAAAGGCAGCACCGGCTGCGCCAGCCGCGCGGACAGGAAGGTACCCAGCTCCGGCCACCTCGGCGCGGGGCCGGCCAGCACGCTGGCGGGCGGCAGGCCGGGATAGGCATGGCCCAGCACGTCCAGCGAGCGCTGCAGCTGCGTGGCGATGCGCTCCTGCTGGCGCTCGTGCGCGGCGGGGTCGGCGGCCCCCGGCTCCTCGGCCGCCAGCTCGGCGAAGCGGTCCAGGACCAGCGCGCCCTGGTGCGTGAACACCATGGCCACGCCCGCTGCCTCGGCGCTGAGCAGCGCCACGCTCTGGCCCGGCGGCTCCACCGCGCCGGCCAGGTTGCGCAGCGCCGTCTCGCGGATGTCCACCACCTTGGGCCGCACGCCGGCCGCACGCCAGGTGGCCAGCCGCGCATCCAGCGCCTCGGAAGGCGTGCTCACTACGTAGCCCTGGCGGCCGCGCGAGGGCGCCTGCTCCTGCGCGGGAATGGGCAGCCAGGCCAGGTTGTGCTCCTCCTGCGGCGTGTCCCCCTCGGTGCTCAGCGCCCAGCGCAGGCTTTGCAACAGCTCGCGCGCCGGCACCGCCGGCTCGGCCATCACGCGCAGCCGGTATTGAGAGCGCGAGAGCGTGCACAGCAGCGGCAGCCGCCGCTCCACCTGGCCCATGAGCCCGCGCAGCGCATCAGGCTCGGCCTGGGCGTCGGCGCACGCCACCTCCACCGCGGCCAGCACCCTTGGGCGCTGCCCGCCGCGCGCGGCACAGCGCACGCTCACGGCGCACATAGACCGCCCGTCGCCGCTGTCCAGCACCGTCCATCCGCTTGTATTGGCACCTAGTCCCATGTGTCCCACCTGAACCAGCCCGCGCGTTTACGCAAAGCCTCGTCCTGTTGTGAATCTCATGATTTGTTACGACGCCATTAAATACCCGCCCCCCATTCAAGACCATGCGCAAAATGTCCCGGCAAATACCGTGACAAGGCGGTACCCCATCCCCAGGATTGGTGAAAACCATCCCTCACTCATTCAAACAATCAAATATTGAACCGATGGCTTCACTGGTGGAGCGGCAGGCCGAAACAGGCAGAAAACACAGCCCTTCAGACCAGGCCTTAAGCAAAAAACGCCTGTCAATCCACGACTTTTCGTGAAGTAGCCTTGGATTTAACAATCTCCTGATCTTTCATCGAAAGGTTTTTGCCGGCGCCAGCAATCCGTCCAGCCGCTATTGGGTAAGCGCCTCCAGCCGCGCTGGGTAATGGCACGCGGTAGGTATTACCCATTTTGTTCAAGACCTTCCCCCAAAACCCGATCGAAACCCGATCAAAACCAGGACGCCGAATATTTCAGGGCATGGACTTATATGAAACGGTCCATTTAGCCTTGTAACGCGCCATCGACAGGGCCGACCGGCCAACCGCCGTCAGAAGGGATCCGGAGGAGGCGGCGGACGCGGACCGGCCAGGGGCAGCGCACCCCAAGACCGTTGACTTTTAAACCGTGAAGGAAACAGACATGAAGACGCGTTTCGGCAAGCTGGCTCAAAAGGGTTTCACGCTGATCGAGCTGATCATCACCATCGTGATCATCGGCGTGCTGGCGGCGGTGGCCATTCCGAAGTTCCAGAACCTCAGCGGCGACGCCGAGGTGGGCGTGGCCGCGGGCGTGGGCGCAGCCATCGCCTCGGCCACCTCGGTGAACTACGGCCGCAAGAACGTGCCCAACGCCACGGCCTGCACCGCGGCGAACACGCCCGCGGGCTGCACCTACTGGCCGCTGGCGATTTGCACCGACCTGGCCAACGCCGCGCTGACCGCCATGGTGGACGTCCCCGCCGGCTATACCGTGTCGGGCACCACCGCGCTGCCCACTAACGGCACCACGGCCACCTGCACGCTGAACACGCCCAACGGCCGCACGGTCACGTTCAACGCCTACGGCGCCTGAGCGAGCCCTGAGGACCGCTCCCGCCGCCGCCGCAGGGCCTGAAGCCTTCGCGCGGCGGGAGCGCTTTGCGCCCATTCCTGGCCTGAGCACCCGCGCATGAACACAAGGCTGCGCCGCTCCCGGCAGGGCTTCACCCTGCTGGAAGCCATCTTCACCATCGTGCTGCTGACGGCGTTGGGCGGCTTCGCCATGGCCAAGCTCGCCACGCCGGCCAGCCTGACGGTGTCCACGCAGGCCCAGGCCCTGGCCGACTTGCTGCGCCGCGCCCAGGGCCTGGCCATGGCCCGCGCCCAGCGCATGGGCGTGAGCGTGGCGGTGGCCGGCGGCAACGGCCGCGTGGCGCTGGCCTGCACCACCGGCACCACGCCGTGCAACACGGACGAGAGCCTCACGTTCAGCCAGGGCGTCTCGCTCGCGGGCGCCGCCGTGGTCTTCAACACCTTGGGCCAGCCCCTCAACGCCGCCGGCACGCCGCTGGCGGCGGACACCAGTTTCACGCTGAGCGTCACCAGCGCCGGCAGCACGGCGACCTGGACCGTCACGGTCGCCGCGCTGACGGGGCGCGTGTCGGTCAGCCCCTGACCCCGGCAAGACGCCATGCACACGCCACGCCTTTGCGCCCAAGCGCGCCGCGCCGCGGCGCGGCCCCGGGGCTTCGCGCTGCTGGAAACGGTGCTGGTCATCGGCCTGCTGGGCCTGGTGGCGGCCGGGCTGCTGAGCATGCAGCCCCGCGTCTTCGCCACCCAGAACGAGGCGCGCGACCAGTACGTGGGCCTGGAAATCCAGCGCGCCTGCGCCGAGCGGCTGCTGGGCCTGCGGCGGCAACTGGGTTTCACCAACGTCAACGCCAGCCTGTGCAACAGCTTGGGCGGCGTGGGCGGATTCGCCGCCAACCCTGGCGTGGCGCTGCTCGACGCCGCCGGCACCAGCATCACCACCTGCGCCAGCGCCACCTGCACGGCCACCATCACCCTCGCCCGCGCCAACGGCGCCGCCGCAGTGCTGCCGGCGCTCACGCTGCAGCTCAGCGCCTACTGAGGTCCGCGGCCATGGCTCCTGTCCCGTCCAGCGCCCGCCCTCGCCTTCGCCGCCACGCGCGGCCGCCGCGCCAGCACGGCTTCACGCTGGTGGAGCTCATCCTCTCGGCCGGGCTGCTGAGCCTGCTGGCCGTGACGGCCACCTTCTTCTGGGTCAACGGTTGGGAGCTGGCGCGCAGGGTCAATGCCGACAGCGCCGCGCTGGACGAGGGCCGCGCCGCGCTGGAGCGGCTGGCGCGCGAAATCCGCGAGCTCAAGTACGACCGCGCCAGTGCCGCCTACTGTGTGAGCACCATGACGGCCACGCAGATGGTGTTCAACAAGACCAGCGGCGGCTACGTCTCGGCCTGCGGCGGCGCGTCGCCGGCCTCGGCCAACGGCGACATCGCCGTCACCATCCAGTGGCCCGCCAACGGCACCAGCCTGAGCCTGCGCTATGCCGGCAGCCTGGCCAGCCCCGCCGCCACGCGCACGCTCACCGGCTACGCCAGCGCGTTTTCCATGCGCTACCTGGACGCGGCGCTCGCCACCACGACCAGCGCCGCGGCGCTGCGCTTCGTGGAGCTGAGCCTCACCGTGCAGCCGCCCGGGCTGCAAGCCACCCAGACCCGCACGCTGGTGGCCGTGCGCAACAACTGAAGCCCCGCGCGCCATGACGCCCCGCCTTCGCTCCCACGCCAGGCCCGCGACCCAGCGCGGCATGGTCACGGTCGTGGCCATGCTCTTCCTCGTCGCCACCGTGGTGTTCGGCCTGACGCAGATGCTCAACATGAGCAGCGGCAACGTGGCCGAGAGCCAGCGCCAGGCCGACCGCACGGCCGCCTTCTTCCTGGCCGAAAGCGGCCTGGAAAAGGCCCAGGCCAGCCTGGCCGCGGCGCTGGTGGGCAGCTACACCAACAACTCCTGCACCGGCATCGCCAGCACCTACACGCTGGGCCGCGGCACGGTGGGCCTGAGCGCCGTCTCCTCGCCCGCCAACTGCGACAACAGCGGCGCCACGCCCTGCGGCGCCTGCACCGTGACCTCGGTGGGCCGGGTGGGCAACACCCAAAGCACGCTGACGCAGGACATGAACCTCACCGTGCGCAACGGCGTCTACTGCAACGGCGCCACCACCGACTGCGCCAACTCGCCCACGCTCAACTGGCAGCTGCAGCTCCAGAACACGGCCGCCGTCACCGGCATCGGCCTCTTCGCGCTCACCTACGACGAGCAGGGCAACAACCAGGCGAGCTGCGCCGCCGCCTCCAACTGCCGGCTGCAGATGAGCGTGAGCTCGCCGGCCGCGGGCAACAACAGCGTGGGCCTGATGGGCAACGCGGTGCTCATCCCGGCCGGCAGCACCTACCCCATCTACCAGACCATGACCAAGGGCCGCAACAACCTCGCGGAGGTGGGCGGCTTCTTCCTGGGCACCAGCGCGCCCACGCTCACCGGCCCCACCACGGCCGCCGGCGCGGCCAGCTACTGGAACACCCGCAACAACGACGCCACCTCCAAGACCGTGGGCTCCAACGGCAGCAGCACCGGCGGCACCAACGACGGCACGGCCACCAGTGGCGGCACGTGCGCCGCGCCCGGCACCACCACGCAGAGCTGCACCAGCTGGTGCCAGGGCGGCGACACGCTGGTCTTCTCCTTCTCCGCCAACGTCACGCAGCTCAGCGATGAGCTCAGCGGCGTGACCTTTGGCACCAACGCCGGCACGGGCCAGAACGTGGCCATGACGCGCATCGCCAAGTACCCGAGCCCGCAGGTCACCGGCGCGCCGGCCAACGTGAACGCGGAAATCTGGTACGCGCGCAACCCCAACTTCACCGGTACCTCGCCGCTGGCCGTCAACGCCTCCTCCTACAAGGGCCGCGGCAGCGGCGCCGTGGGCGCGCGCTGGGTGAGCAACAACGCCGACACCACCAGCATCAGCAGCGGCACGCTCACCGTGGGCGCCAGCTTCACGGGCAACCCCGGCCAGGTCATCAGCGTGGGCGACACGGTGTCGTGGTCCGGCGGCAACGGCAACCCGAGCTGCCCCACCAACACCAGCTGCGGCACCGTCACGGCCCAGGTGACGCCGCTGCTGGCCAATGAACAGTTGGGCGGCCGCGGCCGCTACCAGCTCAGCGGCGCGCTCAACGTGCCCTCGGCCAACAACCGCACCTGGACGGTGAGCTCCACCGTGCTGCGCGTCTCGGCCTGCACCGTCTGCCACTTCGCGGCGGGCGACGCGCTCTCCGGCCTGGTTTCGGGGCGCAGCATCAGCAGCCAGGCCACACCGAACAACGGCTACGGCGCCACCGAGGCCACGGGCGGCGTGGGCCGCTACGCCATCAGCGGCGCGGCCACCTACGTGGCGCCCGGCACCAACCTCTACGCCGGCACGCCGGGCAGCACGCTGTACCTGCCCGCCACGTCCAGCCAGCCCACGGTCACGTCGCCGCAGATGCTCATCGCGCTCAAGTCCGGCACCGGCGCGATCACGCCCGGCACGCGGGTGACGGCGGTGAGCGCGGCCAACGCCGCCACCACCGCCTTCACCGTGAGCACCACGCCCACCACGCCGCTGGACGGCGCCACGCTGTGCGCGGGCACCTGCGCCTTCTTCGTCCCCAACACCGACACCACCTTCGCCCTGGGCGGCGTCACCGCCAACTTCAACGGCTGGGCCGGCGGCTTCACCTGCCTCAAGGGCGTGGACCTCACGCCCCAGCCCGTGACCAGCTCCACCACCAGCACCGCGCGCTGGACCGAGGCCGTGCAGTGAGGCCATGACGTGAAAACGCCCGCCGTCCGGCCCATCTCCGCAACCACCCCCCCCCACAGCAAAGAGGCTCACATGCAAGCCACCACCAAACCCCTGACCCTGGGCACCGTGCTGATCGAGCAGGGCCTGCTGCGCCCCGACCAGCTCGCCCAGGCCCTGGCCGAGCAAAGGAACAGCGGCCAACTGCTGGGCAAGGTGCTCGTGGCGCTGGACATGGCCAGCGAGGAGCAGGTGGGCCAGGCCATCGCGCGGCAGCTGGGCCTGCCCTTCGTGGACCTGCGCCGCTTCGACGTGCTGCCGGACGTGGTGCGCCAGCTCAGCGAGCAGCACGCGCGCCGCTTCGGCGCCGTGGTGCTGGAGCAGCGCGGGGACGACGCCTGCCTGGTCGGCGTGGTGGACCCCACCGACCTGCGCGCGCAGGACGCGCTGGCCCAGCTGCTGCGGCGCCATGTGGAGCTGGCCGTGATCACGCACGAGCAGCTGCTGGCCACCATTGACCGCATCTACCGCAAGACCGAGCAGATCGGCGCCTTCGCCCGCGAGGTGGAGCGAGAGATCGACGACCAGGACCGGGTCATCGACCTGACCTCCATGGGCGGCACGCTCAGCGACGACGAGGCCCCCATCGTCAAGCTGCTGCAGACCATCTTCGACGACGCCGCGCGCGTGAACGCCTCGGACATCCACTTCGAGCCCCAGGAGCACGCGCTGCTGGTGCGCTTTCGCATAGACGGCGTGCTGCACGTGCAGGTGCAGGCCGACCCGCGCATCACGCCGGCGCTCATCGTGCGCCTGAAGCTCATGGCGCAGCTGGACATCGCCGAGCGGCGGCTGCCGCAGGACGGGCGCATCACGGTGAAGTCGGCCGACTCGCGCTTCGACATCCGCATGTCCACCATGCCCACGCAGTACGGCGAGTCGGTGGTGCTGCGGCTGCTGCGCCAGGGCGGCACGCGCCGGCGCATCGAGGACCTGATGCCGCCCTGGGCCGCCGAGCGCATGGACCGCGCCATCCGCGCGCCGCACGGCATCGTGCTGGTCACGGGCCCCACGGGCAGCGGCAAGACCACCACGCTGTACGCCGCGCTGGAAACGCTCAACGACCCCGGCGTGAAGATACTCACCGCGGAGGACCCGGTGGAGTACCGCATGGCGGGCATCAACCAGGTGCAGATCAACGACAAGATCGAGCTGACCTTCGCCCGCGTGCTGCGCTCGCTGCTGCGCCAGGACCCGGACGTGCTGCTGGTGGGCGAGATACGCGACAACGAGACCGCCGATATCGCCGTGCGCGCGGCCATGACGGGCCACATGGTGCTCTCCACCCTGCACACCAACGACGCGCCGGGCACGCCGGCGCGGCTGCTGGACATGGGCGTGCCCGGCTACATGATCGCCTCCACGCTGCGCGCGGTGGTGGCGCAGCGGCTGCTGCGCGTGTCCTGTGCCTACTGCGCCGAGCCCTATGAGCCCACGCCCAACGAGCGCGCCTGGGTGGCCCACCACGCCAGCGCCCACGAGCTGTCGCTGGCCAGCTTCCGCAAGGGCCGGGGCTGCTCGCGCTGCAATGGGCTGGGCTTCAGCGGCCGCCGCGGCGTGCACGAGGTGCTGGAGATCAGCCTGCCGCTGACCGAGGCGCTGCAGCGGGCCGACGTGCAGAGCGTGGAACGCCTGGCGCGCGAGCAGATCGCCGGCCGCACCCTGGCCCACGGCGCCGTGGCCATGGCGCTGGAGGGCCGCACCACCGTGGCCGAGGCCATGACCATCGCCCACTGACCGTCGCGCACCCGGCGGCGCCCTCACACCGGAGCACTCCACATGCAGACCTACCTCTACGAAGGCCGCAACAAGCTCGGCGAGCGCATGAAGGGCCGCATCGAGTCCACCACCCCGCAGGCCGTGGCCCGCTGGATGCTGGACAGCGAGATCTCGCCCGTGCGCATACGCCCAATGCCCAAGCCGGTGGAATCGCCCCCCTGGCTGGCCGAGATCACGGGCGAGAACAAGGTGCCCATCCTGGAGCTGCAGATGCTCACGCGGCAGCTGGCCAACATGGTGCGCGCGGGCATGCCGCTGCTGCTGGCCATAGAAGGCATTCAAAAGACCACCGGCCACAAGGCGCTGGCCAAGGCTTTGACTGCAGTGCGCAACGACCTGGACCGCGGCCTGGAGCTGAGCGCGGCCTTCTCGCGCCACCCGCACATCTTCGACGACTTCTACGTGAACATGGTGCGCGTGGGCGAGCAGTCCGGCCGCCTGGACGACTGCTTCCAGGCCCTGTACCGGCAGATCGAGTTCGACCGCGACATCCGCAAGAAAGTGAAGTCCGCCGTGCGCTACCCGAGCTTCGTGCTGGGCGCCGTGGCCATAGGCCTGGCGGTGCTGATGCTGTTCGTGATCCCGGTGTTCGCCTCCACCTACAAGAGCCTCAAGGCCGAGCTGCCGCCGGTGACGCAGGTGCTCATCGCCATCTCCAACTTCAGCCGCGAGTACTGGTGGGTGCTGCTGGCCGGCGGCGGCGGCGGGGTGGCGCTGCTGCGGCGCTGGCTGGCCACGGAGCGCGGGCGCTACCGCTGGGACAAGCTCAAGACCAAGCTGCCGGTGGTGGGCAGCATCATCTCCAAGTCCAGCGTGGCGCGCTTTTGCCGCAACTTCGCCATGGCCAGCCGCAACGGCGTGCCGCTGGTGGCGGCGCTGGAGCTGGCCGCGCGCGTGGTGGGCAATGCGTTCTACGAGCGGCGCATCCTGCAGATGCGCCGCGGCGTGGAGCGCGGCGAGGGTTTCACCCGCGTGGCCACCGGGGCGGGCATCTTCAGCTCCATGGAGCTGCAGATGATCAGCGTGGGCGAGGCCACCGGCGACGTGGAGGAGATGCTGGAGCAGATCGCCCAGATCCACACCGAGGACGTGAACTACGAGGTCAGCAAGCTCAGCGAATCGGTGGAGCCCATCCTGTTGGGCGTCATGGGCCTGCTGGTGGGCATGCTGCTGCTGGGCGTGTTCTCGCCGCTGTGGAACCTGGGCCAGGCCGCCCTGCACCCGGCCGGGCACTGAGCGGTTGCGGGGGCAATCAGCCGGGTCAGTAGGTCTTGTAGGGCAGGAACTTGCCCGACATCGTGATGCTCACCCGGTCGCCTGCCGGGTGGGGGTCGCGCTGCAGGTCCATCCTGAAGTCGATGGCGCTCATGATGCCGTCGCCGAACTCCTCGTGGATCAGCTCCTTGAAGGTCGTCCCGTACACGCTCACCAGCTCGTAGAAGCGGTAGATCAGCGGGTCGGTGGGCACGCTGGTGGGCAGCGAGCCCTTGTAGGGGACGACCATCAGCCACTTCTTCTCCTCGTCGGTGAGGCCGAAGAGGTCGGCCACCACGGCGGCCTGCTCGGCATTGAGCGTCATCTGGCCCAGGCAGGCGGCCGTGACCCATTCCTTGCTCAGGCCGACCTGGTCGGCCACGTCGGACCACTTCAGGCCCTTGGACACCTTGGCGGCGATGATCTTTTCGGTGACGTCCAGGCGGCTCATGTTGTCGTGTCTCCTTGCGGCATTGGCGGGTGGGCACCCGCGCGGCGGCGGCACGGCAGGCACCGCCGCAGTGCACGGCGGCCGGCCCCGCCACCCCGGCGCGGGTGGAAAAGGTGCGCCGGCATCAAGAGGCTGCCGGCGCGGGGCGCCAGTCCGCAAGGGCCGTGCCACGCGCAGCCGCGCGGTGCGGCCCGCGCCGCTCAGTATTCGCCCTTGAGCAGCCCGTCTATGGCGTGCGCCTGCTCTATGGGCTGCAGCTCGTCCACCACGCGGCCACCCAGGTGGCGGCGCACCTCGGCCGGCAGCGACGCGAAGTAGGCGGGCGTGAGCTGTATGTCGTGGCGCTCGCCGTTGCGGGCGTCCGGCGCGTCCACGCCCACCACCAGCACGGGGCGCGACGACTGCGAGCGGTTGGCCGTGCCGCGGTGGACGGTGAGCGCCGAGCGCGCGGAGATGTCGCCCATCCTGGGCATGCGCACCTGGCGCAGCGCCTCGTAGCGCGGGTAAAGCTCGCGCGGCGGGAACATGCCGGCCTCGCGGCGGCCGCCGGCCTCGGCGTCCAGGCCGAACTCGTCCCACTGCGTGCCGGGAGCGATCTCGAAGGGGCCCATCTCCGCCGTGGTGTCCACGGCCGTGAGGTTGAAGGCCAGCGAGCTCAGGCGGCGGCCCATGGCCGTTTCCGGCGGCATGGGGAAGTCGCGGTGCCAGGGCTGGTCCTGCGCGCCGGGGCCAGGCACATCGAAGCCGATCTCTATCACCTTGTAGTCCGGCCCAAGCACGGCGCGGCACACGGCGACGAACCAGGGGTGGGTGACGATGTCGATGAAGCCGCGCAGGCGCTCGGGGTGGACCTCGACGTAGTAGCGCTCGGGGCCGCGCGGCAGCGCGCCGCGGGGGCGGGCGCGGGCTTCGGCGAAGAGGGTGTCGATGTCCTCGCGCAGCCGCTCGACCCAGGCGCGCTCGAAGGCGCCGCGCAGGGCGATGATGCCGTCGCCGTAGAGGCCGCCCATGATGGCGGCGGTGTCGTAAGGAGCCTGCGGCGCGGGGCCGCCGGGGGCTGGGGTGTTCATGCGCTGTGTCTCCCGCAGGCTGCCAAGTCAGCCCAGGAGACGGGGCAGGCAGCGCGCCCGCCCCGGCTTCAACGCTCAGGGCGCGCCGTAGCCGCCGCCGCCAGGCGTGTCGATGACGAAGCGGTCGCCGGCTTGCATTTCCACCGAGCCGATGTGCCCCAGCGCCTCCTCGCGGCCGTCCGCCCGCAGCACGCGGTTGCGGCCGGGTTCGCCGGGGCTGCCGCCTGACAAGCCAAAAGCCGGGTGCACGCGGCCATTGGAGAGGATGGAGGCCGTCATGGGCTCCAGGAAGCGCAGCACCCGCGTGCCGCCGTCGCCGCCGCGCCAGCGGCCGGCGCCGCCGGAGCCCGGCCGAATCTCGTAGCTCTCCAGCCGCACCGGGAAGCGGTACTCCAGCACCTCGGGGTCGGTCAGGCGCGAGTTGGTCATGTGCGTCTGGACGACGGCCGTGCCATCAAAGCCTTCGGCCTCGCCGCCCAGGGCCACGCCGGCACCGGAGCCGCCGGAGACCGTCTCGTAGTACTGGTATTTCGCGTTGCCGAAGGTGAAGTTGTTCATGGTCGGCTGCGCGCCGGCCAGCACGCCCAACGCGCCGTAGAGCGCGTTGGTGACGCAGGTGGACACCTCCACGTTGCCGGCGACCACGGCAGCCGGCGGCGCGGGGTTGAGCATGCAGCCCTCGGGGACGATGACTTCGATGGGCTTCAGGCAGCCGGCGTTGAGCGGGATGTCGTCGTCCACCAGCGTGCGGAAGACGTAGAGCACGGCGGCCATGGCCACGGCCTTGGGCGCATTGAAGTTGTCGTCGCGCTGGGGCGACGTGCCGGTGAAGTCCACCACCGCCGAGCGCGCCTGGCGGTCCATGCGCAGCGCGACCTCGATCTTCGCGCCGTTGTCCAGCGGCAGCGTGAAACGGCCGTCGCGGGTGAGGGCCGGGTCCAGGCGGGCGATCGCCATGCGCACGCTTTCCTCGGCGTTGTCCTGCACGTGGCGCATGTAGGCCTGCACGGTGTCCAGGCCGAATTGGGCGACCATGGCGTGCAGCTCCTGCACGCCCTTTTCGTTGGCGGCGATCTGCGCGCGCAAGTCGGCCAGGTTCTGCTGCGCGTTGCGCGCCGGGTAGGAGCCGCTTTGCAGCAGCGCGAGCATTTCCGCTTCACGCAGCCGGCCGCCTTCGACCAGCAGCACGTTGTCGATGAGCACGCCCTCTTCGCCGATGCGGCGCGAGAAAGGCGGCATGGAGCCCGGCGTGATGCCGCCGATGTCGGCGTGGTGGCCGCGCGAGGCCACGTAGAAGAGCACGGCCGTGCCGCCCTCGTTCCACACGGGCGTGACCACGGTCACGTCGGGCAAATGGGTGCCGCCGTGGTAGGGATCGTTGAGGACGAACACGTCGCCCGGACGCATGCCGGGGTTGCGCGCGATCACGGTCTTGATGGACTCGCTCATGGACCCGAGGTGCACGGGCATGTGCGGTGCGTTGGCAATCAAATTGCCTTCGCCGTCGAAGAGGGCGCATGAAAAATCCAGGCGCTCCTTGATGTTCACCGAGTAGGCCGTGTTCTGCAGCCTCAGGCCCATCTGCTCGGCGATGTTCATGAAGAGGTTGTTGAAGACCTCCAGCATCACCGGGTCCACCTGCGTGCCCACGGCGCGGGCGGCGGCGCGCGGCGCGACGCGGGTGAGCAACAGGTCGTGCAGCCCGGTGAGCCGCGCCTGCCAGCCGGGCTCGACCACGGTGGTGGCGTTGGCCTCGGCGATGATGGCCGGGCCGTCGATGACGGCGCCCGGCAGCAGCGCCTCGCGTTGGTACAGGCCCGCGTCGCGCCACTGGCCGTCCACGTGCATGCGCACGCCGGCCTGCTTGAGCGGGCGGTGCTCATGAGCTGCGTCGGCCGCCTGTTGCGGCTGCGCGCCGGGGCCCACGGCCTCCACGGCGGCGCTCTCGATGACCAGCGCGCGGCCGGGCATGAGGAAGGCAAAGCGCGTGCGGTAGGCCGACTCGAACGCGGCGCGCACCTCGGCCTCGGTGCCGAAGGGCACTTCCAGGGCCGTGTCCGTGCCCTGGTAGCGCAGGTGCAGCCGGCGCACGATGCGGATGTCGCCGTCCTCAAAGCCCTGCGCGGCGATTTCGGCCGACGCCTCGGCGCCCAGGCGATCCAGCAGCGCCTGCGCGGCGGCCAGGCCCTCGCCGTCCAGCGTGCGCTCCACGGTGGCTTCGCGCAGCGCGAGCTGGTCGGCCAGGCCCATGCCGTAGGCCGAGAGCACGCCGGAGAGCGGGTGGATGAACACGCGCGTCATGCCGAGCGCGTCAGCCACGGCGCAGGCGTGCTGGCCGCCGGCGCCGCCGAAGCACTGCAGCGTGTACTGCGTGACGTCGTAGCCGCGGGCCACGGAGATTTTCTTGACGGCATTGGCCATGTTGGCCACGGCGATCTTGAGGAAACCTTCAGCCAGGGATTCGGCCGTGGTTGGACGGCCCGTGACGCGGCCGACCTCCACGGCCAGCGCGGCGAAGCGGCGCTGCACGGTCTGGCGGTCCAGCGGCTCGTCGGCGCTTGGGCCGAACACGGCCGGGAAGTACGCCGGCTGCAGCCGGCCCAGCATGACGTTGGCGTCCGTCGTGGCCAGCGGGCCGCCGCGGCGGTAGCAGGCCGGGCCGGGGTTGGCGCCGGCGGAGTCCGGCCCAACGCGCAGCCGCGCGCCGTCGAAGTGCAGGAGGGAGCCGCCCCCGGCCGCCACGGTGTGGATGCTCATCATGGGCGCGCGCATGCGCACGCCGGCCACCTGCGTCTCGAAGGCGCGCTCGAACTCGCCGGCGAAGTGCGACACGTCCGTGCTGGTGCCGCCCATGTCGAAGCCGATGACGCGCGACTGCCCGCCCGCCAGCGCCGTGCGCGCCATGCCCACGATGCCGCCGGCCGGCCCCGACAGGATGGCGTCCTTGCCTTGGAAGCGGTCGGCGCGGGTGAGGCCGCCGCTGGACATCATGAAGTACAGCGGCACGCCCGGCATCTCGGACGCCACCTGCTCCACGTAGCGGCGCAGGATGGGCGACAGGTAGGCGTCCACCACCGTCGTGTCGCCGCGCGAGACGAACTTCATCAGCGGGCTCACCTCGTGGGAAGCCGACACCTGCGTGAAGCCCACTTCGCGCGCCAGCGCCGCGGCCCGCGCCTCGTGCGCCGGCTCGCGCCAGGCGTGCATGAAGACGATGGCGCAGGCGCGCAGGCCGGCGTCGAAAGCGGCTTGCAGCTCGGCGCGCAGCGCGGCCTCGTCCAGGGCGCGCAGGACCTGCCCTTGCGCGTCCAGCCGCTCGGCGGCCTCCACCACGCGCTCGTACAGCAGCTCCGGCAGCACGATGCGGCGGTCGAACAGGCGCGGGCGGTTCTGGTAGGCGATGCGCAGCGCGTCGCGGAAACCGCGCGTGGTCACCAGCAGCGTGCGCTCGCCCTTGCGCTCCAGCAGCGCGTTGGTGGCCACGGTGGTGCCCATCTTCACGTTGGCCACCTGGTCGGCCGGGATGACCGCGCCCGCGGGCAGGCCCAGCAGGCGGCGAATGCCCTGCACGGCGGCGTCGCGGTACTGCTCGGGGTTGTCGGAGAGGAGCTTGGCGGTGGCGAGGCTGCCGTCCGGGCGCCGGCCCACGATGTCGGTGAAGGTGCCGCCGCGGTCTATCCAGAACTCCCAGCGCTTCGTGTCCGTCATGGCTTGGCTTCCTCGTCGTCCTTCGTCCGTGCATCCGTGCGCCGGGGGGCGCGGGTTCAGCATAGCCGCAATCCCCTGCCCCCCGAGGCAGGCGGTGCCGGTCCGTGGTGGCGGGCCGGCTCAGCAGAATTCCCGTTGACGACGCCCACCGCAGCGGCCGCCGCCCGGTGCGGCCGCGCAAGCTTTCGAAGGAGCCCCCATGTTGAAACCCCTGCTGGCCGCCCTGGCCCTGGGTGCCGCGGCGCTGGCCGCATCGGCACAAACCGTTTGGGAAGCCGCCACGCCCTTCCCCGAAAAGGACTTCCAGGCCGAGAACCTGGCCCAGTTTGCCAAGGACGTTGAGAGCGCATCCGGCGGCAAGCTCAAGATCAGCATCAAGCGCGACGCCGCGCTCAAGCCCGCCGACGCCAAGCGCGCGGTGCAGAACGGCCCGCTGGCGCTGGCCGACCTCCGGCTGGCCGACGTGCAGTCCGAATGGGCCACCTTCGGCGTGGACAGCGTGCCCCTGCTGGCCAGCGGCTACACGGCCGCGCGCAAGCTCTACCAGGCGCAGCGCGTGCCCATCGGCAAGAAGCTCGCGGGCCAGGGGCTGGTGATGCTGTATTCCGTGCCCTCGCCGCCGCCGGGCCTGTTCGTGAAGAAGCCCGTGAGCAAGCTGCTGGAGCTGCGCGAGCTCAAGTGGGCCGCCTACAGCCCCGCCACCGAGCGCATGGCCAAGCTGGTGGGCGCCAAGCCCGTGGCCCTGGCCGCGGACCACGTGGCGCAGGCCGTGGCGCAGGGCCAGGTGGACGCGGCGCTGGTGGCGGCCGACGGCTTCAACGCCGACGCCTTCGAGCCCATGCACGCGTTCGTGGACCTGCAGGCCTGGCTGCCGCGCAACGGGCTGTTGATGAACCTCAAGGCCTTCGAGGCGCTGGACAAGGACACGCGCGCCGCCGTCGTGAAGGCCGCCATCGCCGCCGAAAAGCGCGGCTGGAAGGAGTCCGAGACACGCCACACCCGCTTCCTGGGCCTGATCAAGGACATGGGCATGGACGTGGTCACGCCGTCCGAGCCGCTGCGCACCGGGCTGCAGAAGACCGTGGGCGAGCCCATGCTCGACGAGTGGCTGCAGCGCACCGGCCCCGAGGGCAAGCAGCTCATTGACGACTACCGCCGCTGAGGCGCGCCGGGCGCCGGGGGTTTCCCCTGGCGTGAAAAATTCACACGCAACGCGCGCGCGGGCAGCTACACCGCGCGCGTTGCCTACAGTCCGGCCGTTTTCGAACGATCACCTCGTTCAGCCAATTCGTTCAGCAGAAACAGGCGCTGGTTCCGGACTCCTCGAATGCAGGCGGATGCACTCCTCGATCAGCCCTGCCCGTGGATTTTGAGGATCAAGCGTGACGCTCTTATTGCAGGACTCGTGTTGCCCGCCCGCGGCGAACACCGACGCAGCGCTGCGCCGGCTGGCTGACGAGATCACGGTGCTGGTGTGGGTGATCGACGAGCACGGCGTCATCACCCAGCTCAACCGCCAGGCCCGCGTCTACTTCGAGCGGCCCAGCCAGTTCTCCTTCTCGGCCTGGCGCAGGTTCATCCACCCGGAGGACAAGCCGCGGGTGCGTGCCGCGCTGGCCAGCGCCACGGCCGCGCGCGAGGACTACCAGATCCGCTACCGCCTCGTGCGCAGCGACGGCAGCCTGCGCTGGATGAAGGGCGTGGGCGCGCCGTGCTTCGACGCGCAGGGCCGCTACTGCGGCTACGCGGGCACGATCACCGACGTGTCGGCCTCGCACGCGCTGCGGGAGCAGCTCACCCGCAGCGAGGCCGAGTACCGGCTGCTGGCCGAAAACGCCAGCGACCTCATCACGCGCCACGACGCCGCCGGGCGCTACGTCTACGTCGCACCCGCGTGCGAGCACCTGCTGGGCTACACGCAGGCCGAGCTGCTGGGCCGCAACGCCAACGAGCTCATCCACCCGCAGGACGTGGGCGCCGTGCGCGCCGAGGTCGAGGCCCAACTGGCGCACGGCCGCCACCCGGCGCAGATCGAGCTGCGGCTGCGCCACCGCGACGGGCACTACGTGTGGCTGGCCACCGCCACGCGCGCGATGGCCGACCCCGACACCGGCGCGCTCAGCGGCACCGTGGCCGTGTCGCGCGACATCTCCGTCGAGAAGGCGATGCGCGAGCAGTTGCAGGTGCGTGAGGAGCGCTACCGCAGCCTGGCCTCGCTGCTGTCGGACTGCTACTGGGAGACCGACGCCCAGGGCCGCTTCACCGTCATGGGCCCCGAGGCCTCGTCGTGGCTGGGCATGGACGTGGGCTGCCTGCTAGGCAAGACCCGGCTGGACCTCGCCGCCGACCCCGCCGACCCCGGGCTGCAGGAGTACCTGCGCCGCTTCGCGCAGCGCCAGCCGTTTCGCGACCTCTGCTACGGCGTGCGGTCGCAGCACGACCAGGAGCCCTACTACATGTCCATCGCCGGCGAGCCCATGGTGCGCGACGGCAGCTTCGTCGGCTACCGCGGCATGTCGCGCAACGTCACGGAGCAGCGGCGCATCGAACAGCGGCTGCAGGCCCTCAGCGACGAGAACCGCAACCTCATAGACAACTCGCTGGACATGGTGTGCACCCTCGACGCCGAGGGCCGCTTCCTGCGCATCAACCCGGCGGGCTGCCGCATCACCGGCTATGCCGCGCAGGAGCTGCTTGGGCAGCGCTGGCACCAGTTCGTGCACCCGCAGGACCGCGAGCACGCGCTGCGCGTGGACCGCAACGCCTTTGGCGACGGCCACGACGAGCTGCACGACTTCGAGATCCGCTGGGGCACCAAGGACGGCAGCGAGGTCTGCCTGGCATGGTCGGCCAAGTGGGTGAGCGCCCAGCAGATGCTCTACGTCACGGCACGCGACATCACGCTGCGCAAGCAGGCCGAGCAGCGGCTGCGCCGCCTGGCCACCAGCGACATGCTCACGGCCTTGCCCAACCGCGCGCGGCTCTACGAGCACACGGACCACATGCTGGGGCTGGTACCCAAGGACCGCGATTCGCTGGCGGTGATGTTCATCGACCTGGACCGCTTCAAGGAGGTCAACGACTCCATGGGGCACGAGGCCGGCGACCTGCTGCTGCAGCAGGTGGCGCGGCGGCTGCGGCTGCGGCTGCGCCCCAACGACATGGTCGCGCGGCTGGGCGGCGACGAATTCGTCGTGGTGCTGCCCTGCGACCATGGAGCCGACTCCGCCGCGGCGGTGGCGCGCAAGCTGCTGGAGCAGTTTGACGAGCCCATGCTGTTGGGCGGCCAGGAGGTGTTCGTCGGCGCCTCCATAGGCATCGCGCTGTACCCGCGCGACGGCCAGACCAAGGAGGCCCTGTTCCAGAGCGCCGACAGCGCCATGTACCGCGCCAAGTCCGGCACCGGCGGCCGCGGCAGCGGCAACTACCGCTTCTTCACGCCGGAGATGCACGAGCAGGCGCGCGCGCGGCTGACGCTGGAGAGCGCCCTGCGCCGCGCGCTGGAGCGCCGCGAGCTGGAGCTGCACTACCAGCCGCGGCTGGACGTGGCGACGCTGCAGGTGGTGGGCATGGAGGCGCTGCTGCGCTGGAACCACCCGCAGCTCGGCAGCGTGCCGCCGGCCACCTTCATCCCGCTGGCCGAGGACACGGGGCTCATCAACGCCATGGGCGCCTGGGTGCTGCGCCAGGCCTGCCGCCAGAACCAGCTGTGGGTGCAGACCCTGGGGCGGCCGCTGAAGGTCTCGGTCAACCTCTCGCCGCGCCAACTGCACGATCCGCAGCTCGTGGCGGACGTGCAGTTGGCCCTGCGCGAGGCCGGCATGGCCCCGGCGCTGCTGGAGCTGGAGCTCACCGAAAGCTCGCTGATGCAGGACCCGCAAGCCGCCGCGCTGACGCTGCAGCGGCTCAAGGCCCTGGGCCTGGAGCTCTCGGTGGACGACTTCGGCACCGGGCACTCGTCGCTGTCCTACCTGTGGCGCTTCCCGGTGGACGTGCTCAAGCTGGACCGCACCTTCCTGCCCCGGCTCACCAGCTCGGTCGAGTGCGGGCAGGCGGGCAAGCTGGCGCCGGCCATCGTGCACCTGGCGCACACGCTCAACCTGCGCGTGGTGGCCGAGGGCGTGGAAACGCGCGAGGTGTTCGACTTCCTGCGCGACGCCGGCTGCGACGAGGTGCAGGGCTATTTCTTCTGCAAGCCCGTGCGGCCGGCCGAGTTCGAGCGCTACTTGCGCAGCGGCATGGCCGCCGCGCCGGGGGCGGGTTCGTAAAGGGCGGACCAAAGGGTGGACAATTCCATCCCGCGCCGGCGCGGCGCGGGCTGTGTCCTTGTTGCCGGAACCCCCTGCCATGCCCTTGCTGCTGCCTCCCAGCGTGATGTCGCTGGACGACATCCTTCCCCAGGAACCCCTGCTGATGATGGGCGCCGGTCCCGTGCCCATCCCGCACAAGGTGTCCTACGCCAACTCCATCGTGATCAACCACTTGGGCGAGACCATGAACAAGGTCATCGAGCAGGTGAAGGCCATGGGGCGCTACGTGTTCCAGACCGAGTCGGAGCACGTGCTGGGCGTGGCCGGCCCGGGCTCGGCGGCCATGGAGATGGCCATTGCCAACCTGGTGACGCCGGGCGAGCGGGTGCTGTCCATCTGCAACGGCTACTTCTCGCGCCGCATGGCCGAGATGGCCACGCGCGTGGGCGGCCTCGTGACGGTGCTGGAGGTGCCCAACTTCGAATTCGCCGCCGCCGCGGCCGTCGAGGAGGCGCTCAAGGGCGGCGACTACAAGGTCGTGACCATCGTGCAGGGCGAGACGTCCAACACGGTGTTCAACCGCGAGCTGGAGGCCATCACGCGGCTGGCGCATGCGCAGGGCTGCGTGGCCATCGTGGACGCGGTGTGCACGCTCAGCACCATGCCGCTGGAGATGGACGCGTGGAAGGTGGACGCGGTCATCACCGGCGGGCAAAAGGGGCTGTCCTCCATTCCCGGCGTGTCGCTGCTGGCGCTGTCGGAGAAGGCGTGGCGCAAGATCGAAAGCCGCAAGCACGTCCTGGCGCACTGGTGCCTGGACGCGCTGCTGGCCGACAACTTCTGGAACAAGAAGTCCTACCACTACACCGCGCCGGTGTCGGGCGTGCTGGCGCTGCACGAGGCGCTGCGCCTGGTGTGCGAGGAGACGCTGCCCAAGCGCTTCGAGCGCCACCTGGTGTGCTCCAAGGCGCTGCAAAACGGCATCGAGGCCATGGGGCTGGAGCTGCTGGTGCCCGAGGCGGCGCGGCTGAACTCGGTGATCGGCATCAAGGTGCCCGTGGGCATCTCGGCCGACGCGGTGCGCTCCTACATGTCGCGCGTGCACCGGGTGGAGATCTCCGGCTCCTTCGGCCTGGAGATCGTGCGCATCGGCCAGATGGGCGAGCAAAGCCGCGCGCACAACCTGTTCCGCACGCTGCACGCGCTGGGCGCGAGCATCCAGTACGCAGGCGCGGCGCTGGACCTGCCGGCAGGCATCGCCGAGCTGGAAAAGGGGCTGGCGCAGGAGAGCGTGACGGTGGCGTGAGCGCAAGCGGCCGGCCGCCTGTGCGGCCGCCGTTACCCGTCACCCAATCGTCATCAGGCTCGCGTTGCCGCCGGCCGCGGCCGTGTTGACGCTCAGCGCGCGCTCCACCAGCAGCCGCTCCAGCGGGATGGCGGTGTCGCCGGGCTGCAGCGCCGTGACGGACACGATGGCGCCGGCGCGCTGCGCCAGGCCGGCCGACAGCGCCTGCCGCTCGGCCGCGCCGCCGTGCAGCAGCACGGCGTCGAAGTCCGCCTTCAGCAGCGCGGCGTCGGCCTCGTCCACCACCTCCACGCTGGCGCGCACGGCCTCGGGCAGCGACAGGTGCAGCGCACGCGCCGAGGCCGGCCAGACGGCGCGTGCGCCCACGGCCAGCACGGCGGCCAGTTGCGCCAGGCGGTCCTCGTCGCTGCCCGCCACGCTCAGCACGCCCTCGCGCGGCGCCAGCGTGTAGACGTTGCGCTCGCCCGTGGGACCGGCCAGCACGCAGGCGGCGCCGGCGCGGGTCTGCCCGGCGAACTGCTCGCACAGCTCGGAGAGCGTGGTGCGGTTGTGCGCCGCGGCCCAATCGCCCAGCGCCTCCAGCGCCGGGCGCGCCGGGGCCGTGGTCTCCACGCGGCCCAGGGCATCGAACGCCACCGCCGGCGCATGCGCCGGCCGCGCGGCCAGCAGCCGCAGCAGGTACAGCGGGCCGCCGGCCTTGGGGCCCGTGCCCGACAGGCCCTCGCCGCCGAAGGGCTGCACGCCCACCACGGCGCCGACCATGTTGCGGTTCACGTAGACGTTGCCCGCGTGCGAGCGCTCCACCACGCGGGCGATGGTCTCGTCGATGCGCGTGTGCAGGCCCATGGTCAGCGCGTAGCCCGTGCCGTTGATCTGCGTGAGCAGCGCGTCCAGCTCGGCGCGGCGGTAGCGCAGCACGTGCAGCACGGGGCCGAAGACCTCGCGCTGGAGCTCGTCCAGGCTCTCCAGCTCGATCAGCGTCGGGGCGATGAAGCTGCCGTTGGCCGGCACGGGGCGCAGCGCCTGGTGCACGAAACGGCCGCGGCCGCGCAGCGCGTCGATGTGGCGCTGGATGCCGGCCTGCGCCTCGGCGTCGATCACCGGGCCCACGTCCACGGCCAGCTCGTCGGGGCTGCCCAGGCGCAGCTCGGCCATGGCGCCCTTGAGCATCTCCACGATGCGGTCGGCCGCCTCTTCCTGCACGCACAGCACGCGCAGCGCCGAGCAGCGCTGGCCGGCGCTGTCGAAAGCGGAGGCCACGGCGTCGTTGACCACCTGCTCGGCCAGCGCCGAGGAGTCCACCACCATGGCGTTCTGGCCGCCTGTCTCGGCGATCAGCGTCACGGGGTTGCCGCGCGCATCCAGCCGCTGCGCCAGCGTGCGCTGCAGGATGCGGGCGACCTCGGTGGAGCCCGTGAACATCACGCCCTGCACGCGGGCGTCGCCCACCAGGCGCGCGCCCACCGACTCGCCCTGGCCGGGCAGCAACTGCAGCGCCGCGCGCGGCACGCCGGCGGCCAGCAGCACGCGCACGGCCTCGGCGGCGATCAGCGGCGTCTGCTCGGCCGGTTTACAGAGCACCGGGTTGCCGGCGGCCAGGGCCGCGGCCACCTGGCCGATGAAGATGGCCAGCGGGAAGTTCCAGGGGCTGATGCAGACGACGGGGCCCAGCGGCACATGCTTGCCGTTGTCCAGCTCGCGGCGGGCCTGCGCGCCGTAGAAGCGCAGGAAGTCCACGGCCTCGCGCACCTCGGCGATGGCGTTGGCGCAGGTCTTGCCTGCCTCGCGCACCAGCAGGCCCATGAGGCGGGGCATGTCGGCTTCGAGCCGGTTGGCGGCGCGCTCCAGCATGGCGGCGCGCTCGGCCGACGCGGTGGCGGCCCAGGCCGGGGCGAAGGCGGCGGCCTCGCGCAGGGCGGTTTCGACGTCCTCGGCGGACGCCTCCTGCACCTGGCCGACCAGGTCGTCATGCCGCGCGGGGTTGACCACGGGCTGCGCGGGCAGCGGCGAGGGCGAGCCCGCCAGCAGCGGCGAGGCGTTCCAGCTCTCGGTGGCGCTGGCGCGCAGGGCCTCGGTGAGCGCGGCGAGCTGGTCCTCGTTGGCCAGGTCCAGGCCGCGCGAGTTGGCGCGCGCGTCGCCGTAGAGCTGCGAGGGCAGCGGGATGGACGGATGCGGCAGGCCGGCCGAGCCCTCCTTGCGCGCCATGTCGCGCACGGTGCGCACGGGGTCGCGCACCAGCGTGGCCAGGTCCACGGCCGGGTCGGCGATGCGGTTGACGAAGGAGGTGTTGGCGCCGTTTTCCAGCAGCCGGCGCACGAGGTAGGCCAGCAGCGTCTCGTGCGTGCCCACGGGGGCG
The DNA here is from genome assembly GCF_001571085.1 of Azohydromonas lata NBRC 102462. Lineage (GTDB taxonomy): Bacteria > Pseudomonadota > Gammaproteobacteria > Burkholderiales > Burkholderiaceae_C > Azohydromonas > Azohydromonas lata. Next base: position 27,024 of record NZ_BCTC01000028.1, read on the forward strand.
TAGACGCGGCAGGGGCGGCCCAGGCCGCCGTCCTTGGGCTGGCCCACGACCTGCTCGTACAGCGGCTCGCCCATGCCGTGCAGGCACTGGAACTCGTACTGGCCGGGCTGCCAGCGCGCGGGGCCGGCGATCTCGTGGATGGCCGCCAGCGTGTGCGCGTTGTGCGTGGCGAACTGCGGGTAGATGGCGTCCGGCGCCTCCAGCAGCTTGCGCGCGCAGGCGATGTAGGCGACGTCGGTGTAGACCTTGCGGGTGTAGACGGGGAAGCCGTCGGCGCCGTCGATCTGCGCGCGCTTGATCTCGCTGTCCCAGTAGGCGCCCTTGACCAGGCGCACCATCAGGCGGTGCTGGCTGCGGCGGGCCAGGTCGATGATGAAGTCGATGACGAAGGGGCAGCGCTTCTGGTAGGCCTGCACCACGAAGCCGATGCCGTTCCAGCCCGCGAGCTCCGGCTCGAAGCACAGCTTTTCCAGCAGGTCCAGCGACAGCTCCAGGCGGTCGGCCTCCTCGGCGTCGATGTTCAGGCCGATGTCGTAGCGCCGCGCCAGCAGCGCCAGCGAGCGCAGCACGGGGTAGAGCTCCTCCATCACGCGCGCCTGCTGGGCACGCGCGTAGCGCGGGTGCAACGCCGACAGTTTGATGGAGATGCCAGGGCCATTGACGATGCCGCGGCCGGCGCTGGCCTTGCCGATGGCGTGGATAGCGGCCTCGTAGGAGGCGAGGTAGCGCTGCGCGTCCTCGCCGGTGAGGGCGGCCTCGCCCAGCATGTCATAGGAGAAGTTGAAGCCCTGGGCCTCGCGCTTGCGGGCGTGGGCCAGGGCGTCTTCTATCGTTTCGCCGCAGACGAACTGCTCGCCCATGAGGCGCAGGGCGCGGTCCACGCCGGCGCGGATCAGCGGCTCGCCGCCCTTGCCGATCAGCCGCGCCAGCGCCGAGGACAGGCCGCGCTCGCTGTGGGTGGCCACCAGGCGGCCCGTGATCATCAGGCCCCAGGCGGCGGCGTTGACGAACATGGACGGGCTGCGGCCCAGGTGGGCCTGCCACTGGCCGCGCGCGACCTTGTCGCGGATGAGCGCGTCGCGCGTGGCGCTGTCGGGGATGCGCAGCAGCGCCTCGGCCAGGCACATCAGCGCCACGCCTTCCTGCGAGGAGAGCGAGAACTCCTGCAGCAGCCCCTGCACCAGCCCCGCGCGGCCGGCGTCGGCCTTGCGCTCGCGCAGCGTGCGCGCCAGGCGCTGCGCCAGGGCCTCCGCTGCACCCGCTTGCGCCTGGGGCAGGCTGGCCTGCTCCAGCAGCGGCGGCAAGGCCTGCGGCTCAGGCAGCCGCCAGGCGGCGGTGATGGCCGCGCGCAGCGGCGGCTGCGGCAGCAGCGGGGTGAAGGCGGAAAAAGGCGGCACGGGCATGGCGACGCTCGCAGTATTTGGTGAATCCTGCGATCATGTTCCTAATGCTTCCGAATAACTGATCGTTATTTCTTATTTTCAACGAATATTTCTCTAGACAACCATGCCCAATGACCTGGACGGCCTGGACCGCATCGACCTCAAGATCCTGGACGTGCTGCAGCGCGACGGGCGCATCTCCAACCTGAAGCTGGCCGAGACGGTGGCGCTGTCGCCGACCTCGGTGCTGGCGCGGGTGCAGCGGCTCACGCGCGACGGCTACATCCTGGGCTACGAGGCGCGGCTGAACCCGGAGAAGCTGGGTGCGGGCATGACGGTGTTCGTGGAGGTGCTGCTGGACCGCACCACGCCCAACGTGTTCGAGCAGTTCCGCGCCGCGGTGCAGGCGCATCCGCAGGTGCAGGAGTGCCACATGGTGGCCGGCGGGTTCGACTATCTGCTCAAGACGCGCATGGCCGACATGCACGCCTACCGCGCCTTCGCCGGCGACGTGCTGTGGCAACTGCCCGGCGTGCGCGAGACGCGCACCTACGCGGTGATGGAAGAGGTCAAGAGCTCGACGCGGCTGCACCTGGGGTGAAAGCCGCCACGGCCGCCATCGCTGTCACGGCAGTACCACCGCCATGTAGGGCACGCGCCCCACGGGCACGCTCTTGAGCGCCTTGGCGGTGGCCGTGTCGATGATGGTCACGTCGTCGCTCAAGCCGTTGCTCACCACCAGGCGGCTCTCGTCCGGGCTCAGCGCCACGTGCCAGGCGCGCTTGCCCACCAGCACGGTCTTGGTGAGCTGGCGGCTGGCCACGTCGATGATGCCCACGTGGTTGGCGCGGCCCATGGAGACGTAGAGCGTCTTGCCGTCGCGCGTCATGGCCAGGCCCACGGGCGTGATGTCCTCGGCGCGCGCTCCCTTGAGCTCGAGCTTGACGGTGTGCGTCACGGCCAGGTCCTTGACCGAGATGACGCTCACGCTCGCGCCGAGCTCGTTGCTCACCCACAGCTGCGCGCCGTCGGGCGAGAACACCATGCGCCGCGGGCGCTTGCCCGCGGCGATGTTCTTCACCAGCTTGCCGGTGGCCGTGTCCACCACGTGGACCATGTTGGCCACCTCGGAGGTGACGAACACCAGCTTCCCGTCAGGCGAGGTCTTCACGCCCTCGGGTTCCTTGCCGACCGCAACGGAGGCCAGCGCCTTGCCGGTGGCGGCATCGATGGTGACCAGGGCACCTTCATCCTCGGCCGACACGTACAGCGCCCGGCCGTCCTTGGAAAAATCGAAGGCCTCGGGCTCGTCGCCCAGCGAGATGCGGCCGACCGACTTGCGCGTGGCGACGTCGATGATGTCGGCCTGGCCAGACTCGGTGCACGCCACGAACAGCCGCTTGCCGTCGGGCGCGAGCTGCATGTGGCGCGCGCGCTTGCAAGTGTTGATGACGCCCGCCACGGCCTGCGTCTTGAGGTCCACCAGCGTGATGGCGTGGTCCTTCTCGCTGGATACCCAGGCGGTCTGGGCCAGCGCCCCAGTGGTGCCCATCAAGGCCAGTGCGGCGCCCAGGAACAGCTTGGGCTGGAACATGTCCGGTCTCCTTGTCATGCGCGCAACGCTATCCGCAGCCCAGGACCCCTCCTCCAGGAAAAATTCCCGAAAGCGCATCGCGCCCTGGGCAACACAATGCGCGGCCGCAACGCGCGGCGCCCACCGCCCCGGCACCTGGTGCGCTGGTGGTACTGCCGCCATGGCCCACACCCCTGCGCGGCCGAGCCCGCGCACTGCCGCCTGCAGCCTGCCGCCGCGCTTGCCGGCGCTCCCACCGTCAACCTGCGCCCAAGCACGCCATGGATCTGCGCCGCACCCTCGTCTTCCGCCTGGCCTTGTCCTTTGCCGGGCTCATCGTGGTCTTCGGCGCCATCTGGGTGCACGAGCTGCGCGAGGACACGCTGGCCGAGCAGGTCGCCGCCTCGCGGCTGGTGGAGCTCATGCAGGCCGGCGAGGGCCTCGATGCGCAGGACCGCGTCGTGCAACTGCTGGCCCAGGGCGGCTTGCGCCACGTCACGGTCACGCTGCTGCAAGCCGGCGAGGCCGCCCCGCCCGCGCCAGGGGCGGCCTGGCCTAGCCTGCTGGGACTGGCTGCCAGCCCGGTCACGGACCACCGCATCGCGCTGGGCGACCGGGTGCTGCTCATCCGGCCGGACCCCAGCAGCGAGTTGCAGGAGAAGCTGGGCCCGTCCATACAACTGCTGGCCATGCTGCTGGTCTTTTGCGCTGCCTGCCTGGGCATGACCTGGCTGGCCGTACACCGTGCGCTGTCGCCCGTCAAGGAGCTTGAGGCCGGGCTGCTGCGCCTGGAACGGGGCGAGCCTACGGCCGGCCTGCCCCGCTTCCAGCTCAGGGAGTTCGCGGCCATCGCGGCCGTGATGGACCGCGTCGCCATCAACCTCAACCGCGCCCACGAAGGCCAGCGCCGCCTGACACAGCAACTGATGGAGGTGCAGGACAAGGAGCGCCGCGACCTGGCCGCCGAGCTGCACGACGAGTTCGGACAGTCCCTCACCGCCATCAGCGCCTCGGCCGCCTACATCGAGCACCACGCCCGCAGCGCCGATCCCGCGGTGGTGGTCGAATGCGCCCGCGAGATCGGCAACGAGTCGCGCCGCATCTCCGATCACGTGCGGCAGATGCTCTCCAGCCTGCGCCCCTACGGCATCGAGGACAGCGGCATGCGCGAAACCCTCTCCGAGCTGGTCGCGGCCTGGCGCACGCGGCTGCCGGACCGGCGCATCGAGTCGCGCATCGACACCTTGCCACCGCTGCCCGCGGCCGCCGGGCTGGCCCTCTACCGCAGCCTCCAGGAAGCCCTGACCAACTGGGTGCGCCACAGCGGGGCCGACACGGTGAACGTCGAATGCCTGGACCAGGGCTCAGTCATTCGGCTCAGGGTGGCCGACAACGGACGCGGCACGGCGCGGCAGTTGCTCGACCAGGCCGGCGGCGGACTGCTGGGTTTGCGCGAACGCCTGACGATGCTGGGCGGCAGTTTCGCCATTGAAGACGTACCGAATGGAGGTATTGTCCTCACCGCTTATGTGCCCGTGGTCGAAAAGGAAATGCAATGAAGATTCGCGTGATGCTCGTGGATGACCATGCGGTGGTGCGCACGGGTTACAGGCGACTGGTGGATGCGGAGCCGGATATGCAAATGGTGGCCGCCGTGGCCACTGCCGAAGAAGCCTGTGCCGCCTTGCGGGATACCGAGGTGGACGTGGCGGTCATGGATTTGTCGCTGCGCGAAGGTAGTGGTCTGGAGGCCATACGCCGGCTGCTGGAGCGAAAACCCGATTTGCGGGTTCTGGTTTTCAGCATGCACCAGTCGGCTGGTTATGCGACGCAGGCGATGCGCAACGGCGCCATCGGCTACATCACCAAGAATTCAGAGCCCTTGGAAATGATCGATGCCATTCGCAGGACATTCCAGGGCCAGCGGGTATTTTCGCCCGAGATCGCGCACGCCTTGGCCTGCCAGGCCGTTCAAGGGCCCGGCGCGCTCGAATGCCTGACTCCACGTGAATTCGAGATTCTGCGGCTGGTGACCGGCGGTGTTTCCTCGGCCGGCGTGGGCGACCAATTGCACCTGAGCCCCAAGACCGTGCAGAACCACCTCTCCAATATCCGCCGCAAGCTCGACGTCAACAGCGAGCTGGAGTTGCTGCTGTTCGCGGCCCGGCGTGGCCTGGTGGACCTGCCCGCGGAACACGGGCGTGAGGGATCTGCCTGAGCGCGCACGCGGGCACCAGGGAATGGTTCTTGGCATGGCCGGGAGTTTTTCCCGGGCAGCGAATTCACCGCCGGCGCACCACCCAACGCTTACACTGCAATGACAGGCACGGCTCGTTTTGTGCCAAAACTCCACTCAGATTCCATCCCGGGACAGCCGGGAATTATTCCCGGCTTTGCCAGGAATAATTAACTGCGACCAGATTCGGGCGACCCCATAACATCGTGCCCAGCGGGGAAGAAATTCCGCTGTGTACGGCGTCTTGCCCCAAATGGCGCGCCGGTTCGAATTGGAACGAGAATGTGAGGAGCACAAATGGACAAAAATCAACTCGTCCGCGGCGCCATGGCGATGGCCGTTTCGACCCTATTTTCCATCGGCACGGTCCACGCAAGCAAACCCGTAACCTGGGAAGATCTGCAAAACGACGACAAAACCACCGGGGATGTGCTTTCCTACGGCCTGGGCATGAAGGCCCAGCGTTACAGCCCGCTCAATCAAATCAATGCCAAAACGGTGTCCGGGTTGCTGCCAGCCTGGAGTTTTTCGTTCGGCGGCGAGAAACAGCGTGGCCAGGAAGGCCAGGCGCTGGTGCACGACGGGGTGATTTACATCACCGCGTCTTATTCCAGAATCTTTGCCATCGATGCCAGGACAGGCAAGCGGCTTTGGGAGTATGAGCACCGCTTGCCCGACGATATTCGTCCGTGCTGCGACGTGGTCAACCGCGGCCCGGCCATTTACGGAGACAAGGTGTTCTTCGGCACGCTGGACGCCAGCATCGTGGCCCTCAACAAGGACACCGGCAAGGTGGTCTGGAAAGAGAAGTTCGGCAACCACAAGGTGGGCTACACCATGACCGGAGCGCCGTTCGTCATCAAGGACCAGAAGACCGGCCGCGTGCTGCTGGTGCACGGTTCCTCTGGCGACGAATTCGGCGTGGTGGGCTACCTGTTCGCACGCGACCCCGACACCGGCGAGGAGGTGTGGGCCCGTCCCCTCGTGGAAGGCCACATGGGCCGCCTCAACGGCAAGGAAAGCACGCCCACCGGCGACGCGAAGGCACCGTCATGGCCGCGCGACAAGGACGGCAAGCTGGTGGAGGCCTGGAACCACGGCGGCGGCGCGCCCTGGCAGACGGCCAGCTTCGACGTCGAGAACAACACCATCGTCATCGGCGCGGGCAACCCGGCGCCCTGGAACACCTGGCACCGCACCAAGGAAGGCGACGACCCGCGCAACTGGGACAGCCTCTTCACGTCGGGCCAGGCCTACGTGGACGCCAGCACCGGCGAGCTCAAGGGCTTCTTCCAGCACACGCCCAACGACGCCTGGGACTTCTCGGGCAACAACTCGGTGGTGCTGTTCGAGTACAAGGACCCGGCCACCGGCAAGCAGGTGAAGGCCTCGGCGCACGCCGACCGCAACGGCTTCTTCTTCGTCACGGATCGCCAGAAGCTCGCCACGGGCGCGGGCTACCCGAACAAGCCGACCTCGCTGATCGGCGCCTGGCCCTTCGTGGACGGGATCACCTGGGCCAAGGGCTTCGACAAGGCCACGGGCAAGCCCATCGAGGTCAGCGGCCAGCGGCCGCCGCTGCCCAAGGACGGCGCCGACAAGGGCGAGTCCATCTTCGTGTCGCCGCCCTTCCTGGGCGGCACGAACTGGCACCCCATGTCCTACAGCCCCGACACGGGCCTGTTCTACATCCCCGCCAACCATTGGGCGATGGACTACTGGACCGAGAAGCTGACCTACAAGGCCGGCTCCGCCTACCTGGGCCAGGGCTTCCGCATCAAGCGGCTGTTCGACGACCACGTGGGCACGCTGCGCGCCATCAATCCCGTCACGGGCAAGCTCGCCTGGGAGCACAAGGAGAAGTTCCCGCTGTGGGCCGGCACGCTGACCACCGCGGGCGGCTTGGTGTTCACCGGCACGGCGGACGGCTTCGTCAAGGCCTTCGATGCCAAGGACGGCAAGGAACTGTGGAAGTTCCAGACCGGCTCCGGCGTCGTCTCGGTGCCCGTCACCTGGGAGATGGACGGCGAGCAGTACGTCGGCATCCAGTCCGGCTATGGCGGCGCGGTGCCGCTGTGGGGTGGCGACATGGCCGAGCTGACCAAGCAGGTCACGCAGGGCGGCTCCATGTGGGTGTTCAAGCTGCCCGGCAAGGTCGCGTCCCGGTAATTCCCGCGCATCGACCCGCGATGCCGTCGCCGGCCGGCCACGCCAGTGGCCGGCTTCCGCTGCCTGAACCCTTGAACATCGCCATGCCTTCACCGATGAATGCCCTGACGCGTCTGCTGGGTGGCGTGCTGCTGTCCTTGCTGGGCGCCGCAGCAAGCGCACAGGACAGCGCCGCGGGCGACGCCCGCGAGCCCATGGCCGTCAACGGCTGCCACATCTGGCCGCATGCCCGCTGCCGCGGCGCGGACCTGCGCCATGCCAACCTCGCCGGCCAGGACCTGGCCGGCGCCGACCTCACGGGGGCCGACCTGTCCCGGGCCGACCTGCGCGGCGCCAACCTGGCCGGTGCCGTGCTCGACGGCGCCAACCTCACCGGGGCACGGCTCAACAAGGTCAATGCCCCGGCCGCGACCTTCCGGGGCGCGAGGTTGATCGCCGCCGACCTGGAATTCGCCCGCGTCATGCGCGCCGATTTCAGCGACGCGGACCTCACCGCCGCCAACCTCGAAGCCGCACGCGCCAACTTCGCCTGGTTCCCGCGGGCCCGGCTGGTCAGCGCCAACCTGCAGGAGGCCAAGTTCGTGTCGGTGAATTTCGAAAACGCCTTCATCGAAGGCAGCGTCCTGCGCTTTGCCATCTTCCCCGACGGCTACTTCAAGGGCTGCACCGGCTGTCCGAAGGACTGGTACGCCAATCAATCCGAGTAGTCCCGTGCCGGCCTTGGCGTCCGCATCGCCCATTCATATCGCCGCCACGGCCCGGGCCGGCCCGTTCCGGGCGGCATCAGGAGAACACCTTGAGCAATTGCTTCGTCACCGCCGGGTGGCGCGGGAAAGCCAGCGTCCTCGCCGCCGCCATGGCGATGTTCACGGGCACCGCCGCCGCGCAGGCGGACGCGCCTTACAACGTGGAGGACGTGCCCGCACTGGGCAGCCCATGGTCGCCCAGCAATCCCTACCGGGGCAAAGCCGACGTGGCCCGCTCCGGCGGTGTGGCGTTCAACCACAACTGCGCCCGCTGCCATGGCGTCGATGCCGTGGCCAGCGGCATGGGCGGGATGCCTGCGCCGGACCTTCGCCGGCTCGGCCGGTTCTGCCGGCGCATCAAGGACACCACGCTGCAGAGTGCCTGCATGGACGACGACGACGCCTACTTCCGCACCACGGTGCTCGAAGGCAAGCTGGTGGTGGGCGTGCGCCACATGCCGGCATGGAAAGACCAGTTGAGTCAGGAAACCATCTGGGCCATCAAGACCTATGTCGACTCCCGCGGCGACGTGAAGCGGTGAGCGCGCCGCGCCCGCGTCCCCGTGTTGCCCCCGCGGCGGTGCCGTTCACCGTGGCGACCCCGACCGGCACACGCCCTGCGCAAAGCGCCTCACCTCGCAGCCAGCACCCCCAGGGACGTGCCGCCGCCCGCCGCCAGCGCCGGGGCCGGGTAACGCGCCAGCACGGCTTCCACGTCGTCCAGCGCCACCGGCTTGGTCAGGTGGGCGTCGAAGCCGGCCTCGGCGCTGCGGCGCTTGTCGCCCTCGCTGCCCCAGCCGGTGAGGGCCACCAGCAGCGTGCCGGCCAGCGCCGGATCGGCGCGCAGGCGGCGCGCCACCTCGTAGCCGTTCAAGCCCGGCAGGCCGATGTCCAGCAGCACGATGTCCGGCCGCCACGCGGGCGCGGCCTGCAGCGCCGCGGCGCCGTCGTGCACCGCGCGCGCCTCGTGGCCCATGAGCTCCAACATCATCGCCAGGCTGTCGGCCGCGTCCACGTTGTCGTCCACCACCAGCACGCGCCGCCCAAGGGACTGGAGCCCGTCGGCCGCCTCGCCGGGCTGCCGCGCCTTCACCAGCGCCTCAGCCGCCGCCTTCAGGTTCGATTCCAAAGTTGATTCCAAGCTCGATCCCACCGTCGCTGCTCCCCGCGACGCCAGCGGCAGCCGCAAAGTAAAAGTGCTGCCCAGGCCCAGCCCTGGGCTTTCGGCGCTGATGCACCCGCCGTACATCTCCAACCCAACAGCCTGCGGCCACGCCTGCTCCCGCGTCGCGCTGACGCTGCTCGCCATAGGCACTACTCCAAGTCACGGCCCGCCGGCCTCAACAGCGCTGAGCTTGCGCATCGAACGCACCCTGTTCACGCCGGCTGCCGCAATATTTTCGGCGCACGCACCGCGCACGGCCCTGCAGGCGAGGCGGGCCGAAGCGGGCGGCTAGCATCGCCGCCCATGTCCGAATCCGCATCCCGCCGCCCGCCGGCCCCACGCCGGCGCGAGCCCGCCGGCTCAGCGCATCCACCGCCCGGCTCCCACCCTGCCGACGCGGCGCCTGCCCAAGAGGCAAGCGGCGCGCCTGAGCTGGCCAGCCTGAAATACCTGGCCGGCTATCCCGAGCCGCTGCTGGCGCAGGTGAGCACGCTCATCAGCCAGAACAAGCTGGGTGCGCTGATCGCGCGCCGCTACCCCGAGGGCCACACCGTGCGCACCGACCGCGCGCTGTGGGACTACGTGCAGGCGCTCAAGACAAATCACCTGCGCAGCAGCGAGCCGCTGGCCAAGGTGCAATACGACCCGCAGATACGGCTGCTGCAGCACGCGCTGGGCACGCACCGCCTGGTGTCGCGCGTGCAGGGTGGGCGCTTGAAGGCCAAGCGCGAGATACGCATCGCCAGCCTGTTCCGCGAGGCGCCCGCGGCCTTCCTGCGCATGATTGCCGTGCACGAGCTGGCCCACCTGCGCCACCAGGACCACGACAAGGCCTTCTACCAACTGTGCTGCTACATGGAGCCGGAGTACCACCAGCTCGAATTCGACTTGCGGCTGTACCTGACGCACTTGGAGCTGCAGGGCCGTTTGGCCGGCTGAAACGAAACGGGCGGCCCACGGGAAGGCCGCCCGCATTCAAGTCAAGAACAGGAGCGGCTCAAGGCCGCTTGGTGTTCGAGCTCTTGGGCACCGAGCCCTGGTTGTCGCTGCTGCCCACATGCGCGTCACGCTCGGCCGCGCGGGGGGCGTTGGTGTAGTTGCCGTCCTCGTCGTCAGGAGTGAGGAGCTCCTCCAGCTCTTCGCGCTCCGTGGCGGCCTCGCGGCGCTCGGTAGTGGACTTGCCGGGGCCGGCGGGGCTTTTCGCGTCAGGCATGTCGATCCTTTCTGCTGCTTGCACGCGGACCAGCATGTCCGCCCCCCATCCGCGGCAAGGGCCATGCCCTGCCCCCGGGAAATACCCGCCTGCGTCCCAAGCCAAGGAATTTCCAACACATCACACCCCATGCTGACGTTTCCAAACAAGCTGATACGGACCGAAGATGCCGCCCAATTGCGGCAAACGCACGAAGGCACCGGAGACATTGCATGGGAAGAAACACCGCCGCCGCAGGCCCGCTGCAGGGCCTGCGCATCGTCGAGTTCGCGGGCCTGGGCCCCTGCCCGCTGGCCGGCATGCTGCTGGCGGACATGGGGGCCGACGTCATCGTCATAGAGCGCGCCGCCGCGCCCGCCAGCGGCGTGCTGCCGCGCGTGGCCACCGACCGCAACAAGCGCTCCATCGCGCTGAACCTGAAGCATCCCGACGGGCTGGAGGCCGCGTGGCGGCTGCTGGAGTCGGCCGACGCGCTCATAGAAGGTTTCAGGCCCGGCGTGATGGAGCGCCTGGGCCTGGGGCCGGACGCCGCGGCGTCGCGCAACCCGCGGCTGGTCTATGGCCGCGTCACCGGCTGGGGCCAGAGCGGCCCGCTGGCGCAGGCCGCGGGCCACGACCTCAACTACGTTGCGCTCACCGGCGCGCTGGACCTCTCGCGCCGCGACGGCGCCGCACCCACCGTGCCGCCCAGCCTCGTGGGCGACATGGGCGGCGGCGCCATGTTCCTGGCCTTCGGCCTGGTGTGCGCGCTCATGGAGGCGCAGCGCAGCGGCCGGGGCCAGGTGGTGGACGCCGCCATGGTGGACGGCGTGGCCGCGCTCTCGGCCATGGTGCGCCACATGCGCGGCAGCGCCTGGTGGCCCAGCGAACGCAGCCATGCCGTGCTGCTGGGCAGCGCGCCCTTCTACGACGCCTACGAGTGCGCCGACGGCCGCTTCGTGACCCTGGCCGCGCTGGAGCCGCCCTTCTACGCCGAGCTGCTGCGCCGCCTGGGCATGGACGACGTGGACCCCGCCCACCAGCACGAGCACGCGCGCTGGCCGGCGCTCAAGGAGCGCATCGCCGCGCTGATGCGCACGCAACCACGCGCGCACTGGTGCGCGCTGCTGGAGGGCAGCGACGCCTGCTTCGCCCCCGTGCTGGATTTGCAGGAGGCCGAGACCCACCCCCACAACGCCGCGCGCGGCGTGTACGTGAACATGGCCGGCGAGGTGCAGCCCGCCGCCGCGCCGCGCTTCTCGCGCACCCCCGGACGCGAGCCCGCACCCGCGCCGCGCCCGGGCGAGCACGGCGCCGAGCTGCTGCGCGAGCTGGGCTATGGCGACGACGCCGTGGCCGCCCTGCGCGCTGTCGGCGCCTGTGCCTGAGCCGGCGCACCGCCGCCGCCGCGCCCGCACCGCCTCCACACCGGGACCTTGATGCCCCCGCTCCTGTACGCCTGGGCCGCCGACGCCGTGGTGCTGCTGCACCTGCTGTTCATGGTGTTCGTGGCGGCCGGCGCCGCGCTGCTGCCGCGCTGGCCGCGGCTGCTGTGGCTGCACCTGCCGGCGCTGCTGTGGGGCTTCTACGTGGAAGCCGGCGACCGCCCCTGCCCGCTCACGCCGCTGGAAAACCGCCTGCGCGCCCTGGCCGGCACGCGCGGCTACGAGGGCAGCTTCATCGAGCACTACCTGCTGCCGCTGCTCTACCCTGAGGGCCTCACGCGCGAGCTGCAATGGGGCATTGCGCTCACCGTGCTGGCCGTCAACGCTGCGCTGTATGCGCGCTGGCTGTCGATGCGGCCCTCGCGCGTGCGCCGGCACCGCCAGCACCCGCCGCCGGGCTGAACCGGCGGCGATGCGCGCGCAACCAGGGCCGCGGCGCGGCGGGCGCGGCGGGCGCGGCGGGCGCGGCGGGCGCGGCTGTATCAGCGCGCGCACTGACACAGTCCCACGCCGCGCGCGGCGGCTTGTGCCTTGGTGCGGCGGCATCGCGCCGATACGGTGGCGGCATAGCCCAACCGGAGATGCCGCCATGACCCGCAGCGAAGCGCTCGCCCCGCCTTCCACCGCCCCCGCAGTACCATCGCGCCGCGCCCGGCGGCCCTGGCGGCGCATGGCGCAAGCCCTGGCCCAATGGCTGCGGCGCACGGGCCTGGCGCCCCGGCTGGACGAGGACGGCCGCTGGCTGGCCGGCGCCGCCAGCCTGGAAGAGCTGGAGCGCCGCCAGCGCCGGCTGGAGCGCCACGGCAGCCCGCTGCCCCCCATCCGGCTGCCCTGAAAAGGAAGCACGACCCCATGTTCACCCTGGACCGCGACTCGCCGCTGCCGCTGGCGCAGCAGATAGAGCGCCAGCTCCTGGCGCTGCTGCGCCAGGGCCGGCTGGCCCCGGGCGCGCGGCTGCCCTCCATACGGCAGCTCGCGGCGCAGTTGGGCGTGAGCCCAAACACCGTGGTGGTGGCCTACGACCGGCTGGTGGCCGAAGGCTGGCTGGAGCCGCGCGGCACGGCCGGCTGTTTCGTGGCGCAGCCCGGCGCGCGGCCGGCCGACGAGGCCACGCTGATCGAAGCCGGCGTGGAGCAGGACGCGGTGTGGATGGCGCAGCAGGCCCACGACCTGCCCGTGGGCCTGCTGCAGGCCAGCAGCGGCGCGCTGCCCGCGAACTGGCTGCAGGAGGCCGTGCCGCGCAGCGTGCTGCAGCGCGCCTTCGACGGCCTCCCCGGCGGCATGGCCGCGCGCTGCCCGGCGCAGGGTGCCGCGGCGCTGCGCGAGCGGCTCTCGACGCTGCTGCGCGGCCAGGGCATCGTGGCCGACGCCGCGCGCATCATGACCACGGCCGGCGCCACGCAGGCCATAGACCTGATCTGCCGCGCCTTCGTCAAGCCGGGCGATGCCGTCATCGTGGAGGACCCCGGCTACCACCTGCTGCAGGCCCGCCTGGCCGACAGCGGCGCGCGCATCGTGGGCGTGCCGCGCGTGGCCGAGGGCGTGGACCTGGAGCGGTTCGAGGCGGCGTTGCGCGCGCACCGGCCGCGGCTGGCCTTCATACAGACGCGGCTGCACAACCCCACGGGCTGGACCGCCTCGCCCGCCAACCTGTACCGGCTGCTGACGCTGGCCGAGCAGCACGGCCTGCTGATCGCCGAGGACGACGTGTACGGCCACCTCCTGCCCGGCCCCGGCACCACGCTGGCGCAGCTGGCGGGGCTGTCGCGCGTCATCTACTACTCCAGCTTCTGCAAGGTGCTGAGCCCCGCGCTGCGCGTGGGCTACCTGGCGGCCGAGCCCGCGGTGCTGCAGCCGCTGCTGCGGCAGAAGATCTTTGCCTGCCTGAGCGGGGCGACGCTCAACGAGGCGGTGATGGCCGAGCTGCTGGCCGGCGGCCGGGTGCGCAAGCACATGGAGCGGCTGCAACAGCGCCTGGCCGGGGCGCGGCACGCGTCGCTGGCCGTGCTGCAGGACGTTGGCCTGGCCTTCGACCAGCCGGCGCAGGGCGGGCTCTTCCTGTGGGGCCGGCTGCCCGCGGGCGTGGCGCTGGAGCCGCTGGTGAAGGACGCCTGGCAGCAAGCCATCCTGCTGGCCGGCGGCCCGACCTTCAGCACCCTGGCCGAGCACGCCAACTGCGTGCGCTTCAACGTGGTCCACGCGCAGAACGTGCGCTTGAGCCGCTATTTGCGGGAGCATTTCGACGCGGTGGAGGTGGGGCGCCGGGCGGTGGAGAGGGCGGCGCGGGGGTGAGGGGGCGGGCGGATGACGCCATTGCATTTGCCCATGAAGCTTCGACGCCATGGCGGCGGCCTGCGCCGCCATTGGTGAACGTCAATAGCAGAAAAGTCCTGTAGGGCACGGACCACAAGGTTTCCAAGCGGATTGAGCTGGCTCATGCCATGAGCCATTGAGGCGCGAAGAATTGCGCACACCAACACCGTGAGGGTCCAGATGGACGAAGCCGTGCAGCAACCTCCCCAGCGCCTGTCCAGCCTGACGGCGTGGCCAGTGTTTCCCGCTGGGACGCCAGCCTACTTCCGGTACTGGGGCAAAGCGCGCAAGGAAGAGGAAAGCGGCCCGCCTTGCCATCTGCTGCCCTATCACTGCCTGGATGTCGCCGCAGTGGCCGTCGAGTACCTGCGCCGACACCAAACGCTGCGCGAGCATTTCAAAGCGCTGCTGAAAATTGAGTCCGACGAACACCTCTACGGCTGGATCGCCTTCTGGATGGCGCTGCACGACTTGGGCAAGTTTTCGGAGGCGTTCCAGCGCCAGCGTGAAGATTTATTGAGCCGATTCAAAGAACGGGCCCCACAGAGAGACAAGGCATACACCGTTCGCCACGACAGCCTCGGCATGCTGTTTTGGAACAAACGGCTGCTTGCTGAGCTGACTCGCAATGGTTGCTTCGATGACGATTTCGATAGGGAAGATGGTTTGAATGCATGGGCCCGCGCCGTCACGGGCCATCACGGACAGCCTCCACAGGAGATTGATAAGGCGTGGACATTCTTCTTTGACGAGCAAGACGCAGCAGCCATCCTCGACTTTGCTGGCGAAATGCGCCGGTTGTTCCTGCGCGATGGCGTCTCGGGCATTCCGACACTGCAAGGCGGCAACGCCTTCCGCCTGGCGAGCATGGAGCTTTCATGGTGGGTGGCCGGGCTGGCGGTCATGGCCGACTGGATAGGCTCCAACGCCGAGGTATTCACTTACTGCGCCGAGCCTGCGCCCTCGCTCGATGCCTATTGGGAACGTGCACGGCGGCTCGCCGTGCTGGCGCTGGATGACAGCGGCGTGCTGCCCGTCGAAAGCCATGGCGAACTGAGTTTCGACAAGCTGTTCCCCTCCATCGCCACGCCCTCGCCGCTCCAGGACTGGGCCGCGAAGATGCCGCTTTCAGACGGCCCGCAGATTCACATCCTGGAAGACGTGACGGGCGCCGGCAAGACCGAGGCGGCCGTGATGCTGGTGCATCGCCTCATGGCCGCAGGTGCCGCGGACGGCTTCTTCATCGGCCTGCCCACCATGGCCACGGCCAACGCCATGTATGGCCGCATCGCGCACGTGTACGCAACGCTGTTCGACGGCATCGCCAGCCTCACCTTGCCGCACGGCAAGAGCAGCCTGGTGGAGGAGTTCGCGGCGTCGGTGGTCCGCCCCGGCCAAGAAGAACGGGATGACAGGCAGAAGGACGACACCGCCACAGCCCGCTGTACCGCCTGGCTGGCCGACCACCGCAAGCGCGCCCTGCTGGCGCCGGCCGGCGTCGGCACCATAGACCAGGCGCTTTTGGGCGCGCTGCAAAGCCGCCACCAGTCGCTGCGGCTGCTGGGTTTGTTCCGAAAGGTGCTGGTGGTGGATGAAGTGCATGCGTGCGATGCCTACATGCAAGGCGTCCTGGAGATGCTGCTGCGGCTGCATGCGCAGGCTGAGGGCAGCGCGGTGCTGCTCTCCGCCACGCTGCCTCAAGCCATGAAGCAATCGCTGCTCAAAGCCTTTGCTCAAGGCTGCGGGCTCCAGCAGGCACCACCGGTGGAGAAGGACGATTTTCCGCTGGTAACGAGCTGGAATCCGTCGCAACCGGAGCGACTTGACGAAGAGCCAATAACGACCCGGCCAGACGTCAGCCGCACCGTGGAGTTTCGATTTCTCAGCTCGCAGGACGCCGTCATTGAGAAGATCGAACAGGCCTTGGCTGCCGGACGTTGCGTCGCGTGGATACGAAACACCGTCGCTGATGCGATGGAGGCGCACCAACTGTTCGCATCGAAGCTGCCGCCGGAAAAGCTTCTTCTCTTCCACGCCCGCTTCGCGCTGGGCGACCGGCTGGCGATGGAAACCCAAGTGCTCAAGTGCTTCGGGCCTCGCAGCACTCCTGACGACCGCCGTGGCCGGCTGCTGATCTGCACTCAAGTAGCGGAGCAGAGCTTGGACATCGATATGGACGTGCTGGTCACCGACCTTGCGCCCATGGACCGAGTGCTGCAGCGAACCGGACGGCTGCGCCGCCATGTGCGCGATGCCAACGGTCAGCGCCTGACCGAGCCCGAAGCAAAGGATGGGCGTGGCACGCCTTGCGTCCTGGTCTACGGCCCGCAGTGGACGGACCGGCCCGCCTCCACCTGGGTCAAGCAAGCCTTTCCGAAAGCATGGCGCGTGTATCCGCACCACGGCGAGCTGTGGCTGACTGCACGGCTGCTGCAAGACGTAGCCGTGTCCTTTCCTACACAAGCACGTGGCCTCGTGGAAGGCGTATTCGGCAGCGACCAAGACGTTCCGGAAGGCCTGCGAGGCAACGCCAACGCAGCCGAAGGCCAGCGCTATGGCGACATCAGCCTGGCCCGGGAGAACTGCGTGAAGCCGGGTGGCGGCTACGCCCGCTCGGTCACCGACTGGCTGGAAGACGCCAAGACCCCTTCACGCCTGGGCGAAGACACCAAGGAAGTCCTGCTGGCCTGTTGGGAGGGCGACGAACTGCGCCCCTGGTTCCCACATGAGAAGCGCCGCCATGCCTGGGCTTACAGCAGCGTGCGAATGGCGGCGCGACAGATTGCGGAAGTACCTGACCCGGTTTCTCCAAAGCGGCTCGCGGCTTTGAACGCCGCCAAGGAAAGCCTGCCCGGCAAGGGGCGCTGGGTGGTGGTGCTGCCGCTTGAACTGGTCAACGGCCGATGGGTTGGACAGGCGCTGGGAGCGCCACCCAACGAAAAACAGCCTGGCCGGCTGCGGACCTGGCGCTACGACGAACAGATGGGATTGCTGGCGGAGGAAACGCCGGACGGTTCCCCGTCCGGCGCGTAGCCCCACAGGGGTGGGGAACACCATCGCTGTCGCCTCGGAACCGGCCGCGCATGGTTCATCCCTGCCGATGCAGGAACAGAAGCCGCCATCTTGCACGCGTTGCAGGGATCGGCTGTCCGGTTTATTGCCGCCGACTTCTATTTCTTCTTTCATAGCCGGCTGCGCACTTCCGTTTTTGATTCAGATGGTCTACGATGCGCTCGCCTCCACAGACCTCGGAGGGAGGCACCCAGCGACGCCGGCCGAAACCGGCGCAAGGCGGCTTGCCGCCTGACGCACCCCACAGGGAGGACCATGGATTCACTCTCATTGCTTGAGGAGGCCTGGCTGCCCGTGCGCCGTCACGACGGCACGCGCGACTGGATCAGCCCCTTGCAGCTCTCGGACCCCGGTATCGCCGCCTTCGATGCTCCGCGGGCCGACTTCAATGGTGCGCTGGCGCAGTTCGCCATCGGGTTGCTGCAGGTCAGTACAGACGTGGACAGGCCGGCGCGCTGGCAGCAACTCTTCAACTCGCCGCCGGACACAGCAACGCTGCGGCAGTGGTTCGAGCCTCATGCCACGGCCTTTCGGCTGGACGGCGAAGGCGCCCGCTTCCTACAGGACTTCACCTTGCGCGCCGCGGATGGCGAAGCCCTGGGCATAGGCAACCTGCTCATAGAGACGCCGGGCGAGAACACGGTCAAGAACAACGCCGACCACTTCATCAAGCGCGGCCATGTGCGTGCGCTGTGCCCGCACTGCGCGGCGCAGGCGCTGCTGACGCTGCAGCTCAACGCGCCCGCCGGCGGCGTGGGCCACCGCACCGGGCTGCGCGGTGGCGGGCCGCTGACCACGCTGCTGGTCACGCAGTCCACCTCTGCCCACCCCCGCTCGCTCTGGCACAACCTCTGGCTCAACGTGCGCGACCGGCCGGCGTTCCTCGCCACCAACTGCGATGAGGCACGGACCGATGCGCGCTTCAGCTTTCCTTGGCTGGCCGACGTGGCGGCGCTGCAAAAGGCCGATGGCGCCACGGCGCCCGCGCAGGTCCACCCCGCGCACGTCTACTGGAGCATGCCGCGCCGCATACGCCTGGACTTCGACAACGTGATCGCAGGCGAATGCGACCTGTGCGGCCGGCACAGCGAACGCCTTGTCCAGCACTACGTCACGCGCAATTACGGCCTCAACTACAAAGGCGCCTGGAACCATCCGCTGTCGCCCTACTACGAGAGCAAGGAAGGCTGGCTGCCGCTGCACCCGCAGCCCGGCGGCATCGGCTACCGGCACTGGCTGGGCTGGGTGCTGGGCTACAGCACGGACAAGAAGCACCTGCGCCCCGCGACCATGGTCGAGTACGCACTGGCGCGGCTCACGCGAAAGCTGCCCGACCGGCTGCGCCTGTGGGCCTTCGGCTTCGACATGGACAACGCCAAGGCACGCTGCTGGTACGAAGCCACGCTGCCGCTGTACGGGCTGCCTGAACAGGACGAGGGCACCTACAAAGAGCTTGAAGGCGAAATCGGCTATTGGCTTGCCGGCGCGGAGCTGGCGGCCTCGTACATGCGCAACGCCGTCAAAGACGCATGGTTCAGCGCAGATGCGCGCGGCGACTTCAGCCACTTGGACGCCAGCTTCTGGAGCCGCACGGAACCAGCGTTTTATTCGCAACTCCGGCAACGGCTCGATGTGGCCCGCGCCAATGCCGAAGGTGGCCGGGTGGACCGCGCACAGCACTGGCACGGCGTGATCCAGGGCGCCGCGCTGTCGCTGTTCGACACCGTCATCGTGGGCGCAGGACCGGTGGAAAGGCAGAAGCCTGAACGCATCGCTCAGGCCAGACGTCAGCTATGCATGAACCTGGCTGGCCCCAAGCTCAAGGCCGCGCTGGGCCTTCCAACTGACCCCAAACCCGCCCGCAAGAGCGCCAAGAAAACGGCCGAGAAGGCCTGAGGAGGACGCATGGCTATCCAGTTCAAGAAGGACGAAGGTGCGGGCAAGACGATTTACGAGTGGTGGCAGGGTCTGGACAAGCACCGCGAAGATCGGGCCACCCTGCGGCGTGCCGCCACCGTCACGGACGTGGCCATGCTGCCGGCTTACCAGCGCCTGCTTTCCCGCGTGGACGGCTCGCGAGACTGGAGCTACTACCGGCGCGACTGCTTTGCCGCCGCTGTGGCGCTGCTGGCCCACCTCAAGGTGGAGAGCGGCCAAAGCCTGCCTGAGTCCATGAGCGAGAAGCCCTCGGACTCGGACCGCAACCCGGTGAGCGATCTGCGCTTTCGCCGCCTGCTCGAATCGCCCGACATCGACGCGCTCTTCACCGGTCTGCGCCGTGTGCTGCCGCTGATCGATCACAAGACCGACCCGCTGCAACTGGTCATAGACGTTTTCCATTGGGGCGACAACGTCAAGAAGCGCTGGGCCTACGCCTACCGCTGGACCCCGTCCAAAAATTGAGCCCACCTGCTCCTGACACACCAACACCATTCCTTGGAGGAAAGCGCCATGTCCCGTTTCATCCAGCTCCACGTGCTCACCAGCTACCCGCCCGCCAACCTCAACCGCGATGACACCGGCCGGCCCAAGTCCGCGCTGGTGGGGGGCGCGGTGCGGTTGCGCGTTTCGTCGCAAAGCCTCAAGCGGGCCTGGCGCACCTCCGAGCTGTTCGAAGGCGCGCTGGCCGGCCACCTGGGCACCCGCACCAAGGCCATGGGCAAGGAAGTCTTCAAGGCGCTCAAGGCCGGAGGCATCAGCGACAAGCTGGCGCGCGAGTGGGCCAAGCAGATCGCGCAGCAGTTCGGCAAGCCCAAGTCGGAGAAGAAGACCGAGAACGACGAAGACCTGGAGATCGAACAGCTCGCGCACTTCAGCCCGGAGGAGCGCGAGGCGATAGACGCGCTGGTGAAACGCCTTGTCGAACAGCGCGACGCGCCGCCGACCAGCGACGAGCTTCACCTGCTGGTCAAGCCCCGCCGCGCCGTGGACATCGCCATGTTCGGCCGCATGCTGGCCGACGCCGCGGAGTTCAACGTCGAGGCCGCCGTGCAGGTGTCGCACGCCATCACCGTGCACAAGGCGCCGGTGGAAGACGACTACTTCAGCGCCGTGGACGACCTCAACACCCGCGAACAGACCGGCGCGGGCCACATCGGCGAGCGGGGCTACGGCGCGGGCCTGTTCTACCTGTACCTGTGCATAGACCGCGAACTGCTCAAGGAGAACCTGGGCGGCGACGACGCGCTCACCCAGCGCGCGCTGGCCGCGCTGGTGGAAGCCGTGGCCAAGGTCGCGCCCACCGGCATGCAGAACAGCTTTGCCTCTCGCGCCTACGCCAGCTACGTGCTGGCCGAGAAGGGCCGCCAGCAGCCACGCTCGCTGGTGCAGGCCTTCTACAAGCCCGTGACCGCCTACGGCGAAGAGCGCGACATGCTGACCCAGGCCGTCAATGCGCTGGAGAAGCGCCGCGAGAACTTCGACAAGGTCTATGGCGCCTGCGCGGATGCACGCTGCGCGCTGGACGTGGAGCAAGGCACGGGCTCGATGCAGGAGCTGGTTGCCTTCGTCAGCGAGTAAGCGGCGATGGACCTGCTTCTTTTCCAGCTCCAGGCGCCGCTGGCGTCCTGGGGGGAGCCGGCGGTGGGCGAATTCCGCGGCACGGCCGAGTACCCGTCGCTGTCGGCGCTGATAGGCCTGCTGGGCGCAGCGCTGGGCGTGCGGCGCGACGACGAGGCGGCGCACGCCGCGCTGCGCGACGGCTACCGCTTCGCCATTGGCCTGCAAAGCGGCGGCGAGCTGCTGCGCGACTACCACACCGTGCAGGTGCCGCCGCGCTCGGCGCTCAAGCGCCGCCCGCAGGCCACGCGGCGCGACGAGCTGCGCATGCCCAAGACCGAGCTGAGCACCATCCTCTCCACCCGCGATTACCGGCAAGGCGCCGCCTGCCTGATCGCCGTTCAGGCGCGCGCTGCGGCACCGCACACCCTGCAGGCGCTGGCAGACGCGCTGCGTTGCCCGCGCTGGGTGCTCTACCTGGGCCGCAAAAGCTGCCCGCCTGCTGCCCCGCTCTGGCCTCAGTTGATGAATGAGCCCACGCTGCCGGAAGCTTTCAAGCGCTATTGCACGACGCTGAATGCACTGCGCGCCGAGAAAACCGATGAAGGCAAAGAGCCTGTGCTGGAAGAGGCTGCTCCTGTCATCCGCATCGCCTTCGAAGACGGCATGGACCCCACGCTGCAGGCCGACATCAGCACCGTGCGCAAGGACCGCCTGATCCGCCGCCGCGGCTGGCAGCTCGGTGACCGCACCGAGCACGTGACGTTCATGACACCGGAGAAAGCCCAATGAGCCAGTTCTTCAGCGTGCTCACGCCCGTGCAAGGGCTGGAGCGCGCGGCGGCCCAGGCCTGGGCCGCCGGTCCTTACGCCGAGCACCAATGGCTGTGGCGGCTGTTCCCGGCACCGCCGGGCACGCCGCGGGACTTTCTCTACCGCCGTCGCGACGTGGACGGCCTGCCGCGCTTCTACCTGCTATCGCAGCGCCCGCCGCAGGGCCGCCACGAGTCTTGGCACATCGCCACCTCGGCCTACGACCCCGACGTGCGCGAAGGCGACCGCTTTCGTTTCGAGCTGCGGGCCAACCCGACCATCACGCACAAGGGGCCCAGGCGGTCGCTGCGCCACGACGTGGTGATGGACGTCAAGCGGCGGCTGCTGGCCGAACGGGGCCTGCAGCGCTGGGCGGACTGGCGGGACGACCCGGCCAAGCCCTCGATGCACACCCTGGTGCAGGAGCACTGCACGGCTTGGCTGCGGCAGCGCCAGGAGGCCAACGGCTTCAAGCTGGAGGACGGCACGCTGAGCGTTGAAACCTACGAGCAGCACGAGCACAAGAACGGCGCGCTGCGTTTCACGTCGGTGGACTTCAGTGGCGAGCTGGCCGTGACTGATGCCGCCGCCTTCGGCGCCGTGCTGCGCCGGGGTCTGGGCCATGCCAAGGCCTTCGGCTGCGGGCTGCTGCTGGTGCGCCGCATCGCGGGCAACGACTGAATGAGCACCGGCGCCCCCCTCCCCCCACTGCGCCCCATCCCGCTGCGCGAACGCATCAGCGTTGTCTTCGTGGAGCGCGGCGAGGTGGACATGCTCGATGGCGCCTTCGTGGTGGTGGACGTCACGGGCATACGCACGCACATCCCCGTGGGCGGCGTGGCCTGCATCATGTTGGAGCCGGGCAC
Organism: Azohydromonas lata NBRC 102462; assembly: GCF_001571085.1. Classification (GTDB taxonomy): domain Bacteria; phylum Pseudomonadota; class Gammaproteobacteria; order Burkholderiales; family Burkholderiaceae_C; genus Azohydromonas; species Azohydromonas lata. The sequence goes on from NZ_BCTC01000028.1 coordinate 49,493, forward strand.
GCGGGTGTCGCACCGTGCCGCGGCGCTGGCCGCGCGCGTGGGCACGCTGCTGGTGTGGGTGGGCGAGGCGGGGGTGCGGCTGTACTCGGCCGGTCAGCCCGGCGGGGCGCGCTCGGACCGCCTGCTGTACCAGGCGCGGCTGGCGCTGGACGAGGCGCTGCGGCTCAAGGTGGTTCGCAAGATGTACGCGCTGCGCTTTGGCGAGGAGCCCCCGGCGCGGCGCAGCGTGGACCAGTTGCGCGGCATCGAGGGGGCCCGGGTGCGGCGCACCTACCAGTTGCTGGCGCAGCGCTTTGGCGTGAAGTGGAGCGGGCGCGACTACGACCCCGAGTCCTGGGACACCTCCGACCTGCCCAACCGCTGCCTCTCGGCCGCCACCGCGTGCCTGTACGGCGTGACGGAGGCGGCGGTGCTGGCTGCGGGCTATGCGCCGGCGGTGGGCTTCATTCACACGGGCAAGCCGTTGTCGTTCGTGTATGACGTGGCCGACGTCTACAAATTCGAGACCGTTGTGCCGGTGGCGTTCAAGGTGGCTGCGTCCAACCCCGTGGGCAACCCTGAGCGCGCCGTGCGGCTGGCCTGCCGCGACGTATTTCGCCAGACCAAGCTGCTGGAGCGGATCATTCCGGACATCGAGACCATGCTGGCCGCGGGCGAGATCACTCCACCCAAGGCACCGGCCGACGCGGTTGGGCCAGCCTTCGCGGACGACAAGGGAATAGGCGATGCTGGTCATCGTGGTTGAGAACGCCCCGCCGCGCCTGCGCGGCCGGCTGGCGGTATGGCTGCTGGAAGTGCGCGCGGGCGTGTACGTGGGCAACTACGGCCGCAAGGTGCGCGAGCACATCTGGAGCCAGGTGGAGGAAGGCCTGGAGGACGGCAACGCCGTGCTGGTGTGGCGCAGCACGGCCGAGGCTGGCTACGAATTCAAGACGCTGGGCGCCAACCGGCGCATGCCGGTGGATTTCGATGGTGTGCAGCTCGTGAGCTTCCACCCGCCGTCGCCCGGCAACGCTCCTTAACAACTTGATCTACATCAGGCGTTTTTTCGGTAGCTCCGAAGCGGGGCAAAAACACCTTTAAAATCAACGGGTTAGAGATAGAGTATTTCCCGCGCGAGCGGGGATAAACCGCGATCCGCTAGAAATAGGCCGAATAATTGCAAGTATTTCCCGCGCGAGCGGGGATAAACCGAAATGTTATTGCGCATGGGGTACATTCCGCACGTATTTCCCGCGCGAGCGGGGATAAACCGGTATTGGTCGATCCAATCGGGCCGCTTGAACTGTATTTCCCGCGCGAGCGGGGATAAACCGCCGTCGGTGCTGTAGCCAAAGAGCCTGTCGCAGTATTTCCCGCGCGAGCGGGGATAAACCGCCGCTCAGATGATCGAGAAGATGCGCTTCGGCGTATTTCCCGCGCGAGCGGGGATAAACCGGACCAGGCGGCCACGCTGCGCGCCAGCCGCCCGTATTTCCCGCGCGAGCGGGGATAAACCGACGGCCTTGATGACGTAGGGGCCGACCATCCAGTATTTCCCGCGCGAGCGGGGATAAACCGGAACACATCGCCCGCAACCACGAGCACCTGAAGTATTTCCCGCGCGAGCGGGGATAAACCGCCTGCTACGCGATTCTTCGCACTGCCAAGCTCGTATTTCCCGCGCGAGCGGGGATAAACCGCTAGTCGGCATGATGGAAACGCTCACCTTGCAGTATTTCCCGCGCGAGCGGGGATAAACCGGCCGCGTGGCGTCAGCCGGACGACGCCTCCCAGTATTTCCCGCGCGAGCGGGGATAAACCGACCGTGGAGATTCGCACGCAGGACGATATGGCGTATTTCCCGCGCGAGCGGGGATAAACCGGACAGCGCTTGCAATTGCGCCAGCGTCATACCGTATTTCCCGCGCGAGCGGGGATAAACCGACAAATAAAGAAAACGCGTCCGGTGCGGAATCGTATTTCCCGCGCGAGCGGGGATAAACCGTTTAATGTTCATTTTCAAGCCCTTAGTAAATCGTATTTCCCGCGCGAGCGGGGATAAACCGATTTGCCATATAGCCCTGACGTGGCGCTTGATGTATTTCCCGCGCGAGCGGGGATAAACCGTATTCCCGGCCGATTTCGAACGCATCGGCAGCGTATTTCCCGCGCGAGCGGGGATAAACCTAAATGCAATCCTTTCGTCTGCCGTCAATAAACGTATTTCCCGCGCGAGCGGGGATAAACCGTGTCGGGCGTACCGAAACATGACGTGTGAATCGTATTTCCCGCGCGAGCGGGGATAAACCGCCTGTCGCTGGCGCAATTGCAAGCGCTGTCGGGTATTTCCCGCGCGAGCGGGGATAAACCGAGTCGAGCAGACTGCCAAGAAATCCCGTAATTGTATTTCCCGCGCGAGCGGGGATAAACCGCAATCGTGAATCAGGCTGCCGGTCGCGACATTGTATTTCCCGCGCGAGCGGGGATAAACCGACGCTGCGTGAGACTTTGATCATGTCGCGTTCGTATTTCCCGCGCGAGCGGGGATAAACCGCCGACTTACTGGGACGGGATTGATCTCGTAGCGTATTTCCCGCGCGAGCGGGGATAAACCCACAAGTGCGGCTTCGTTGGGGGCGCTGGATTCGTATTTCCCGCGCGAGCGGGGATAAACCGCTTGTGCAGCGTCTCAACCTTGAGTGGGAACGGTATTTCCCGCGCGAGCGGGGATAAACCCGTGTTGCACACCGTGCGCCTCCAAAAGCTGGGCGTATTTCCCGCGCGAGCGGGGATAAACCCCGATCAATCCAGGGCCCCCAAGGGGGCCTGACGTATTTCCCGCGCGAGCGGGGATAAACCGGGCGACGAGGTGCGTGATGGCCTGACGTCGCTGTATTTCCCGCGCGAGCGGGGATAAACCGGAAGAGGCGGTTTCGCGGGTCGACAGACAGACGTATTTCCCGCGCGAGCGGGGATAAACCGCTCGCGCACATGATCTACCCGCGCGACGACGGCGTATTTCCCGCGCGAGCGGGGATAAACCGTTGTGAATGCCGCTGCCCGTGAAGCCGGTCATGTATTTCCCGCGCGAGCGGGGATAAACCGCGCAGGCCTGCCAGCAGCGCCTCAGTGCAGCCGTATTTCCCGCGCGAGCGGGGATAAACCGGTGAGCAGGCGCTGCTGCAGCACGAGTACACGGTATTTCCCGCGCGAGCGGGGATAAACCGGACGGATGCCATGGACAACCAACCCCGTGAAGGTATTTCCCGCGCGAGCGGGGATAAACCGCTCGACAACGGCGGTACCGTTTTCCGTCCCGGGTATTTCCCGCGCGAGCGGGGATAAACCGTGTGCGAGCCGTTTTAAAAATGGCTTAGGGCTGGTATTTCCCGCGCGAGCGGGGATAAACCGGATTGGAGTCGGCCACGACAACATCAGACCCCGGTATTTCCCGCGCGAGCGGGGATAAACCGAGGAACCGGATTTTCACGAAGAACACGCCGACGTATTTCCCGCGCGAGCGGGGATAAACCGCAGGAGCTGTCGTCGGGCATGACGACCAGCACGTATTTCCCGCGCGAGCGGGGATAAACCGGAACTGGAGCGGCAGGTTGAGGCGCAGCGAGAGTATTTCCCGCGCGAGCGGGGATAAACCGAGTACCGGCGCGGTGCCGGCGGGCGGTGGGGCGTATTTCCCGCGCGAGCGGGGATAAACCGGAGCACTGACTCATGTCATCCAAATCTGTTGAGTATTTCCCGCGCGAGCGGGGATAAACCGCCCAGCATCTTGGTCAGCGCGTCTTCCAGGCCGTATTTCCCGCGCGAGCGGGGATAAACCGCGACTCATGGCTGCCCTGCTCGCGGAGCTGCAGTATTTCCCGCGCGAGCGGGGATAAACCGCGTATTTCGAAACTGTCCAAAATCCCCGCGACGTATTTCCCGCGCGAGCGGGGATAAACCGTTGGGCGGTGGGGGTGGTCATGGGAGTGGGATGTATTTCCCGCGCGAGCGGGGATAAACCGGCATGCCCGGAATGCGGATGAAAATCCAATAAGTATTTCCCGCGCGAGCGGGGATAAACCGGTGGACGATGCGGACCCGCTGGCCTCGTTGGAGTATTTCCCGCGCGAGCGGGGATAAACCGTCATAGGACGGTTGCCGCACCCGACAAACACGGTATTTCCCGCGCGAGCGGGGATAAACCGTACACGCACGGGTGGCACATGGACGCCATCTCGTATTTCCCGCGCGAGCGGGGATAAACCGCAGCTCTGCGGACTACGCGGCGGCGTGGTCTTGTATTTCCCGCGCGAGCGGGGATAAACCGGGCAGGCATGACGCTCGAAGAATCATTTTCGGCGTATTTCCCGCGCGAGCGGGGATAAACCGCACCAAGTCCCTGAAGAACATTCGTTAGTGCAGTATTTCCCGCGCGAGCGGGGATAAACCGGCGCCCGGCTCACGCCCTGGTTCGACCCAGCGGTATTTCCCGCGCGAGCGGGGATAAACCGGCTTACGAGTACGGACGAATGGTCGTCAACAAGTATTTCCCGCGCGAGCGGGGATAAACCGTCGGCCGCCAGGCCGTACAGGTGCGCTGAGGAGTATTTCCCGCGCGAGCGGGGATAAACCGCGGTAAAGACTGCTGTTTTTGTAGGCAACCAGTATTTCCCGCGCGAGCGGGGATAAACCGGCCATCCTCGGTGGCGTGGGCGAGGTTGCTGCGTATTTCCCGCGCGAGCGGGGATAAACCGCTCAACGGCCTGGCATCAGGCTCTGTGGCTGCGTATTTCCCGCGCGAGCGGGGATAAACCGAGGTGTGAATGGTGCGGTAGGTCATACGTCTTTGTATTTCCCGCGCGAGCGGGGATAAACCACGCATCCAGTAAGCCAACTGCTCCGTGAGCACGTATTTCCCGCGCGAGCGGGGATAAACCGGCAAAGAAGCCGCGCAAGCCTCGTACTTGATGGTATTTCCCGCGCGAGCGGGGATAAACCGTTCGCGTCATTGCTGAAGAATTAGCCCGCGCCGTATTTCCCGCGCGAGCGGGGATAAACCGGCAGACATTACCCGCGCCGGGGCGGCGCAGAAGTATTTCCCGCGCGAGCGGGGATAAACCGTCTGGTGTGTACCGGGTGTTATCGGCGAGCTTGTATTTCCCGCGCGAGCGGGGATAAACCGGCGCTCGTCAGGCATTGCCGTGCTCCTCAGGCGTATTTCCCGCGCGAGCGGGGATAAACCTCACAGCGACAGTGGACAACCCGCTGCGCCGCGGTATTTCCCGCGCGAGCGGGGATAAACCGTCCGAGGTGGAGTGCATGCCGCCGCTGCTGCGGTATTTCCCGCGCGAGCGGGGATAAACCGGTGTTTCCACCACCGATTTGGAATGACAGCCCGTATTTCCCGCGCGAGCGGGGATAAACCGCCCTGCATGGGGCCCACGTCGCCGGTCTTGAGGTATTTCCCGCGCGAGCGGGGATAAACCGTGGTTGCCGACGCATGGAAGGACGCGCACGACGTATTTCCCGCGCGAGCGGGGATAAGCCGAACGCCAGGCGGTCCAACTCCAGCAGCACGCAGCATTTCCCGCGCGAACGGGAATAAACCGGGTCAGCATTACTTGGCGCAGGATTCGTGCCGGCATTTCCCACGCGAGTGGGGATAAACCGCTGTGGCAGCTTTCATATCAACTGGCGGCAATGCATTTCCCGCGCGAACGGGGATAAACCTTGCACCGGCACATCCAGGTCCACGGCCACGGCTACGGCGTATTTCCCGCGCGAGCGTACTGCTGTCCGGGGAAAACGTAACGATTGCCGAACAGGGCTGTAGGCCGAAGAAAAACCGCCGTCATCCCGGCGAAGGCCGGGATTCACGCGCATCAAGGTGCTGGCGTGAAACCTGTTGGCACGCCGCGGTGCACAACGGGGCGATATCTCGGTACTCGTGGATTCCGGCCTTCGCCGGAATGACGACTCTTTTTCTTGCAGCCCGCACCCGTAGCACTCGTAGTGCTTGATTGAGCAGGGTGCCGGTCATCGTTCGTTTTCCCCGGACAGCGGTGCGCGCAAGCGGGAATAAACCGTAGAACTCGGGCCTGTCCGTCGAGAAGTGCGTGTATTTCCCGCGCGAGCGGGGACAAGTCGGGCTGCGCCACCGCTGCCACCACGCTCAGAAATATTTCTCACGCAAGTGCTCTGCTGCCCGGGCAACGCCTGGGGTTTCCGCACCCCAAAGGCCACAGTTATCGGGGCTCTGGATCAGTATTGGTGGATGCCCGCTTTCGCGGGCATGACGGGTCAGGGGGTGGTTAAGGATTGGCTGACGAGATGCGTCAAATCACCGCAAGCCAAAATACCCTGATGCCTGGACATGAAACATTCAGGCGCTTATACAGCCCAGCAGCCTGAATTTCCCTGGCACAAGCTCACAACGGGCTTTCCACGCAGGCCAGCAACCGCGCCGTCTTATCGCCCTCTGAACACCGCTGCCCGCTTCTCCTGCCAGGCCCGCACGCCCTCGCGCAAATCCTCCGAGGCGTTGACGTGGGCGATGTCGGCGGCCAGGGCCGCTTCGTCCAGCGCGCCACGGCCCATGGCGTTTAGGTGGCGCTTCATGCCCAGTAGAGCCAGCGGCGCCATGCCGGCCAGGCGGTCGCACCAGGCCTGGCCCACTTCGGCCAGGGCCTGCGGCTCCACCATGCGGTCCAGGTAGCCCAGGGACAGCATCTGCGACGCCTCGAACTTCTCCGCCGCCAGCAGGATGCGCCGCGCCATCGGCAGCCCCAGCCGCGCCACGTAGCGCTCCATGCCGCCCCGGTAGAACAGCAGCCCAAGCTGCGCCGCGGGCACGAACATCTCCGCGGCCGTGGTGCCGATGCGGAAGTCGCAGGCCAGCGCCAAATCCGTGGCGCCGCCGTACAGGCCGCCGTTGATCACCGCCACCGTCACCGGGCGCGCGGCCTCCAGCGCCGCGGCCAGGGCCTCGAAACTCTCGGCGGCGTTGGTGATGTGCTCGCCCGCGTCGCCCAGGTTGAAACCGCTGCAGAAGTGCCGGCCCAGCCCCTGCAGCCGCAGCACCAGCACTTCGGGACGGGCGTTCACCTCGGCCAGGTGCGCCTGCAACACCTCCAGGTCCGACAGCTCCAGCCGGTTGGCCACCGCCGGGCGGCGCAGCGTGATGGTGGCCACCGCGCCCTCGACATACAGCGCTGGCGGCAGCGCGACGGGGCCGCCTTCGGCTGCGGGATGGTCGGCGGAGAAAGATGCGGGCGGGGAGGAAGGCTCGTGCGTGCTCATGCTCGGTGCGGGCTGCGGCTCAGTGGTAGCGCCCGCAACGGCTTGGGAGGCGCGTCCTGCGCTTGGGCCGCCGAGGGCAGTTGTGATGATACGCACCGGCGTTGGCGGGGAGCTGATGTTGGTGCTATGCGACCCCAGCCGCCTCGCACGCCTTGCGCGCGCGCCATTCCCAGCCGCGCTTACGCGGCGCCCGCGTTGAGCCTGAACGAGCCCACCACGCCCAGCAGCTGTGCGGCCTGCTGGTTGAGGCTGTCGGCGGACGCGGCGCTTTCTTCCACCAGCGCGGCGTTCTGTTGCGTCACGTGGTCCAGTTGCGCAATGGCCTCGCTGACCTGGCTGATGCCCTGGCCCTGCTCGTTGCTGGCGGAGCTGATCTCGTTGATCAGGTCGCTCACGCGCTTCACCTGCGTCACGAGGTCGCTCATGCTGCGCCCGGCATCGCCCACCAGGCGCGAGCCGGCCTCCACCTTCTCCACGCTCTGGCCAATGAGGGTCTTGATCTCCTTGGCCGCCTCCGCGCTGCGCTGCGCCAGGCTGCGCACCTCGCCCGCGACCACCGCAAAGCCCCGGCCCTGCTCGCCCGCGCGCGCGGCTTCCACCGCGGCATTGAGCGCCAGGATGTTGGTCTGGAAGGCGATGCCGTCAATCGTCCCGATGATGTCGGCAATGCGGCGCGAGCCGGTGCTGATCTCTTCCATGGTCGCCACCACGCGGCCCATCACCTCGCCGCCCTGCTCCGCGGCCTGGCTGGCACTGCCGGCCAGTTGCGTGGCCATGTTGGCGGTGTCGGCGTTTTGCTTCACCGTGGAGGTGAGCTGCTCCATGGCCGCCGCCGTTTCCTGCAGGTTGCTGGCCTGCTGCTCGGTACGCTGGCTCAGGTCGGCGTTACCGCTGGAGATCTGCGCGCTGCCCGTGGCGATGGACTCGCTGCCGTGGCGCACCTGCGTGACGATGCGCGTGAGGCTTTCGTTCATGTCGCGCAGCGCGCCCAGCAGCTCGCCGGTCTCGTCCCCGCGCTGAACGTCTATGCGCGCGGTCAGGTCGCCCGCGGCCACGGTGCGCGCCACCTGCACGGCCTGGTGCAGCGGCGCGGTGATGGAGCGCGTGAGCCCCCACGCCAGCCCCATGCCCACCAGCAGCGCCACGGCGCCCACTGCCAGCATCAGCATGCGCGAGGCGGCGATGCTGTCGGACAGGCCGTTGGCGCTGTCCTTCACCAGCGCCTGCTGCCGCACATGCAGCGCCTCCACGTGCTCCTGCAGCACGTCGATGGCGGGCAGCGTTTCGTCCATCAGCAGCCGGTTGGCCTCGTCGCGCCGGCCCGCGGCCAGCAGCTCCGACACCTTGCCGAACGAGCCCACGTAGGCCACGCGCGCCTCCTTGACCTTGCCGACGAGCGCCTTGCCCTCGGGCAAGTAGGCCAGCCGCTCCAGCGTCTCCAGCGACTCCGTCACCTTCTTCTTGTTGAAGGCGATCATCTGGCGGATCTTGTCGGCGTGCGCCTCGTCGCGCGCGAAGAACAGCTCCATGGTGCGCCGGGCATTGGCGCGGGTGTAGGTGTTGAGCGTGGCGGTGGCATCGGCCGTGACCATGTCCACCTCCACGGTGCGGCGCGCGGCGGCATCGGCTTGGTTGAGGCTGAGCACGGCCGTGCCCACGGCCACCAGCAGCAGGGCCAGGACAACGGCAAATCCGAGCCCCAGCCGCGTGCCGAGGCGAAGCTTGTTCAGGAAGTTCATGGAGGGAATCGAGGAGCCGACGCAGCTGGCCGCCGGCGGCTAGGCGCCGGGCAGCACAAAACCGTCAGCGGTCAAAAGAAGGCGGAGTGCGCCTGACCATCGGGTTAACCCAGGGGCAATTGAGCCGCCGACACAACTTAGATACAAACTCAGCATGCATACCGTGTGGGAATTCACGCAGACCGCGCCCCTGTGAGACGCGCAGACAGCGCCGCGGGTGCTTGCCCACCGTGCGCCGCCGCCAGTTCCGCGGGCACGGCCTCGTGCCAGGAAGTCGGATACCCGGCGCACCAGCCGGTTGCCGTGGATCTCGCGGTGCACGGCCATACGGCTCGCACCTGCCAGAAGCACTTGCCCCCCTGCCGTCAACGCCGCTGGACGCCGCGCTGACGGAAACCGTGAAATCCGCCGCATTGGCGGGCGGCACGTTGCCGGCTGTGGCGCACCGCACGATTTGAGTCAGCGTGGCGTAACGCGGCGCCGCGGAGACTGTTGCTTCTTTGCGCAACACGGGACGCCGGCAACACGGGCGTCCGCCTTGAACGTCATGGCTGCCCGCTGGTTTCTTCCCTTACGCACCGTGCCCGCGCAAAGCCGCGCGCTGCGCGTGCTGACGCTTCCTCATGCCGGTGCGCCGCTGCGTTGCTATCGCTGGCTGGAGGGCTGCGTGGGCGACGACGTGGAGCTGTGGACGGTAGCGCTGCCTGGCCGCGGCAAGCGCCGCGCCGAGGAGGCGCACACGAGCGTGCACAGCATCGTGGAGGCGCTGGCCGACGAGCTGCCGGCGCTGGCCGAGGAGCCGTATGTGCTGTACGGCCACAGCATGGGGGCGCTGTTGGCGTTTGAGCTGGCGCGTGTGGCGCGCCGTCGCGGCTTGGCGTTGCCGGTGGCGCTGCTGCTCTCCGGCGCACGCTCGCCCGAGAGCTTCCTGATTCCGCAAGACCCGCCCTGCAGCCAATGGCCGCAGGGCAAGTTGGTGGACCACTTGCGCGCGTTGGGCGGCGTGGCGCCGGAGCTGCTGGCCTACGGCGAGCTGCTGGAGCTGTTCTTGCCGGCGGTGCGGGCCGACTACGCGCTGTGCGAGCGCTACGAGCCGCGGGCCGAGCCGCCCTTGCCGGTGGCGATGGCGCTGATGAGCGGCACCGAAGACCGGGACGTGGACGACGAGTCCCTGACCGCCTGGGGCGCACATGCGACGGGCCCGGTGGTGATGCGCAAGTTTTTGGGCGACCGCTTCTTCATCAACGGCCACCGCCGGGAGCTGCCGGCCTTCGTGACCACGCTGCTGCAGCACTGCAAGGCGGGCCAGGTGAAAACCTGGAACGCGGACGCCGGCGGCCCCGCGCCGGGCATGCAACCCGGCTGACCCAACCCCCGGCAATCACTTGTAGGAGGCCCGCTCGCGGGCCGAATGGCCGGCCGATTCCATATTTGCGCTGGCCCAAAATCCGCCGCCCCAGCAAATCTCCACGCGGCCACGGCCGTGTTTGCGAATACCCGCTGCAAGCCGCCCCGCCGCGGCATTCACCGCATTGTCATTCCCGCGCAGGCGGCCCTCAAACTGGCCGCGAACTGCGTTTTTGAAAAACCAACCCGCGCCCGTTTCCCCAGACACGCACCGCGCCCCATTACGTCATACCCGCGAAAGCGGGTATCCACGAGTGCTAGTTCAGCGGCCCTGGATATCGCTCATGGGCGATGAATGCTTTGGCAAGTTTCCACGGCTGCCTATTCGGCAGTGAACGGTCATCAGCGGGCGGTCGTTGCTTTGACGGTTTTCTCAGCTACCTATTCGGCAGTGAACACCCACAGCTCGAAGCCCAGCACCGGGATGATTTTCTCAGCTACCTATTCGGCAGTGAACCGTGGATCTGCTGCTTGATCGCTGCATAGATCTTTCTCAGCTACCTATTCGGCAGTGAACTACATGCCCGAGTGGACTCGCGGCAACGTCAATTTCTCAGCTACCTATTCGGCAGTGAACAAAGGAAATGCTAGAGCGAGGACCCGAGTATTTTTCTCAGCTACCTATTCGGCAGTGAACGTCGACCGCGAGAAGCTCCGCGAGTGAACGCATTTCTCAGCTACCTATTCGGCAGTGAACGTAGTGGCCTCCTCACCGGCCTGTTGTCCGCATTTCTCAGCTACCTATTCGGCAGTGAACAGCGACTCCGCCGGCGTGGACGTCATCAACCATTTCTCAGCTACCTATTCGGCAGTGAACACGGGCAACCAACTTTTGACGGTGGGCGCCGTTTTCTCAGCTACCTATTCGGCAGTGAACCTGGACCTCGTGGCCGCGCCCAAGGCCCTCAATTTCTCAGCTACCTATTCGGCAGTGAACCCACCGTCGGCCTTGCGCAGCTTCCAACTGCTTTTCTCAGCTACCTATTCGGCAGTGAACGTCGGACGTGGTGGGCCGCGAGCACCTCGCATTTTCTCAGCTACCTATTCGGCAGTGAACGCAATAACGGCGCTGGGTCGAAACATTCTGACTTTCTCAGCTACCTATTCGGCAGTGAACTTGGCCAGCACCTCGCGCAGTGACTGCGCATATTTCTCAGCTACCTATTCGGCAGTGAACGTTGGCCCGGACTTTCGTCACCAGAGCATCAATTTCTCAGCTACCTATTCGGCAGTGAACTTCAGCCACGGCGGCACGCTGCGCGCGCTGGTTTTCTCAGCTACCTATTCGGCAGTGAACAGCCGCTGGATGCGCACGCTGGAGACCTACCATTTCTCAGCTACCTATTCGGCAGTGAACGGGCCCACCTTGGCCTTCTCGGCCTTGACCTTTTTCTCAGCTACCTATTCGGCAGTGAACATTCATGGCCTTGGCCATGTCATATATCGCTGTTTCTCAGCTACCTATTCGGCAGTGAACTGAGAGGACCGCCCCATGTTTGATTTGTTTTGTTTCTCAGCTACCTATTCGGCAGTGAACCGGCAATCAGCAGGTCCTGAGCCGATTTGCTATTTCTCAGCTACCTATTCGGCAGTGAACACCCAGGCGGGCTCAACCTGGCGCACGGCCCATTTCTCAGCTACCTATTCGGCAGTGAACGGTCCACTGCAACTCCAGGCCTTGCATGCCCATTTCTCAGCTACCTATTCGGCAGTGAACGAATTCTGATCACGTCGCCGGCTGCGGGGACCTTTCTCAGCCACCTATTCGGCAGTGAACCAGGTGCACTCGTTGTGACTTGTTGACGCTTTTTTCTCAGTTACCTATTCGGCAGTGAACGCCAGCCGGCGTGACGATGCCGGCAGGGTCCATTTCTCAGCTACCTATTCGGCAGTGAACGCCGGCGCCGAGTTCTGCCCGATCAAATTCCAGTTTCTCAGCTACCTATTCGGCAGTGAACTTCAACCTGCCGGACGTGGGCGGCAAGGGCAATTTCTCAGCTACCTATTCGGCAGTGAACGGGGTCCAGTTGCTGGCCGCCGTCCACCCACTGTTTCTCAGCTACCTATTCGGCAGTGAACAGCGACTTCAGCTTCGAGAAGTGGCTGCGCCTTTTCTCAGCTACCTATTCGGCAGTGAACGACGGCGTGATCTTCCGCCGCCGCGGCGTGATTTTCTCAGCTACCTATTCGGCAGTGAACCACATGAGCACCAGGTGGTTGCCCTTCTCGCCTTTCTCAGCTACCTATTCGGCAGTGAACATTGCGATGACGAACTCGCCCCGGCCGGGCAATTTCTCAGCTACCTATTCGGCAGTGAACCGGCCCCGCATGGTTTTTGGGCTGCCGGACCATTTCTCAGCTACCTATTCGGCAGTGAACGGCGGGAAAACGTGGACCGTCATCCACTCAGATTTCTCAGCTACCTATTCGGCAGTGAACGCGCACTGTCCAAGAGATTGCGGACGTAATAGTTTCTCAGCTACCTATTCGGCAGTGAACGGATCGGTGGCTAGGCGCTCGGCCCGCCGCTGTTTCTCAGCTACCTATTCGGCAGTGAACTCACCCGCGCCGAAGAAATCACCTCGCGCCAGTTTCTCAGCTACCTATTCGGCAGTGAACGACAGCGTGACATTAAAAAGTTCGCTCGCATTTTTCTCAGCTACCTATTCGGCAGTGAACCTGGCACCGGCTTTCCGCCTGCCATTGTCGAAATTTCTCAGCTACCTATTCGGCAGTGAACATCAATGTTCGAGACGAAAAAAAGCCCGCTCAATTTCTCAGCTACCTATTCGGCAGTGAACGGTGTCGGCGAGAAACCCCAGGTCGACCAGCCATTTCTCAGCTACCTATTCGGCAGTGAACAAGTCCTCGGCGTACTCGCCACCGATGTCATATTTCTCAGCTACCTATTCGGCAGTGAACCGTTGATGATGCGGCCGGCAGCCGTCATCACGTTTCTCAGCTACCTATTCGGCAGTGAACGCCGGTCCCGAGTCCGGCGCCACGTGCTGGATTTTCTCAGCTACCTATTCGGCAGTGAACCAACGACCCTGCCGGCGCGACCGGCAAGCAGCTTTCTCAGCTACCTATTCGGCAGTGAACTGCCGCGGCTGCGGCGCGTGCAGGCATCACCAGTTTCTCAGCTACCTATTCGGCAGTGAACCCTTGGCCTTGAAAGGGGTCAGGTAGGCATGGTTTCTCAGCTACCTATTCGGCAGTGAACCAAACCCCGCTCCGCGGCCTGCCTGGCTGAAATTTCTCAGCTACCTATTCGGCAGTGAACTGCCGCGGCTGCGGCGCGTGCAGGCATCACCAGTTTCTCAGCTACCTATTCGGCAGTGAACGCGGACATGGAGGATTACGCCCGCTCCGCGCTTTTCTCAGCTACCTATTCGGCAGTGAACGACCGGCCGGTTAATGCCCGCCGCGATCAATTTTTCTCAGCTACCTATTCGGCAGTGAACACGTTGCGCGAGGGCGAGCGAGCCGCACACGATTTCTCAGCTACCTATTCGGCAGTGAACCAGCACTTCCACGGCTTCACGGTGGACGTAAATTTCTCAGCTACCTATTCGGCAGTGAACCAAGCCCAGCAGCAACCCGGCAAACGGCCGCTTTTCTCAGCTACCTATTCGGCAGTGAACGCCAAGGCGGCCGGGCACAAGCTGTTCTTCAACTTTCTCAGCTACCTATTCGGCAGTGAACTCGTCCGCGCTGAGCATCAGCGTCAATGCCGGTTTCTCAGCTACCTATTCGGCAGTGAACCTGGTGCACGAGGTAGCTCGCCGCCGCGCGGTTTTCTCAGCTACCTATTCGGCAGTGAACGGCGACGTGCGCGCGTGGTGGGTGCAGACGGTTTTCTCAGCTACCTATTCGGCAGTGAACTCCGGGTTCTTGTCGCGCCAGCGCTTGCCAATTTTCTCAGCTACCTATTCGGCAGTGAACGTGCCCAGGTCCACGATGCCCAAGATTTCGTTTTTCTCAGCTACCTATTCGGCAGTGAACGCCATTGCGCCGCCCTCCCTTATGGTTTTCATTTTCTCAGCTACCTATTCGGCAGTGAACAACTTCTACCCTAAGGTCGGCGACTCTGGCGATTTCTCAGCTACCTATTCGGCAGTGAACATGCGCAACTCGGCAAAGGTGGTTTCCTTCAATTTCTCAGCTACCTATTCGGCAGTGAACAGGCAGCGTGTCGATGAACGGACGGGCCGTCAGTTTCTCAGCTACCTATTCGGCAGTGAACGCCGCGATGAGCTTGAACGCCTTTGGCTTGCATTTCTCAGCTACCTATTCGGCAGTGAACCATCTGTGAGCTGCTCCACGACAGCCAGTACTTTTCTCAGCTACCTATTCGGCAGTGAACAGTTCATGGCCATCGTCGAAGCCGTCTGATCATTTCTCAGCTACCTATTCGGCAGTGAACGACCTGGCTCTCCTGGTGTTCAACTGGGACAATTTCTCAGCTACCTATTCGGCAGTGAACAACACCGGCGAGACGCACACGCTGCGCCTGGATTTCTCAGCTACCTATTCGGCAGTGAACCGCCGATCGCGACCGGCTTCACCGTGTCGGCTTTTCTCAGCTACCTATTCGGCAGTGAACTCGCCACGGCGCAGAAGCAGCTTGATGCCACTTTTCTCAGCTACCTATTCGGCAGTGAACTTGAAATCTATCGTTGAATATGGTTTTGCTCCATTTCTCAGCTACCTATTCGGCAGTGAACCACCGCCAGGAGCGACAAAAACATACCCAGAATTTCTCAGCTACCTATTCGGCAGTGAACGCCGGCACCGCCGCAACCGCGGCGCCCAGCGTTTTCTCAGCTACCTATTCGGCAGTGAACAGTCCACCATCGGCGAAAAGCCACCGGCCGCATTTCTCAGCTACCTATTCGGCAGTGAACTGTAAGGGGCGGCCATGGCGGGCTTCTCGTTTTTTCTCAGCTACCTATTCGGCAGTGAACGATCTCGGCGCCCGTGAGCACCACGCCGGCAGTTTCTCAGCTACCTATTCGGCAGTGAACCCGAAGCCCACGATGTCGGCCAGCGTCTCGTATTTCTCAGCTACCTATTCGGCAGTGAAC
>NZ_BCTC01000029.1 GCF_001571085.1 Azohydromonas lata NBRC 102462
CCAAATTCAAATTTTCTCAAGAAAACGCCCACTGGTGTGGTGGGCGTCTTCGGTACAACCAAAAACTGTGGCGGAGTGGACGGGACTCGAACCCGCGACCCCCGGCGTGACAGGCCGGTATTCTAACCAACTGAACTACCACTCCGCGTTGGCAACGGCTTACCAGGTTGCCCTGCAAGCGCCGTCAAACTTGGCGTCCCCTAGGGGATTCGAACCCCTGTTACAACCGTGAAAGGGTCGTGTCCTAGGCCTCTAGACGAAGGGGACTGAATCCTTCATGCCCTGATGAACCTCGCGCCCTCACCCGACTTTTGGTTGGATGGTGGAGGTAAGCGGGATCGAACCGCTGACCTCTTGCATGCCATGCAAGCGCTCTCCCAGCTGAGCTATACCCCCTTTCGAGGCCACGAAACTGCAATCACTGCTTTCGCACTTACCGCTGCTTCGTGTTTCGCGCTGTTCATCAAGCGAGAATGAGATTCTATAGCGACTTTGCAGAGGTTTGCAAGCGCTCCGCCACTTTTTCTTTAGAAAAAATCTCGAGCACCGCATCGACCGACGGCGTCTGGGCGCGGCCGCACACCAGCAGGCGCACAGGAATGGCCAATTGCGGCATTTTCAGGCCGTGCTCGGCGAGCGTGGCCTTGAGCGCGCCGGCAATGGAAGCCTTGTCCCACGCGGGCAGCGCCAGCAGCCGTTCGCGCAGCGTGGCCAGCGCCGGCACCACCGCCGGCGTGACGTGCTGGGCCAGCTCCTGCTCGGCGGGCTGTGCGTCCACGAAGTACATGGACAGCCAATCGGCGATCTCCACCGTGGTGCTGCAACGGTCCTTAAACAAGGCGATCGCCGCCTCCAGCGGGAAGCCTTCCGGTACTTCAATGCCGCGCTTGCCCAGCTGCTCGGTCACCAGCGGCGCCAGCACCGCGTCGGCCGTGCGCTTGATGTGCTGGGCGTTGACCCAGCGCAGCTTGGTCTCGTCGTACTGGCCCGCGCTCTTGCCCAGGTGGTCCAGGTTGAACCACTGCAGGAACTGCTCGCGGCTGAAGATTTCCTCGTCGCCGTGGCTCCAGCCCAGGCGCGCCAGGTAGTTCACCATGGCGTCGGCCAGGAAGCCCTCGTCGCGGTACTGCGTGACGGGCTTGGCGCCGTTGCGCTTGCTCATCTTCTCGCCCTGCTCGTTGAGCACGGTGGGCAGGTGCGCGTACACCGGCGGCTCCTTGCCCAGGGCGCGGAAGATGTGGATCTGGCGCGGCGTGTTGTTGACGTGGTCGTCGCCGCGGATGACGTGGGTGATGCCCATGTCGATGTCGTCCACCACCACGCAGAAGTTGTAGGTGGGCGTGCCGTCCGGGCGGGCGATGATGAGGTCGTCGAGCTCGTCGTTGCTGAACTCGATGCGGCCCTTGACCTTGTCGTCCCAGCTCACGCTGCCGCCCACCGGGCCGCGGAAGCGGATTACCGGCAACACGCCTTCAGGCACCGGCGGCAGGGTCTTGCCGGGCTCGGGGCGCCAGGTGCCGTCGTAGCGGGGCTTTTGCTTGACCGCCATCTGGCGCTCGCGCAGCGCGTCGAGCTCGGCGCTGCTCATGTAGCAGCGGTAGGCCAGGCCCTGCTCCAGCATTTGGGCCAGCACTTCCTTGTACCGGTCCACGCGCTGCATCTGGTAGAACGGGCCCTCGTCGTGGCTCAGGCCCAGCCACTGCATGCCTTCCAGGATCACGTCCACCGCGGCCTGCGTGCTGCGCTCCAGGTCGGTGTCCTCGATGCGCAGGATGAACGTGCCGTTGTTGGCACGCGCGAACGCCCAGGGATAGAGCGCCGAGCGGATGTTGCCCAGATGGATGAAGCCCGTGGGCGACGGGGCAAAGCGGGTGCGTACGGTGGTCATGCGGTCACAGTGAATGCAGGCCGCGCGCGAGATCGGCCTTGAGGTCTTCGACGTCTTCCAGGCCCACGGCCACGCGGATCATGCCTTGCGTGATGCCCGCGGACAGGCGCTGCGCTTCGGTCAGCCGGCCGTGCGAAGTGCTGGCCGGGTGCGTGATGGTGGTCTTGGTGTCGCCCAGGTTGGAGGTGATGGAGCAGATGCGCGTGGCATCGATCACGGCAAAGGCGTTGGCGCGCGCCGCTTCCGGCGTATCGCCCTGGACGATGAAGCTCACCACCGCCCCGCCCAGCCCCGACTGCTGGCGCATGGCCAGCTCGTGCTGCGGATGCGAGGGCAACCCCGGGTAGTAGAGCTTGCTCACCTGCGGCTGCGCCTCCAGCCAGCGCGCCAGCGCCAGCGTCTTCTCGCTTTGGGCGCGCATGCGTATGGACAGCGTCTCCAGCCCCTTGAGCACCACCCAGGCGTTGAAGGGCGACAGGCTCATGCCCGCGCTGCGCATCACGGGCACGAACTTGTCGTTGACCAGCGCTTCGCTGGCGCACACCGCGCCGGCGATGACGCGGCCCTGCCCGTCCAGGTACTTGGTGCCGGAGTGGACGATCAGGTCCGCGCCGAGCTTGGCCGGCTGCTGCAGCGCCGGCGAACAGAAGCAGTTGTCGACCGCCAGCAGCGCGCCCGCGCCGTGGGCGATCTCGGCCAGCGCCGCGATGTCGCACACCTCGGTGAGCGGGTTGCTGGGCGTCTCGGCGAACAGCAGCTTCGTGTTGGGCTTGACGGCCGCGCGCCAGGCGGCCACGTCCGTCTGCGACACGAAAGTGCTCTCCACGCCGAACTTGCCGAACTCGCCCTGCAGCAGCTTGATGGTCGAGCCGAACACGCTTTGCGAGCACACCACGTGGTCGCCAGCTTTCAGCAGGCCCATGAACACCAGCATGATGGCCGCCATGCCGCTGGACGTGGCTATGCAGGCCTCGGTGCCCTCCAGGGCCGCCAGCCGCCGCTCCATCATCATGACGGTGGGGTTGGAGAAGCGGCTGTAGACGAAGGCCTCCTCCTCGTTGGCGAAGCGCCGCGCGGCCGTGGCCGCGTCCGGGTGATTGAAGCTGCTGGTCAGGAACAGCGCCTCGGCGTTCTCGCCCCAAGGGGTGGCGGGCAGGCCCTCGCGCACGGCGATGGTGTCCATGCGCACGTCGGCCGGCAGGTCCACGCGCGGGATGCGCTTGCTGCTGTCAGCGCCGCCCATCAGGCCTGCTCCGTCGCGTTCTGCAGCGCCAGCCGCGAACGGCCCGGGCCCTCTTCCTCCTCGCCACCTTGCGACTGCCGCTGCTCGCGCATGGTCTCGAAGTCCTCGGCCGTGACGTCGCCGGTGATGTAGCGCCCGTCGAAACAGGAGGCCTCAAAGCCCTGGAGCTGCGGGTTGAGCGCGGACACCACGCGCTTCATGGCTTCCACGTCCTGGTAGATCAGCGCGTCGGCGCCGATGAACTCGCGCACCTGCTCGATGCTGCGGCCGTGGGCGATGAGCTCCTCCTTGGTCGGCATGTCGATGCCGTACACGTTGGGGAAGCGCACGGGCGGCGCCGCCGAGGCCATGTAGACCTTGCGCGCGCCGGCCTCGCGGGCCATCTGCACGATTTCCTTGCTGGTGGTGCCGCGGACGATGGAGTCGTCCACCAGCAGCACGTTGCGGCCCTTGAACTCGCTGGCGATGGCGTTGAGCTTCTGGCGCACCGACTTCTTGCGCTTGGCCTGCCCCGGCATGATGAAGGTGCGGCCCACGTAGCGGTTCTTCACGAAGCCTTCGCGGTAGGGCTTGCCCAGCTTCTGCGCGAGCTGCATGGCCGAGGGCCGGCTGGACTCGGGAATGGGAATGACGACGTCGATCTCGCTGGGCGGCATGGTGGAGATCACGCGCTGCGCCAGCGTCTCGCCCATGTTCAGCCGCGCCTGGTACACCGAGATGCCGTCCATCACCGAGTCCGGACGCGCCAGGTACACGTACTCGAACATGCAGGGCTGCAGCGACGGGTTCTCGGCGCACTGGCGCGCGTGCACGGTGCCGGCCATGTCGATGAAGATGGCCTCGCCCGGCGCCACGTCGCGCGTGATGTGGTGGCCCGTGCCTTCCAGCACCACGCTTTCGCTGGCCACCACCACTTCCCTGCCCTCGGCCTGGTCCACCTCGCCGAAGACCAGCGGGCGGATGCCGAACGGGTCGCGGAAGGCCAGCAGGCCGTGGCCGGCGATGAGCGCGATCACGGCATACGAGCCCTTGATGCGCTTGTGCACGGCGGAGACGGCGTCGAAGATCTTGTCCGGCGTGAGCGGCAGGTCGCGCGCGCTGCGCTCGAGCTCGTGCGCCAGCACGTTGATCAGCACCTCGGTGTCGCTCTCGGTGTTGATGTGGCGGCGGTCGATGTCGAACAGCTCCTTCTTCAGCGCATGCGCGTTGGTCAGGTTGCCGTTGTGCACCAGCACGATGCCGAAGGGCGCGTTCACGTAGAAGGGCTGCGCCTCTTCCTCGCTGTAGGCGTTGCCCGCGGTGGGGTAGCGCACCTGGCCCAGGCCGACGTTGCCCGGCAGCGCGCGCATGTTGCGGGTGCGGAACACGTCGCGCACCATGCCGCGGGCCTTGTGCATGTAGCACTTGGTGCCCTGCATCGTGACGATGCCGGCGGCATCCTGGCCGCGGTGCTGCAGCAGCAGCAGCGCGTCATAGATCAGCTGGTTGACGGGCGTCTGGGAAATGACACCGACGATCCCACACATGGTCTTGCGTCCTTCAGTGATGCCGCCCCCTCAGGGCAGCGGCAGAAGCCGCGCCGCCGCGGACGGCAGCGCAGGTTGAATCCGTTCTCTCAGCACCAGCAGCCAGGCCGCCCCGTGCGAATGCTCCCAAGCCGGCGAGCGCGCCAGCGGCGTCAGCCCCACCAGCGTGGCGGCCAGCAGCAGGACGAGCACCCCGCGCGCCAGGCCGAACGCGCCGCCGCCCAAGCGGTCCAGCAGGCCCAGCGGCGAGGCGTGCACCAGCCTGCGCAGCAGCCGCGCCACCAGCCCGCACACCAGCAGCGCCAGCGCGAACACCAGGACGAAGGCCGCCACGCGGCGCCAGGCCTCCGGCGCGCCCTCCCACGGCAGCCACTCGGCCACGGCAGGAGCCCACCGCTGCGCCGCGAGCCAGGCCACCACGTAGCCCGCCAGCGACAGCAACTCGAAAATCAGTCCGCGCCACAGCCCCGCCAACAGCGACCACAGCAGCAGGCCCAGCATCGCGACATCGACCCACCCCAATACCGGCAAGCCATTCATTACAACGGCAGCAGCGCCGTCGGCAGCCCGGCAGCCTTGAGCTTGCCAAGGGCTTTGTCGGCTTCTTCACGGCTGGCGAAAGGCCCAACGCGCACGCGTATGCGGCGCCCAGCATCGGTTTCCACGACCTGCGTGAAGGTGCGGATGCCCAGCTTCTCCACCCGCGCGCGCGCCTCGCCCGCGGCCGTGGCATCGGCAAAGGCGCCCACCTGCACGATGTAGCGCTTCTCCACGCTGTCGTTGCTGCGGTCGCGCAGCGCCTCGCGGGCCACCGCCTCGCGCGCGGCCTCGCGTTCCCTGGCCTCACGCGCGGCCTTGTCCTTGGCTTCGCGGGCCGCAACTTCGCGCTCGCGGGCGGCATCGCGCTCCTTGGCCTCGCGGGCGGCCTTGTCCTTGGCTTCCTTGGCAGCGACTTCCCGCTCGCGGGCCGCCTCGCGCTCCTTGGCTTCGCGGGCCGCCTTGTCCTTGGCTTCCTTGGCCTCGCGGGCCGCGACTTCACGCTCGCGGGCGGCATCGCGTTCCTTGGCCTCGCGGGCCGCCTTTTCCTTGGCTTCGCGTGCGGCGAGCTCCTTGGCCAGGTCGCGCGTGGGCTCCTTGGGCGCGGACGCGGCAACGCTGCTGCGCGGCGGGTCGGCCAGCACGCGTATGGGCGCGGAGGCCTTGGCCGCAGGCACCGCCGATGCGGGCGCGGCCGCGACGCGCGGCGCACTGGCCGCTGCCGGCGCGACGGGCCGGATGGCAGGCGCGGCCGCCGAGGTCTGCGCAGGGGGCGGCACCTCGCGCCCGGCCTCGTCGGCCGTCTCGGTGATGGGTGCACCGCGCGAAGGCAGCACCAGCGGCGCGCCGCCGTCCTTGCGCGGAATTTCTATGCTCACTTCCACGGGCAGCGGCCGCGGCTGCGTCTCGAACAGCATGGGGAAGCCGACGATGCCCACCCCGAGCAGCAGCACAGCGCCTATGAGCCTGCGCCGCGCGCGCACCCGCGCGGCCTGCACCTGCTCGGCCGGCGAGGCCATGCCCACCGGCTCACGGTCCGATGCGTTCTTGCGCTTGAGGAAGGGAAAAAGGGGCATGCCGAAGCTGGGAGTGGGCGTGCGCCCGTGGGGAAAAAAACGAATTCCGAGACTTCAGCCGACGTGGGACGCACCCAGGCGCGGCAGCCCGTTCTTGAGTACACCGCCCACGGTGTAGAACGAGCCAAAGACCACGATTCTATCAGCGGGGTCCGCGGCTTCGAGGGCGGCGGCCAGCGCGGCGGCCGGATCGGCATGCTCCTGCACTTGCACGGGCTTGCTCCCGGCAGCGGACTGCACCACGGCGCGCAGCGTGGCCGTGTCGGCCGCGCGCGGCGTGGGCAGCGCGGTGAGCTGCCAGCAGTCCACCAGCGGCGCGATGTGCGCCAGCGCCCCGGCCAGGTCCTTGTCCTGCATGGCGCCGAACACGGCGAAGGTGCGCGGATAAAACCCCATCTGGTCCAGGTTGAGCGCCAGCGCCGCCACGGACTGCGGGTTGTGCGCCACGTCCAGCACCAGCACGGGCTGGCCCGGGACGATCTGGAAGCGGCCCGGCAAGTCCACCACCGCCAGCCCCTGGCGCACGGCCTGCGCGCTGATGGGCAGCCGCTCCTGCAGCGCCTCGAACACCGCCAGCACCCCGGCGGCATTGAGCAACTGGTTGGCGCCGCGCAGCGCCGGATAGGCCAGGCCGTGGAAGGCGCGCCCGCGCCCCTTCCACTGCCACTGCTGGCGGTCGCCGGAGTGCATGAAATCGCGCCCGGCCACGCGCAGGTCCACGCCCAGCGCGGCGGCCACGTCCAGCACGCTTTGCGGCGGCTGCGGGTCGCTGATCACGGCCGCGCTGCCCGCGCGCAGGATGCCGGCCTTCTCGCGGCCGATGCTTTCGCGGTCCAGGCCCAGGAAGTCGGTGTGGTCCAGCGCAATGCTGGTGATGAGGGCGCAGTCGGCGTCAATGGCGTTGACCGCGTCCAGCCGCCCCCCCAGGCCCACTTCCAGGATCACCAGGTCCAGCGGCGCCTCGGCCAGCGCCCGCATGATCACCAGCGTCGTGAACTCGAAGTAGGTCAGCGTCGTGCCCTGGCGCGCGGCCTCCACGGCCTCGAAGTGCGGCAGCAGCGCCTGCGCCGAGATCATTTCGCCGTTGATGCGGCAGCGCTCCTCGAAGTGCACCAGGTGCGGCTTGCTGTAGAGCCCAACCCGGTAGCCCGCGGCCAGCGCGACGGACTCCAGCATCGCGCAGCTCGATCCCTTGCCGTTGGTGCCGGCCACGCTCACCACGGGCACCCCAAAGCGCAGGCCCAGGCGGTCGCGTACCGCGGCCACCCGCTCCAGCGTCATGTCTATGCCCTTGGGATGCAGGGCTTCGCAGTGGGCCAGCCATTCGTCGAGCGTGCGGGGGGTGGTCATGGGCGCGGATGGTAAGAGGCAGCAAAAAGGCCGGCTCGCGGCCGGCCTTGCGGGAACAGGGGCGGCGTCAGGCGACGGCGTCGGCGCTTTGGCGCTGCAGCATGGCCAGCGCGTGGGCGATGGTGGAGCGCAACTGGCGCCGGTCCACGATCATGTCCAGCGCCCCCTTCTGCAGCAGGAACTCCGAGCGCTGGAAGCCTTCAGGCAGCTTCTCGCGCACGGTGTTCTCGATGACGCGCGGGCCGGCGAAGCCGATGAGCGCCTTGGGCTCGGCGATCACGATGTCGCCCACGAAGGCGAAGCCCGCCGACACGCCGCCCATGGTCGGGTCGGTCAGCACGCTGACGTAGGGCAGCTTGGCCTTGGCCAGCCGCGTGAGCGCGGCGTTGGTCTTGGCCATCTGCATCAGCGACAGCAGGCCCTCCTGCATGCGCGCGCCGCCCGTGGCCGTGAAGCACACGAAAGGCACCTTCTGCTCGATGGCGGTCTCGACGCCGCGGACGAAGCGCTCGCCCACCACCGAGCCCATGGAGCCACCCATGAAGTCGAACTCGAAGCACGCCGCCACCAGCGGCACGCTCATCACCGAGCCGCCGATCACGATCAGCGCGTCGGTCTCGCCCGTCTGGTCCACGGCCTGCTTCAGCCGCTCGGGGTACTTCTTGCTGTCCTTGAACTTCAGCGCATCGACCGGGATGACCTCCTGGCCGACCTCGTAGCGCCCTTCATGGTCCAGGAAGGCGTCCAGCCGCGCGCGCGCGCCGATGCGGTGGTGGTGGTCGCACTTCGGGCAGACGTTGACGTTCTGCTCCAGGTCGGTCTTGTAGAGCACCGTCTCGCACGAGGGGCACTTGATCCACAGGCCTTCGGGAATGGTGCGCCGCTCCGAGGGATCGGTCGGCTGGATCTTCGGGGGCAGCAGCTTCTCAAGCCAGCTCATGCATGTGCTCCTTGCGCCACGCCATCCAGGGCGGCGCGTATCTCGGCCATGAATTGGCGGCCGGCGGCCGCCACCTCGTCCTTCGGTCTTTCCTGCAACAGCTGGACGAGCCGCGAGCCGATCACCACCGCATCGGCCACCTCACCCACCGCGCGCGCCGAAGCCGCGTCGCGAATGCCGAAACCCACGCCCACCGGCACGCTCACGTGCGCGCGGATGCGCGGCACCATGGCCGCCACGGCGCCGGTGTCCAGGTGCCCGGCGCCGGTGACGCCCTTGAGCGAGACGTAGTAGACGTAGCCGCTGGCGATGCGCCC
Organism: Azohydromonas lata NBRC 102462; assembly: GCF_001571085.1. Classification (GTDB taxonomy): domain Bacteria; phylum Pseudomonadota; class Gammaproteobacteria; order Burkholderiales; family Burkholderiaceae_C; genus Azohydromonas; species Azohydromonas lata. Next base: position 8,878 of record NZ_BCTC01000029.1, read on the forward strand.
AACGTGCGCCATGCGCGCCTCGGTGGAGGTCGGCGCCAGCAGGAAGATGGGGTCCATCCCCGCGGACTGCAGCAGCGCGGCAAAGGCCTCGCACTCCTCCGGCGGGTAGTCCACGATGAGCACGCCGTCCACGCCGGCAGCTTGGGCGTCGGCCACGAAGCGCTCGACGCCGTAGCGCTCCACCGGGTTGGCGTAGCCCATGAGCACCACGGGCGTCGCGTCGTCGCCGCGGCGGAACTCGCGCACCATCTCCAGCACCTGCGGCATGCCGATGCCGCGCGAGAGCGCCCGCTCGGCCGCCTGCTGGATCACCGGGCCGTCGGCCATGGGGTCGGAAAACGGCACGCCCAGCTCGATCACGTCCGCACCGCCCTCGGCCAGCGCGCGCATGAGCGCGGGCGTGACGTCGGCATACGGGTCACCGGCCGTGACGTAGGGGATCAGCGCCTTGCGGCCCTGGGCCTGCAGCCGCTCGAAGGTGGCGGCGATTCGAACAGAGCCCTTGCTCATTGCTTCACCTTCTGGCCCTGGCAGGACGGACGGCAGTAGAACGATGCGCCGGAGAGGTCGGCGACGGTGCCGATGTCCTTGTCCCCGCGGCCGGAGAGGTTGACCAGCAGGTGCTGGTCCGGCCGCAGGGTGGCGGCCAGCTTCATGGCGTGGGCCACGGCGTGGCTAGATTCCAGCGCGGGGATGATCCCTTCCGTGCGGCACAGCCGGTGGAAGGCGGCCAGCGCCTCGTCATCCGTCACGCCCACGTACTCGGCGCGGCCGATGTCTTTCAGGTACGCGTGCTCGGGGCCGACGCCGGGGTAGTCCAGGCCGGCGGAGACGGAGTGCGTCTCCGTGATCTGGCCGTTGGCGTCCTGCAGCAGGTAAGTGCGGTTGCCGTGCAGCACGCCGGGCGAGCCCATCTGCAGCGAGGCGGAATGCTTGCCGGACTCCAGCCCCTGCCCCGCCGCTTCCACGCCGATGAGCCGCGTGCCCTCGTGCGGGATGTAGGGATAGAAGATGCCCATGGCATTGCTGCCGCCGCCCACGCAGGCGATCACGGCGTCAGGCTGGCGCCCAATCATTTCCGGCATCTGCACCAGGCACTCGTCGCCGATGACGCGCTGGAAGTCGCGCACCATGGCCGGATACGGGTGCGGGCCCGCCACCGTGCCGATGATGTAGAAGGTGTTCTCGACGTTGGTCACCCAGTCGCGCAGCGCCTCGTTGAGCGCGTCCTTGAGCGTGCGCGAGCCGGACTCCACCGGCACCACGCGGGCACCCAGCAGGTGCATGCGGTACACGTTGGGGCTCTGGCGCTTGACGTCCTCGGCGCCCATGTACACCACGCACTCCATGCCGTAGCGCGCGCAGATGGTGGCCGTGGCCACGCCGTGCTGGCCGGCGCCGGTCTCGGCGATCACGCGCGGCTTGCCCATGCGCTTGGCCAGCAGCGCCTGGCCAATGGTGTTGTTCACCTTGTGGGCGCCGGTGTGGTTGAGGTCCTCGCGCTTGAGGAAGATCTGCGCGCCGCCGATCTCGCTGGACAGGCGGGCCGCGTGATAGACGGGGCTGGGACGGCCCACGAAATGGGCCAGCTCGCGGCGGAATTCGGCCAGGAATTCCGGGTCGGCCTTGTAGTGGTCCCAGGCGCCCTTGAGCTCGTCCAGCGCGTGGATCAGCGTCTCGGCAACGAAAGTACCGCCATAGGGGCCGAAGTGCCCGCTGGCGTCGGGTTGGTCGTAATTCAGCATTTCAAAAGCATTCAGGCTGGCAGGCGGGGCGGGTGCTCAGAGGGCGGCCGACTGGGCGTCGGCCGAACGCACCGCCTCGCAGAACCGGTGCATCAGCGCGGCATCCTTGATGCCCTTGGCGACTTCCACACCGGAGCTCACGTCAACGGCCCAGGGCCGCACGCGAAGCACGCCATCGGTCACGTTGGCAGCACTCAACCCACCAGACAAAACGACCGGAGCGGGGAGCGCGGGAGGGATGAGCGACCAATCGAAAACCTTGCCTCCGCCACCATAGCCTTCGACGTGCGCGTCGAGGAGCAGCCCCTGGGCGTGCGGGTACTGCCGGGCGAAGTCTAACAAATCGACCCCTGGGGAAACCCTGGCGGCGCGCAGGAAAGGCCTGGCGGGCGCCGCGCACTGCGCCGGCGTCTCGTCGCCATGGAACTGCAGCAGCGCGTTGGGCACGGCCTGCAGCGCCTCGGCCAGCAGCGCCGCATCGGCGTTGACGAACAGGCACACGGGCATCACGAAAGGCGGCAGCCGCCGCGCCAGCTCGGCCGCGCGCGCCGGGCTCACACGGCGCGGGCTGCGCTCGTAGAGGACGAAGCCTATGGCGTCGGCCCCGGCCGCCACGGCGGCGTCCACGTCGGCCTCGCGCGTGAGGCCGCAAATCTTGATGCGGGTGCGGTGACTCATGGGGGAAGGAGGTAGGGCGGCGGGAAGTCAGGACAGCCAGTCCAGCGCGGGAACGTGGCCGGGGATGGCGTGGCGCGCATCGTAGTGCGGACCCACGAAGTACAGCCCGTCGGGAGCAAAGGTGGGCGCGGCCGTTTCGCGGCGGCGCGAGGCCAGCACCTCGCCCATCCACGCCACGCTGCGCGTGCCCTGCCCAACCGCCAGCAGGCAGCCCATGATGTTGCGCACCATGTGGTGCAGGAAGGCGCTGGCCTCGAAGTCGAAGGACCAGTAGGCGCCGCGGCGCGAGATGTCGATCTGGCGCAGCGTCTTCACCGGCGACAGCGCCTGGCAGCCCGCGGCGCGAAAGGCGCTGAAGTCGTGCTCCCCCAGCAGCAGCGCGGCCGCGGCCTGCATGGGCTCCAGCGCCAGCGGGCGGAAAACCCAACCCACCTGCGAGCTTTCCAGCGCCGGGCGCACCGGCGACTCCAGCAGCACGTAGCGGTAGCGCCGCCCGCGCGCGCTGTTGCGGGCGTGGAAGTCCGCCGCCACCGGACGGCACCACTGCACCGCGATGTCCGGCGGCAGGTAGCGGTTGACGCCGCGCACCCACGAGAACTCCTCGCGCGCCAGCGGCGTGTCCAGGTGAACGACCTGGTTGATGCCGTGCACGCCGGCATCGGTGCGCCCGGCGCACACGGTGCCCACGGGCATGGCGGCAAAGGCGGCCAGCGCCTGCTCCAGCTTGTCCTGCACCGTCTTCCCGTCGGGCTGGCTCTGCCAGCCGTGGTAGGCGGTGCCGCGGTAGGTCACGCCCAGGGCCAGGCGCTGCAGGGGCGGCGGCGACTGCGGCGCGCCGGCCCCTTCGGGAACAGCCTCAGACAAGGCTTTCCAGCATGCCCTGGGCACGCTCCTTCAAGGGACCGCTGCTGGCCTGCGCAAGGACTTCCTGCAGCAGGTCGCGCGCACCGTCGGTGTCGCCGATCTGGCGGAACTCCTCGGCCAGCTCCAGCTTGCGCTCCAGCGGGTCGGCGTCGTCGCCGAAGCCGGAGATGTTGAGATCGTCCAGCACCGTCGAGGAGGCCGGCTCGTCCAGGTCCAGCGACAGCGAGTCGAGGTCGAACGGCAGCGAGGACGCAGCCGCCGGCGGCTGCGGCGCGACCGTGGGTTGAGGTGCCGGCGCCTCGTCGCCGAAGTCCGACAAGCCGAAATCCAGCTCCGGCAGCGCGTCCTCGTCCTGAGCCGCCGCGCGGGGCGCAGCCGCCGGCGGCTGCGGCGCGGCCGTGGGCTGGGGTGCCGGCGCCTCGTCACCGAAGTCCGACAGGCCGAAATCCAGCTCCGGCAGCGCGTCCTCGTCCTGAGCCGCCGCGCGGGGCGCGAGCTCGCCCAAGGACAAGGGCGCGCCGGCATGATCCAGGGTGAAGTCGTCCCCGTCCGCCAACGACAAGTCCTGCGCCGCGGCCGGCTTCGCGGCCGGAGACGGCGTCGGCAGCCCCAGGTCGTCCTCGACGGGCGGCAACAAGTCCAGGTGCTCGTTGGCCAGCGACAGCTCCTGCGGTACCGGCTCCTCGTCCGCGAGCGACAAATCCAGCGGCTGCGGCGGCTCGTCGGCCAGCGACAGCTCCAGCGGCGCGACGTCCTCTTGCGGCTCCGGGTCGAAGCCCAGGTCGATCTCCGGCTCGGCCTGCGCCGCGGGCGCTGCTTCCTCGTCGTGCAGCGACGGCGGCACGGACTCCAGTTGCTCCAGGTCCAGGTCCAGGTCCAGCCGCTCGCTGGGCGCCAGCGACGGCAGATCGGAGGCCTTCCAGGTCGAGGGCACTTCCGACACCGCCGCGCCTGCGGCCAGCGCCGCGGCCCCGGCGTAGAGCGCATTGTCCGGATCGATCTGCAGGCCCATCTCGCGGACCTTGTCCCAATCCTCGCCCTGCCCCTTCGTGATCTCGTGCACCTGCTGCGCGACCTGCTCGAAGGCCTTGGTGTCGTGGCGCTTGGCGTAGACCTCCAGCAGCTTGGTGCGAATGCCCAGGCGCTGCGGGTTGCCACGCAGGGCTTCCTTGAGGATTTCCTCGGCCTGCAGGTCGCGCCCGTAGGCCAGGTAGACGTCGGCCTCGGCCACCGGATCGACGTCGCCTATGGCGTCGAGCTGGCTCAGCGAATACGGGTCGGTCTCCGAAGCCGCCGCCGCGGCTGCGGGCACACCGGCAGCCGCCGCGCCGCCGAAGGGCTCCGCCTGCAGCCGGCTTTCCAGGAACGACGTCTCCGCATGCGGCTTGTTGCGCCGCCTCCAGACCACGAAGCCTGCGCCCAACAGCGCCAGCGCGGCCACGCCGCCACCCAGGGCCAGCGCCCAGGAGCGCGACAGGAAGCCCATCACGCCGCCGGCCGGCGCCTGCTGCGCCGCCGCGGGCGGCAGTGCCGCCGCCGTGGCATCCGCCGCGGCCGAGGCCGCCGACGCCGAGGCAAGAGGCTCGGCCGCCGAAGCCGCCGCTGAAGCTGTCGCCGTGGCCTGCGGCGCCGAGGCCGCCGCCGCCTCGGCCGGGGCCGAAGCCTCCGGCAGCGGGGCGGACGCCGCGGGCGTGGCGGCCGGCGCCTGGCCCTCGGCCGGCACCGTCGCCGCGGGCGAATTGGTGGCCAGGCGCTTGAGGTCCTCCACGTTGCGCGAGAGCTCGGCCATGCGCTGCGTCTGGTCGCGGCGCTCGGCCTCGCGCGACAGCGCGGCCTCGGTCGACGAGGTGGTCGGCGCGGCGCGGGAGAGCTTGAGCCGGTCCGGCGCGGGCCGCGCGTTCTGGCGGTCTTCCACCGCGGCTTCCACGGCGCCGCCGGAGCGCCGCGCGGACTCGTCCACGCGCGCCGCGGGCGCGGACTGGGCCAGCCGCATGCGGTATTCGTTGAAGTCGGCGCTTTGCAGCCGCACGGTCTGGCGCGCCTCGCCGCGCGCAATCTGCCTGGCCTGTTCCGGCGTGGGCAGGCGCAGCACCGTATCGGAGCGCAGCCGGTTCATGTTCTGGCCCACGAAGGCGTGCGGGTTGCCGCGGAACAGCGCCACCAGCAACTGGTCCAGCGACACCCCGCTGGCCTGCATGCGCGCGGCCACGCCGGAGAGCGTGTCGCCCCGGCGCACGGTGTAGCGGTCCAGGTTGGGCTTGGGCTCGGCGGGTGCCGGCGTGACACGGCCCGCCGTGGGCGAATTGGCGGGCGCCGTGGGCGCCGCGCCCAGCACGGGCGCGGCCATAGCCGGCGGCGCCGCGGCCGCGGCGGGCGGCTGCGCGGCCTCGAACAGCAGCGTGTACTCGCGCGAGAGGCGGCCGCTGGCCCACTCGATTTGCAGGATCAGGTCCAGGAAGGACTCCTGCACCGGCGCGTCGCTGCTCAGGCGCAGCACTGCTTGCCCATCGGCGCGCTGCTGCACGCTCACGCGTGCGCCGGACAGCGCCGGGCTGTAGGCCACGCCCGCGCTGCTGAAGGCATCGGGAGGAGCGATGCGCGCCGACAGGCTGGCCGCCTCCTCGGCACTGAGCGCACTCAGCTCGATTTCCGCGCGCAGCGGCTCGCCGCGCGCCGACTGCAGCGTGATGCGGCCCAGGCCCAGCGCCCAAGCGCCGCCGCACACCGCCAAGCCCATGACGGCCGCAGCCGTCCCCCGCAACATGTGCCGGGACGCTTTCTTCGAGCTGATCCTCAAGGCCACTCCCCTAAAGACAAACGGCGGCGTTGCCGCCGCCCGCGCCGCGCCGGCCGCGCGTGCGCCTCAGGCACACCTCGCCGCCGGCACGGACTGCTGCCAGAGTCCGCTGATCAGGACTCGACCAGCAGGCGCAGCATGCGGCGCAGCGGCTCGGCCGCGCCCCACAGCAACTGGTCGCCGATGGTGAAGGCGCCCAAGTACTCCGGCCCCATGGCCAGCTTGCGCAGGCGGCCCACCGGGATGGTCAGCGTGCCCGTCACGGCCACCGGCGTCAGGTCACGCACCGTGGCCTCGCGGGTGTTGGGCACGACCTTCACCCACTGGTTGTCGGCGGCGATCATGGCCTCGATATCGGCCAGCGGCACGTCCTTCTTGAGCTTGAAGGTCAGCGCCTGGCTGTGGCAGCGCATGGCGCCGATGCGCACGCAAAAGCCGTCCACCGGCACGGCAGGCGAGTTGAAACCCTCGCCCTGGCCGAGGATCTTGTTGGTCTCGGCCATGCCCTTCCACTCTTCGCGGGAGACGCCGTTGCCCAGGTCCTTGTCGATCCAGGGGATCAGCGAGCCGCCCAGCGGCACGCCGAAGTTGGCCGTCTCGGCGCCGGTGAGCGAGCGCTGCTTCTCGACGATCTTGCGGTCGATTTCCAGGATGGCGCTCTTGGGATCGTCCAGCAGCGCCTTGACCTCGGCGTTGAGCGTGCCGAACTGCGTGAGCAGCTCGCGCATGTGCTGCGCGCCGCCGCCGGAAGCGGCCTGGTAGGTCTGGGTGCTCATCCACTCGACCAGGCCGGCCTTGTACAGCGCGCCCACGCCCATGAGCATGCAGCTCACGGTGCAGTTGCCGCCGACCCAGTTGCGCCCGCCCTTGGCCAGCGCGTCCTTGATCACCGGCAGGTTGACCGGGTCCAGGACGATGACGGCGTCATCTTTCATGCGCAGCGTGGAAGCCGCGTCGATCCAGTGGCCGTTCCAGCCCGCGGCGCGCAGCTTGGGGAAGACCTCGCTGGTGTAGTCGCCGCCCTGGGCGGTGAGGATGATGTCGCAGCGCTTGAGCGCCTCGATGTCGAACGCGTCCTGCAGCTTGGTTTCGTTCTTCGCCATGGCCGGGGCGGCGCCGCCGGCGTTGGAGGTGGAGAAGAACAGCGGCTCGATCAGCTCGAAATCGCCTTCAGCGCGCATGCGCTCCATCAGCACGGAGCCGACCATGCCGCGCCAGCCGACCAATCCCACGAGTGCCATCGTCAATCCTTTGAAATTACAGATCCCGGACCCCAGCCTTCCCGGCTCGCTTCGCCGGGGTCCAGGGGATGGGCGAGACGAACCGGAGCTTGATCAGCCCGTAATCGTTTTGCCGGTAATGGCCGCCACCACGGCGTCGCCCATCTCGCGCGTGCCCACCTTGCGGGTGCCGTCGCTGTAGATGTCGGGCGTGCGCAGACCCGCGGCCAGCACGGCGCGCACCGCCGATTCGATGCGGTCGGCGGCTTCGGGTTGGGCGAGGGTGTAACGGAGCATCATGGCTGCAGACAAGATTGTAGCCAGCGGGTTTGCAACACCCTTACCGGCAATGTCCGGCGCGCTGCCATGGCTGGGCTCGTACAGGCCCTTGTTGTTCGCATCCAGCGAGGCCGAGGGCAGCATGCCGATAGACCCCGTGAGCATCGCGGCCTCGTCCGAGAGGATGTCGCCGAACATGTTGCCGGTCACGACCACGTCGAACTTCTTGGGCGCCTTCACGAGCTGCATGGCCGCGTTGTCCACGTACATGTGCTCCAGCTCCACGTCGGGGTACTGGGCGTGCACCTCGGTCACCACGTCCTTCCAGAACTGGAAGGTCTCCAGCACGTTGGCCTTGTCCACGCTGGTGACCTTCTTGCCGCGGCGGCGCGCGGCCTGGAAGGCCACGTGGGCGATGCGCTCGATCTCCGGGCGCGAGTAGCGCATGGTGTCGAAGGCTTCCTCGGCGCCGGGGAAGTGGCCGTCCACGGCCGTGCGGCGGCCGCGCGGCTGGCCGAAGTAGATGTCGCCGGTGAGCTCGCGGATGATCAGGATGTCCAGCCCCGCCACCAGCTCAGGCTTCAGGCTGGAGGCGTGGGTGAGCTGCTCGTAGCACAGCGCCGGGCGCAGGTTGGCGAACAGGCCCAGGTGCTTGCGCAGGCCCAGGATGGCCTGCTCGGGGCGCAGCGAGCGCTCCAGCTTGTCGTATTGCCAGTCGCCCACGGCGCCGAAGAGCACCGCGTCGGCGTCCTTGGCCAGCTGCAGCGTGGAGTCCGGCAGCGGGTGGCCCTGGGCCGCGTAGGCGGCGCCGCCGACGACGGCCTCTTCCAGCTCCAGCGGCAGCTCCAGCACGTTCAGGACCTTGACGGCCTCGGCCACGATCTCGGTACCGATGCCGTCACCCGGCAGCACTGCAATCTTCATGTCTTGTTCTCCAGTGGAATGTTGGGCTTTGGGCGCGTCAGACCGCCGTGTGGGCCAGCCAGGGCATGCGCGCCAGGCGCTCGGCCTCGTAGGCCTTGATCTTGTCGGCGTGGCGCAGGGTCAGGCCGATGTCGTCGAAGCCGTTGACCAGGCAGTACTTGCGAAAGGGCTGCACGTCGAACTCCAGCTCGCTGCCGTCGGCCTTCACCACGCGCTGGCGCGGCAGGTCGATGGTGAGCTGGAAGCCGGGGAAGGCCGCCACGTCGTCGAACAGCTTGTCGACTTCGTGCTCAGGCAGCACGACCGGCAGCAGGCCATTTTTAAAACAGTTGTTGAAGAAGATGTCGGCGAAGCTCGGCGCGATGAGCGCGCGAAAGCCGTACTGCTCCAGCGCCCACGGCGCGTGCTCGCGGCTGGAGCCGCAGCCGAAGTTGCGCCGGGCCAGCAGGATGGAGGCGCCCGCGTAGCGCGGCTGGTTGAGCACGAAGTCGGGGTTGGGCTTGCGGCTGGCGATGTCCTGGCCGGGCTCGCCGTGGTCCAGGTAGCGCCACTCGTCGAACAGGTTGGGGCCGAAGCCCGTGCGCTTGATCGACTTCAGGAACTGCTTGGGAATGATGGCGTCGGTGTCGACGTTTTCGCGGTCCATGGGGGCCACGAGGCCCTGGTGCACGGTGAAGGCTTGCATGTCACTTCGTCCTGGAAGCGTTTTCGATGGCACCGCCCGCGGCCTTGATGTCGCGGCCCATGCCCTGGATGGTGTTGCAGCCGGCCAGCAGGCCCAGCAGCAGCAAGGAGGCGATGACTCGTTTCATGGTGAGGAGTTGGGCAGGCGGTTTCGGGTTCAGGCGATGCGGCGCACGTCCACGAAGTGGCCCTGCATCGCGGCGGCGGCGGCCATGGCCGGGCTCACCAGATGGGTGCGTCCGCCGTTGCCCTGGCGGCCTTCGAAGTTGCGGTTGGAGGTGCTGGCGCAGCGCTCGCCCGGCTCCAGGCGGTCGGCGTTCATGGCCAGGCACATCGAGCAGCCAGGCTCGCGCCATTCAAAGCCCGCGGCCTTGAAGATTTCGTGCAGCCCTTCACGCTCGGCCTGCACCTTCACCAGGCCCGACCCCGGAACGACCAGCGCGGCCTTCACGTTGGAAGCCACCTTGCCGCCGATGCGCTTGACCACCTCGGCCGCCTCGCGCAGGTCTTCGATGCGCGAGTTGGTGCAGGAGCCGATAAAGACCTTGTCCACGAACACGTCGGCCAGGGGCTTGCCCGGCTCCAGGCCCATGTAGGTCAGCGCGCGCTCGATGGCGCCGCGCTTGACGAGGTCCTTCTCGTGGTCGGGGTCCGGCACGCGGTCCTCGATGGAGAGCACCATCTCCGGCGAGGTGCCCCAGGTAACCTGCGGGCGGATCTGCGCGGCGTCCAGTTCCACCACGCGGTCGAAGTGCGCACCCTCGTCGGAGTGCAGCGTGCGCCAGTGGGTGACGGCGGAAGTCCACTCGGCGTCGGTCTGCGGCGCGAAGGGACGGCCCTTGACGTAGTTGAGCGTCACCTCGTCCACGGCCACCAGGCCCGCGCGGGCGCCGGCTTCGATGGCCATGTTGCACACCGTCATGCGGCCTTCCATGGACAGCGAGCGGATGGCCGAGCCGGCGAACTCGATCGTGTAGCCCGTGCCGCCGGCCGTGCCGATCTTGCCGATGATGGCCAGGACGATGTCCTTGGCGCCGCAGCCGCGCGGCAGCTGGCCTTCCACCTTGACCAGCATGTTCTTGGCCTTCTTGGCCAGCAGCGTCTGCGTGGCCATCACGTGCTCGACCTCGCTGGTGCCGATGCCGTGCGCCAGCGCGCCGAAGGCGCCGTGGGTGGAGGTGTGGCTGTCGCCGCACACCACCGTCATGCCCGGCAGCGTGGCACCGTTCTCGGGGCCGATGACGTGCACGATCCCCTGGCGCTGGTGCATGAAGGGGAAGTACGCCGCGGCGCCGAAGGCGCGGATGTTGGCGTCCAGCGTCGTGATCTGCTGCTTGCTGATCGGGTCGGCGATGCCGTCGTAGCCCGCTTCCCAGCCCGTGGTGGGCGTGTTGTGGTCGGCGGTGGCGACGATGGAGCTCTTGCGCCAGGGCTGGCGGTTGGCGATGCGCAGCCCCTCGAACGCCTGCGGGCTGGTGACTTCGTGCACCAGGTGGCGGTCGATGTACAGGAGGGCCGTGCCATCTTCCTCGGTGTGGATGACGTGCTCGTCCCACAGCTTGTCGTAGAGCGTGCGTGCGGTGTTCATGGCGTCGCGGTGGTGGTGAGAGAAGCGCCGGCCGCCGCCAGGGGCAGCGGCGCGGCCAGGGAATCGATGAAGCGCTGCACCAGGGCGGGCAACCGCTCCTGGGAACGCACGGCAATCTGGTACTCGCGCTCGGCCCAGGTCTCGTCCAGGGCCAGCACGTGCAAACCAAACAGTTGTGAAAAGCGCTCGGCAACGACGCCGGGCAGGATGGCCACGCCCAGGCCCGCGCCCACGAGCTGCGCGATGGCGTCGAAGCCGTGCACCTGCAGCCGGGTGTTCAAAACGCGGCCGCGCTCGCTGGCCTGCTCGCGCATGAATTCCTGCACCGCCGCGCCCACGTGCAGGCCCACGAGGTCGTAGTCCAGCAGCGCCTCGAAGCGCACGTCACCCTGCCCGGCCAGCTCGTGGCCAGCGGGCACGATCACGGCCAGCGTGCCGCGGCGCCACGGCCGCGTGGCGAGCTGCGGCTCCAGCAGCGGCGGCACGAAGATGCCCACGTCGGCGTGTCCTTCGGCCACGGCCGCCTGCACCTCGGCACTGGTCATGTCCTCCAGGCTGATGCGGATCAGCGGGTTCTGGCGCGTGAAGGCCGCCAGCGGCGGCGGCAGGCATTCGGCGATGGCGCTGGCGTTGGCGGCCAGGCGCAGGTGGCCCTTGAGGCCGCGGGCGTACTCGACGACCTCGCTCTCCAGCGCGTGCAGCGAGGCGTTGAGCGAGCGGATGTGGCGCACCAGGGCGCGGCCCGCGTCGGTGATCTCCACGCCGCGCGCGCGGCGCTCGAACAGCACCACGCCCAAGCGGGCCTCCAGGTCCGACAGCCGCTTGCTGGCGGCTGCCAGCGCCAGGTGCTCCCGCTCGGCCGCGCGCGTGAGACTGCCGGTTTCGGCAATCGCGAGCACGAGGTTGAGGCTGAGAAGGTCGAAGCGCATGGCAGCTTTTCGTCAAGGCTGCGTATGGTGCCTTGGCGCCAGACGAAGGGTCATCGGCGTTTTGCAATCCAGCCTTCGCGGGACGCGAAGGGTGATGCAGATCAAACGCGGTCAACCCGCTTGGCCCTGCTTGCGCTTACCCGTACCGCTCTCTACTTCGTCATCCCCGCGCAGGCGGGGATCCAGGCGGTCCCCAAGCCGGCCGGCAGCCGACGGGCCGGCATACCCAAGCCCCGGCGCTCCTCCATCACCCCTACGGTCTGGCGTGGGACCGCCTGGGTTCCCGCCTTCGCGGGAATGACGAAGTAGTGAGGGCGGCGAGTTGGCTGTCAGGATGCGCTCACCGCCTACTCACCGCTGCTCAAGCGCTGAGCCAAAACCCGGGCGGCCGGCCTCACCCCACCAGCAACCGCGCCCCGTCGCCCGCCGGCAGCACCTCGCCGATCTCGGCGGCGTCATCGAACCCGTGCCGGCGGAAAACCGCCAGCACGTCGCCCACCGAGGCCGCGTCGCAGCTCACCAGCAGCCCGCCGCTGGTCTGCGGATCGGTCAGCAGCGAGCGCTCCAGGTCGCCCAAGCCGGCGCCCAGCGCCACTTCCGCGCCATAGCCCTGCCAGTTGCGCCCGGAGGCGCCGGTGATGAAACCCTGGGCGGCCAGCTCGCGCACGCCCGGCAGCAGCGGCACGGCGTTCCAGTGGAGCCGCACGCGGCACTGCGCGCCGCGCGCCAGCTCCAGCGCGTGGCCGGCCAGGCCGAAGCCCGTCACGTCGGTGATGGCGTGCACGCCTTCCAGCGCGGCCAGCGCCGGGCCCGGCGTGTTGAGCTTGGTGGTGTTGGCGATCATGTGGGCGTAGCCCCCGGCGCCGAGCTGCTCCTTCTTGAGCGCGGCCGAGTACACGCCCACGCCCAGCGGCTTGCCCAGCACCAGGCGGTCGCCCGCGCGCGCGTCGGCATTGCGGCGCACGCGCTTGGGATGCACCAGCCCCAGGGCCACCAGGCCGTAGATGGGCTCGACCGAGTCGATGGTGTGGCCGCCCGCGATGGGGATGCCCGCCTCGCGGCACACGGACTGGCCGCCTTCCAGGATGCGGCCGATCGTGGCCGCGGGCAGCACGTTGATGGGCATGCCCACGAGGGCCAGCGCCATGATGGGCGTGCCGCCCATGGCGTAGACGTCGGAGATGGCGTTGGTGGCGGCGATGCGTCCGAAGTCGAACGGATCGTCCACGATGGGCATGAAGAAGTCGGTGGTGGCGATGAGCGCCTGCTCGTCGTTGAGCTGGTAGACGGCGGCGTCGTCCGCCGTCTCGATGCCCACCAGCAACTGCGGCGGCACGGGCATGGCGGCCGTGGACTTGAGGATTTCGGACAGCACGCCGGGGGCGATCTTGCAGCCGCAGCCGCCGCCGTGCGAAAGCGAGGTCAGGCGGGGCGGGGTCGGGGTGTTCATGGGCGGGGCATCTCCAGCAGGTCGGCCAGCATCGCGCGCAGGGTGGCCTGCTCCCGCGCCGGCTCGAACAGCGGCGCGCGCCGCGCGGCGGCCTCGGACAGGGCCGCGAGCATAGCGGGGTCATCCAGGCATTCACTGAGCAGGGACGCCAGCCCCGCCGCGTCGCCCGGCTCGAACAGGCCGGGGTAGCCGGCGCCCAACAGGCCCACGTTGCCCGGGATGCGCGAGGCCAGCACCGGCGCTCCGGCGGCCACCGCCTCCACGATCACCGTGGCCGCGCCCTCGATCACGCTCGGGTGCACCAGCAGGTGCGCGCGCGCCATGCGCTCGCGAGTTTGCGCATGGGGCAAGGCACCCAGCCAGCGGTAGGCCGGCAGCTCGGCCGGCAGCGCCCTCGCCTGCCGCGCGAGCGCTTCGTCCAGCGCGCCGCCCAGGTGGTCCAGCGCCCAGCCGCCACGGCCGGCGAGTTGCCGCAGCGCGCCCCAAGCCGTCGCCGGGTCTTTTTCCGCGCGCAGGTGGCCGACCATGAGCAGCCGCAGGGGCGGCGGCGCCGGGCGTTCGGCCGCGGCGGCTTCAGGCAAAGGCTCCACGCTGGGAAAGCACACCACGGCCTTGCCGCGGTGCTCGGCGGGCAGGTCGTCCGCCGCCCGCTCCTGCAGGACGACCAGCCGCGCCGCCAGCGCCAGCGAGCGCTGCGCGGCGGCGTCCACGTGGATGTCGCGGTAGAGGTCGGTGCCGGTGAGCGCCAGCGCGATGGGTCGATCAGGCTGCGCCTGTGCCCAGGCCGCGATGCTGTCGGCGCTGCGCCGCGCGTGCAGCGCCAGCAGTACATCCGCCGGCTCGCCGCGCCAGTGGTCCGTCAGCAGCACGTCGAAGGGGCCGTCCAGCATGCGCGCCCAGCGGCTGGCGGTGTGCCAGTTGCCGTTGTTGGCGGCCGCCAGCGCGGGCGTGACGAGGCAAAGGCGGGGACGGCTCATGGAGCGCGACTTATAGCCGCTGCACGGCGCCGACCTGGCCGGCAAGGCCATGGACGGCCCGTGCCGGCGCCGCCCAAGGCCATCACCGGCCACCCCGGAATGCCAGAGAAACGTGACGGCCAAGTTAAATACAAAAGCCGAAAAACATGGGTACTCCGGCAATATGCGACAAACCCGCAAAATGAGCAGCATGCCCGCAGGCCAAGGGTTATGTGGATTTACAATTCCCGTTTGCACAGCCCATGTGTGCGCCTATGCACATTCCAGATTGACCTGGGCATGACCGCCTGCAAATACCATTTTTTTAAAATCTCGTGAATTCGAGAAATAGTCCACGGCGGCACGCCGTCGCCCACTGGACAAATGGATAAATGGACGGAAACACCACCATGAAAGGGCCTGCAAGCGCAGCGGCCAGCCTGCTGGCGGTGCTGGCCTTGGCGGCTGCCGCGCCGGGTGCGCGCTCGCAGCCGCAGGACGGGCCGGCCGCCCTGGCCGAGCGCGTGTGCGTAGGCACGCAGTGCCTGGAGCTGGTCGCCGTGCCGGGCGGCAGCTTTCTCATGGGCTCGCCCGCGGGCGAGGCCGAACGCTCCACCGACGAGGGGCCGCAGCACCCGGTGAGCCTTCAGCCCTTTTTGCTGGGCCGCTTCGAGGTGACGCAGGCGCAGTGGAAGGCGGTGATGGGCCGCAACCCCAGCCAATTCCAGCGCTGCGGCGGCGACTGCCCCGTGGAAAACGTGAGCTGGCAGGACGCACAGGCATTTATTCGCAAATTGAGCCAGCTCAGCGGACGGCGGTTTCGCCTGCCCAGCGAGGCCGAATGGGAATATGCGGCGCGCGCCGGCACCCGCTCGGCCTTTTCCACCGGCACGGCCATCACGGCGGCACAGGCGAATTTCAACGCCACGGGCACTTATGGCGGCAGCGCGCCGGGCCCATACCGCAAGGCGCCGCTGCGCGTGGGCCGGTTCGCGCCCAACGCCTTCGGCCTGCACGACCTGCACGGCAACGTCTGGGAATGGGTGCAGGACCGCTATTACCGCAGCTACTTCGACGCGCCGGCCGACGGCAGCGCCTGGGAGCCCGCGGACCACGGCCCGCGCCGCGTGGTGCGCGGCGGCTCCTGGGCCGACGCGCCGGAGGCGCTGCGCTGCGCTTTCCGCGGCGCGCTGGCGCCGGACGTGCGCCTGAGCGGCGTGGGTTTTCGCATCGCGCGGGACGAGTGAGCGGCAGCCATGGCGACTTTCCACCTGCCGCCCGGCGCGGCTTCGCGCCGGCGCCTGCTGCTTGGGCTGGCGGCGGCGGGCATCGCGCCGCTGGCGCGCCCTGCCCTGGGCGCGCCGGCCCATTGCGCCGACCGCCCTGAGCACCCCGACCGCACGCGCGGCGGCTGCAAGGCCGACCCCACCCAAGCGCCGCACGCCGAGGCCGGCGTGCTCATGGCCATAGGCGGCAACGAGGACAGGCGCGGCGCCATGGCGGTGCTGCGCCGCTTCGTGCAGCTCAGCGGCGGGCTCCGCGCGCGCATCGCCGTGCTCACCACGGCCAGCGCCACGCCGCAGCTCATGGGCGCGAGCTATGCGCAGGCATTCAACCGGCTGGGCGTGCGACGCCGGGTGGAGCTGGCGATCGGCTCGCGCGAGGACGCGGACAGCCCCGCGGTGGCGCGCCGCATCCTGGAGGCCGACGGCGTCTTCATCACCGGTGGCGACCAGCACCGGCTGCTCACCGCCCTGCGCGGCAGCGCGGCCGGACAGTTGCATCGCCGGCACCAGCGCGGGCGCCGCGGCACTGTCGCGCAGCATGCTGCTGGGCGCCCGCTCGCTGGAGGAGCCGGAGCAGGAGGCCGCCTGGCTGGAGGACGGTTTAGCGCTGCTGCCCGGCGCCATCGTGGACCAGCACTTCAGCGAGCGGCAGCGGCTGCCGCGGCTGATCACGGCCGTGGCGCAGCAGCCGGGCCTGCTGGGTTTAGGTGTGGACGAGGACACGGCACTGGTGATCGAACCCGGCCGCGCCCTGGAAGTCGTGGGCGCCGGCACGGTGACGCTGCTGGACGGCCGCCACCTGCAGGCCGTGCGCCCCGGCGCCGCGCCGGACGCCGCCGCGCTCCAGCCGCTGCTGGTGGCCGGGCTGCGCCGCCAGGTGTTCCACGCAGGCCAGCGACTGGCGCTGGAGGGCGGCGCGGCGGGTGGTGAGCCCACCGACTGGGTGCGGGAGGCGGTGGCGACGCTGCTGCTTGCGCCCGGCGCCGCGCCGCTGGCCACGCGGGCCGCCGCCGCGCAGGCTGCCGCGCCAGCACGTGGCGAGCCGCGGGGGGCGGCGGGCTGGCCCGTGCGGGCCGGGGCGCATCCGGGTCATGGGCCTGCGCTGCCCTGGCACCTGGGCCAGCCGGCAGGGCCGCTGGCTTCGGGCCGGGTGATCCGGCGGCGTTGAAATTCGGCTTGGGCCGGCGCGGGGCCCGTTTCAAACCGCCGCCGCAAACACCGCGAACCCCTGCTGCGCATCCGTCCAGCAGCGCGTGTCGGACCAGCCCGCCTCGTGCAGCAGGGCGTCGAACTGCTCGATGCGGTACTTGTAGGAGTTCTCGGTGTGGATGTGCTCGCCCTCGGCGAAGTCGCGCTGTGCGTCCGCCCAGCGCACGCGCACGCCGCGCAGGGCGCGCAGGTGCATCTCTATGCGCGAGGCCTCGGCGTCGAAGCAGGCCACGTGGGCCCAGTCGGCCGGGTTGAAGTCGCAGCCCAACTGCCGGTTCACGTGCAGCAGCAGGTTGCGGTTGAAGGCGGCCGTCACGCCCAGCGCGTCGTCATAGGCCGGCAGCAGCTGCGACAGCGGTTTCACGAGGTCCACCCCAATGAGCAGCGCGCCGCCCAGCGACTGCTCGCGTGCCTGCTGCAGGAAGCGCCGCGCGTGCGCCGGCTCGAAATTGCCGATGCTGGAGCCGGGGTAGAACATCAGCCGCGGCCCGCCCGGCAGCCCGGGCGGCAGGACGAAGTGACCCGAGAAGTCCAGCGCCACGCCCGTCATGGGCAGGCGCGGGTGGCGCAGTTGCAGCGCCTGCAGCGCCTCGGCGATGAACTCCGCGGCGATGTCCACCGCCACGTAGTGGCTGGGTTGCAGCAGGCTGAACAGCAACGCGGCCTTGGCGCAGTTGCCCGCGCCCAGGTCCACCAGCGTCAGGCCGCGGCCCAGGGCGCGGGCGATGTCCTGCCCGTGCGCAGCCAGGATGGCGGCTTCCGTGCGCGTGGCGGCGTATTCGGGCAAGGCCGTGATGGCCTCGAACAGCCGGCAGCCCAGCGGGTCGTACAGGTGCTTGGGGGCGACGTGGGCGGGCCGGCTGAGCAGCCCGGCCGCCAGCTCGGCGGCATGGAGGGCCGGCGCGACGGCCGGGGCTTGGATGAATCGCGGCTGGAGCTCGTGCATCCGGCCCACTCTAGGGAGGCCCCTGCCCGCGAAGCTGCCACCACTTGCAACTGCGGTGTAATTCCGCTCCTTTGCAACCCAGCCCCAGGCACCCATGAAAGCCACCCTCTCCCGCCGCACCCTGCTCGCCGCCTCGCTGCTGGCCGCCGCGGCCGGCGCCGCGCAGGCGCAAGCCACCGTGTTTCGCGTCACCGCCATCCCCGACGAGTCGCCCACCGAGCTTGCCCGCAAGGCGGCGCCGCTGATGAAGTACCTGGAGGGCAAGCTGGGCATGAAGGTGGAGTACACGCCCGTCACCGACTACGCTGCCGCCGTCGAGGCGCTGGTCAACAAGAAGGTGGACCTGGCCTGGTTCGGCGGCTTCACCTTCGTCCAGGCCAACGTGCGCTCCGGCGGCAAGGTGGTGCCGCTGGTGCAGCGCGAGGAAGATGAGAAATTCCGCTCGGTGTTCATCACCGCCGACCCCGCCATCAAGAGCCTGGCCGACCTCAAGGGCCGCGACCTGAGCTTCGGCTCGCAAAGCTCCACCAGCGGCCACCTCATGCCGCGCCACTTCCTGCTGGCCGCCGGCATCGAGCCCGAGCGCGACTTGAAGCGCGTGGCCTTCAGCGGCGCGCACGACGCGACGATCGCGGCCGTGGCTTCCGGCAAGGTGCAGGCCGGCGCGCTCAACATCTCGGTGTGGGACAAGTTCGTGGCCGACAAGAAGGTGGACACGGCCCGCGTGCGCGTCTTCTACACGACGCCCGCCTACTACGACTACAACTGGACGGTGCACGCCGACATGCCCGCGGCGCAGAAGGACAAGCTCAGCGCCGCCTTCCTGGCCCTGGACAAGTCCACGCCGGAAGGCGCGCAGGTGCTGGAGCTGCAGCGCGCCACGCGCTTCATCCCGACCAAGGCCGAGAACTACAAGAGCATCGAGGGCGCGGCCCGCAGCGCCGGGCTGCTGTAAGCCCCCTCACCGCCCGCCCCTTGGGCGGGCGCCGGGCCGGGTCCGGCGAGCCCGGCCGCTGGGCCCGCCCGCAAGCCGCAAGCGAATTTGTCCGGAAACTTGCCGTCGGCGTCCACTTCGGCGCTTACGTCTTGTTAATTTTGGTCGATAGAGTGCCTGTGCGCGGCCGCCGCCTGAAGGATTACCGCGTGGTTTGCAACATGCGCGGAGCCCGGGCTGGGTTTGAATGACATGGCTGAAGATTTCGCGGGCCCAGCCGGCTCCTCCACCCCAACTCCTTTCCAAACGCCATTCGATGCCCTCATCGTCGGCGGCGGCATTGCAGGTGCCGCGATTTTTCACCGCCTGGCGAGGTCGGGGCGGCGGGTTTTGCTCATAGAGAAATCCCGGTTTGCCCAAGGTGCCACGGGCTGGTCCAGCGGCATTTTGAATTGCTACCATGCCTGCGAGAAATTGACGGCGCTGGCTTGCGCCTCATTTCCAAAATTCATGGACCTGGAGCGCCAGGGCGGTCCGGCGGTACGGCGCAGCGGCGCCTTGCATTTTGTCTCCCACGCACAAGAAAAGGTGACGCGGGAGCGGGTCCAGGAAATGCGTGGCCTGGTCCCCGTGGAATGGCTGGCTGCCGACGAGGGTGCGCGGCGTTTTCCCCATATCCGATGGAACGATCTGGCCGGCGCGGTATTCGAGCCCACTGCGGGCCATATAGACCCAGCTGAAGTCACGCGCTTCTGGATTGCAAAGGCCCGCGCCAAGGGCCAGTGGGCACTGGAAGGGGTGGAAGCTCGAGGCGTGGCCCAGGACGGCGGCCATGTGGTGGGCATTTATTCCAGCATGGGGCTGCTACGCGCTCACCGGGTCATTCTCTGCGTGGGGGCCTGGAGCCGAAAACTTGCCGGGGCGGGCGGACTGGCACTGCCTAGCAATGTTTTCTCCAGATCCGTGCAGTGTGATGCGTTGGCCGACACCTCGTTTGCGCAAGAGCATCCGGCTTTTCTGGACCCGGCACTGGGCATTTTTGGGCGCTCGGACAGCCCCGGCATGCTGCGCGCCGGCATGGCGCTTTCGGATTGGAATATCGATCCGGACTCGCCCATTCCCCATTCACCCCAGCAGCAAATGGCCGTGCGCGATGTGGCGGGGCAACGCTTTCAATGGGGCGGCCCCATACGTGGCGCAGGAGGCTGGAGGCGCTTCGACGCCTTCACACCTGATGGCGAAGCCGTCGTGGCAGCGGACGAGAAGATTTCCGGCCTTTACTGGGCCACGGGATTTTCCGGCCACGGCCTCAAAATCGCTCCCGCCGTTGCCGCCCGCATGGAAGCCCTGGCTTTTGACGGCACCAATGGCAATTGATTGACGGTGGCGGACTGAAGGCATGCCGCGTCCGTAGCATGCCCGCCTGCCGGCATGACCCGGCGCAGGCCGTGGCCGCACGGCAGCCGGTACAGTCGCGCCTCGTTACGGCCGCGCCTCTTGCGGCCGTTTCTCGTCTATCCGGATTTCCATGCATCTCACCCTGCATCAGGTGGACGCCGCGCATCCCGCGGCGCGCCGCGGTGCCGCGCCCGCCTTGCGCGGCATTTCGCTTTCGCTCGCACCCGGCGAGCAGGTGGCGCTCATCGGCCCGTCCGGCGCGGGCAAGACCACGCTGCTGCAGGTGGCCGCGGCGGCGCTGCGCCCAAGCGGCGGCCGCGTGGAGATGGATGGCACCGACCCCTGGACGCTGTCCGTGCGCGCGCTGCAGCGCCTGCGCGGGCGGCTGCTGTTGGCGCCGCAGGTGCCGCCGCTGCCGCCGCGCCAGCGCGTGATCACGGCGGTGCTGGCGGCACGGCTGCCGGCCATGAGCTTCTGGACCAGCCTGCGCTCGCTCTTCTACCCGGTGGACATCCCCGGCGCGCACCAGGCGCTGGAGCGCTTCGACCTGGCCGAAAAACTGTTCGAGCGCGTGGACCACCTCTCCGGCGGCGAGCGCCAGCGCGTGGGGCTGGCCCGCGCCCTGCTGGCGCCGGCCAGCCTGTGGCTGGTGGACGAGCCCCTCTCGGCCCTGGACCCGCGCCGCGCCGACGAGGCCGTTCGCACGCTGCTGGACGAAGCCCGCGCCCGCGGCGCCACGCTGCTGGCCTCGCTGCACCAGGTGGACGTGGCGCTGGAACGTTTCACCCGCGTGATCGCCCTGCGCGACGGCGCGGTGTTCTTCGACCTGCCCTCGGCACAGGTGACGCCGCAGCGGCTGCGCCAGCTCTACGCGCAGCACGAGGACGAGCTGCACGCCCCCGCGCCGGCACTGGACACGCCGGCGCCCGGGCCGGCACCGGTCGTCATGCACTGCCGATGAGCGCGGCGCTTTCCCCGCGGGTGCCGCGGCGCGATCCGGCCTGGATCAAGCGTGTCTCCTGGACCGCCACGGCGCTGGTGCTGTTGTGGCCGCTGCTGGTGCTCACCGAATTCCGGCCGGCGCAGTTGTGGTCGCCGGAGAGCCGCGCGCCCATCCTCAATTTCCTCGGCAGCTTCGTCCCGCCGGCGCACTCGGCCGAGTTCCTGGAGATGGTGGCGCGCGAGACCTGGCGCACCGTGGCCATGGCGACGGCCGGCATCGTGCTGGGCCTGGTGATCGCCATTCCGGGCGCGCTGCTGGCGACGGAGGCGCTGTCCGTCTCGCTGCTGTCCGGGCGCATGGCGCCGCTGCCACGCGTGGTGCGCCAGGGCGTGCGCTGGATGTTGATCGTGCTGCGCAGCGTGCCGGAGCTGGTGTGGGCGCTGGTGTTCGTCCGCGTCGCGGGGCTGGGGGCCACGCCGGGCGTGCTGGCCATCGCGCTGACCTACGGCGGCATGCTGGGCAAGGTCTACGCCGAGATCCTGGACAGCGGCGAGGCGCCGCCGGCCCAAGCGCTGCTGCGCAACGGCGCGGGACGCCTGCAGGCCTTCACCTACGCCCTGCTGCCGCAGAACGCGGCGGAGCTGGCCTCCTACACGGTCTACCGCTGGGAATGCGCCATCCGCAGCTCGGTGGTGCTGGGCTTCGTGGGCGCGGGCGGGCTGGGGCAACAGATGGACAGCTCCATGAAGATGTTCAACGGCGGCGAGGTCGCCACCATGCTGCTGGTGTTCGTGGCGCTGGTGGCGCTGGCCGACCGCACCAGCGCCGCGCTGCGGCGGCAATTGGGCTGACGGAGGGCCGCGCGATGCAACGACGCCACGGCACCACCGCCGCCAACCCGCCCTGGCGGCTGCCGCCGCCGCTCTTCAGCGCACGCTGCAAGGCCTGCTGGTACACCGCAGCGGCGCTGGCACTGGTGGTGGGCAGCTTCTGGTCGCTGGACCTGCAGTGGGGCGCCTTTGTGTCCATGGACGCGCTGCGCGCCATGGGCCGCTTCGTGGCCGAGTTCTACCCGCCGGACTTCTCGCCGCCCTTCGTGGCGAAGGTGGCGTGGTCGGCCGTCGAGACGCTGGCCATGTCGGCGCTGGGCACGCTGCTGGCGGCGGTGGCCGGCCTGGCCCTGGCCCTGCCCGCGAGCCGGCGCCACGAAGGGGACGCCGCGAGGTTCCGGTCTGTAGCCCGTATGTTGCTGAACGCCTTGCGGGCGGTGCCTGAGCTGGTGTGGGCGGCGCTGCTGCTGATCGCGGCGGGGCTTGGGCCGTTCGCGGGGACGCTGGCGCTGGCGCTGCACACCTCCGGCGTGCTTGGGCGGCTGTTTGCCGAGGCGATGGAGAACGCGCCGCGCGATGCGGCGACGGCCTTGCGCACGCAGGGCGTCACGGGCTGGCGGGTGCTGGCCTACGCGACGCTGCCGCAGGTGCTGCCGCAGCTGCTGTCCTACACGCTGTACCGGTGGGAGAACAACATCCGCGCCGCCGCCGTGCTGGGCGTGGTCGGCGCGGGCGGCCTGGGGCAGTTGCTCGCCTTCCACATGGGGCTGTTCCACATGGGCAAGACGGCCACCGTCCTCATTGCGATGCTGCTGCTGGTCGCCTTCGTGGACGGGCTGAGCTTTGCGATGCGGCGGTGGATGAAGTGATTTACTCCGCCTGAATCCCTGCCGCCTGCACCGCCTTGGCCCACTTGACGGTTTCCTTGGCGGCGAAGAGGCCCAGCTCGGCCGGGGTGCTGGGCGTGAGCTTGAAGCCGGAAGGCGCGACCTTGGCCTGCACCGCCGGGTCGGCCAGCGCGGCGCGCACCCATTGGTTCATCTTCTCCACCGCGGCCGGCGGCGTGGCCGCGGGCGCGTACATGGCGAACCAGGCCGTCATCTCGAAGCCGGGCACCACCACCGCCAGCGGCGGCACGCCGGGCAGCATGGGGTGCTCGCCGGCCGAGGTCACGGCCAGCGCGCGCAGCTTGCCGGCCTTGACCTGGGGCACGCCGGACGAGAGGTCGGCAAAGACGAGCTGCGTCTGGCCTCCCATGGTGTCCGTCATGGCCGGCTGCACGCCCTTGTAGGGCACGTGCGTCATGCGCAGGGCGTTGGCCGTCACCAGCGCATGGCCGGGGATGAGGCTGCCGCTGGAGCCCGAGCCCCAGGCCAGCTTGTCGGGGTTGGCCTTGGCATAGGCGACGAACTTCTGCGCCGTGTCCGCGGGCACGGACGGGTTGACCAGCATCACGAAGGGAATCTCGCCCAGGCGGGTGACGGGCGCGAAGTCCTTGATCGGGTCGTAGGGCAGCTTGCGGTACAGCGACGCGTTGGCGGCGTGCGTGGTGCTGGTGGCAATCAGGAAGCTGTGGCCGTCGGCCGGGGCCTTGGCGGCGGCGGCCGTGCCTATCGTGCCGTTGGCGCCGGGCTTGTTGTCGATGATCACGCTCTGCCCCGCCGCGCGGCCCACGTGCTCGGCCACCACGCGGGCGAGCTGGTCCGTGGCGCTGCCGGCCGGGAACGGAACGATGAAGGTGATGGGGTGGTCCGGGTATTTCCTGGCCTGCGCGGCGGCGGGGCCGGCGGCGGCCATGGTGGCGGCGGCAGCGACGGCCAGCGCCAGGGCCTGGCGGCGGGTGGTAAGAGCGTTCATGCGTCCTGAAGGGTGAAGTTGCCGGCGCAACGGCGGCGTGTGGCGCGCCGCGGCACGGGGCGCGAATGGTCCGGCCAATGAAAAAACCCCGGCCAGGCCGGGGTTTGCTGCGTGCGCACCGGCCAGGGGCCGGGGCATGTGCGCGAGGCTGATCAGCGGGCGCTCAGCGGGGGCACGTCGCGGCGCTCGGCGCCGACGAAGAGCTGGCGCGGACGGCCGATCTTGTACT
The DNA here is from genome assembly GCF_001571085.1 of Azohydromonas lata NBRC 102462. GTDB lineage: Bacteria > Pseudomonadota > Gammaproteobacteria > Burkholderiales > Burkholderiaceae_C > Azohydromonas > Azohydromonas lata. Next base: position 32,624 of record NZ_BCTC01000029.1, read on the forward strand.
CGGGGTCGGCGATCATCTCGTTGAGCTGGGCGATCCAGCCGACCGTGCGGGCCAGGGCGAAGATCGCGGTGAACAGGCTCACGGGGATGCCGATGGCGCGCTGCACGATGCCCGAGTAGAAGTCCACGTTCGGGTACAGCTTGCGGGAGACGAAGTACTCGTCTTCCAGGGCGATCTTTTCCAGGGCCATGGCCAGCTTGAACAGCGGGTCGTTTTCCAGGCCCAGGGCGCTCAGCACCTCGTGGCAGGTTTCGCGCATCAGCTTGGCGCGCGGGTCGTAGTTCTTGTAGACGCGGTGACCGAAGCCCATCAGCTTGACGCTGGAGGTCTTGTCCTTCACCTGCTTGATGAAGTCGCCGATCTTCTCGACGCCGCCCATTTGCTGGATCTCTTCCAGCATGTTCAGGCAGGCCTCGTTGGCGCCGCCGTGGGCCGGGCCCCACAGGCAGGCCACGCCCGCGGCGATGGCGGCGAACGGGTTGGTGCCCGACGAGCCGCACAGGCGCACGGTGGAGGTGGAGGCGTTTTGCTCGTGGTCGGCGTGCAGGATGAAGATGCGGTCCATGGCGCGCACCAGCACGTCATTGGGCACGTACTCCTCGCACGGCGTGGCGAACATCATCCGCATGAAGTTGCCCGCGTAGGACAGGTCGTTCTTCGGATAGATGTAGGGCTGGCCGATCGAATACTTGTAGGCCATGGCCACCAGCGTGGGCATCTTGGCGATCAGGCGGATCGCCGCGATCTCGCGGTGCTTGGGGTTATTGATGTCGGTGCTGTCGTGATAGAAGGCCGACAGACCGCCCACCAGGCCCGTCATCACGGCCATCGGGTGCGCATCGCGACGGAAGCCACGCAGGAAGAACTGCATCTGCTCGTTGACCATCGTGTGGTTGTTCACGAGCTTGTGGAAGTCGCGCTGTTGCTGCTCGTTGGGCAGCTCCCCGTACAGCAGCAGGTAGCAGGTGTCGAGGAAGTCGCAGCCGGTGGCGAGTTGCTCGATGGGGTAGCCGCGGTACAGCAGCTCGCCCTTGTCGCCGTCGATGTAGGTGATCGCGGACTGGCAGGAGGCGGTGGACAGGAAGCCGGGGTCGTAGGTGAACTTGCCGGTCTGCCCGTAGAGCTTGCGGATGTCGATCACATCCGGGCCAATGCTGCCCTTGTAGATGGGCAGGTCCATGGAGGGGCTGCCGTCCGAGAACGACAGGGTGGCTTTCACGTCGGAGGCATTCATCGGGGAGTTCCCTTTCACGTCAATTCGTTTGCATTGGCGGCGTGCGCAGCTGCTCCAGCAGCGTACGCACGTCCTCGCGGTCCAGATCGCCTTGCGGCTCCTTGCGGCGCAGCAGCAGGTCCAGCAGGTCGTTGTCCGAAAGCTCCATGAGCGCGGACAGCGCTTCGCCCTGCGCCACCGTCATCGTGGCCTCATGGCGCTGGAAGAAGCGCTCGATCAGAAGGTCGTTTTCCAGCAGCCCGCGGCGGCACCGCCATTTGAGCTTGCTCAAGGCGCGCTCGTCGAGAAGATTGTCCATGGCAGGCTTTCGGAGGGCTGACCGGGGGTGAAAACGGTCACACCGCGCGGCGGACCATCAGTTCCTTGATCTTGCTGATCGCGCCAGCAGGATTGAGGCCCTTGGGACACACGTCCACGCAGTTCATGATCGTGTGGCAGCGGAAGAGCCGGTACGGGTCTTCCAGGTTGTCCAGGCGCTCGGCGGTGCCCTGGTCGCGGCTGTCGGCGATGAAGCGGTAGGCCTGCAGCAGGCCGGCCGGGCCGACGAACTTGTCCGGGTTCCACCAGAAGCTCGGGCAGCTGGTGGAGCAGCTCGCGCACAGGATGCACTCGTACAGGCCGTTGAGCTCCTCGCGCTCCTCGGGCGACTGCAGCCGCTCCTTGTCGGGCGGCGTGTTGTCGTTGACGAGGTAGGGCTTGATCGAGTGGTACTGCTTGAAGAACTGCGTCATGTCCACGATCAGGTCGCGGACCACCGGCAGGCCCGGCAGCGGCTTGAGCACCACGACCGCCGGCAGCGAGCGCATGTTGGTCAGGCAGGCCAGGCCGTTCTTGCCGTTGATGTTCATCGCGTCCGAACCGCACACGCCTTCACGGCAGGAGCGGCGGAAGCTCAGCGAAGGATCGACCTGCTTGAGCTTGATGAGGGCGTCCAGCAGCATGCGCTCGGAGCCGTCGAGCTCGACCTCGAGGGTCTGCATGTAGGGCCGGGCATCCTTGTCCGGGTCGTAGCGGTAGATCTGGAAAGTGCGCTTTGCCATGGCTGTGATCTCTTAGAACGAACGGACCTTGGGCGGAATGGATTCCGTCGTCAGCGGCTTCAAGTTGACGGGCTTGTAGGCCAGGCGGCGGCCTTCGCTGTAGTACAGCGTGTGCTTGAGCCAATCCTTGTCGTTGCGGCCGTTCGGGAACTCGGGGCTGTCGGCGTAGTCGTCGACGGTGTGGGCGCCACGGCTCTCGGTGCGGGCGGCGGCGGAGGTCATCGTGGCCTGGGCGGCCTCGATGAGGTTCTCCACTTCCAGCGCCTCGATGCGGGCGGTGTTGAACACCTTGCTCTTGTCCTTGAGCGTGATGCTGCCCACGCGCTTGGCGACCTCGTTGATGGCCTTGACGCCCTCGTCCATGCTCTTTTGCGTGCGGAACACGCCCGCGTGCTGCTGCATGGTCTTGCGGATGTCGCCCGCCACGTCCTGCGCGTACTCGCCGGAGGTGCTGGACTCCAGGCGCGCCAGGCGCGCCAGGGTGCGGTCGGCGGCGTCGGCGGGCAGCGCCTTGTGCGACTTGGCCTTGAGCGCGGTGTCCACGATGTGGTTGCCCGCGGCGCGGCCGAACACCAGCAGGTCCAGCAGCGAGTTGGTGCCCAGGCGGTTGGCGCCGTGCACGCTCACGCAGGCGCACTCACCCACGGCGTAGAGGCCGTTGATGATCTTGTTGTGCACGTCGCCGGAAGGCACCACGACCTGGCCGTGGATGTTGGTCGGGATGCCGCCCATCTGGTAGTGGATGGTGGGCACGACCGGGATCGGCTCCTTGGTGATGTCGACGTTGGCGAAGTTGTGGCCGATCTCGAACACCGAGGGCAGGCGCTTGAGGATGGTCTCGGCGCCCAGGTGGGTCATGTCCAGGACCACGTAGTCCTTGTTGGGACCGCAACCACGGCCTTCCTTGATCTCCTGGTCCATGCAGCGCGAGACGAAGTCGCGCGGGGCCAGGTCCTTCAGGGTCGGGGCATAGCGCTCCATGAAGCGCTCGCCGTTGGCGTTGCGCAGGATGGCGCCTTCGCCGCGGCAGCCTTCGGTCAGCAGCACGCCCGCGCCGGCCACGCCGGTGGGGTGGAACTGCCAGAACTCCATGTCCTGCAGCGGGATGCCGGCGCGCGCGGCCATGCCCAGGCCGTCACCGGTGTTGATGAAGGCGTTGGTGGAGGCCGCGAAGATGCGGCCGGCGCCGCCGGTGGCCAGCAGCACGGTCTTGCCTTCGAGGATGTGCACCTCGCCGGTTTCCATCTCCAGCGCGGTCACGCCGACCACGTCGCCCTCGGCGTCGCGGATGAGGTCCAGCGCCATCCACTCCACGAAGAACTGCGTGCGGGCCTTGACGTTTTGCTGGTACAGCGTGTGCAGCATGGCGTGGCCGGTACGGTCGGCCGCGGCGCAGGCGCGCTGCACGGGCTTCTCGCCGTAGTTGGCCGTGTGGCCGCCGAAGGGGCGCTGGTAGATGGTGCCGTCCGGGTTGCGGTCGAAGGGCATGCCGAAGTGTTCGAGCTCGTACACGACCTTCGGGGCTTCGCGGCACATGAACTCGATGGCGTCCTGGTCGCCGAGCCAGTCGGAACCCTTGACGGTATCGAAGAAGTGGTAGTGCCAGTTGTCCTCGCTCATGTTGCCCAGCGAGGCGCCGATGCCGCCCTGCGCGGCCACCGTGTGCGAACGCGTGGGGAACACCTTGGTGAGCACGGCCACGTTCAGGCCCGCGCGGGCCAGTTGCAGCGAGGCGCGCATGCCGGACCCGCCGGCACCGACGATGACGACGTCGAACTTGCGCTTAGAGATCGATCCCAATGCCACGTGAAACTCCTTGAATTCTTATCAGAGGCGCCACAGCACCTGGACCGCCCAACCCGCGCAGCCCACCAGCCACGCGATCGTGAAAACCTGCAGCGCCAGCCGCGTACCGACGGGCTTGACGTAATCCATCCAGATGTCGCGCACGCCCACCCAGGCGTGCCAGGCCAGCGACACGATGACGACGAAGGTCAGCACCTTCATCCACTGCGACGAGAAGATGCCGGCCCAACGGTCGTAGTTGAGCTCGCCGGGCATCAGCACCTGGGCCAGCAGCACGATGGTGAAAAGAGCCATCAGCGCAGCCGTCACGCGCTGGCTGAGCCAGTCGCGCAGGCCGTAGTGGGCGCCCACCACGAGGCGCTTGGAGCCGTAGTTCGGATTCATGAGTTGTTTCCCCTCTTGCTGCGCAGTGATCAGTACAGGCCGAAGAGCTTGGCGCCCAACAGCAGCGTCAGCAGGATGGCGATGGCCAGCACGGCTTGCGCGGAAGAGCGGCCAAAGGCCTTGGTGGTGTTGTGTGTCATGTCCATCCACAGATGGCGCACGCCCGCGCAGAAGTGATGCAGGTAGCCCCAGATCAGCGCCAGCGCCACGAGCTTGATGAACCAGCCGGGGAAGATGCCGATGCCCGCGGTGAAGGCACTGGTGAAGCGCTCATAGGAGATTTCCGAAGAGACGCTGGTGTCGAACATCCAGACGATGAAGGGCAGCAGGAAGAAGATCATGGCGCCGCTGACGCGGTGCAGGATCGAAACAATGCCCGACGGCGGCAGACGGTACGAGACGATCTGCGAGATGTGGATGTTTCGATAGACGGGTCTTTGTTTGATCGTGTCTGCCATGGTCCTGCCTTATCTGAAAGATGGATCGCCGGGGTGCGGATAAACCCGCTGATTTTAGTGCACTGAAACAAGCCGACACGTCAGCCCTATTACGTACTGGCCGAGAAAGCAACGTGAAAGAAAGGGGCCTTAGCGCCGGTCAGCTCAGTTCGTTGCGGTAGTGATGCTGGGCGGTGTTGTAGAGGCCACGGCGCAGCTCCACGGGCTTGTCGCCATAGGTGCGCGAGAGGCGCTCCACGCTCAAAAGCGGCGTGCCTGCGGCCACTTCCAGCCACTGCGCCGTCGCCGCATCGGCGGCCACGGCCCGGATCTGCTCTTCGGCGCGGATCATGCGCACGCCGAACTCGCTTTCAAACAGTTCGTACATCGGCCCGCGCCAGCCCGTGAGCTTTTCAACGGTCAGCCCCTTGAAGAGCGCGCCGGGCAGCCAGATGTCGTCGAGCACCACGGGCTTGCCCTGGGCCGAGAGCAGCCGGCGCACGAGCACGGCGGCCTCGCCGCTCTTGAGCTCCAGCGTGCGCGCGACGTCGGCCGGCGCGCGCAGGCGGCGGCAGTCGAGGACGCGGCGCTCCACCGGCGGGCTGGCGCCCTCTTCCGGCGTCAGGCGCAGGAAGCGGTACTGCACATGCTCCTCGGCATGCGTGGCCACGAAGGTGCCCTTGCCCTGCTTGCGCACGAGCAGCCCGTCGGCCGCGAGCTCGTCTATGGCCTTGCGCACCGTGCCCTGGCTGACCTTGAAGCGCGCGGCCAATTCCAGCTCGCTGGGAATGGATTCGCCCGGCTTCCACTCGCCGCCCTGCAGGCTGCGAACCAGCAAGGCCTTGATCTGCTGGTAGAGCGGGCTGAACGCCGGCGCCGCGCCGGCATCCGCGGGAGGTTCTATGGGCTGGGCGGCGCTTGACATAGGGCGCGATTGCAGCACAAGCCGCGCCCGCAGTCCATTCAAACGTATCTTATATAAGACATAAGATCGATTTTGAATGTGCCACGCCCCCCGCGGATGGATACACTTGCGACCCGGCGCGTCCGCTGCAGCCGCGGGCGCTTTGATCCCCGTTTGTCATTTGGAGACGCTCCATGAGCAAGAAGCCCGTCCGCGTTGCGGTCACCGGCGCCGCCGGCCAGATCGGTTATGCCCTGCTGTTCCGCATCGCCTCCGGCGAAATGCTGGGCAAGGACCAGCCCGTGATCCTGCAACTGCTGGAGATCCCGGACGAGAAGGCCCAGAACGCGCTCAAGGGCGTGATCATGGAGATCGAAGACTGCGCCTTCCCGCTGGTGGCCGGCATCGAAGCCCACAGCGACCCGATGACCGCCTTCAAGGACACCGACTACGCGCTGCTGGTCGGCGCCCGTCCCCGCGGCCCCGGCATGGAGCGTGCCGACCTGCTGGCCGCCAACGCCCAGATCTTCACGGCCCAGGGCAAGGCCCTGAACGCCGTGGCCTCGCGCGACGTGCGCGTGCTGGTGGTGGGCAACCCCGCCAACACCAACGCCTACATCGCCATGAAGTCGGCCCCGGACCTGCCGGCCAAGAACTTCACGGCCATGCTGCGCCTGGATCACAACCGCGCCGCTTCGCAGATCGCCTCCAAGACCGGCAAGGCCGTGGGCTCGATCGAGAAGCTGGCCGTGTGGGGCAACCACTCGCCCACGATGTACGCCGACTACCGCTTCGCCACCATCGAAGGCCAGAGCGTCAAGGAACTGATCAACGACGAGCAGTGGAACCGTGAAGTGTTCCTGCCCACCGTGGGCAAGCGCGGCGCCGCGATCATCGCCGCCCGCGGCCTGTCGTCGGCCGCCTCGGCCGCCGGCGCCGCCATCGACCACATGCGCGACTGGGCCCTGGGCACCAACGGCAAGTGGGTCACCATGGGCATCCCGTCCAAGGGCGAGTACGGCATCCCCGCCGAAGTGATGTTCGGCTACCCCGTCACCTGCGAAGGCGGCGAGTACAAGATCGTCGAAGGCCTGGAGATCGACGAGTTCTCGCAAGAGTGCATCAACAAGACCCTGGCCGAGCTCCAGGGCGAGCAGGACGGCGTCAAGCACCTGCTGTAATCGCGCCTTGAAGGCGCCGCGGCCCGCACCTGCTGGGCCGCGCGCCGCGCGACAACCGCTTTGCATGGGGCCGGTGATCGTTCACCGGCCCTTTTTCCTTTCAGGACCGCTGCCGTGACCCAAGCCCTCCACCCCCGCCTGGCGCTGTTCGAAGACGGCGAGCTGGCGCCCTCGCTGCCCGTGTGCGACCACTACGCTGGCGTCGAGCCGCGCATGACCAAGAGCCTGCAGCTGCAGGCCGAGATGGGGCCGGTGTTCGACATCACGCTGGACTGCGAGGACGGCGCCCCGGTGGGCGGCGAGATCGAGCACGCGCAGCACATTGCCGAGCTGGTCAATTCGCCGCTCAACCGCTTCGGCCGCGTGGGCGCGCGGGTGCCGGAAGTCGGCCACGAAAAATTCGAGGCCGTGGCCGAGCTGCTGGTGTCGCAGTGCGGTGCGCGGCTGGCCTACCTGATGATCCCCAAGCCCCGCGGCCTGGACGAGCTGCAGCGGGCCATCGATTTCATAGACGCCGCGGCCGGCCGCGCGGGCCTGGCGCGCCGCATTCCGTTGCACGCGCTGGTGGAGACGCACGGCGCGCTGCGCGAGGCGTTTGCGCTGGCGGCGCACCCGCGCATCGAGTCGCTCTCCTTCGGCCTCATGGACTTCGTGTCCGCGCACCGCGGCGCCATTCCCGCCTCGGCCATGGGCGTGCAGGGCCAGTTCGAGCACCCGCTGGTGGTGCGCGCCAAGCTGGAGATCGCCGCGGCCTGCCACGCGCATGCCAAGGTGCCTTCGCACTGCGTGGTGACGGAGTTCAAGCACACGCGGGCGCTGGAGGAGGCGGCCACGCGTGCCGGGCGCGAGTTCGGCTACACGCGCATGTGGAGCATCCACCCGGCGCAGATCCGGCCCATCGTGGACGCCTTCACGCCCACCGCCGCCGAGGTGGACCGCGCCATCGAGATCATCTCCGCCGCGCAGGCCGCGCATTGGGCGCCCATACGCCACCAGCACGGCGGCCACGACCAGTTGCACGACCGTGCCAGCTACCGCTACTTCTGGCATGTGCTGGAGCGCGCGCACCGCACCTCCTGGAGCGACGGCGCGCAACTGCCCGCCGAGATCCAGCAGGCCTGGTTCAGCCCAACCTGAAGCCCTGCCCGCGGCGGGCACGGCGCAGCATTCGGCTTGCCCGTGCGAATTTGTCGCGGGCCCGCAACCGTGCTCTGCCGCCGGCTTCGCGGCGGCGTGACAATGGCGGCCCTCGCGCGTGCAAGGTGCTGCGCACTGGAGTTTTCATGACCGTTTCCCTCCGACTGGCGGCACTGGCCGCCGCTGCCGCCTTCGGCCTGATGAGCGCCACCGCCGCCATGGCCACCGAAGGCTCCAAGGCCAAGGCCGAGAAGGCCGCGGCCGCCAAGACTGCAAAGGCCGCCAAGGCGGCCCCCAAGGCCGAAGCCCCGCTGGCCGAGGCCGACGAGGCCCAACTGGCCGCCTCCCAGCGCGCCTACCGCGGCGTCTATGCCTGCGAGTTCAACCAGACGCTGGACATCGCCGTGAACCCCAAGCACGCCGGCTACCTGGACGTGAAGTGGAAGAAGGACGTCTACACCATGAAGCCCGTGCTCTCATCCACCGGCGCGCTGCGCCTGGAGGACGTCAAGGGCCAGACGCTGATGGTGCAGATCGCCAACAAGTCCATGCTCATGGACACCCGCGTGGGCCAGCGCCTGGTGGACGACTGCCAGAGCGCCGAGCAGCGCGAGGCCGTGGCCGCGGCCAAGCTGGCGCCGCCGGTCGCCGGCGGCCTGGGCATAGACCCCAACAAGCCCGTGGTGGCCGAAGCCACCAAGTAAGGCGCGCCGCAGGGCTATTGCGCCGCTTGCGCGGCGCGCCCTTTGCGGCCGCCCGTTCGCCCCTTGCGGGCGGACTGCCTGACGCAACGCAAGGCCGGCGCAAGCCGGCTTTTTCACACTTGAACGGCCCCGGAAGACCCCAGGCGTGTCCCGGGTGTGCTTGCTGCGCCGCACCATGGCGGCAGACTCGCGCGGGGCCGGCACGCCACAGCGACACGCTGGGGCACTGTCCCAAGTCTTATATAAGACATAAAATGTCAGAGTCGGCTTGCGCTCGAACGCGGGCCGCTTCCTAAAACGGTTTCCACGGAGCACGGAGCCCCTGATGCTGCAAGCCTATCGCCAACATGTCGCCGAACGCGCCGCGCTCGGCATCCCGCCGCTGCCGCTGTCGGCCAAGCAGACCGCCGAGCTGATCGAGCTGATCAAGAACCCGCCGGCCGGCGAGGAAGCCTTCCTGCTGGAGCTGCTGACGCACCGCGTGCCTCCGGGCGTTGACGATGCGGCCAAGGTCAAGGCCTCCTTCCTGGCCGCCGTGGCCGCCGGCGACCTGGCCGTGGCGCTGATGCCGCGCGCCCAAGCCACCGAGCTGCTGGGCACCATGGTGGGCGGCTACAACGTCAAGCCGCTGATCGACCTGCTGGACGACGCCGAAGTCGCCGGCGTGGCCGCCGCGGGTCTGAAGAAGACCCTGCTGATGTTCGACTACTTCCACGACGTGGCCGAGAAGGCCAAGGCCGGCAACGCCGTGGCCAAGGAAGTGGTGCAGAGCTGGGCCGATGCCGAGTGGTTCACCAGCCGTCCCGAAGTGGCGCAGAAGATCACCGTGACGGTGTTCAAGGTGCCCGGCGAGACCAACACCGACGACCTGTCGCCCGCCCCGGACGCCTGGAGCCGCCCGGACATCCCGATGCACTACCTGGCCATGCTCAAGAACGCCCGCCCCGGCGCGGCGTTCCAGCCGGAGGAAGACGGCAAGCGCGGTCCGATGCAGTTCATCGACGACCTGAAGAAGAAGGGCAACCTCGTGGCCTACGTGGGCGACGTGGTGGGCACCGGCTCCTCGCGCAAGTCGGCCACCAACAGCGTGATCTGGGCCACCGGCCAGGACATCCCCTTCGTGCCCAACAAGCGCTTCGGCGGCGTGACGCTGGGCGGCAAGATCGCCCCCATCTTCTTCAACACGCAGGAAGACTCCGGCTCGCTGCCCATCGAAGTGGACGTGAGCCAGCTGGAGATGGGTGACGTCATCGACGTGCTGCCCTACGAGGGCAAGCTGGTCAAGAACGGCGAAGTCGTCGCCAGCTTCGCGCTCAAGAGCGACGTGCTGCTGGACGAAGTGCGCGCCGGCGGCCGCATCAACCTGATCATCGGCCGCTCGCTGACCGCCAAGGCCCGCGAGTTCCTGGGCCTGGAAGCCTCCACCGCCTTCCGCCTGCCCAAGCCCCCCGTCGACTCCGGCAAGGGTTTCACGCTGGCGCAGAAGATGGTCGGCCGCGCCTGCGGCCTGCCCGAAGGCCAGGGCATCCGCCCGGGCACGTACTGCGAGCCCAAGATGACCACGGTCGGTTCGCAAGACACGACCGGTCCGATGACCCGCGACGAGCTCAAGGACCTGGCCTGCCTGGGCTTCTCGGCCGACCTGGTGATGCAGTCCTTCTGCCACACCGCCGCCTATCCGAAGCCGGTGGACGTGAAGATGCACCGCGAGCTGCCGCAGTTCATCAGCAGCCGCGGCGGCGTGGCGCTGCGCCCGGGCGACGGCGTGATCCACTCGTGGCTCAACCGCCTGCTGCTGCCCGACACCGTGGGCACGGGCGGCGACTCGCACACCCGCTTCCCCATCGGCATCAGCTTCCCCGCCGGGTCGGGCCTGGTGGCCTTCGGTGCCGCCACGGGCGTGATGCCGCTGGACATGCCGGAATCGGTGCTGGTGCGCTTCAAGGGCGACATGCAGCCCGGCATCACGCTGCGTGACCTGGTGCATGCCATTCCGCTGTACGCCATCAAGGCCGGTCTGCTGACCGTCGAGAAGGCCGGCAAGAAGAACGTGTTCTCCGGCCGCGTGCTGGAGATCGAAGGCCTGCCCAACCTGAAGGTCGAGCAAGCGTTCGAGCTGTCCGACGCCGCCGCCGAGCGCTCGGCCGCCGCCTGCTCCGTGCAGCTCAACACCGAGCCGGTGGCCGAGTACCTGCGGTCGAACATCGTTCTGATGAAGAACATGATCGCCAACGGCTACGCCGACGCCCGCACGCTGCAGCGCCGCATCGAAGCCGTGGAAGCCTGGCTGGCCAAGCCGGAGCTGCTCAAGGCCGACGCCGACGCCGAGTACACCGCCGTGATCGAGATCGATCTGGCCGACATCAAGGAGCCGATCGTGTGCTGCCCGAACGACCCGGACGACGCCAAGTTCGTCTCGGAAGTGTCCGGCACCAAGATCGACGAGGTGTTCATCGGCTCGTGCATGACCAATATCGGCCACTTCCGTGCCGCGGGCAAGCTGCTCGAAGGCAAGAAGGACATCCCGGTGCGCCTGTGGGTGGCCCCGCCGACCAAGATGGACGCCGCCGAGCTGACCAAGGAAGGCTATTACGCCACCCTGGGCGGCGCGGGTGCCCGCATGGAAATGCCGGGCTGCTCGCTGTGCATGGGCAACCAGGCGCAGATCAAGGAAGGCTCCACCGCGATGTCCACCTCGACCCGCAACTTCCCCAACCGCCTGGGCAAGAACACCAACGTGTTCCTGGGCTCGGCCGAGCTGGCCGCGGTGTGCTCCAAGCTGGGCCGCATCCCGACCGTGGAGGAGTACATGGCCGAGATCGGCGTGGTGACCAAGAACGCCGCGCAGATCTACAAGTACATGAACTTCGACCAGATCGAGGAGTACGCGGAAGTCGCCAAGGGCGTGACGGCCTGAGTTCCACTTTCGGCCGTGGCTGAGTGCCGCGGCTGACACGCCAGTACGAAGGCCCGCGCAAGCGGGCCTTTTTCATTGCCCTCAGCGCCGCCGGTGCAACCGCCGGCGCAGCCCACCCCGAGGCCGCAGCGTCACGTTGAGCACCGGCACGGGTTCGGCCGTCCCTTCCGGCAATTCCAGGTCATAGCGCCGCAGCAGCATGGCCGCGACGATGACCATTTCCAGCATCGCGAAGTGCTGCCCTATGCACACGCGCGGGCCTATGCCGAAGGGCATGTAGGCGCCGCGCGGCACGTCCGGTGCGCCGGGCAGGAAGCGTTTGGGGCGGAACTCGTCCGGCGCCTCCCACCAGCGCGGATCGTGGTGCAGCACCCAGGGCGTGAGATAGAGGCTGGCGCCGGGCGCGATGCGCCAGCCGCCCACTGTGATCTCCCCCACCGTGTGGCGCGTGATCAGCGCCGGCAGCGGCGGGTACAGGCGCATGGCTTCCTTCACCGTGGCGCTCAGCCAGGGCAGCGCCGCCGCATCGCCGGGGCCCGGGTCGCGGTCGCCGAGCACGGCGTCCACCTCGGCCCGCGCGCGCGCCGCGGCCTCGGGGTGGCCGGCCAGCATCCGGCTCCACCAGGTCAGCGCCGTGGCCGTGGTCTCGTGACCGGCCTGGAAGGTGACCATGCACTGGTCAAACACCTCGCGCTCGCTCAGCGCCTCGCCCGTGGCCTCGTCGCGCAGCGCGAGCAGCCGGGCCAATAAATCGTCGCCGGCCGCGGGGTCGGCCTGCGCGCGGCGGCGCGCGATGTGCCCGCCCACCAGCTTGCGCATCGTCCCCAGCGCCCGCTGCCGCGCGGCCCGCCCGGGCCGGGGCAGCCAGTCCAGCCCGGCAAAGGAAAACACCAGCTCGAACATCGCCGCCTTGCCCAGCACCTGCATGGCGCCTATGGCGGCCGAACAGGGTGCGCAGGATCACGTCCATCGCCACGCGGCTGAACAGCACCTCCATGTCCACCAGCGCCTGCTGCCCGCCCGCGGGCACGGCCCGCTCCAGCACGCCCTGGGCCGCATCGCGCATCTGCACGGCCAGGCCGGCCACCGGGCTCGGCAGGAAGGCCGGCTGCAGCATGCGGCGCTGGCGCTGCTAGATGTCGCCCTCGGTGGTGATGACGCCCTCGCCCAGGCCGAAGCAGCGTTTCAGCACGGCAATGGACGGCGGATGGCGCACCAGCCGCTCCGCCTGGTCCACCAGCGCCTCGGGCACGAGGTCCGGCGCGAACAGGTCGTAGACGTCATGCCCGCCAATGCGCATGCGGCAGAGGTCGCCATGGGCCTTGTGCCGCGCCTGGGCGGCACCCAGGAAGTCGCGGTACATGGCCAACAGCACCGGCAGGCCCCACCAGCGGCCGGGCACGCCGGGATGTTCAGCGGATGGCGCAGAGGCGGCGGCGGTCGCGCCGTGCGGGCTGGAGGTGGTCGTCACGGGCCCGATGCTGCGCCAGTGGGGGCCCAGCGGCGCGATCAAAAGCGGCCCGGCACCGGGGTTTCTCCGCCGCAACAAGTTGCCTACGGCGCCTGCGCCGGCCAGCAGCGCGCTCCTTGTAGGAGGCCCGCTGGCGGGCCGAATTGCAGCCGGGCCACGGTTCGGCCCGCAAGCGGGCCTCCTACAGGCCTTGCCCAGCGCAACGGCGCATTCGCAGCCTTACATCGCGCGCCGCCGCAGCCGCAAGGTCACCCCATCCTTGGGCCGCAAGGTCACGTTGAGCACAGGCTCCGGCTCCGGCGCGCCTTCCGGCACTTCCAGCTCGTACCGCCGCAGCAGCATGGCCGCGACGATGCTCATCTCCAGCATCGCGAAGTGCTGCCCCAGGCACACGCGCGGGCCCACGCCGAAGGGGATGTAGGCCCCGCGCGGCACCTCCGGCGCGCCGGGCAGGAAGCGCTCGGGACGGAACTCGTTGGGCTGCGGCCACCAGCGCCGGTCGCGCTGCAGCACCCAGGGCGTGACGTAGAGCAGCGTGCCGGGTGGAATGGTCCAGCCCCCCACCGTGATCTCGCGCAGCGTGCGCCGCGTCATCAGCGCGGCGATGGGCGGGTACAGCCGCATGGCCTCCTTGAGCGTCGCCGTGACGTAGGGCAGCGCCATCGCGTCCTGCGCGCCCGGGTCGCGGCCGGCCAGCACGGCGTCCACCTCCTCGCGCGCCTTGGCCGCCGCGGCCGGATGCGCCGCCAGCAGCCGGCTCCACCACAGCAGCGCCGTGGCCGCGGTCTCGTGCCCGGCCTGGAAGCTCACCATGCACTGGTCGAACAGTTCCTGGCCGCTCAGGCTTTCGCCCGTCTCCTCGTCGCGCAGGGCCAGCAGCCGGGCCAGCAGGTCGTCGCCCTCGTCCTCCTGGCCGCCCTGGACACGGCGGCGCTGGATGTGCCCGTGCACCAAGCCCCGCAGCGTGCGCAGCGCCTGGCGCTTGGCCGCCTTGGCGGGCAGCGGCAGCCAGTCCGGCAGCGTCACGGGAAAGAACATCTCGCGCATGGCCGTCTCGCCCATCACGCGCGTGGCGTGGATGGCGGCCTCGGCCTCGCCTTCGAGCTGCCGGCCGAACAGGGTGCGCAGGATCACGTCCATGGCCACGCGCGAGAAGAGCGCGTCCATGCCCACCTCGTCCTCGGCCACGCCCGCAGGCAGCGCGCGCTCCAGCGCGGTGGCGGCGGCCTCGCGCATCAGCCCCGCGTAGCCGGCCACGCGCTTGGGCGTGAAGGCGGGCATGAGCATGCGGCGCTGGCGCTGCCACAGCGGCCCCTCGGTGGTGAGCACGCTGCTGCCGAAGGCCTGGGCAAACACTTCCACGCCGCGCTCCCAGCGCACCAGGGCGTCGGCATGGTCCACCAGCGCCTCGCGCACCATGTCCGGCGAAAACAGGTCGTAGGCGCGCTCCTGGAACAGGCGCATGTTGCAGACGTCGCCGTAGAGGCGGTGCCGCTGCTCGGCGAAGCCCAGGTAGTCGCGCTTCATGTCGGCCAGCAGCGACAGGCCCAGCCAGCGCCCGCGCGGGCCGGGCGGGCGGCTGCCGCTTGGGCGCGAAGGCCAAGGCTGGCGGGTCGCGGAATCGAAACTTCCCTGGGCGGCGTCCGCTGCGCCGCGCGTCATCGTGGTGTTCATGGGCCGCATGGTGGCCGCGGCGTCAGCTTCGCGTCTTGAACGAAAGCGACACTGCCGGCGACTCCAAACCGCGCCCGCGGCCGCTCCTTAAGCTGTCCTGCCATGCCCGGCAATCTCTCGCCCCACACCATCAGCCGCCTTTGGCTGCCGCGCCCGGCGCTGGCCTCGTGCGTGCGCGCCGTGATGGCGCGCGACACGCGCGGCGCACGGCTCGACGACGCCCAGCGCTTCGACCACATGCCCACGTCGCCCCTGTGCGGCCTGTTCTGGCAGCTCGAAGGCAGCACCGAGCTGCTGCCCCGCGGCTCGCCGGCCTCCACCGCCGTGCCGCGCGAGCCCATGCCGGGCCGCGTGGTGTTCGGCGGCCCCGTCACCGTGCCCATGCTGTACTGGCACCCCGGCCCCACGCACGGCCTGATGCTGGCCCTCACCGCCGACGCCGTGCACCGCCTCACGGGCCTGGAAGTGGCCGAGTGGGTGGACCGCCGTGCCGATGCCCATGCCTGCCTGCCGGCGGACTGGCGGCCGCTGCTGGACGCCGTGCTGCACGCCCCGGACGACGAGGCCCGCGTGGCCTGCATAGAAGACTTCCTGGAGCCGCGCTGGCAGGCCGTGCGCCCCGCCCTGCCGCTGCACGCGCACCGCTACCTGGATTGGGCACAGTCCCTGGCCACGCACGCGGCGCTCTCCGGCCCCGGCAAGAGCCTGCGCCAGATGGAGCGGCGGGTGAAGCGCTGGGCCGGGCTGCCCATGCGCGCGCTGCTGGGCATGGGGCGGGCGGAAAGGGCCTTCTTCGAGGGCATGGCCAATGCCGCCCAGCGTGGCGCGCCCAATTGGGCCGAGCTGGCCGACGCCACCGGCTACGCCGACCAGTCCCATCTTTGCCGCGAGGTGCGCCGCGTCACCGGCTTCAGCCCCGAGGAGCTGTACCGGCGCATCCAGGAGGACGAAAGCTTCTGGAGCTACCGGCTGTGGCAGTAGCGCATGCGGGGCGCGCGGGGCCGATGCCTCAGCGCCCCTGCTCCTGCGCGCGGCTGGTGGGCGGGAAGTGGTCCAGCCAGCCGCCCACGTCGTGCCTGTAGGCCGGGTCGTTGACGTCGGGCCAGGCGTTCTCGTCGAAGCCGCGCTTCATGTCCAACTGCTCGCGCGGCACGTTGAGCACGAGGTCGGCGTCCTTGTCCCGGCCCGCGGGCAGGCTCAGCGCGGACAGGGGCAGCGCCAGCAGCTTGTCGTCCGGGCTCCACTTCTTGTCGAAGTCCAGCACCACGTAGTGCACGCGCTGCTGGGCCATGTTGACCACCACGTCCTCCACCTCGCCGGCGTCCTTGCCCTGGCGGTCGTTGACGTCCTTGTCCAGCAGCTTGCTCATGCGCATGAGGCGGTGCGCGGTCGCGGCCTGCGCCGGCGCCTGGGCACCACCGTGGTAGCGGTCCACGTCGCGCCAGTAGGCGGTGGCGTCCAGCCCGGGCCAGTGGGCCTTGTCGAAGCCGAGCGAGCTGCGCAGGCGGTCCTTATCCACGTTGAGCGTCAAGTCGTCGCTGTCGGCCGCGGCGCGAAAGGCGTTGACCGGGTAGGCGAACAGCTTGTCGCCCAACCCGGCCACGCCACCGAAGGACAGCACCGCGTACTGCAGGCGGCCGGTGTTCATGTCCACGATGAGGTCGTCGATGCGGCCCAGCTTCTCGCCGCCGGTGCCCAGCACCTCACGGCCGATGATCTTGCTGGCCCGCGCGTCACGCGCGAGCGGGCTGCCGGCGGCCGGCGCCTGCGCGGTGGCGTGGGGGGCAGCAGGCTGCGCGGCCGGGTCCGCGGCAAATGAAGGCAGCGCCGCCAGCGCACCGGCCAGGGACAGCAGCAGCGCGGCGCCGCGGGGGCGAAGAGTCGATTTCATGGTGTTCTCCCGTGCAGTGGATGCGGCGGGCCGGCCTGGCTTGCAAGGCCTTCTGCAATGGTGCCCGCCACCCAGGGCACCGGGCAAAACCTGGGCCCGCGCGGCAGGTGCCGTATGCGGGCACTGCGCCGGCGTTGCGGGAGCGAAAGTCGAGCCGGCAACGAAAAGGCCGCGGCGGTTGCCGCGGCCCTGGTGCGCCGGCCGCAGCCGGCCGGGATCGGGAAAAAGCGCCTGTCCCGGCGCGCTCAGCGCCCCGTGCCGGAAGAGGTGCCGGAGCCCGTGCTGCCCGGGTTGACCGCGCCCGTGCCGGTGGTGGAGCCGCTGTTGCCGGAAGACGTGCTGCCCGTGTTGGAGTCCCCGATGCCGCGCGTGCTGCCGCTGCCCGTGGGCGTGCCGCTGCCGGTGGAGCGCGAGGAGCCCGTGGACGGAGCCGTCATGCCCGTGCCGCTGGTACCGCTGCCGGACGACATGCCCGTGGAGCCGCTGCCCGTGGCGCCGGAAGGCATGCCGCTGCCCGTGTTGCCGCTGTTGACGGCGCCCGTGCCGGTGGTGGAGCCGCTGTTGCCGGAGGAGCCGCTGTTGGTGTTGGCGTCGCTGGCCGTGTTGCGGTTGGCGCCGGTGTAGGCACCGCTGCCGGTGTTACCGGACGTGGCGCCGCCCACCGCGCCGGCCGGCGAGGCGCCGCTGCCGTAACTGCCGGAGGAACTGCCCGTGCTGCCCGTGCTGCCCGTGCCCGCACCCGTGGTGGAGCCGCTCATGCCGCTGGAGCTGGAGCCTGACCCGCTGCCATAGCTGCCGGAGGAGGAGCTGCCCGAGGCGCCCATGCCGGAGGAGCCGCTGGAACCGCTGGAGCTGCCGGACATGCCGGTGCTGGAGCCGCTGCCGCTGCCGTAGGAGGACGAAGACCCCGTACCCGCGCCCGTGGTGGTGGCGCTGCTGCCCGTGGAGCGCGTGCCTTGGGCGACGACGGGCACGTCCAGCGTGCCGCGCAGCGCCTCGTTGTAGGCGTTGCGCGCCTCGTGCTCGCACAGCGCGCGCGGCTGCGTAGCCTGGCCGCTGCGGCAGTACTGCAGGTCGGAGCGGTACTGGGACTGCGCGGCGCTGCGGTCCACGCGGGTGGCGGCATGGCTGGCCGTGGCCGTGGCGCCCAGGGCCACCAGCACGGCGCCGCCCAGGACGGCGAGCCGGAAGTTGCGTCGCGCGGCGTCGAGGCGGCCCAAGCGGGCGGAGGGACGGTGGTTCATATGCTTCGCTCCTTGAATCGAACAGGTTGCGTGGCGGCCCAAAAGAGGCCGCCCGGCCGGTGACCAGGGATCAGCAAGCGGCATGCGCGGCGCGGCGCGGGTGCGATGCTTGCCGGCAGCGCCACGTCGCCCGCCCAAAGCGGGCTGTGGAGAAGCGATTCATGGACAACCATCCCTACGCCGTTTGCATCGAAGCCTGCGACGCGTGCGCCGCGGCCTGCGACCACTGCGCCGTTTCCTGCCTGCAGGAGCCGCAGCCCAAACCGATGGCGCGCTGCATCGCGCTGGACGTCGATTGCGCGGCCGTGTGCCGCCTGGCCTCCGGCGCGATGGCACGCGACAGCGAGCACGCGCAGGCCATCTGCGCGCTGTGCGCCCAACTGTGCGAAGCCTGCGGCACCGAGTGCGGCCGCCACGCCATGGAGCATTGCCAGGAATGCGCCGAAGCCTGCCGCCGCTGCGCCGAGGCCTGCCGGCACGCGGCGCTGCATGGGAGCGTGGGGGCGCCGTGAGGCCCCGCCCTCTACATCGCCATCCCTGCGCCCCTTACGGCGCGATCTCCTCCGCCCAGTCGTACAGCGCGCCCAGGATGTCGTGGCCGCGCTCGTCCGCGGTTTCGCTCAGGGCGTCTATGCGCTCGGCGAAGGCGGCCAGCGTCATCACGCCGCCCTGCCCCTCGTGCAGGCGGCGCGCGCGGTGGCGCTCCCAGCGGGCCTGCTCGGCTTCGTCCAAGGTGCCGGGAAAGTTGCGCGCGCGCCAACGGAATACCAGCTCGTTCAACCGCGCGTCCTCGAACGGCGGCTCGCGCAGCGCCAGCTCGTGCGGCGGCGCGGCGCGCAGCGCGTTGAGCTTTTGCCGGTCACCGTTGCCGACAAAGCCGCCGTAAAGATCCTCGTCCACGTCCATCGGGCCTTCCGCGCGGGGACGCTCGAACACCTCGGCCCACAGCTGCGGCGGCAGCGGCGCGTGCTGCGCAAAGCGCTGCGCGTGCTCCATCTGCTGGGCCATGTCCAGGCCCCAGCGCTGCGCCTGCGCCGGGCTCAGCGTGCGCGGATTGCCTATGACCACGGGCGCCTTGTTGATGTGCACGCTCTTGATGGGCAGCCGCGCCACGCCTTCCGGCAGCTCGTCGGTACGGGTGAACAGGCGCTGGCGGATGGTGGCCGCGTCCAGCTCGAACAGCTCCGCCGGATCGGCCGCCAGGTCCCAGCACAGCAGCTCGTTGCGGTTGCTGGGGTGCGGGCCTATGGGGAACATCAGCGCGATGCAGCCGCGCTCGGGGCCGAACATGCCCGATACGTGCAGGAAGGGGCGGCCCACCCCGATCTCGGCCAGCACCGCGTCCTTGCGCCGCAGCTTCAGGCAGAAGTCCCAGAGCTTGGGCTGCGCCTGCTTCACCAGCCGCGCCAGCGCGATGGTGGCGCGCACGTCCGAGAGCGCATCGTGGGCGGCGTCGTGCAGCAGCCCGTTGGCGGCGGCGAGGTCTTCGAGCTTGAAGGACGGGCGCCCGTCCGGATGCTGCGGCCACTGCAGCCCGTCGGGACGCAGCGCGTAGGCGCAGCGGACGACGTCCAACAAATCCCAGCGCCCGCAGCCGTTTTGCCACTCGCGGGCATACGGGTCCATGAGGTTGCGCCAGAAGAGAAAGCGCGTGACCTCGTCGTCGAAGCGGATGCTGTTGTAGCCCAGGCCCACGGTGCCGGGCCGGGCCAGCTCGCGCTCTATGGCGGCGGCGAACTCGTGCTCCGGCACGCCCTGCTCCTGGCAATGCTGCGGCAGGATGCCCGTGAGCAGGCAGCTCTCGGGGTCGGGCAGCATGTCCAGCGGCGGCTGGCAGTACAGCATCAGCGGCTCGGCGATCTCGTTGAGGTCGGCATCGGTGCGCACCCCGGCGAATTGGGACGGACGGTCGCGGCGCGGCACGCGGCCGAAGGTCTCGTAGTCGTGCCAGAAGAAGGTCAGGTCGCTCATCCGCGGGACGATACCCGAGCCGCCTGACGGCCCTCTCGTCGCCGCGGCTCAGAAGCCCGGATCGACGCGAAGGAAGCTCGCGAAGCGCGG
This sequence comes from Azohydromonas lata NBRC 102462, assembly GCF_001571085.1. Lineage (GTDB taxonomy): Bacteria > Pseudomonadota > Gammaproteobacteria > Burkholderiales > Burkholderiaceae_C > Azohydromonas > Azohydromonas lata. Next base: position 52,709 of record NZ_BCTC01000029.1, read on the forward strand.
CAGCCCACCGCTGCTCCAGCCGCGGTGCCGGTAGCTCACCACGCTGCCCAGCGGCGGCGGGTCGCGGCGCAGGGCGTCGCTGAAGCCGCTGCCGAGCAGGAACTCGCGCCGGTCGCCCTCCAGCATGCGCAGCCGCAGCGCCACCAGCAGGCCGTGCATGCGGCCCTCGGCGCCGAAGTGCCGGCCCACGACCACGCCCTCGGCGTCCTGCCGGGGCTTGAGTTTCAGAAGCACGTCCGAGCGGCCCGTGGCGTAGGGCGCATCGGCGCGGTGCAGCACCAGGCCCTCGCCGTCGGCGGCCAGCACCTGGCGCAGCCGGCGCTGCAGCGCGGCGCGGTCCACGAGCCGCTCCTGCGGCACGGCCTGCAGCGTGTCCCAGCCGGTGCGCGCCACCAGCGCGGCCAGGGCCTGGGCGCGCTCCTCGAAGGAGCCGGGTGCGCCGGGCAGCTCGAAGAGCTGATAGCGGATGCCCTCCCAGTCCGCCTCGCGCGCCTCCTGGCGCTTGACGCGGCCGGCCAGCTCGCTGAAGCGTCCGCGCGCGAGCCACAGCTCGCCGTCCAGCGGTTGCGCGGGCAACCGGCGCAGCAAGGCCGCCGGTGCCGGCACCAGGGCGCCACTGCGAAAGCGCAGCCGCTCGCCGTCCCACAACGCGCGCACGCCGTCGAATTTTTCGCTCACGAGGTAGCCGGCGGGGTCCACGCCGGCCGGGGCTTCGCGCGCCAGCAGCAGCGCCGGGGCGTCGCGGCGTTGGGCGTCGGCGGGCGCGTCGTCCGCGGGCCTGAGGGCCTGCGCCGTGGCAGGCAGTGCGCAAGCCGGGAGCCAGTACAGCAGGCGGCGGCGCGTGATGGGGTCCAGGTGCTGCATGCGGGTCTCCCTGTCGGTGGACTTGGTGCGATGCAGCATAGGAGCCGGCGCGGGGGCTGCGCCCTGGATGGAACCCGGGGCACACGCGCACTACTGCCCGCCCAACCCTGCCGCCGACAGCACCGTCCGGGAGCGCGGCCGTGCCGGCATGGTCCAATTCCAGGATGAGTGAAAGACCCAAGATCGGATTGAAGGCTGGCGCCAAGACGCGCGACCCGCGCCGCGCCAACGTGCGGCCCACCGCGCGCAAGGCCGGCCCGCCGCCCACCGCGGCCGAGCGCGCCGCGCGCGACGAACAACGCAGCCACGGCGATCGCCCCGCCCGCCAGGACCGCCGCGACGACGCCCCCCGCGGCCCGCGCCGCGACGCCGGCGACCGCCCCCGCCGCCCCGACGACCGCGGCGGCTTCAGCAATGACCGCCCCCGCCACGCCGGCCCGCGCGAAGACCGGCCGCGCCGTGACGACCGCCCGCAACGCGACGACCGCGGCGGTTTTCATGCCGACCGCCCCCAGCGTGACGACCGCGGCAGCTTCCACGGCGACCGCCCTCGCCGCGACGAGCGCCCCGCCTTCGGCGACCGCGACCGCGGCGGCTTCGGCGGCCCCGGCCGGCGCGACGAGCGCCCGCAGCGCCCCGAGCGCGGCGGCTTCCACGGCGACCGGCCCCAGCGCGAGGAACGCGGTGGCTTCCACGGCGACCGCCCGCGCCGCGACGAGCGCCCCGCCTTCGGCGAGCGTGACCGTGGCGGCTTCGGCGGCCCCGGCCGGCGCGACGAGCGCGGCGGCTTTGGGGATCGCCCCCAACGCCCCGAGCGGCCCGAGCGTGGCGGTTTTCATGCCGACCGCCCCCAGCGCGAGGAGCGTGGCGGCTTCCACGGCGAGCGTCCGCGCCGCGACGAGCGCCCCGCTTTCGGCGACCGCGGTGGCTTCGGTGGCCCCGGCCGGCGCGACGAGCGCGGTGGCTTTGGGGATCGGCCCCAACGCCCCGAGCGGCCCGAGCGCGGCGGTTTTCATGCCGACCGCCCCCAGCGCGAGGAAGGCGGTGGCTTCCACGGCGACCGCCCGCGCCGCGACGAGCGCCCCGCCTTCGGCGACCGTGACCGCGGCGGCTTCGGCGACCGCCTGCAGCGCCCCGAGCGCGGCGGCTTCCACGCCGAGCGTGCCGCGCGCGACGAGCGCCCGGCCTTCAACCGCCGCAGCCCCGCCCCCGGCCAGCCCGTGCCGCAGCGCCGTATCGAGGCCGACGAGGCCCGCTCCCGGAGCTGGGATGCACCGGCCAGGGGTGAGGACGACGACGCCGAACCGGCCGCCGTCGCCCAGGGCGTGCGCCTTTCGAAACACCTCTCCGAGCAGGGTCTGGTGTCGCGCCGCGAGGCCGACGACTGGATCGATGCCGGCTGGGTGAAGGTGGACGGCAAGATGGCCGTGCTGGGCCAGCGGCTGATGCCGGGCCAGGTCGTGGAGATCGACGACGCCGCACGCCAGGCGCAGGCCAAGCGAGTGACCATCCTCATCAACAAGCCCATCGGCTACGTCAGCGGCCAGGCCGAGGACGGCTACGAGCCCGCCGCCGTGCTGGTGACGGCCGAGAACCACTGGAGCGAGGACCCCTCGCGCCTGCGCTTCCACCCGGGCCATGGCCGCCACCTGGCGCCCGCCGGGCGGCTGGACATCGACTCCACCGGGCTGCTGGTGCTCACCCAGGACGGCCGCATCGCCAAGCAGCTCATCGGCGACGAGACCAAGGTGGAAAAAGAGTACCTGGTGCGCGTGGAATACCAGCACCCCGGTCGATTGCCCGACCGCGACCTGGAACTGCTGCGGCACGGCCTGGAGCTCGACGGCAAGCCGCTCAAGCCCGCGCAGGTGAGCTGGCAGAACGAGGACCAGTTGCGCGTCGTCCTGCGCGAAGGCCGCAAGCGCCAGATCCGCCGCATGTGCGAGGCCGTGGGCCTCAAGGTCGTGGGCCTCAAGCGCGTGCGCATCGGCTCCGTGGTGCTGGGCAAGCTGCCGCCGGGGCAGTGGCGCTACCTCGGGGACTTCGAGAAGTTCTGACGAGACGTGCAAAGGCCCCGCCGCCTGACGGCGCCGGGGCCTTGCTGCGCGGGCAGCGCCGTGCGCTGCCGCGAAGGTTCAGGACAAGAGGGACTCCTTCAGGAGACCCTGGGGACGATCAGCCCCGGTCGGCGCGCGCCGCGCGCATGCCGCTGCGGTTGTGGTCCATGGTGCCCGTGCCGTTGACGGTGTGGGCCGGGGTGGCTTCGTTGGCGTTGTTCTTGTTGACGTTGACATCGACCGCACCCTTGGCGTTCTTGCCCACGTCCACGTCCACGCCCGGAACGCCGCGGTCCATCTCGGCCTTGGCGGCCGGCGTGCCGGTGCCCACATTGGACTGGTCGGCGGCTTGCGCGGCGCCGGACAGGGCCAGCAGCGCAACGGCAGTGGCGGCAAGGGTGTTGCGGATCGTGCTCATAAGGTGTGCTCCTCTAGTGGCTGTGGATCGATCAATCGGCCCCGGGCGCTGATCACGCCGGCTTGGGCAGCTCCCGGGCCGTGCTTGTCATTGGGCAATGGGCGTGCCCGAGGCCGCATGAACCTCCATGCCGTTACCCCCTCAACCACCCACCTCCGCCTCGCCGCCGCCCTCCTGCGCCAGCATCTCCTCCACCTGCCGGTTCAACAGCGCGAGGTTGACGGGCTTGACGAGGAAGCTGGTGCAGCCATGGATCAGCGGCTCGTCGCCCGCGTAGCCGGACATCATGATGATGGGCAGCTGCGCACGGCGCCGGCGCAGCTGCATGACCAGGTCGCGACCGCTCATGCCCGGCATGCTCAGGTCGGAGATCACCAGGTCGGCCGGGTCGGCCGCCTCCAGCGCCAGCGCCTGCTCGCCGTTGCCGGCCACGCTCACGCGGTAGCCCATGCTCTCGAAGTAGTACTGGAACACCGCGGTCACGTCGGCCAGGTCGTCGACGATGAGGATGTGCTTGGGCATGGGGCGAACGCTTTCAGCCTTGCTGTTCGTGACGGGAGCGCCGCGGCGGCGGCGAGGGTGGCGCGGCCTCGCAGGCGCAGCCCTGGGCGGCCTGCAGGCCAGGCCTGGACGGCGGCGGCGCATCGCTCCCGGCGCCGGCGTGCACCAGCGCGCGCACGCGCTCCAGCAGCTCGGCCTGCCGGTAGGGTTTGCTCAGCACCGGGTCGCGGCTGCTGCCGTGGCCGGCCAGCTCTTCGGCATACCCCGTGGCCAGCAGCACGGGCAGCCCCGGCTGGCGCCGGCGCGCGCGCTCGGCCAGCACCAGGCCGTTCATGCCGCCGGGCATGATGACGTCGGTGAACAGCAGGTCCACGTGGCCTTGCCGCCCAAGCAGCTCCAGCCCCGCCTCGCCGCTGGGCGCGCTGAGCACGCGGTAGCCCTGCTCGCACAGGCAGTGCGCGGTCATGAGCCGCACGTCCTCGTTGTCCTCCACGAGCAGGATGGTGGCGCCGCCGTCGTGGTCGGCGGCAGGGCCGGCAGCCTCGCCGGCGGTGGCGGCCTCCTGGGCGCCGCCTGACGCCGCACCGGCCTCGCCGCGCCACGGTGCCGGCGCCCCCAGATGCGGTGCCTCGGCCGGAAAGATCATGCGCACCGTGGTGCCGCGGCCGGGCTCGCTGGTGATCTCCAGCCGGCCGTGCGACTGCTGCACGAAGCCGTGCACCATGGCCAGGCCCAGGCCCGTGCCGGGCTCCTTGGTGGTGAAGAAGGGCTCCGTGGCACGGCTGGCCACCTCGGCCGGCATGCCCTGGCCCTCGTCCACGACGCACAGCACCACGTGCGGTCCGGGCGGCAGCGGCGGCACCCGCGGCCGGCTGCCCTCCTCCAGCAGCATGGTGCCCACGCTCACGCGGCCGCCGCCGGGCATGGCGTCGCGCGCGTTGATGAGCACGTTGAGCAGCGCCATCTCCAGGTGCGTCGGGTCCAGCCGGCAGTGCGGCAGCCCCGGCTTGAGGTCCAGCCGCAAGTCCACCTTGTCGCCCAGGGTGCGCACCAGCATCTCGCTGAATTCCACCACCAGCGCGTTGAGGTTCACGCGCCGCGGCTCCAGGCGCTGCTTGCGCGCAAAGGCCAGCAACTGCTGCGTGAGCTTGCCGCCCTTCTCTGCCGCGCGCTGGGCCTGGCGCACGCAGCGCAGGCCCAGCTCGTCCTGGCGCAGCCGCATGGCGGCGATCTCCAGGTTGGCCGTGACCACCTGCAGCAGGTTGTTGAAGTCATGGGCCAGCCCGGCGGTGAGCTGGCCTATGGCCTCCATCTTCTGCGCCTGGCGCAGCGACAGCTCGAAGCTGCGCCGGCGCGAGATGTCCACCTGCGAGGAGAAGTAGTAGAGCAGCCGGCCCTCGGCGTCGAAGACCGGCCCGATGAACAGCGCGTTCCAGAACGGCGTGCCGTCGGCCTTGTAGTTGACGAGGTCCACGGCCACGGCGCGGTGCTCGGCCAGGGCCTCGCGCACCTCGGCCACGGCGTCGGGGTCGGTGTCGGGGCCCTGCAGGAAGCGGCAGTTGCGGCCCAGCACCTGCGCTTCGTCATAGCCCGTGAGGTCCAGGAAGGCGCGGTTGGCGAAGACCACGGGGTTGTCCGGCTGGTTGGGGTCGGTGATGACCATGGGCATGCGCGTCATCTCTATGGCGGCAAAGAACACGTTGCCGCGCTCGTCCAGCCCGGGCTGGCTGATGAAGCCGGCCTGCCAGTGCCGCACGCCGGGCCCGCCCGTGGGGTTGCAGGCATTGCCCTCCACTTCGCCGGCAGCAGGCAAGCCTTGGCTGCCGCCCTGGTCGTCCAGCGGCCTGTCGTCGTCCTCAGCCTTGCTGCCCGTGGTCATCGCTGCTCCAACTGCTTGATTTCAAATGGGTAGTTGCCCCGGGCCAGTGCAAGCGCGGTGCCCGGGCGGGCCCTCGCTCAGCGCGGCGCAGCGGACGCATCCTGCAGCGGCAGCGAGATCTCCACGGCAAAGCTGCTGCCCTGCCCGGGCACGCTGTGCAGCGACAGCGTGCCGCCCATCACGTCCACCAGGCGGCGGACGATGGACAGGCCCAGGCCCGTGCCGCCGAAGCGCCGCGTGGTGGAGCTGTCGGCCTGCATGAAGGGCTCGAAGATGCGCACGCGCTGCTCGGCCGAGATGCCTATGCCGGTGTCGCGCACCTCGAAGCGCAGGAGCGCCCGGCCGCCGTCCTGCTCGCGGGCGGCCACGCCCAGCGTGACCTCGCCGGACGGCGTGAACTTCACGGCGTTGCCCAGCAGGTTGAGCAGCACCTGTTTCAGGCGCAGCGGATCGCCCAGCAGCGGGCCGGGCCAGGTGGGCTCGGCGGCGGCGCCGGTGTCCAGGCGCAGCTTCAAGCCCTTGGCCGTGGCCTGCGGCTCGACCATGGCGCACAGCGCGTGCAGCAGCGGGCCCAGCTCGAAGGGCACGGACTCCAGGTGCATCTCGCCGGCCTCGATGCGCGAGAGGTCCAGCACGTCGTTGGTCAGCGCCAGCAACTGCTCGCCGGCCTGCTGGATGTGGCCTATGAAGCGCCGCCCGTCCGGGGATAGCTCCATGCGCGCCATGAGCTGGCTCAGGCCGATGACGGCGTTGAGCGGCGTGCGTATCTCGTGGCTCATGTGCGCGAGAAAGGCGCTCTTGGCGCGGCTGGCCGCCTCGGCCTGCGCGGTGCGCTGGCGCAGCGTCTCCTCCAGCGCCTTGCGCTCGGAGAGGTCGGTGAGCACGCCCAGGAAGCCCTTGGGCGCGTCGCGGCCGTCGCGCAGCACGCTCAGGCTCAGCAGCACGGGCACGCGCGAGCCGTCGGCGCGCACGCAGCTCCACTCCTGGCCGGACTCGGCGCCGGGCCGCGACGGCTCGTCGTCCACGCGGCGCGAGGGCCACAGCACGCGCAGGATGTCGGCCGGCAGCGTGCGGGCGCGCTCGCGCAACTGCGCGGGTTCGAAGAAGTCCAGCACGCGCAGGCCCAGCGCCTGGCTGGCGCTGATGCCCAGCAGCTCCTGCGCGGCGCGGTTGATGGTGGTGATGCGCCAGTGCAGGTCGGTGGCGACGATGGCGCTGGCCGCGCTGTCCAGCACGGTGCGCATCTCGCGCGAGCGCTGCTGCATGCGCTGCTCCAGCAGCTCGCGCGCGGTGTGCTGCTCGTGCACGTCGGTGGCCACGCAGAACCAGCGCCGCGGCCCGCCGCCGGCCTCGGCCAGGGGCTCCACGCGCACGAGGTGCCATCTGTAAACCCCGTCGTGCCGGCGCAGCCGCAGCTCCTGCACGAAGGCCAGGCCCGTGTCGGCGGCGTGGCGCCAGTGCGCGCGGGCCACGGGGCGGTCGTCGGCATGCATGCAGTCCACCCAGCCCTGGCCCAGGGCCGCGGGCTCGGCCTGGCCGGTGTACTCGCTCCAGCGGCGGTTGAACCAGTCGGCCTGCGCGCCGGGGCCCACGCGCCACAGCAGGTCGGGGACAAGCTCGGACACGGCCTGGAAGCGGGCCTGGCTGTCGCGCAGCGCGGCCTGCACGGCCTCCACGTCGGCGTCGCCGCTGCGGCGGCGCTCCGGCGGTGGCGGCAAGGGGCCCACGTGATCGCCGGCCGCGGCAGGCGGCGCCACCGGCGGCCCGTCACCGGCCCCATCGGAGTCGGCGGCGTGCTTCAGGAAGCGCTTGGAGGACGCCGGGGCGCGCCGGGCGTGGGGGACTTGCGAGCCTAGGGACATGGGCAGCGGGTGCGGGCGGCAGACGAATCCGGCCACAGAGCAAACGGCGTGCCTGCCTGCGGGATTGACGGCGCGGGCCGTTCTGGGGCTGGCGGGCCGTGCGCGGCTGCTACGCTCGCGCGATGTCCGCAAAACGCAGTCCCCTGAGCAATACGGCCCAACCCGCAGCCGCGGCCCCCGTGTCCCCCGCCGTCGTGGCCGTGGCGCTGGCGCTGCTGATGGGCCTGCAGCCTGTGACCACGGACCTCTACCTGCCCGCGCTGCCGCGCCTCACCCGCGCCTTCGAGGCGAGCACGGCGCAGAGCCAGCTCACCATGTCGGCGCTGATCCTGGCCTTCGGCATGGGGCAGCTCTTCTGGGGACCGGTGGCCGACCGCTTCGGCCGCCGCCCGGTGCTGCTGCTGAGCCTGTCGCTCTACACCGCCGCGAGTCTGGGAGCGACGCTGGCGCCGGCCCTGGCTTGGCTGGTGCTGTGGCGCACGGTGCAGGGCGCGGCGCTGGCCGCGGCCGTGGTGTGCGCCCGCGCCATGGTGCGCGACCTGTACGAGCCCAGCGAGGGCGCGCACGTGATGTCCAAGGGCATGTCGGGCCTGGGCCTGATCGCCATCGCCTCGCCCATGCTCGGCGGCACGCTGGCGGCCACGCTGGGCTGGCGCGCGCCGCTGGGCGCGGTGGCGGCCATAGGCGCCATCGCGCTGCTGTTCGTGGCGCGGCAACTGCCGGAGTCGCTCGCGCACCGCAACCCGCAGGCGCTGCGATTGAAACCGCTGGCCGCCGCGGTGCGCGAGGTGCTGGGCCACCGCACCTTCCGCGCGTGGTCGGCGCTGGTGGCCTGCACCTACGGCGGGCTGTTCGCCATCCTGGCGCTGTCGTCCTTCGTCTACATCGAGGTGCTTGGGCTCACGCCCGGCCAGTACGGCGTGGCGCTGGCCTCCGGCTCGGTGGCCTACCTGCTGGGCACCTTCTTCTGCCGGCGCTGGCTGCTGCGCCACGGGCTGGACGGCGCCGTGCGCCGCGGCGCGGGGTTCAGCCTGGCCGGCGGCCTGTCCATGGCGGGCCTGGCGCTGGCGGGCGTGCAGGAGGTGTGGGCCGTGCTGCTGCCGCAGTGGCTCTACGCCTTCGGCCACGGCATCCACCAGCCCTGCGGGCAGGCCGGCGCGGTGGGGCCCTTCCCGCGCATGGCGGGCGTGGCCTCGGCGCTCAACGGGTTCGTGCTGGCCACCACCGCCTTCGTGGTCGGCCTGTGGGTGGGCCACGCCATGAACGGGACGACCCGGCCGCTGGGCCTGGTGCTGGGCGTGTTCGGCATCGCCACCGCCACGGTGGGCTGGACGCTGGTGCAGCGCCACGGCGTGCCGGCGCGGGCGCGCACGGCATGAGCGCGGCGGGCCTGGACGGGCTGCGCGCCCTGCCCTGGATCGCCCTGGCCGGCCCAACGGCCAGCGGCAAGACCGCGCTGGCGCTGGACCTGGCCGAGCACCTGGCCGCGCGTGGGCTGCCGGCGGAAATCGTGAGCGTGGACTCGGCGCTGGTCTACCGCGGCATGGACATCGGCACGGCCAAGCCCACGGCGCAGGAACGCGCGCGCGCGCCGCACCATCTGCTGGACCTGATAGCGCCCACGCAAGCCTATTCCGCCGCGCAATTCGTGGCCGACGCGCAGGCCGCCATGGCACGAATCCGCGAGCGCGGCGCGCTGCCGCTGCTGGTGGGCGGGACCATGCTGTACTTCAAGGCGCTCATAGACGGCCTGGACGACATGCCGCCCTCGGTGCCGCCGCTGCGCGCGGACATAGAAGCCCAGGCCGCCGAGCAGGGTTGGGCCTTCATGCATGGCGAGCTCGCCAAAGTGGACCCGGTGACCGCCGCGCGGCTAGCGCCGCTGGACGCGCAGCGCATTTCGCGGGCGCTGGAGGTTTACCGCGCCAGCGGCCGGCCGATATCGAGCTTCCACCGCGAAAAAAAAGCCAAGGCACCGGAAGGCCCGTTTTTCTCGCTGGAGCCGGAAAACCGCTCGTGGCTGCACGAACGCATCAATTTGCGTTTCGAGCAAATGCTGCAGGCCGGGCTGGTGGCGGAAGTCGAGGCGCTGCGCGCGCGCGGCGACTTGAATATCGAGCTGCCCTCCATGCGCTGCGTGGGATACCGGCAGGTGTGGGAGGCGCTGGACGCCGGATTGTCCGGCGCGCCCTTGCGACGTCAGGTCTTGGAAACCGGCAGCGCCGCGACGCGGCAATTGGCCAAAAGGCAGCTCACCTGGCTGCGCAGCATGCCGTGGCGAATTTCCATTGCCTGCGACGCGGCACAGCCGCTGCAGGCGCTGATCAGCCGGGTCGCGTGAAGCTGCTGCGCTTCATGCGCGAATACAGCGCCGCCATGAATTCCGTTCGCGAGCGCGGCGACACCAGCATCAATTCCCGCCCGTAGCGTATTTCCACGCGCCGCAGCGACAGTGCCGGCGCCGAGGCCGGATTGAGGCTGAGCATGATGGACTTGATTTCCTGATAGGGAATTTCCCATCGACGCATGCCGCTGCACACCAGCAAATGGTCCGGCATGAGGATGTAGCGGCAAGGCAGCACCATGACGCGCAGCGCCACGGCCATGAGCAAACCAATGCCCCAGGCGGCGGGAATACCGTCCACGGTGGCTTCATAAATCACCGCGCCGAAGGCCAGCAGCAGCGCCGCTGCGAGCCAGATGTCCACGCGCGTGGAGTAAGTGACGGGTTGCGCGTCGGATGAAACATCGCCGAACCGCTCAGCAGCCATGACTACTTTTGCCTTGAACTGGTAAATCCTGAAATACCGGTACGCGACCGGCGCCATCACTGCTCATGCAGGCGGGAAAATCCGCGGGCACATGATGCCTGCAAGCCGTTCGAAAGCTTTAGGTCCAGGCAGTTGTTCGTCCGGCGCTGAGCGCAAATAACAGGGGCATGGCGCGAATCCCCGAAAAACGTGAACTATTACCGGGCCCGGCAAAGGCGGCGTTCGGTCAATCGCCGGACGCGGAGCCGGCCAGTCGGGCGTGCTCGGCCATTTCCGCCTCGATGAAGGCCGCGATCATGGCCCGGTACACCCTTTCCGTGACGTCAGGATTGGCACCCAATTCCCCGGCCAATGACTTGACCTTGGCAATCACCTGCTCCACGCGCTGCGGCGCCTTGACGTCGTCGGTGGTCTTCTTGAATTTTGCCGCCTGTTTTACATAGCCGCCGCGCTCGGCGACGAGGGCGACGATCTGTCGGTCCAGGCGGTCAATTTGGGTGCGGACTTCTTCGAGGGATTCACAAGTCGCTGTCATCATTTGAACAACATCCAATCAAAAAAAAACACACCCCAATATTTATATTGGGCCATCAATATTTTACAAGGCAAAAAGCGCAAGCCGATTGACTGCGCAATCACCGTAGACCACAAAACACGGCCAGGCCTTCCCTTTGCCCTTACAGTGGCGCCGTCCGCAAATGGCTCCACGAATCCATGCTGTCCCTCCAAGCCCTTGAAAAACGCTATGCCGACACCCCCGTTTTCACCGGCGTGGACCTGAAAGCGAGTCAAGGCGAATTCATCGCGATATTGGGCGAATCCGGCGTGGGCAAATCCACGCTGCTCAATTGCATCGCCGGGCTGGACCAGGCCGATGCCGGCCGCGTGGTGCTGGACGGCGTGGACGTGTTCAGCCTGGGCGAGGAGGCCCGCGCGCGCTGGCGCCGCGAGAAGCTGGGCTTCGTGTTCCAGGCCTTTCACGTGCTGCCGCACCTGAGCGTGGCGCAGAACGTCGGCTTGCCGCTGCTGCTGCTCAAGCGGCCGGACGCGGCCCGGGTGAAGCACATGCTGGCCGTGGTTGGGCTGCAAGGGTTCGACGAGCGGCTGCCGCGCACGCTCTCGGGCGGCCAACTGCAGCGCGTGGCCATCGCCCGCGCGCTGGTGCACCGCCCGGCGCTGCTGCTGGCCGACGAGCCCACGGGCAACCTGGACCCGGCCACGGCCGAGCGCGTGATGACGCTGCTGCTGGAGCAGGCCCGCGCGGAAGGGGCCATCTGCCTGCTGGTGACGCACTCGCAAACGGCCGCGGCGCGCGCCGACCGCGCACTGCGCCTGACGGCCACGGGCTTCGAGGCGATGACGGCCTGAGCGGCCCAGGCGGTCCGCACGCCCGCAGGCAGGGTGTTGTCCCCGATACAGGGGATGGCCTTGCGCTTCTACATTGACTCCACCACCCGCCGCCACCCGCAGTCGCATCACCCTCCATCAACCCGGCCGGGTGAAGCGCCTGCAAGGGAGCGAGCGGTATGCGGCACCTGCGTGGCTGGGGACGGCCCCCGGCATCCCGTTTCACCGGCACGCCTGACCCTTCCGGGAGGCGTCCATGAGCGCCCTGCCCCGGCCCCGCCTGCACGTCGGGG
>NZ_BCTC01000030.1 GCF_001571085.1 Azohydromonas lata NBRC 102462
GCGGGCGCGGCCACGGCCGCCGGCAGCGCCGCGCGGGCCGACGCGGCCGGCGCGCCGTGCAGCCGCCGGCCTATGGCCAGGGCCTGCTCCACCTGCTCCGCCTCCACCGTGTCGCCGTCGGTCAGCAGCGCGGCGCGCTCCAGCACGTTGCGCAGCTCGCGCACGTTGCCCGGGAAATCGTGCGCGGCCAGCCGTGCCAGCGCCGCGCGCGACAGCTTCAATTGCCGCGGCGTCACGCGCTCCAGCAGCGACTTGGCCAGCAGCGGGATGTCCTCGCGCCGCTCGCGCAGCGCGGGCAGCCGTATCGGGAAGGTGCTGAGCCGGTAGTACAGGTCTTCGCGGAAACGGCCGTCGGCCACCATGGCGTCCAGGTCGCGGTGCGTGGCCGAGACCACGCGCACGTCGGCCCGCCGCAGCTCGGTGCTGCCCACGCGGCGGTAGGTACCGTTCTCCAGCAGCCGCAGCAGCTTCACCTGCATGAGCAGCGGGATGTCGCCGACTTCGTCCAGGAACAAGGTGCCGCCGCTGGCCGCTTCCACCAGGCCCGGCTTGCTGGCGTGCGCGCCGGTGAAGGCGCCGCGCTCGTGGCCGAACAGCTCGCTCTCGAACAGCGTCTCCGGCAGGCTGGCGCAGTCCACCACCACCAGCGGTTTGTTCGCGCGCAGGCTCACCTCGTGCACGGCGCGGGCCACGAGCTCCTTGCCGGTGCCGGATTCGCCCAGCAGCAGCACGCTGGCCTGCGAGGGGCCCACGCGCGCCACCAGAGCCAGCATCTCCTGGAAGGCTGCCGCGCGGCCGATCATCCCCTGCGCCGCCGGACGCCCCTGGGCGATGCGCAGCGGCTCCATCTTCTCCACGTAGAAGGCCGCCTCGCCGCTGGCGTCCAGCACGGGCGTCAGCTCGATGTTCACGTAGGCCTCGCCCTTGGGCGTGTGGTGCAGGTGCAGCACGCGCTCGCGCTGCCCGCTCTGGCGCGAGCGCGCGAGCGGGCAGCTCTCGCCGGCCTCGTCGCAGGGGCGGTCGAAATGGTGCGACACGTCGTAGCAGGTGCGGCCCACCACCGAGGCGCCCCCGGCGCTGAACTGCTGCCGGTAGGCCGCGTTGGCCGCCACGATGCGGTACTTGCGGTCGAAGACGATGTGCGGGTCGGCCAGTCCTTCGAGGTAGGACACGAGCTCCGGCAGGACGCTGGACATGGCGGGGTTCCCAGTCGGCCGGAAGAAAGAGGGTGCCCGCGCGCCTCGGCCAGGCCGCGCGCGGGCGGCGGCGAGTCTACTGCCGCATTTGGCAGGTCCGGCAGCGGGAGGCAGCGGGCGGTGCCGCCGCGTTCTTACTCCGTGCCTTGCACGTCTTTCACGCGCGGCCCGCCAGGCGCCGTGCCGCTGCCGTTGCTGTCAGTCGCCGGCTTGGCGGCCTTGTTGCAGCGCGAGCTTGCGCACCAGGCGGCAGGTGCCGTCCAGGTCGGCCGTGGTCAGCGACCAGGCCGGCACGCTCTTGGCGAGGCCGACCACGGCGTCCATGCCGTGGCGCGCGTGCGCCAGCGCGTTGAGCGTGGTGACGTAGAGGTGAGCGCCGGCCTCGGCCGCGTGCAGCGGGCGCAGCTCGGGCTCGCGCAGCAGCGGGTCGTGGCGGACGAAGAGCATGCCCCCCAGCGGGCAGGGCGAGGGCGCCACCGCCGCGGGCAGCGCCGCCACGGGGATGTGCATCGTGCGGCCCAGCTCCAGCACCTGGCCTTCAGGCCAGGGCGGTGCGTTGGGCGGGCGGCGCTTGAGGCACAGGGCGTGCGGGTAGGCGTGGACGGCCAGCGCCTCCAGGTCCACGGGGCTGAGCTCGTCGCTGAGGTAGTTGAAGCCGTGGTGCAGCAGGCCCCAGGCGGTGGTGGACTTGCCCGCGCCGGACTCCCCGGCCAGCAGCCAGGCCCGGCCCTGGAACTCCAGCGCCGCGGCATGCAGGTGCAGCAGCGTGGGCCGGCGCAACTGCAGCGCGATGATCAGGTCCTTCTCCAGGTGGTAGAGCAGCTCGCAGAGGTCCGGCGCGGTCACGGCGGGTTGGCCGCGGCGCAGCAGCATCCAGCCCTCGCCCTGGGGGTGGCGGCAGGCGCGGTAGTCCAGGTCGGCCTCGGCCTGCGCGTCGGCCGCGGGCAGGGCGGCGAAGTTGGCGCGCAGCACCCGCGCGGGGGCTGCGTCGTCACAGGCGATGCGCACGGTCTGGCCCAGGATCTGGAAGGACCAAGCGGCGGCGTCGTCAGGGCCCCAGGCGGGTTGGCCCGGGTCGGCGCCGTTGGCGGGGAGGGCGGGTTGGGTGGGTTCTGCGGGCATGGGGCGGCAACTCACGGACAAGTTCTCCAGGGCGGCCGAGGCCTGCGGTGTGGCATGAAGAACGCCGGCGTTGGGCGGGAGCCGCAAGGCCGGCGTGGGGGGCTGCCGGGCAGGGGGGCCGGCCTCGGCGGGGGTCAGGGCTTCTTGCCGTTCCCGTAGCCGTATCCGTTGCCGTTGCCGTTGTTGCCGGGGTTGTTCCCGTCATTCCCGTTGTTGCCCGGGTTGGGGTTGCCGTTGTTGCCGGGCTTGACGGAGCCGGCCTTGGCGAATTGCGGCGCGGCGGCCAGCGTCAGTATGGCGGGGGCCACGTAGGCGCCGCGCTTGACGAAGTGGCGGCGGGACGGGTCGTTGACTGGCATTCAGCACTCCTTTCCTGGATGGTGGAAAACGCTGCGTTCATCTCCGGTCAGCAGGTTCAGCGACGCCAGGCGCTGCAGCACGTCGTGGACGTCGGCAAGCGCCCGGGATTCGTCGATGGCGAAGTCCTGGGCCAGCGCGGCGGCGATGTCCGGGGCGGTGCAACCCTCGCGCTGCAGGCGCCAGACGATGCTGGCCGTCTCGTTGAGCTGGTGGATGTGGTTGGACACCGTGTCGAGGATCAGGACCTCGCTGTCCACGTCGCGAACGATCATCCCCGTGCTCGGGGCGTAGGCATGGCTCATTGATCTCCCTCCGGAAGCGGCCCGCGGGCCTTGTGTATGGTCCGCGGTGCCCTGCTCGAATGAACAAGCGAGCAGGGATCATTGATTCACAGACCCTGCAATGCCGCGAAAAAACTCCCCCAGGTTTGAAGGTTTGGCGCTACGGGACGTTGCGAAAGCAAGCAGATGCTGATATGTGAACTGTTGACGCACCTTGTTACTGACAAGCCCCTGGCCGAGGCCGAGGCGGCCGCCGAGGGCAGCGAGGCTGCGGCGCAGCAGGACAGACAGATCCGCTGGCTGCTGGACGGCGGGCTGGGCCCGCTGCTGCACCACGCCACGCGCGCCGCGCCGCAAGCCATTCCCGCGCGCTGGCGCCATGAGCTGCTGGCCGCCGAGCTGACCGCGCGCGTGCGCCGCGCGGCGCTGGACGTCGTGGGCGCCGAGCTGCTGGACGCGTGCGCCGCGCTGGGCGTGGAGCTCACGCTGCTCAAGGGCGTCTCGGTCAGCGTGCAGTTCTATGCCCAGCCGCACCTGCGCCCGATGGCGGACATGGACGTGCTGTTCCCCGCCGCGCTGCACGAGACGGTTGCGCGCGCACTCACAGGCGAAACGGGCGCCTTCGAGCGCATCGAATTCGAGCGCCCGCCCGGCCCGCACCACGACGAGCCGCTGCGCCACCGCGCGCACGGCGCCGTCGTGGAGCTGCACAAGGGGCTTTACGCCGACGGCTCGCCCCTGGGCGCGGGCAGCGTGTTCTCGGCCGAGGCCGTGCTGCAGCGCGCCGAGCCGGCCTTGTGGCTGGGCCGGCGCGTGCAGCGGCTGCCCGCGGAGCTGCAACTGGCCTACATCGCCGCCTCGTGGTTCAACGACATGACGGTGCTCAAGGTGCAGCCCAGCTTCCTGCCCTCGCTGTGCGACGCGCTGCTGCTCATGCGCCACTGCGGCGCCGGCCTGGACTGGCGGCGGCTGCAGGGCTGGCTGGACAACGCCATGGCGCGCGGCTGCCTCTACGCGCTGCTGGCCTACCTGCCGCGCTTTGGCGTGCCGAGCGTGCCCGCGGACTTCATGCGGTGGCTGGCGCAGGCGCAGGACGTGGTGGGCCCGCTGCAACTGCGCCTCATCCACCGCATGCTGGACCACCACCTCATCGGCGCCCGGCCCTGGACCTACCCCTTCCCGCCGCCCATGCCCGGCCGCTACAGCCCGCACTACCAGTGGCGCAAGCGGCTGCTGGATCAGTCCTGAGCACAGACGGCCGCGCCCAACGCCCGGATACAGCCCCGCCGCACGCCTTCGGGTTTTCCCGTGCAGTCATTTTTCGTTTGATCCCTAAGATTCACCCAACTGGCCTGACCACTTGACCACCGGACCTGGTGAGCGGGCAGGCGCCAGGGGTTCGTGCCGCGGGCCCAAGCCTCATCGACCTGACATGCCGCTTCAAACCGTCTCCACCCAGCGCCTGTACCGCCAGATCGCCGACCAGCTCGCGGAGCTGATCCGCAGCGGCGAATTCCAGCCCGGCGACCGCCTGCCGTCCGAGCGCGACCTGGCGCAGCAGCTGGGCGTGAGCCGCGCCTCGGTGCGGGAGGCGCTCATCGCGCTGGAGATCGACGGGCTCATAGACATCCGCGTGGGCAGCGGCGTGTACGTCACCGCGCCGCGGGCCGTGGTGGCCAACTCGGTGCTGGTGGCCGAGCCGGGGCCCTTCGAGGTGCTGGCCGCGCGCGGCCTGGTGGAGGCCGAGGCCGCGGCGCTGGCCGCGCTCAACGCCACGCCTGCGGACCACGCCCGCATCCGCGAGACGCTGGCGCTCATGCGCGCGGAGTTCGACGCCAGCGCCAGCGCGCTGGACGGCGACGCGCTCTTTCACGTGCGCATCGCCGAGGCCTCGTCCAACGGCGCGCTGGCGCACCTGGTCAAGACGCTGTGGGACTTCCGCCAGAGCGCGATGTTCCGCAAGCTGGACCAGCACTTCGACGTGCCCGCGCGCCATGCCGCCGCGATAGACGAGCACCTGGCCGTCATCGAGGCCATAGAGCGCCGCGATGCCGATGCTGCCCGCGCCGCCATGCTGCGCCACCTCGACAACGTGAAATCCGCCCTGGAGCGCAACCTGGAGTTGCCGCCCGCGGCCGGTGCCGCCGATGGCGCCGCCGTGTACAGCTGACGCCTCATCCCACCTCCGCATCCACTCCCAGTCTCAACCCCACGTCCGTTTTCCCCTGCCGTGCCGCAGGCTGCGCACCTGCCGGCCGGGCCGCCGCATTGCCGCATCCTCCCAACGATCAACCCACCCCCAACCGCCATGACGTCCACCGCCTCCACTTCCTCTCCCCTGGTTCTGCAAGCCGCGCAGGTGCTGCCTGACGACGGCTGTGCCGGCACGCTGGTGGGCCGCGCCTGGGTGCCCGGCGCCGTGGCCGGCCCCTCGGTGGTGGTGCTGCGCGAGGACGGCGTGTACGACCTGAGCGACCGCTTCCCCACCATGAGCACCCTGCTCGAAGCCACGCTGCCCGCGGTGCAGGTGCGGCAGGCGCAGGGCCGGCGCATCGGCAGCCTCGATGAACTGCTGGCCAACGCCGTGGCCGACACGCGCGACCAAAGTAAACCTTACCTGCTGGCGCCTTGCGACCTGCAGGTCATCAAGGCCGCGGGCGTGACCTTCGCCACCAGCCTGATCGAGCGCGTCATCGAGGAGCAGGCGCGCGGCGACGCCGCGCAGGCCCAGGCGCTGCGCGGGCAGGTGCTGTCGCTGGTCGGTGAAAACCTGGCCGACATCCGCCCCGGCTCCGAGCGCGCCATGGCGCTCAAGGCGCTGCTGCAGCAGCGCGGGCTGTGGTCGCAGTACCTGGAGGTGGGCATCGGCCCGGACGCCGAGGTGTTCACGAAAGCACCCGTGCTGTCCTCCGTGGGCACCGGCGAGGACATCGGCATCCGCGCCGAGTCGGCCTGGAACAACCCGGAGCCCGAGGTCGTGCTGGCGGTGAACAGCCGCGGCGAGATCGTGGGCGCGTCGCTGGGCAACGACGTCAACCTGCGCGACATCGAAGGCCGCAGCGCGCTGCTGCTGGGCAAGGCCAAGGACAACAACGCCTCCTGCGCCATCGGCCCCTTCATCCGCCTCTTCGACGACGGCTTCACGCTCGACGACGTGCGCCGCGAGGACGTGCACCTGCTCGTCCGCGGCACGGACGGCTTCGAGCTGCGCGGCATCAACTCCATGCGCCAGATCAGCCGCGACCCGCAGGACCTCGTGGACCAAACGATGCACGCGCACCAGTACCCGGACGGCTTCATGCTCTTCCTGGGCACCCTCTTCGCGCCCATCGAAGACCGCCACCAGCCCGGCGGCGGCTTTACCCATGACCTGGGCGACGTGGTCACCATCCGCAGCGCCCGCCTGGGCGGCCTGCACAACCGCGTGACGCACAGCGAGACGGCGCCGCCCTGGCGTTTCGGCCTGCGCGCCTTCATCGGCAACCTCGCCGCGCGCGGCCTCCTGAGCAACGGGCTGTGACGGCCACGCGCTGACCCCGCGCCGGCAAGCGCCGGCGCCTCCTTCCAAACGACGGTTTCCTTCGGCAGCCCGCGCCAGCGGGCGTGCCGCGGGCGAAGCCGTGCCTGCAACCACCCCCGGAGACAACACCATGAACACCCTTCGCAAGGCCCTGCTGGCCGCCCTGGTGGGCGCCGCGCTGCTGCCCATGGCCAACGCCCAAGCGGCCGACATCAAGGAACGCACGCTGAAATTCGCCTCGGCCCAGGCGGCGGACCACCCGTTCAGCCTGGGCGGCCAGAGGTTCGCCGAGCTGGTCACGGCCAAGAGCGGCGGCAAGATGAAAGCCAAGCTCTTCACCGGCGGCACCCTGGGGGGTGATGCGCAGGTCATCTCCTCGCTGCAGGGCGGCACGGTGGACGTCACTTTCGTGAGCCCCGGGCTGCTGTCCACCATGGACAAGGACTTCGGCATCTTCTACGTGCCCATGGCCTTCAACGACGCCCGCGAGGCCGACCAGCTGGTGGACGGCCCCTTCGGCCGCAAGCTGCTGGACAAGCTGCCGGCGAAAGGCCTGGTGGGCCTGGCCTATTGGGAGAACGGCTTTCGCTCCATCACCAACAGCAAGCGGCCCATCCACAAATGGGAAGACCTGCAGGGGCTGAAGATGCGCTCCATCCAGATCCCCATCTTCCTGGACATCTACAAGGCCGTGGACGCCAACCCCGTGCCGCTGGCCTTCACCGAGCTGTACGCCGCGCTGGAGAGCAAGGCCGTGGACGGGCAGGACAACCCGCTGCCCACGATAGAGACCGGCCGCTTCTACGAGGTGCAGAAGTACCTGTCGCTCACCCGCATCGTCTACGACCCGCTGGTGGTGCTGTTCAGCAAGAAGACCTGGGACAAGCTCGGCGCCGACGAGCAGAAGCTGCTGGCCGAGGCCGCCCGGGAAGCCACCGCCTACCAGCGCCAGGTCAACCGCGAGGCCGAGGCCAGCATGGTCAAGAGCGTCACGGCCAAGGGCATGGTGGTCAACGAGCTCAGCGCCGCCGAGCGCGACCGCCTGCGCGACAAGCTCAAGCCCGTGGGCGACGCCTTCGTCAAGGGGCTGGACCCGGCCGTGGTGGCCGAGTTCAACGCCGAGCTGGCCAAGGCGCGCGGCGCGAGCAAAACGGCGGCCAAGTGAAGACGGGGAGCAGCAAGGTGTCCGCAACGCTTTCCCCGGTGGCCGCCGCGCCGCGCGTGCTGCGGCTGCACGCCGATGACGACGTGGTGGTCGCGCTGGACCAACTCCTGCCCGGCGCCGTGCTGGCGGGCGAGGGCGTGACGGTGTCCGCCCTCGTGCCCCCGGGCCACAAGGTGGCGGTGCGCACCGTGGCCGCCGGCGCGCCGGTGCGCCGCTATGGGCAGATCATCGGCTTCGCCAGCCGCGACATCGCGCCGGGGCAGCACGTGCACGTGCACAACCTGGCCATGGGCGATTTCGCCCGCGACTACGCTTTTGCCCGCGACGCGCGCGCCACGCCGCCCGCGGCGCAGCCCGCCACCTTCCAGGGCATCGTCCGCGAGGACGGGCGCATCGCCACGCGCAACTACATCGGCATCCTCACCTCGGTGAACTGCTCGGCCACGGTGGCGCGCGCCATCGCCGACCATTTCCGCCGCGACATCCACCCCGAGGCCCTGGCCGCCTTTCCCAACGTGGACGGCGTGGTGGCGCTCACCCACGGCAGCGGCTGCGCCATAGACGCCGAGGGCGAGGGTTTGCAGGTGCTGCAGCGCACGCTGGGCGGCTACGCGGCGCATCCGAACTTCGCGGGCGTGCTGGTGGTGGGCCTGGGTTGCGAGACCAACCAGATTCCGCGCCTGATGGCGGCGCAGGGGCTGGAGCCCGGCGAGCGGCTGCGCACCTTCAACGTCCAGGAATCCGGCGGCACGGCCGCCGCCGTGGCCCGCGGCATCGAGCACGTGAAGGCCATGCTGCCGCGCGCCAACGACGTGACGCGCCAGCCGGTGCCCGCCGGCGCGCTGGTGGTGGGGCTGCAGTGCGGCGGCTCCGACGGCTATTCCGGCATCACCGCCAACCCGGTGCTGGGCGCGGCGGTGGACCTGCTGGTGGCGCAGGGCGGCACGGCCGTCCTGTCGGAGACGCCGGAGATCTACGGCGCCGAGCACCTGCTCACCCGCCGCGCGCGCTGCGCCGAGGTGGGCGAGCGCCTGGTGCAGCGCATCCGCTGGTGGGAGGAGCACTGCGCGCATGGCGGCGCGCGCATGGACAACAACCCCTCGGCCGGCAACAAGGCCGGCGGCCTGACCACGGTGCTCGAAAAATCATTGGGCGGCATCGCCAAGGGCGGCTCGACCAACCTCAACGAGGTCTACGAGTACGCCATGCCGGTGCGCGCGCGCGGGCTGGTGTTCATGGACACGCCGGGCTACGACCCCGTGTCCGCCACGGGCCAGGTGGCCGGCGGCGCCAACCTGATCTGCTTCACCACCGGGCGCGGCTCGGCCTACGGCTGCGCGCCCGCGCCCTCTCTCAAGCTGGCCACCAACACGGCGCTGTGGCAGCGCCAGCGCGACGACATGGACCTCAATTGCGGCGAGGTGCTGGACGGGCGCAAGACCATCGCGGAGCAGGGCGCCGAGCTTTTCGCGCAGATGCTGCGCACCGCCGGCGGCGAGCGCACCCGCAGCGAGGTGCACGGCTACGGGCAGAACGAGTTCGTGCCCTGGCAGCTCAGCGTGGTGACCTGAGCGCGGCGCCCAGGCGGTGCAGGCCGCGGGCATGGGATGCTTGAGCCCATCGCCTCATTGCGCCGTCCGTGCCTTCCATGCTCTCCATCACCTTGGGCCCCTTGGCCTTGCCCGTCGCCCCGCTGATGCTGCTGGCGGCGCTGGCGCTGGCCGTGTTCGCGGCGCGCCGCCTGGCGGGCGCGGGCCAGGCCGCGCAGGCCGAGCGTGCCTTGTTGGGCGCGGCCGTGGCCGCCTTGCTGGCGGCGCGGCTGGGCCATGTGCTGCCGCACTGGCAGCCCTACCTGGCGCAGCCCTGGGCGGTGTTCGACATCCGTGATGGCGGCTGGGACGACGCCATAGGCGTGGCCGTGGCCGCGCTCTGGCTGGCCGCGCGCAGCCGCGCCCTGCCGGCACTGCGCCGCCCGCTGCTGTGGAGCGCGCTGGCCGGCGTGGGCGTGTGGACGGTGCTGGGCGTGGCCGTGCTGGCCGCGGGCGGGCGGGCGCTGCCCGTGCCGGCGCCGGACGTGGCGCTCACCGCGCTGGCCGGTGGCGGGCAGCAGCCGCTGGCCGAGGTGCTGGGCGGGCGCCCGGCCGTGGTCAACCTGTGGGCGAGCTGGTGCCCGACCTGCCGCGCCGAGATGCCGGTGCTGGAGGCGGCGCGCCGCCGCGACGGCGCGGACGTGCGCTTCCTGCTCGTCAACCAGGGCGAGGCGGCCGCCGTGGTGCGCGC
This sequence comes from Azohydromonas lata NBRC 102462, assembly GCF_001571085.1. Lineage (GTDB taxonomy): Bacteria > Pseudomonadota > Gammaproteobacteria > Burkholderiales > Burkholderiaceae_C > Azohydromonas > Azohydromonas lata. The sequence continues at coordinate 9,925 of NZ_BCTC01000030.1, forward strand.
CTACCTCAAGCGCGAAGGCATGGCCGAGGAGGGCGTCTGGCTGGACGCCACGCGCGCGCTGGGCCACGCCAGCGGCTCCAGCGGGCTGCCGCTCACGCTCTTCTTCGACGCGCAGGGCCGGCGCGTGCACGCCCACTTGGGCGCGCTCAACGCCGCCGCGCTGCAGGTGCAGGTGCAGCGGTTGCGCCAGGCGCGCTGAGCCCGGCCGCGGCGCGCGCTCAGCGCTTGTCCAGCGGGCAGGTGTTGACGCCCAGGAGGGAATAGGCCGGGCACACGCGCACCAGGCCCGTGAGCAGCGGGACGATGCCGATGTAGCCCCAGGCGCCCACGGTGCCCGTGGCGGCCAGGGTGATGAGCACGAGGCCCGCGAGGATGCGCAGCACGCGGTCCGTGCCGCCGACGTTGGTTTTCATGGTCCAGCTCCTGGTTCCTGGTGAAGGCTGCATGCGCCGTGGGCGCCGCGGCGGCGTCCATGGAGGCGCGGCGCGTGCAACGCCAGGGCATCAACTCACTTTCCGTACCAGGCCGGCGGCGGAAGGAAACGCCTTGTGCGACAGGCACTTGGCGTTCAAGCGCCCGCTTGTGCCAAGTGACGTGGCAGCGCCCGCTGCCGGCAGTGGCAGTCGCCGCCTAGGCCACGGCGCTGGAGGGCGCCGCCGGGAGCGTTGGCGGCTGCTGGGGCGGCTGCGCCTCCAGCGGCACCGTCAAGCGCCAGGCCGTGCCCGGGCCGTCGAGGTTTTCCACTGTGGCGTCGATCTGGCGTGACAGCAGCGTCACCAGCCGCATGCCCAGGCCCTTGGACTGCGCGGGGTCCAGGTCCGGCGGCAGCCCCGCGCCGTCGTCGCGCACCTCCAGCACCAGCTGGTGCGGGCCGGGGGCCGCGGACTCGGCCAGGGCGATGCGCAGCTCGCCTTCGCCGGTGCTGCCCCACGCGTACTTCAGCGCGTTGGTGATCAGCTCCGTGACGATGAGCCCCAGTGGCACCGCGGCGTTGACCGGCAGTTGCAGCGGCTGCAGCACCAGCGCCGTGCGCACGCGGCGCTCGGCGCCGAAGGAGCGCACGAGCTGGTCGGCCAGGGTGCGCAGGTAGTCGGAGAAGTTCAGCGCCGACAGGGTGTTTTGCTGGTAGAGCCGCTGGTGCACCAGCGCCATGGCGCGCACGCGCTGCTCGGTCTCGGTGAAGGCGGCCTGCACGGCCGGGTCCTGCAACTGGCGGCGCTGCAGTTGCAGCAGGCTGGAGACCACCTGCAGGTTGTTCTTCACGCGGTGGTGCACCTCCTGCAGCAGCACCTCCTTCTCGGCCAGGGCGGCCTTGAGGGCGGCCTCGGCCTCGCGGCGCGCGGTCACGTCCATGTTGATGCCGATTTGCCGCAGCAGCGTCCCGTCCAGGCTGAAGCGGGCCTGCGCGTGGTCGGCCAGCCAGACCCAGGCGCCCTGCGGCGTGCGCAGCCGGTACTCCAGCGAGTAGCCCGGCTGCCGGGGGTTGAGGCCGGCCATGCTGGCCTGCAGCGTGTGCCTGTCCTCGGGGTGCACGCGCTGCATGAAGTCGCGGCCGTCGTGCTCGCGCAGCAGGCCCAGCGACGCGTACAGGCTGCCGATGCGCTGCACCCGGCTCGTGCCGCCCTCGACTTCGTAGGCGCCCATGTGCGCGGCCTCCAGGGCCAGGCGCAGCCGCTCCTCGCTCAGGCGCAGCGCCTGCTCGGCGCGCTTGCGCTCGGTGATGTCCATGCAGGTGCCCACGTACACGTCGCGCTCGCTCTCGTCCTGCGCCAGGTACATGTCCATCAGCACCTCGAAGCGGCTGCCGTCGCGCCGCCGCGCGGTGAGCTCGCGCCGGCACGCGCCCCAGGCGTGCAGCTCGCCCACGATGGTGGCGGCCGTCTGCGGGTCGGCGCAGTGCTCGGCCAGCGCCATGCCCGCCACCTCCTCGGCCTTGGCATAGCCGAACTGGTAGGCGTAGGCGTCGTTGACGTAGGTGAAGCGCCCCTGCACGTTGACGATGCACACGCCGTTGAGCGAGTTCTTGATCGCCCCGGCCAGCAACTGAACCTCGGCGGTGCGCCGCGCCACGTGGCGCTCCAGCACCTGCAGTTGCATGCGCACCGCGATGGCCGCCAGCACCGACTGCGCGATGCGCTCCAGCGTCGCGCGCTCGGCCGCGCTCCACTGCCGCGGCTTGTCGTCCACCACGCAGAAGCTGCCCAGCACCAGGCCGTCCGGCGTGGCCAGCGGCACGCCCAGGTAGGCGCCCACGCCCGCCGGCACCGGGCCGTCGTAGCGCGGCGGCGGCGCGCGCTGCGCGTCCTCCACCACCAGTGCCTCGCCCGCGGTGACCACGAACTGGCAGAACGAGGCCTGGACCGGCAGCTCGCGCGTGCCGGCCAGCTCGCCGCCCAGGCCGAAGCTGCTCTTGAAGAACTGGCGCCGGCTGTCCACCAGGCTGATGAGGCACAGCGGCACCTGCAGCGACAGCGCCGCCAGCCGCGTGAAGCGGTCGAACTCCTCCTCCGGCGCCGTGTCCATGAGCTGCGTGCGCCGCAGCGCCTCCAGCCGGTCGGGGTCGTCCAGGCGCTGCGGCGACGGCGAGGCGGGCTGCCGCGCCTCGCCGTCGCCTATGGAGCGCCACAGCGCCTCGTTGAGCTCGGCCAGTTGCCCGGCCTGGCCCTGCAGCCGGGCATGGGCGGCGCCCAACTGGTCCTGGGCCTGTTCCAGCGCCCGCACCGTGGCGCCCAGGCGGCGCAGGCTGCGCTGCTGGCCCCAGCCGGCCCAGGCCACCAGCGCCAGCGACAGCAGGCTGCCCAGCGCCGTGATGGCCACGGCCAGGTCGAAGTTGCGCTGCGCCGCAGCTTCGCGCGAGTGCAGCAGGCGCAGCTCCTCGGCGTCCAGCGCCTCCAGCAGCGCCTTCATCGCTGCCAGCTCCGTCGGCGCGCTGGTGGAGGCGATGTGCTCGCGCGCGGCGCGAAAGCCCCGCTGCTGCGCGTCGCGCAGCACCGCCTCGTCCAGGGCGTTGAGCGTGTGCAGCCGCTGCTCCAGGGCCTGCAGCCGCTGCTGCTGCAGGGCGTTGTCGCCGGTGAGCGCCTGCAGCCGCTGCAGCCGCTCGGCGGCGCTGCGCTGGGCCTGGCGGCCGGGCTCCAGCCAGTCCTCGCGCGCGCTGGCCACGTAGCCGCGCACGGCGCGCGAGATCTCCAGCACGTCGCTGCGCAGCTCCGACAGCTCCAGCCGCACCTGCAGCGTGTGCGCTCGCCAGCGCGCGGCCTCGGTGGCCACGTTCTGGAACCACATCGCCCCCAGCGCCACCAGCAGCAGCAGCACCAGCGCCACGGCAATGGCCGGCGGTATGGGCAAGGCCCCCAGGACCCGTTGTCGAGATGCCGATGCCATGGAAGAAATGGGTGAGCAAAACAGCCGCGACAGCGCGGTCCGGCCCCGCGTCAAGACGCGCGGCCCACCCGATTGTTATCGAAGCGGTAACGTTTTGTTCCGCCCCGCGCCATCTCAGGGCACCAGCACCGCGGCGCCCTGTACGCGGCCGCTGCGCAGGTCGTGCAGCGCCTGGTTGGCCTGCTCCAGCGGGTAGACGCTGGTGTGCACCTGCAGCGGCTCGCGGGCGGCCATCTGCAGGAACTCCAGCCCGTCGCGCCGCGTGAGGTTGGCCACCGACATCACCTGGCGCTCCTCCCACAGCAGCCGGTAGGGAAAGGACGGGATGTCGCTCATGTGGATGCCGCCGCACACCACGCGGCCGCCCTTGCGCACGGCCTGCAGCGCGCGCGGCACCAGGTCGCCCACGGGGGCGAAGAGGATGGCCGCGTCCAGCGGCTTGGGTGGCGCCTGCGCCGACGAGCCGGCCCAAGCGGCGCCCAGGCGCCGCGCGAAGTCCTGCGCCGCCGTGTCGCCCTCGCGCGTGAAGGCGTAGACCTCGCGGCCCTGGCGCAGCGCCACCTGCGCCACCAGGTGCGCCGCCGCGCCGAAGCCGTACAGGCCCAGCGCGTGCGCGTCGTCACCCGCGGCGCGCAGGCAGCGCCAGCCTATGAGCCCGGCGCACAGCAGCGGCGCCAGGTGCACCGCGTCGGCGCCCTGCGCCTGCAGCGGCAGGCAGAACGCGGCGTCGGCCACCACGTGCGAGGCGAAGCCGCCGTCGCGCGTGTGGCCGGTGAACTGCGGCGTGTCGCACAGGTTCTCCTGCCCGTGCGCGCAAGGGCCGCAATGCCCGCAGGCATGGCCCAGCCAGGGCACGCCCACGCGCTCGCCCAGGCGCGGTTCGCTCACGCCTTCGCCCAGGGCCTCGACCACGCCCACGATCTCGTGGCCGGGGACGATGGGCAGCCGCGTGCCGGGCAGCTCGCCATCGACCACGTGCAGGTCGGTGCGGCACACGGCGCAGGCCAGCACCCGCAGCCGCACCTCGCCCGGCCCGGGAACGGGATCGGGGCGCCTGACCAGTTCCAGCGGCAGGCCCGGCTGGTGCAACACCATGGCGCGCATCGGTGACTCCTTGCTGATCGTGCGGCGGATTGTGTGCATTGCGTCACGGGGTGCGCCTTGAGGCGCGTCAAGCCCCGACCGCCCGGTCGACGCCAGGTTGATCTGCATCACTGTGCGCAGCGCCGCGATGGATCAATCTGACCGCTCGGGAATGCGCGGCCAATCCGGCCTCGAAACGGAGCCGCGCCGTCCCGGCCGCCATGCGACGGGGAGGCCGCATGCAACACATGCCCCGGAGGTGTTTTCCATGACTGCACGCAGGCCCGCCCTGACTTGCCTGTCCCTCACCGGTGCCCTGGCCGCGCTGGCCATCGTGGTGAGTACCTGGACCCTGCCGGCCCCCGAGGCCGTGGCGCCCGCGCTGCCGTCCACGCCCGCGGGCCTCGCGCAGGCGCCGCTGGACGTGCCTGAGGACGCGCTGCCCGCCCTGGCCCCGCTGACCCGGCCCGCCGCGCCGGCCCAGGGCGCGCCGGCCGGCGAGCCGCCTGCCTTTGCCGGGCTGCTGTACGTGCTGGCGCTGCTGGGCACGGGCCTGGCCGCCGCGTACCGGCGCGATGGCGCGTGACGCTGAAGGGCCGGTTGCCGGCGCAACCGGGCTGGCGCCGCCCAGCGCGCCACCGGCGGCGCTGCCCGTTTTCCACGCCCGCGGCCTTTGCAAGACCTATGGCGCCGGCGCCGTGGAGGTGCGCGCGCTGCGCGACGTGGACCTCGACATCGCCTGCGGCGAGTTCATCGTCCTGCTGGGCCCGTCGGGCTCGGGCAAGTCCACGCTGCTCAACATCCTGGGCGGGCTGGACGTGGCCAGCGCCGGCGAGCTGCGCTTCGGCACGCTGGACCTCACGCGCGCCGACGAGGCCACGCTGACGGACTACCGGCGCCGCCATGTGGGCTTCGTCTTCCAGTTCTACAACCTCATCCCCAGCCTCACCGTGCGCGAGAACGTGGCCCTGGTCACCGACATCGCCGAGCACCCCATGCCCGTGGACGAGGCCGTGGACCGCGTGGGCCTCACGCCGCGGCGCGACCACTTCCCGGCCCAGCTCTCCGGCGGCGAGCAGCAGCGCGTGGCCATCGCCCGCGCCATCGCCAAGCGGCCGGACGTGCTGCTGTGCGACGAGCCCACGGGCGCGCTGGACGTGCACACGGGCAAGCTCGTCCTGGAAGTCATAGGCGGCGTGCACCGCGACACCGGCACCACCACCCTCGTCATCACGCACAACGCCGCCATCGCCGCCATGGCCGACCGCGTGTTCCACATGGGCGACGGGCGGCTGCAGCGCGTGCAGGCCAACGCGCGCAAGCTGCCGGCCTCGGCGCTGTCCTGGTGAGGCGCGCGCGCGGATACGGACACGGGGCGGCGGCACCATGAAGGCCCTCAACCTCAAGCTGCTGCGCGACCTGCGCCGCCTGTGGAGCCAGGCCTTGACCATCGCGCTGGTGGTGGCCAGCGGCGTGGGCGGCTTTCTCACCAGCCTGTCGGCGGTGGATTCCCTGGCGCGGGCCCGCGACGCCTATTACGCCGAGGGCCGCTTCGCCGACGTCTTCGCCGGCTTGAAGCGCGCCCCGGCCGCGCTGGGCGCGGCGTTGGGCGAGCTGCCCGGCGTGGCCGAGGTGCAGACGGGCGTGGAGGCGCTGGTGCGGGTGGAGGTTCCGGGCTCGGACGACCCGGTCATCGGCCAGCTCGTCGGCCTGGACCTGCGCGCGCCGCCGCGGCTGAACCGCGTTTCGCTCACTGCCGGGCAGCCGCTGGAGCCGCTGCAGCGGGGCACTGCCGGCGACGGCGCCATCCCCGCGCTGGTCTCCGAGGGTTTCGCCAGCGCCCGGGGGCTGAAGTTCGGCGACACCCTGGGCGCGCTGGTCAACGGGCGGCAGCGGCGCCTGCGCGTCGTGGGCACGGCGGTGTCGCCGGAGCACGTCTTCGCCGGGCTGTGGGGCACGCCGGACCAGCGCGGCTACGGCATCTTCTGGGTGGACCGCGAGGTGCTGGAGGCCGCCTTCGACCTGCGCGGCGCCTTCAACCGCGTGTCGCTGCGCCTGGCCCCCGGCGCGAGCGAGCCGGCGGTGATGGCGGCGCTGCAGCAGCGGCTGGCGGCCTACGGCGGGCGCGACGTCATTCCCCGCGCCGAGCAGGCCTCGCACGCCATGCTGGAAGGTGAAATCAAGTCGCAGCGCGTGGTGGGCACGGTGCTGCCGGCCATCTTCCTGGCCGTGGCCGCCTTCCTGCTCAACGTGGTGGTGTCGCGCCTGGTGGGCACGCAGCGCGAGCAGATCGCCGCCTTGAAAGCCCTGGGCTACGCCAACGCCGCCATCGCGCTGCACTACCTGCAGCTCGTCTTGCTGATCGTCGCGCTTGGGCTGGCGTTGGGCGCGGCGCTGGGCCAGTGGCTGGGGGCGCAGCTCACGGCGCTGTACGCCGAGTTCTACCGCTTCCCGCGCCTGGAGCACCGCCTGGCGCCGGGGCTGCTGGCGCTGGCCGGCGGCGTCACGGCGGCCACGGCCGTGCTGGGCACGTTGGGCGCCATCGCGGCCACGGTGCGGCTGGCGCCGGCCGAGGCCATGCGAGCGCCCGCGCCCGCGCGCTACCGGCCCACGCTGCTGGAGCGGCTGGGCGTGCAGCGGCTGCCCTCGGCGCTGCGCATGGTGCTGCGCAACATGGAGCGGCGCCCGCTGCGCACGCTGCTGTGCGTGGGCGGCATCGCCGCGGCGCTGGCCATCACGGTGCTGGGCAACTTCCTGCGCGACGCCATGGACGAGATCGTCTACACCCAGTTCACGCTGTCGCTGCGCGGCGACGTCACGCTGTGGATGGACGACGTGGTGGACGACGCCGTGCGGCTGGAGCTGGCGCGGCTGCCCGGCGTGCTGGGCGTGGAGTCCACGCGCTTCGTCCCCGTCAACCTCATCCGGGGCGCGCGGCACGAGCGCAGCCTCATTCGCGGCTACGCGCCGCGCCCCGAGCTCTACCGCGTGATGGACGCGCAGGGCCACGCCGTGCCGCTGGAGGAGCGCGGCCTGGTGCTCACCGACCGCCTGGCCGACAAGCTGGGCGTGCGCGCGGGCGACACCGTGGAGGCCGAGGTGCTGGTGGGCCGCCCGCGCCGGCTGCGCCTGGCCGTGGGCGCCACGGTGCGCGAGTCCATGGGCCTGAACGCCTACATGGACCGCCGCCAGCTCAACCGGCTGCTGGGCGACGGCGACGTCGCCACCGGCTTCGTCCTGTCCGTGCAGCGCGGCGGCGAGGCGGCGCTGCTGCGGGCCACCCGGCACATCCCGCGCCTGGCTGGCGCCTTCAGCAAGGCCACGCTGCTGCGCAACATGCAGGAGGTCAGCGCGCGCAACGTGCGCATCATGAGCACGGTGCTCACCGCCTTCGCGGTCGTGATCGCCGTGGGCGTGGTCTACAACAACGCGCGCATCGCGCTGGCCGAGCGCGGCTGGGAGCTGGCCAGCCTGCGCGTGCTGGGCTTCACGAGCGCCGAGGTTTCATGGCTGCTGCTGGGCGAGCTGGCCCTGTGCATTGCCGTGGCGCTGCCGCTGGGCATGCTGCTGGGCTACGGGCTCACGCATGGCGTGGCGCAGGCGCTCAAGAGCGACCAGTTCTTCTTCCCCGTGGTGATTCGCGCGCGCACCTACGCTTGGGCCGCACTGGTGGTGGTGGCCGCGGGAGCGGCCAGCGCGCTGGTGGTGCGCCGCCGCGTGGACCGGCTGGACCTGGTGGCCGTGCTCAAGACCCGCGACTGAACACAAGGACCCCGACGCCATGAAGCGCAAGACCTGGGCCTTCACCGCCGCCGGCCTGGCCGCGGCGCTGCTGCTGCTGGCCTGGGCCCTGGCCCCGCGGCCCGTGCCGGTGGAGACGGCCACCGCGGTGCAGGGCCCGTTCGAGACCTTCATCGAGGAGGAGGGCCGCACCCGCGTGCGCGACCGCTACGTGGTCAGCGCCCCGCTGGCCGGCGTGCTGCAGCGCATGGCGCTGCGCGAGGGCGACGCGGTGTCGCCCGGCGACGTGCTGGCGCTGCTCACCCCCGTGCTGCCCGCCCTGCAGGACGAGCGCACGCTGCGCGAGCAGCGCGCGCGGCTGGACATGGCGCTGGCCGCGCGCGAGCGTGCCGCGGCGCGCGCCGCCCGCGCCGAGGTGGCGCTGCAGCAGGCGGGCAACGAGGCCGCGCGCAGCGAAGCGCTCGTCCGCCAGGGCTTCGTCTCGCTGTCCAGGTTCGACAACGACCGGCTGGCGCTGCAGGCGGCGCACCAGGACGTGCAGGCCGCGCGGCTGGACAGCGAGGTGGCCGCGCACGACGTGGAGCAGGCCCGCGCGGCGCTGTCGGCGGTGCAGCGGGGGCCGGCGGCGGGCGGGCGCACCTTCGTCCTGCGCGCGCCGGTGGCCGGCCGCGTGCTGCGCGTGGCGCAGGCGAGCGAGGCCACGGTGGCCGCAGGAGCGCCGCTGCTGGAGCTGGGCGACACCGCGCGCATGGAAGTCGTGGCCGAGCTGCTGACCACCGACGCGCTGCAGGCCGCCCCGGGCAGCCGCGTGCTGCTGGAGCGCTGGGGCGGCCCCGGGGTGCTCCAGGGCCGCGTGCGGCTGGTGGAGCCCGCGGCCTTCACCAAGGTCTCGGCCCTGGGCGTGGAGGAGCAGCGCGTGCGCGTGCTCATGGACATCGAGAGCGACCCCGCGGCCTGGCGCGCCCTGGGCGACGGCTACCGCGTGGGCGTGCGCATCGTCACGCAATCGGTGGCCTCGGCGCTGCAGGTGCCCGTGGGCGCCGTGTTTCCGGTGGAGGACGAAGGCGTCATGGCCGTGTACCGGGTCGACGGCGGCCGCGCCCGGCTGCAGCCCGTGGACGTGGCCGCGCGCAACGGCAGCCGCGCCTGGATACGCAGCGGCCTGCAACCCGGCCAGGACGTGGTGCTCTATCCCGCCGCCGCCGTGCGCGACGGCGTGCGCGTGCAGCGGCGCCGGACGTCCTGACGTGCGTTGCCGGCGCCGACGCGGCCCGGCGCTGCTGCCCTTGGCCTGGCCCGCACCGCAGCGGGTGCGCAATGTGCCGGCACACTTGCGGGCTTTGACTTCGAGGGAGCGAGCGCATGCGAGTAGGCGTTTTGACCGGGGGCGGCGACGGGCCGGGGCTCAACGCGGTGATCCGCGCCGTCACCAAGTCGCTCATCCGCCACTGTTCGGCGCAGGTGGTGGGCATAGAGGACGGCTTTGCCGGGCTGCAGGAGGGCCGCGTGCGCCAGCTCGACTGGCGCGCCGTCAGCGGCCTCATCCATCTCGGCGGCACCGTGCTGGGCACCAGCAACCGCCGCAACCCGCTCATGGAGGGCGAAGCGGGCGCGCAGCGCGTGCTCGAAAGCGCGCAGGCCCTGGGGCTGGACGCCGTGGTGGCCATCGGCGGCGACGGCACCATGGCCATCGCGCAGGCGCTGGCCGCGCGCGGCCTGGCCGTGGTGGGTGTGCCCAAGACCATAGACAACGACATCGTGGGCTGCGAGCGCAGCTTCGGCTTCGACACGGCGGTGGCCGTGGCCACCGAGGCGCTGGAGCGCTTGCAGACCACGGGGCAGGCGCATGGGCGGGTGATGATCCTGGAGACCATGGGCCGCGACGCGGGCTGGATCGCGCTGGAGGCCGGCATCGCCGGCGCGGCCGACGTGATCCTGCTGCCGGAGATCGCGTATGACGTGCAGGCCGTGGCCGCCGTGTGCCGCGAGCGCGAGTCGCGCCAGCGCTTCACCGTGATCTGCGTGGCCGAAGGCGCCCACGCGCGCGATGCCGGCGTGGTGGTGCAGGAAGTGCTGCCGGGCCGCGACGAGCCCGTGCGCCTGGGCGGCGTGGCCCATGTGCTGGCCGCGCAACTGCAGCCGCTGCTGGACAGCGAAGTGCGCGCCACCGTGCTGGGGCACGTGCAGCGCGGCGGCGCGCCCACGGCCTTCGACCGCGTGCTGGCCACGCGCTACGGCAACGAGGTGGCCAACCTGGTGTGGCGCGGCGAGTTCGGCCGCATGGTCACGCTGCAAGGCGGCGAGCTCACCAGCGTGGCGCTGCAGGCGGTGGCCGCGGGGCGGCGCTGCATCCCGGCCGAGCACCCGCTGCTGCGCTGCGCCCGCGAGATCGGCGTGAGCCTGGGCGAGCCGGCGTAGCCGGCCGAGGCGTCCGGCGCGTGCGCGGTGGGCGCCGGGCCGGGTGGGCGGCGCCGGCCGCGCGCTACTGCGGAAAAGCGGCAAAACATTGCGCAACTGCAAAAAATCCACCGGCCGGCGCCGGGGAAATGCGGTGGCGGCCCGCCACACTGGCGCCCGCTCACGTTTGCCACCGCGCTCCGGATGTCTGTTTCCCGTTTCCGCTTGCCGCGCCGCCTGCTGGTGGCCGCTGCGGCGCTGGCCCTGTCCAGCGCCACCCTGGCCGCCGAGCCGCCTTCCCGCCTGGAGCGATTGCGCCAGGCCGGCCAGGTGCGCGTGTGCGTCTGGCCTGACTACTACGGCATCTCCTACCGCCATCCGGTCACGCGCCAGCTCGTGGGCCTGGACGTGGACCTGGCCCAGGAGCTGGGCAAGGACTTGGGGCTGGCCGTGCAGTTCGTGGACAGCAGCTTCGCGCGGCTCGTGGAGGACCTGCTCGCCGACCGCTGCGACGTGGCCATGTTCGCCATCGGCGTGACGCCGCTGCGCCAGGAAAAGCTGCGCTTTACGGCGCCGCACCTGGCCAGCGACATCTACGCCATCACCACGCGCAGCAACCGCCGCATCCGCACCTGGGACGACATCGACCGCCCCGGCGTGGTCGTGGCCGTGGCGCGCGGCACGCTGCACGAGCCGGTGATGCGCGAGAAGCTGCGCCAGGCGCAACTGGCGGTGCTGGACACGCCGCACGCGCGCGAGCAGGAGGTGGAGTCCGGGCGCGCCGACGTGTTCATGACCGATTTCCCCTACAGCCGCCGCATGCTCGACAGCGCCGACTGGGCGCGGCTGGTGGCCCCCACCAGCACCTACCACGTCACGCCCTACGCCTGGGCCGTGGCGCCCGGGGACGAGCGCTGGCTGCAGGCGCTGGACGGCTTCGTGGCCCGCATCAAGCGCGACGGGCGGCTGCTGGCCGCGGCGCGCCGCCACGGGCTGGACCCCATCGTCATCACGCAGTGAGCCGCATGGGACCGCTTCGCCGCCCGTGCACGGCGCCATGCCGCCGGAGGCCGGCGTGCGCGTGACCTGGAGCCGCCGGGCCGACTGGAGCACCGTGGCCGCGGTGGCGCTGACCGTGGCGCTGGCCCTGGGCGGGCTGCTCTACCACGGGCAGCGCCTGGCCGACGAGCAGGTCCAGGCGCAGCGGCGGCTGGCGGTGGCCGAGACGCGGCACAACGCCCATCTCTTTGGCCAGACGCTGTCGGCCGTGGAGCTGTCGCTGCGCGGGCTGCTGCAGGCCGCGGCGCAGGACGCCAGCGACGAGGCGCGCGCGCAGCGCCTGCGCGAGGTGCTGCACAACGCCCCGCACCTGCGCTCGCTGTCGCTGCTGGACCGCCAGGGCCTGGTGGTGCTGAGCTCCAACCCGGCCAACCTGGGCGTGAAGGTGGACCTGCGCGGCTTCCTGCCCGATGCCGATGGCGGCGAGCCGCTGCTGCGCGTGGGCAGGGCGCACGTTGGGCGCGACCTGGTCGACGGCGTGCTCGCCGGCGGCGACGCGGCGGTGGACCTGGGCTTCGTGCCCGTGCTCATGGGCGGCGGCGCGGCCGGCCCGGGCGTGGTGGCCACGCTCAACGTGGACTTCTTTCTCAACCGCCTCATGGCGCGCGAGTCCGACACCGCCTGGGCCGTGGACCTGCTGCGCTGGGACGGCGCGCTGCTGCTGAGCACGCGCGACGCCGACCCGGCGGCCTGGCGCCGGGCCAACCAGGCGCTGGTGCGGCGCTGGCAGGACGGCGCCGACATCGGCACGCTGCTGCAGCCCATGGGCGAGCAGGGGACGTGGATCACCGCCTACCGCAGCGACCACGCGCGCCCCTTTGCCGTGGTGGCGCGCGTGGACGAGGCCGCGGCGCTGGCCGGCGCGCGCGCCGAGGTGCGGCGCCAGGCCTGGATCGTCACGCCGCTCATCGGGCTGGCGGCGCTGGCGCTGCTGGGGGGCTACGGCATGTTTCGCCGCGCCACGCTGCGGCGCATGCGCGTGCAGGCCGAGCAGGTGGAGCAGCAGGCGCGGCTGCTGGACGCGCTGCCGGCAGCCGTGCTGCTGTTCGCGCCCAACGGGCGCGCGCTGCAGATCAACCAGGCCTGGCGCGACATGGCGCGCGACGCCGCGCTGCCCGCGGCGCTGCTGGGCGGCCCGCACTACGAGGCGCTGGGCGCGCTCTACCAGGGCGACGACCCCGACGCGCCCACGCTGGGCCAGGGCATCGCCGCCGTGCTCGCGGGGCAGGCCGACGACTACCAGGGCAGCTTCCACGGCAGCGCCTCGGCCGGGCCGCGCTGGTATCGCGTGCTGGTGCGGCCGCTGCAGCGCGACGGCCGGCGCTGCGCGCTGCTGCTGCAGATGGACGTCACGGCCCAGCGCCGCAGCGCCGAGGCGCTGCGCCTGAACAGCCGCGTCTTTGCCATCAACGCCGAGGCCATCGTCATCACCGACGCGCACAACCGCATCGTCTCGGTCAACCCGGCCTTCAGCCGCATCACCGGCTATGGCGCCGACGAGGTGCTGGGCCGCACGCCCTCGCTGCTGGCCTCGGGGCAGCACGACACGCCCTTCTACCGCGCGATGTGGACGCAACTGCTGGAGCAGGGCAGTTGGGCCGGCGAGATCATCAACCGGCGCAAGTCCGGCGAGTGCTACACGCAGTGGCTGACCATCCACGTGGACCGCGACGCCGAAGGGCGGCCGCTGCACTTCGTGGGCTTGTTCCAGGACATCACCGAGCGCAAGCGCGCCGAGTCGCAGTTGCGGCTGTTGGGCGCTGCGCTGGATGCGGCCGACAACGCGGTGATGATCACCGACAGCCGCGCCGTCATCGAATGGGCCAACCCGGCCTTCAGCCGCCTGAGCGGCTACAGCCTGCAGGAGCTGGTTGGGCGGCGCCCGCAGGACCTGCTGAGCTCCGGCGACCAGCGCCCGGAGATCTACGCGCTCATGTGGCGCACCATCCTGGCCGGCGAGGTCTGGCGTGGCGAGATGAGCAACTGCCGCCCCGACGGCACGCCCTACCACGTCTCGCAGACCATCACGCCGCTGGCCGACGAGCACGGCAGCGTGCGCCACTTCATTGCCGTGCTGGAGGACATCAGCGAGCGCAAGGCGCGGGAGCTGGAGCTCAGGCGCCTGGCCACCACCGACGCCCTCACCGGCGTGCTCAACCGCCGCGCCTTCCTGGAGGCGCTGGAAGAGGAGCTGGTGCGCTACCAGCGCCACCGCCGCGTGGGTGCCGTGCTGATGCTGGACCTGGACCACTTCAAGCTCATCAACGACCGCCACGGCCATGCCGCGGGCGACGTCGTGCTGGCGCAGGTGTGCGCGGTCGCGCGCGAGCGGCTGCGCCGCACCGACCGCATGGGCCGGCTGGGGGGCGAGGAGTTCGCGGTGCTGTTGCCCGACACCACGCGGGAAGGGGCGGCCGTGCTGGCGGAGACGCTGCGCCACGCGGTGGCGGGGCAGGACGTGTCCACCGCGGCGGGGCCGCTGAACGTGACCGTGAGCATCGGCGTGGCCGCCTTCGGCCCAACCGAGCGCGAGACCACGCCGCTGCTGGGCCGCGCCGACCGCGCCCTCTACCAGGCCAAGGACGAGGGCCGCAACCGCGTGGTGGTGGCGCAGGACGCGGCGGCCACGGCCTGAAGCGGGGCCGCGCGCGGCCCGCTCAGCCGCTCACACCGTCACCTGTCCGCGCCGTGCCGAGGGGCCGCGCAGCAGCCACCAGGCGCTCAGCAGCGCCAGCCCGCCCAACGCGCCGGCCACGGCCTTGGCGGACTTTTGTGCCGGCGTCTGCGCCGTGCCCGGCGCGGCCTGCTTCGCATGGGCGCGGGCCAGCGCCGTGTCCGGCACCACGTGCGAGGCGGCCACCTGCAGCTTGTTCTTCAGCCCCGTGACCACGGCCGGCTTGCCTGCGAGCATGGCCTCGAAACCCTGGCGGGCGACCATGGCCGCGTCGTCCTTCTTCATGGTGCCCACCCGGGTGTCCATCAGGTCGGCGCGTTCGAAGAACTTCGTCTCGGTCGGCCCGGGCATGAGGCAGGTGACGCTCACGCCGCTGTCCTTGAGCTCCTCGCGCAGCGCGTAGGCGAAGGAGTCCAGGAAGGCCTTGCTGCCGTTGTAGACGGCCTGGTAGGTGCCGGGCATGTAGCCGGCAATGGAGCCGGTGATGAGGATGCGGCCGCTGCGGCGCTCGCGCATCTGGCGCCCGGCCTTGTGCAGCAGCGCCAGCGTGCCGGTGAGGTTGGTGTCCAGGACATGGCGCTCGGCGCCGAAGTCCTGGTCCAGGAAGCCGCGGCCCAGGCCGCGCCCGGCGTTGGCCAGCAGCGCGTCCACCACGCGGCCGCCGGCGGCGTCCCAGAGCTGCTCCACGCCCCGGGGCGTTGCCAGGTCGGCCTGCACGGCCTGCACCTGCGTGCCCAGGGCGCGCAGCTGCTGGGCGGCGTCGTGGATGGCCGCCTCGTCGGCGGCGATGAGCAGGTCCCAGCCGCGCTGCGCGCAACAGCGCGCCAGCTCCAGCCCTATGCCGGAGGACGCGCCGGTGACGATGGCAAACGGGCGGGACGAGGGGACGGCGTCGGGGAAGTCGTTCATCGGGGGGCTCCTGGAAGGCGCTCAATGCGGCGGCACCCCGTTCGGCAAGCGCCGCGCCCGGTATTTCGACACACCCTGTGCAGCTTCCCAGGGGCCCGGCAGTGCCCACTTGCGCCGCGGCAATGGAACAATCCGTTACAAGGAGGTAACGGCATTGAACCAGAACGACATCCATCCGGCCGTTTCGGAAGAAGACAAGAGCGAAGCCGTGGTGCGGTCCTCGGTGGCGCTGGGCGCGCTGGCGCGCGCGCAGCGCAAGCGGCTGTCGCTGCGCCAGCTCGACATCGCCGACCGCGGCCGCACGGGCAACCGCTTCATCGTGGAGCTGGAGGGCGGCAAGCCCACGCTGCAGCTGCAGAAGGTGCTGGACGTCATCGACCTGCTGGGCCTGGAGCTGGTGGTGCGTACCAAGAGCGGGCCCAACGGGCCGGCGGTTTGAGCGCCCCGGTGTGACTGCGTGAATCGGCCGGCCCCGGCACCATGCGCGGGGCCGCCTGCGGCTTGTTCAAGCCACGGGCTCGGCCGGCTCCTCCTCGGCCGTGGAGCTGGGTGCCGCCTTGGGCGCGGCCGGCGGCTCGACCTGCGCTCCCGTGCCGCGGACGATGGCATGGATGAGCTGCAGCTTGGCCACGGCCGGCTTGGGCAGGACGAAGGGGTAGAAGTCCGCCTGTCCCATGCTGCGCGCCATCTCGTTGAGCACGGCGGTCAGCTCGGTCCAGGCGTTGATGAAGCCCAGGAAGGCCTCGGCGTCGGCGTCGTCCGGCCGCCACAGGGCTTCCCTGGTCCAGGGCACGGCCTCGATCTCCACGTCGTCGGCATCAATGCCGAAGGACAGCGCCGTGTCCACCGTGTCCACCATGTGCAGGTAATGGGCCCAGGTCTCGGCCCAGTCCTCCCACGGGTGGCAACTGGCGTAGGTGCTGACGAAGCGGTCCTTCCAGTCGGCGGGCGGGCCCTCTTCGTAGTTCTTCTTGAGCGCGGCGGCGTAGTCCATGCGGTCGTCGCCGAAGAGCTCGCGCACCGGGTTGATCCACTCGGTGTCCTTGACCAGCCGGTCCCAGTAGTAGTGCCCCACCTCGTGGCGGAAGTGCCCAAGCAGCGTGCGGTAGGGCTCGTGCAGTTGGGCGCGCAGCTTTTCGCGCCGGGCGTCGTCGGCCTCCTCGACGTTGATCGTGATGAGGCCGTCGTCGTGGCCGGTCATCACGGGCGGGCCGCCCTCGGGGGCGCGCAGGAAGTCGAAGGCCAGGCCGCGCTCGGGGTCCTCCACCTTGGACAGCACGGGCAGCCCCAGGCCTATGAGCTGCGACACCAGGCGGCGCTTGGCGACCTCGATGCGGCCCCACCACAGCGCGTTCTCCTCCACGGAGAGGTCGGGGATGGTGTGGTTGAGCCGGCAGGCCTTGCACAGCGGTGCGAACTGCCCGTCCGGCCCCTTTTCCTCGGCCGGCAGCAGCCAATTGCAGGCCGCGGCGGCCTCGAAGTTCCCGCAGCGCCGGTAGGCAGGGGCCAGCTCGCTCGCGCCGAACTCGCGCCACAGGTGCTCGCCCAAGGGCTCCAGCGGCAGCACCTGCGAGCGCGCCGGGTCGTAGCCCAGCGCCGTGCCGCAGTTGAGGCACTGGCTGTTGCGAAAGAACACGGGCCGCCCGCACTGGCAGCGGAAGGCCCGCGGCGTGGTGGCCTGTTTGTGTGGCTTCCAGGCGCTGCGCAGCCGCGCGGCCATGGAGTCGAAGACGGTGGGCATAGCTTCTCCAGGGTCTGCAAGGGGAGTGTTGTGGGCGCCGGCCGGCCAAGTGCGCTGCGGCGCGCGACGCCGCAGCCCTGGGCAGGCGGCGTGCCGTCCCCTGGGGCCCTGCGGGCGGGGCCCGGGTGGCGCGGTGCGCGCGCTACCAGGCGCCCTTGAAAGCCTCGAACGCCTCGTCGGCCAGGCAGGGCCCAAGCACCGTGACGGGCCGCGGCGCGGCCTGCAGCACGTCGCGGCAGGAGAGGGCAATTTCCGCCGGCTTGCCCGCGCGCTGCTGCGCGGCGATGTCCAGCGCGAACACCACGCGGCCGATGCCGCTCCAGAAGACCGCGCCCGCGCACATGGCGCAGGGCTCGCCGGAGGCGTAGAGCGTGGCGCCGGCCAGCAGCTGCCGCGCATGGCGCGGGCCGGCCGCGCGCAGCGCGTTCATCTCGGCGTGGGCGGTGAAGTCGCGCGTTTCGGTGCCGGTGTTGCCGGCCTCGGCCAGCACCGTGCTGTCGGCGGCGGCGATCACCGCGCCAAAGGGCTTGTTGCCGCGCGCCTTCGCCTGCGCCGACAGGCGTATGGCCTGGCGCAGGTGGAGGGCGTCGCGTTCGTCCAGATCGCCGTGCTGGGCCATGTCGTGCTCCTGGGTGGTTCATGGGCGCCGCATGGTGAAGCGGCGGCGCGGCCGCCACGCATACTGCGCGCATGGATGACGACGCCCCGCCGCCCGCGCCCAACCCCGAACCGCTGCGCGCGCAACTGCAGCGGCTCACCGGCGCGCCGGTGGCGCTGCTGCAAACGCACATCTCCTGGGTGCTGCTCACCGCGCGCCTGGCCTTCAAGCTGAAGAAGCCCGTGCGGCTGCCCTTCGTGGACTTCAGCACCGCGGCCCGCCGCAAGCAGGCCTGCCTGGACGAGCTGCGGCTGAACCGCCGCCTGGCCGCGTCGCTCTACCTGGGCGTGCTGCCCGTGCGCGGCACGCCGGATGCGCCACGCCTGGGTGGCGGCGCTCCGGTGCTGGACCACGCCGTGGCCATGCGCCGCTTTCCCGACGGCGCACTGATGTCCGAGCGGCTGCGCGCGGGCCAACTGCTGCCGCGCCACGTCGAGCGCCTGGCCGAACGCCTGGCGGACTTCCATCGCGGCGCCGCCGTGGCCGCGGCCGACGGCCCCTTTGGCCAGCCCGCGGGCGCGTGCGAGGCGGCCTTGACGGTGCTGGACCAGCTCGACGATGCCCTGGGCGTCGACGCCCGGCTGCAGGCCCTGCGCGCCTGGGTCCGCCAACAAGGTGAAAACCTGGCGCCCGTGCTGCGGCGGCGGCTTGATGCCGGCGCCGTGCGCGAAGGCCACGGCGACCTGCACCTGGCCAACCTCATCGTCCTGGGCGAAGGCGAGCGGGAGGAGGCCACCGCCTTCGACTGCATCGAATTCGACCCCGCGCTGCGTTGGGCCGACGTGATGGCCGACATCGCCTTCACCACCATGGACTTGCAGGCCCATGGCCGCGCGGACCTGGCCTTCCGCTTCCTGGACGTGTACTTGCAGCGCGGCGGCGACTACGCGGGCACCCGCGTGCTGCGCTTCTTCCAGGTCTACAGGGCGCTGGTGCGCGCGCTCGTCGCGGCGCTGTCGCCGGAGGCGTCCTCGGCGCCGTCCGGCCCGCGGCCGGACTACCTGGCCTGCGCCCAGGCGCTGGTCGCCGCCGGCCGCGCGCCGCGCCTGCTGATCACCTACGGCCTGTCGGGCAGCGGCAAGTCCACGCTGGCCCAGGCGCTGGCGGCGCAGGCCGGGGCGGTGCGCGTGCGCTCGGACGTGGAGCGCAAGCGCCTCTTTGGCCTGCAGGCGCTGCAGCGCTCGGCGGCGCTTGGGCTGGACCTCTACACGCCGCAGGCGGGCCGGCGCACGTTCGAGCACCTGCTGGCGTGCGCGCGCGAGGCGCTGTTGGGCGGCTTTGCGGTGATCGTGGACGCCGCGTTCCTCAGCCGCGAGCACCGGCGGCTGTTCGAGCACCTGGCCTGGCAGTTGGGCGTGCCCTTCGGCATCCTGGCCTGCGGTGCCGATGCAGCCACCTTGCGCGAGCGCGTGGCCGCGCGCGACGCGGCCGGCAGCGACCCGTCCGAGGCCGGCGTGGCGGTGCTGGAAAAGCAGCTCGCAACGGCCGAGCCGCTGGAGGCCGCGGAGCGCGCCTGCGCCATGGAAGTCCTGACGGACCAGCCGGTGGACGTGCCGGCACTGGCCGCGCGCTGGCTGGCGCAGCCGCCGGCCGCCTGAAAGCCGATTGACAGCGCCCTCAGGGGCGCGATGTGAACCCCTTGCCGTCCAGCAGCCGCAGCCCGTTGGCCACCACCAGCAGGCTCGCGCCCATGTCGGCGAACACCGCCATC
Organism: Azohydromonas lata NBRC 102462; assembly: GCF_001571085.1. Taxonomy (GTDB): domain Bacteria; phylum Pseudomonadota; class Gammaproteobacteria; order Burkholderiales; family Burkholderiaceae_C; genus Azohydromonas; species Azohydromonas lata. Next base: position 29,279 of record NZ_BCTC01000030.1, read on the forward strand.
CACATCGTGGCGCTGCCGGCCACGGCGAAGCCGAGGAACACGGCCTTGATGCCCAGCGCCAGCGCCACGTTCTGCCACAGCACGGCCGTCATGCGGCGCGACAGCCGGATGAGCGCGGGCAGGCGGCGCAGGTCGTCGTTCATCACCACCACGTCGGCCGCCTCCATGGCGATGTCGGTGCCCGCGCCGCCCATGGCGATGCCGATGTCCGCGCGCGCCAGCGCCGGTGCGTCGTTGATGCCGTCGCCGGCCATGGCCGTGGGCCCGAGCCGCTGCTGCAGCGCCTCTATGGCGCGCAGTTTTTCTTCCGGCAGCAGGGGGGCCTGCACTTCGGTGATGCCCACCTCGGCGGCCACCGCGCGCGCCGTGGCCGTGTTGTCGCCGCTCAGCAGCACGGGCACCACGCCCATCGCGCGCAGCGCGGCCACGGCCTCGGCGGACTCGGCGCGCAGCGTATCGGCCACGGCAAAGAGGGCCAGCACCTGCCGCTCGTCGGCCAGCAGCGCCACCGTGCGGCCGGCGGCCTCGTGGCGCTGCAGCTCGGCCTCCAGCGCCGCATCGCACAGGCCGCGCTCGTGCACCAGGCCGTGGTTGCCCAGCACCAGGGCGCGGCCGTCCACCAGCGCCTGCACGCCGCGGCCGGTGAGGGCCTCGAAGCGCTCCACGGGCAGCGGCGGCGTACCGGCCGGCGCATTGGCCAGCGCCGCGGCGATGGCCTGCGAGACGGGGTGGTCGGAGCGGCCCGCCAGGCTCGCGGCGCAGCGCAGCGCCAGGGCCTCGTCGCCCGCGAGCACGCGCTGCTCGACCAGGCGCGGGCGCCCGGCGGTGAGCGTGCCCGTCTTGTCCAGCGCCACGGCGCGCAGCCGCCGCGCCTGCTCCAGGTAGGCGCCGCCCTTGACCAGCACGCCCGCCCGCGCCGCGGCGGCCAGGGCGCTGACCACCGTCACCGGCGTGGAGATCACCAGCGCGCAGGGGCAGGCGATGACGAGCAGCACCAGCGCGCGGTACACGGCCTGCGCCCAGCTCCAGTCCAGCAGCGTGGGCGCGAGCAGCGCCACGCCCAGCGCCAGCGCGAACACGGCCGGCGTGTAGGCGGCGGCAAAGCGGTCCACCAGGCGCTGCATGGGCGCGCGGGTGGACTGCGCCTGCTCCACGGCGTGGATGATGCGGGCCAGCGTGCTGTCCGAGGCCGCGGCCGTCACGCGCAGCTCCAGCTCCTGCGCGCCGTTGACCGTGCCGGCGAACAGCGCGTCGCCGGGGCGCTTGTCCACCGGCAGGCTCTCGCCGGTGACGCTGGCCTGGTCCACCGTGCCCTGGCCGGCCGTGACCACGCCGTCCAGCGGGATGCGCTCGCCCGGGCGCACGCGCACGCGGGCCTGCAGCGGCACCTGCTCCACCGGCTGCGCCTGCCAGCGGCCGTCGGCCTGCTGCACCAGCGCCTCGGCCGGCGCCAGCGCCATGAGCTTCTGGATGGCGTTGCGCGCGCGGTCCACGGAGCGCGCCTCTATGAGCTCGGCGATGGCGTAGAGCGCCATCACCATGGCGGCTTCGGGCCACTGGCCGATGACGAAGGCCCCGGCCACCGCCACCGCCATCAGCGCGTTGATGTTGAGCTTCAGGCGCAGCAGCGCCTTGAAGCCCTTGCGGAAGGTGTCCACGCCGGCCAGGGCGATGGCGCCCAGCGCCACGGCCATGCCCAGCAGCCGCAGCGCCGTGGAGCCCTCGCCCAACAGGTGCAGCCCTTCGGCGGCGGTGGCCAGGGCCAGCGCGGCGCCCAGCCGCACGAGGCCGGGCTGCAGGCCGTGGTCGTGGCCATGCCCGTGGCCGTGGTCATGCCCATGTTCTTGCGCGTGCCCATGGTCGTGGTCGTGGGAGTGGGCCTGGGCGTGGCCCGCGGCCGTGGCCGCCTGGCCGGCGCCCGCGCGGCCGGGCGTGACGTCGGTGGCCGCGTAGCCCGCGGCGCCGATGGCCTGCAGTGCCGCGGGCATCACCTCGGCCGGGGCGCTGATGGCCAGGGTGCGGGCGGTGAGCTGAAAGCGCAGCGCTTTGATGCCGGCCACGCCGGCCAGGGCGCGGCGGATGTCGGCCTCCTCGACGGCGCAGTCCATGTCCGGGATGCGCAGCAGCGTGGCACCGGGCGGGGGCGGCAGCTCGGCGGGCGTGCCGCGGCTGCGGCGCTGCAGGGTGACGACGGGTGCGGCTGCGCCGGCGGAGCCGCACCCGCAGGCGGCGTCGGAACAGGAGCTGGGCTGCTTGTCGTCGGTGCTCATGGCGGCCTGGAAATCAAGGGATTACCCGCCATTGGACACCGCGCGGCCTGCGCCCGTGGCCGCTGCGGCTTAAGAGACCGCCGCGCCTGCCGGGGCTGCCTGGGTTGGCCGCGACGGCGACTCGGCGTTCCAGCTTCTCAAGGGAACCGGCCTGCCCGTGAAGTAGCCCTGCGCATAGTCGATGCCGATGGCGTGCAGCTCGTTCAGTATGGCTTCGTTCTCGACCCACTCGGCCACCGTGCGCATGTCGAAGGCGGCGGCCACGTGGTGTATGGATTCCACGATGGCGCGGTGCCGCGGGTCGCGGTGCAGGTCCTTGACGAAGCCGCCGTCTATCTTGAGCACGTCGGCCTTGAGCAGGTGCAGGTAGGCGAAGGACGACATGCCCGCGCCGAAGTCGTCCAGCGCGAAGCGCGCGCCCAGCGCGCGCAACTGCGCGATGACGGCCTGCGCGGCCTCCAGGTTGCCGATGGCCGCCGTCTCCGTGATCTCGAAGCACAGCCGGCGCGCGTCCACGCGGCTGCGCTTGATGTTGGCGACGGCCTCGTCGAGGAAGGCCAGGTCGCCCAGGGACTGGCCGGAGACGTTGATGGAGCAGTGCACGGAGGGCGTGCGCTGCATCCAGTCCAGGGTCTTGCGCAGCACCATGCGGTCCAGCGCGCTCATGAGCTGGTAGCGCTCGGCCGCGGGAATGAACAGCGCCGGCGAGACGAGCTGGCCGTCGTCGTCGCGCAGGCGCAGCAGGATTTCGCCGTACTTGACGCGGCTGACCCCCGGCGCCGTGGCCACGATGGGCTGGTAGAGCAGCTCGAAGCGGTCCTGCGCCAGCGCCTGCTGCAGCCGCGGGACCCAGTGCATCTCGCCGTGGCGCGCCTGCACGAGGGTGTCAGCCGAGGTGAAGAACTGCACCCGGTTGCGCCCGGCCTCCTTGGCCGCGTGGCAGGCGATGTCGGCATGGATCAGGGCCATGGAGGCCGGCTCGCCCGGGCCGGGCAGCTGCGCCACGCCCATGCTGGCGGTCACGCGGTGGGTGCCGCCCTCCCAGTGGAAGTGATGGTCCTGTATGCGCTTGCGCAGCGCCTGGGCGCGCTGCACGGCCTCGCCGGCCGAGCAGCCCTTGAGCAGCATGCCGAACTCGTCGCCGCCCAGCCGCGCCAGCAGGTCGTCCTTGCGCAGGCCGTCGCGCAGCAGTTGCGCCAGCTCGCGCAGCAGCAAGTCGCCCGCGGCGTGGCCCAGCGTGTCGTTGATGAGCTTGAACTGGTCGATGTCGAGGTAGCACAGCAGGTAGCCCGGCCAGCCCTGGGCGGCGGCGCAGCGGGCCAGCGCCTGCTCGAACTCCTGCCGGTTGAGCAGCCCGGTGAGCATGTCGTGGCGCAGGGCATGGGCCGCGCGCTCGGCCAGGCGGTGCTGCTCGCTCACGTCGCGGCAGACCCAGATCGCGCCCGTGCAGCGGCCCCGCGCGTCGTGGATGGGCGCCACCGTGTCGCTGATGGGGCACAGCGTGCCGTCGTGCGCGCGCAGCAGGCTGGCGCGCGTTTCCTGCTGCGCCTCCGGCAGGAACAGGCACTGCACCACCGGGCAGGGCCGCGGCTGCTGGTCGTCGGCCCACAGCAGCCTGACCACCTCGGCGAAGGGCCGCTCCACCACCTCGCGCGCATCCACGCGCAGCAGCGTTGCGGCGGCCGGGTTCAGCAGCTTGACCTGCCCATTGGCGTCCACGGTCACCACCGCGTCGGCCATGGACTCCAGCGTCACGCGCAACTGCTCGCGCTGTTCGCGCAGCTCGTCCAGGGCCCGCTCGGCACGCTCCTGCGTGGCCACCAGCATCTGCTCGTAGCGCCGCGTGGCGCTGGCGTTGAAAGCGGTCACGCTGATGAGCGCGTCCTCGCCGCTGGCGCCTTCGAGGTGCTGCGCGTTGAGCAGCACCGGCAGCGCCTGGCCGCCCGGCGTCGTCAGCTCCAGGGACACCTCGTTGGCAAAGCCCTGCAACGCGAGCAAGGGCACGACGTGGGAGCTGTAGAAGATGCGGCTGCCCGGCGTGAGCAGCTCCGTGAGCCGCAGCCGCTGCTCGATGTGCTGCGGGGGGCATCCCAGCCATTGGGCGAACAGCCGGTTGGCGCGGACGATGAGGCTGTCGGCGCCCAGCAGCAGGTGGCCGCAGGGGAGGTCTTCGTACAGCGGGGTCTGGCCTGAGGTGCCTGGTTGGGTGGACATGCGAAACGCTCAGGCGTCAATGGCCAGTGGGTCGGTGAATCGGCGGATCAGGCGGACGGTTTGCGCCGGTGCGCTCAGGTGCGGGCAGTGGCCCGTGGCCTGCATGATGGCCGGCTCGCCGCGCGGCAGATGGGCCTGCAGGCAGCGGCCGGCGCCGGAGCGCCGGACATTGAGATGGACGAGTGCGGACACAAAAAAACTACCGATGTGCCTATTTATCGACGCGATTCACAGCGAACGGTGCTGTGAATCGCCCCTTTCATGGTTGTAACGGATGCGTACATGGGCGACTGACGCCTTGCTGACTGTTGCGCTGCCCTGGCCTGCACGCCGGCGCGCCCCGAAATATTGTTGAGATTGTGGCGCCGGGAATTTGGCGAAACCGAGTTCTTGGCTGGAAATGCAGTATTCAGGCAAAAAAGTACCGCCTGTCCAGCATTTGGAGATGGGGCTTTGCTCTGCCGCAAAAACTGGTCTTGGCTCCAGCGGCGATGAGGGTTTGAATCAGGGGCTAAGCCGGCGCAACCAGTGGGAAGCAGTGGTTCGCTTCAAGCAGGCAAACCTCGTTTATTGAAGTTTCCCCGGGTAGCCAGGGAATTTCGCTGCCCTGTCGGCGGCTGAGTAAGTTTGGAAATTCAATCCGGCAGCGGGGCGATGCCCATCCGGCGCGCACGCAAGCGCTGAAGGCGAGTATCGAAACATTTCAAGCCGACATAAGCCTGACGCCGCGAAGCCATTGCGGCCATGGGCTGTCGCGGCCTGGTACTCACGGCGCGGGCGCTCCCACGCAGGCCGCGGCCTGGCGCTGCAGCCGCTCCACGGCCAGGGCCGGCAGCAGCCAGCTTGAGCCGTAGCGCAGGCCGTCCGGGTGCAGGGCCAGGATGCGCAGGGCGGGCTCGGTGCTGTCGCGGGCCACGCCACCCAGGTCCGCGCGCAGCGTGGCCAGGGCCTGTGCCAGGCGGGATTCGGCCAGCGCCGCCGCGGCCTGGGCCTGCGCCGGGCGCTGCGGCTGCAGCCAGGGCCATCGCGCCGCCGGGGCCGGCGCCTGGCACAGCGGGCGGCGCGGCTCGTGCGCGTCGCCTGCGGGCACGGCGCAGCCCGCCACCGGCTGCGCCATGGCCAGTTGCAGCGTGTCCGGGGCGCGCTGGTGCGGCGCCGGGCATTTCCCGTTCACCGGGGCGGTCGGCGCCTCGTCGGCGCGCACCAGCAGCAACTGCGGCAGCAGGTGCGCGCGCAGCCAGGCCAGCCGTGCCTCGCCCAAGGCCGCGCAGTGCGGCCAGCCCTCGCGGCCGGCCGCGTTGCCGGAGAGGCAGTGCGAGAGTCTCTGCAGCAGGTCCAGCATGGCCTGCGCGCCGCCGGGGTCGGCACTGCCGCCGTCGCCCAGGTGGCCGCACACCGGGCCGGGCGGATCGTGGGCGCGGGGCGCGTCGCTGGCGGCTTCTTCGGCGGGGCTGGCGCTGCGGTCGCGGCAGCGCTCGTGCGAGCCCCGCAGCGCGCCCGGCGGATGCAGTGGTGCCGCGCGCGCGGCGTTGTGCGCGGCCGTGCCCAAGGGCAGGTCCAGGCCGGTGAGGCCCAACTGGTCGTGCGCGCCGGGGAAGTCCGTCCAGGCGATGCGCAAGTCGCTGGCGATGGCACGCTCGCCCGTCTCCAGCCACTGCGCCTGCAGCAGCAGGTAGGGCAGGTGGTCGCTGGGGTAGGACAGCGCCTGGCGGCGAGACTCCATCAGCCCAAGCCGCAACCCCGGGCTGGCCGACTCCAGCGCCTGCTCGAACCAGGCCGCGCGCGAGAGCACGCCGCAGCCCGGCAGGCCGCACCAGCGCGTGGGCAGCAGCCAGGCCAGCGCGTCCTCGAACAGCCCGGCCGACAGCAGCGGCGACTGCAGGTCCGCGCGCGCGAAGGCGAGCACGCAGTCCTCGTCGATGTGGCCGTCCACGGCGCACGCCCGCGTGAGCGCCGCGCCCACGCCCGCGCCGCCCGCGCCGGTGATGGCGAAGGTGCGGCGCAGCCATTGCGAGTCGCGCTGGTTGAGCTGCTGCAGCGCCAGTGCCGTCCAGGCCGCGGCGCGCAGGCCCGCGCCGTCGCCGGCGGCCAGGTACACGCGCAGCGCGCCTTGCGCGTCCAGCGCCAGCGGCGGCGTGCAGGCGGGGTCGTCCGCGGCGTCGGCGCCGGTGCCGGCGGAGGTGGCCGCCGCGCCGTCGTGGCCGCACAGCGAGTGCAGCCAGGTGCCCAGTGCGGCGTCCAGCGTGGGCCGGCGGTCGGCCTGGGCCACGGCCTCGGCTTCGGCCGGCATGCGGGCGCTGGCGCCGTGGTCCGCGCCCAGGAGCACCAGCAGCGCCAGCGCCCACAGGCCGCCGGCGGCCAGCGCCGCCGTGGCACCCAGGGGCCGGCGCGGTGCGTCGGCGCGGGCCAGGGCGTGGCGCCGCGCCTCGCGCAGCGCCAGCGTGTGGGCCAGCAGCAGCACGCCGCCCAGCAGCGCCGTGAAGCCCAGCATGCGCAGCCCGCCCGCGGCGGCGGCGCCTTCGGGGTCCACGGCCGGCCACACGGCGGCGTTGGCCGACCAGCCCGCCCAGGCCAGGCCCAGCAGGGCCAGCAGCAGCACGCCGGACCACGGGCGGGCGCTGGCCAGCTCGAACAGCGACAGCGCGCCCAGCACGCACAGCCACAGTGCCAGCGTCAGCAGCGCCGCGGGCAGTGCCAGCGAGGGCAGCACGTCCAGCGGGCCGGCGTTGCTTGGGCCGGGCAGCAGGTCCAGCACGCGGCAGCCCAGCAGCAGGCCCAGCAGCAGCGGCGCCAGTGCCTGCGGCGGCAGCAGGTTGCACAAGCGGTACTTGGGCGCCGGCAGCGCGGGGGCGTCCGGGGCGGCCACCACGCCCGCGCGCGCGGCCAGGGCGGGCCAGGTGAAGGCGTCGTAGCACAGCACCTCGGCCACGAGGTGGCGGCGCAGCAGGAAGCCGCCGCCCAACGCCAGCGCGGCCAGGCCGAAGAGCACCAGCAGCACCACCGGCACGGGCCAGGGCGCGGTGGCGCCCAGGGTCTGCTGCCGCACCGTCTCGCGCACCGTTTGGGCGGCGGCCGCGGCCATGAGCAGCGCGGGGGCCAAGCCCAGCATGCGGGCCCAGATCCGCGCCACGGCCTGGCCCGGCGGCGTGCTGCCGGGTGCCGCGGGCCTGGGGCCGTGCGGGCGGCGCAACTGGCAGGCCGCGCGCGTCCACAGCCAGCACGCGTGCACCAGCAGCCACAGCGCCAGGCCCGTGAGGGCGAAGCCGCCCACCATGCCCAGCGTGCGCAGCAGCCGCTCGGCCAGCCCGGCGTGGCTGGCGCGAAACGGCGACACGGCGGTGGCATAGAGCGCGTCGCCCGCCACGCCCGTGCCCAGCAGCAGCGCCGCCAGCGCCGCCAGCGCCAGCAGCACGCCGCGGCTGCGCAGCACGATGTCCACCACCGCCGCGCGCAACTGCGCGCGCTGCGTGCGCTGCGCCGCGGGCGCCTGCGCGGGCAGGGTCACGCCCATGAGCCAGGCCAGCGCCGTGGCCGCGTGCAGCAGCACCACCACGCCCACGAGCCAGGCCTTGCTCGCGTGGGCGCCGCAGCCCAGTTGCGCGAGCCAGGGGCCGCGCGGCTGGCCCGGCGGCGTGCAGCTTGGGGAGCCGAAGCCCATGAGCAGCAGCGCGGCGGCGGCCAGGCCCAGGGTCACCCAGACGTCCTGCCGGACCAGGCGCAGGCCGGGCTGGCGCCGCGTGGCGCCGGCATACAGGGCTGCGGCGCCCAGCGCCGTGCAGCCCAGGGCCAGCCAGGGGCCCAGCTCGCCCACGCGGGCCAGGCCCAGGGCGTTTTCCAGCAGGTCCACCAGCACCAGGGCCAGCGCGGGCGGCACCAGCACGCTCAGGGCCACGCGCTCGCGTTGGGCGCGGCGCGCGGCCTTGTCGGCGCCCAGGGCCTGGGCCTGCCGCAGGGACAGGGCCAGCAGCAGCCCGCCGTAGAGGGGGACGAGCAGCACGCTGTCCAGGCCGAGGTACAGCCAGGCCGCGGGCGTGCGGCCGCTCTGCTCCCACAGCCGCAGCAGCAGCTCCAGCGGGCCGTCCTCGGCGGTGCCGGTCCAGCCCAGGAAGTCTTCCACGCCCCAGCCGCCGGCCACGTCCAGCACGGCACCCAGCAGCCCCAGCGCGCTCAGCGCCAGCGCGGTGGCGGTGGCGAAAAAGCCCAGGCCCGGCGACCAGCGCGGCGCGCGGGCGGGGGCGGGGGCCGGAGCGGGCGTGGCACCGGCCTGCGCCTGGCCTGCCGGGCGCGGCGAGGGCTTGCCGGCGCGGCGCGGCGCGAGAGGTTTGGCATCGGCCATGTGTTTACTTCCTGCGGCAGGCCCGATACGGGGGATGGCGGTTTTTTTGCCATTGTGACCAGAGGGCCGTGGCCGCAGCCCCGTGCCGGCTCAACGGGCCATGAGTGCCGCACGCTGGGCCTTGCGCCGTGAAAGACCTCACGTGCGGACCCCGCGGGAACAGGGGTTGCCAGCGGCTTGGGGCAGGCCGGGTGGAGGGCCCCGCGTGGAGCAGGGCCCGCACCCAGTGACCAGGAGGACCCCATGAGCAAGCAGAGATTCGGCGTGGAGCTGCCCTCCACGCTGCAGCGCTCGCCGGACAAGGCGCAGCGCACCTATGCCAAGACGCTGCGCAGCGCCGAGGGCGAGTACGGCCGCGGCGAGCGCGCCCGCCGCACGGCCATGGCCTCGCTCAAGCACGGCTTCGAGAAGGTGGGCGACCACTGGGAGCCCAAGGACCACAAGGGCCCGTCCGACCCGCAGGACGCCGCGGGCGGGCGCCAGGCGCGCGAGCATCCGAAGGAAACCTTCGGCGGCGTGGACGTGCTGGGCCACAGCAAGGCCGAGCTGTACGCGCGGGCCAAGGAGTTGCAGATCGCCGGCCGCTCGACCATGAGCAAGGAAGCGCTGGCGCGCGCCATCGCGAGGAAGCAGCGCTGATGGGCGGCGCTCAGGACTGGCCGTGGCGGCTGCACGACATCCCGCCGGACCCCCCGGTGCCGCAGCCGCCCGCACCCCCCGCCCCGGACGCCGAGCCGGCCGTGGAAGACCCGCCGACACCGAGCCAGTCGCCGCCGGTGAAGGATCCGCCGAAGTATTCGTGAGTTGGGCTCGGGCAAATTGACGGGTGCCTGCCGCAGGCCCATGTGCAGCGCCCCCTGCTTCGTCATTCCCGCGAAGGCGGGAATCCAGGCAGCCCCCAAACAGGCCGTAGCCCATATGTCGGCGTGCTGAGGTCAATACCTTGGCGTTCCTGCATTCCCACTTCGTTCTGGCGTGGGACCGCCTGGATTCCCGCCTTCGCGGGAATGACGGAATAGGGTGCGAAGCGGCTCGGCTTACGGCATGCCGATGCATGCCGGCATTTGAGTTGAGTTGAGCCGAGCCGAGTTGGGTTGGGTTGGGTTGGGTTGATTCGGATCGCCGTGAACGATTCCGGCAGGAATCAAACCTCAATCAGTCGATATCAGCCGATTTCCACCTCATCACTCAAGAAATCGCACTGCACCCCCCCTTGAACGACGACGGGCACGCCGTCGCCAACCCGCCGGTCAATTGCGACGCCTGCGGGTGGGTTTTCAGGAAATTCAGCACGTCCGGCCAGACGTTCTTCAGGCCCTGCTGCGGCCGCGTCCAGAACAGGTAATTGGCGCGCAACTGGTTGCGGGCAAAATTGTACAAATCCTCCAGCGGCACCATGGTGCGCTCGCCCTGGTGTTTCAGGGCCACGTAGTTTTCATATTGGACGGACGGCGCCAGCGGTATCACGCCGGCCAGGCCCGGGTAGCGCACGTAGACGTTGTCGCGCAGCGACTTGTCGTCCAGGAACACGTCCGGCCCGCCCAGCCCAATGCCGTAGTCCGGCATCTGGTCCACCAGAATGGGAATGGCCTGCTTGGGGAAATTCACGAACTGAATGGTCACCGTGGTGGGGAAGGCCTTGCGCATGGTGCGGTTGGCCGAGGCCAGGTTCTTGAAGAATTGAATCTTGTCGTCGTCCTCGATATTGCGGTCCGCGGCCCGGCCCAGCGAGGTCTCGTTGATGGCCACGCCCTCCAGCGCCGGGTGGCCGTCCAGTTGCCGGCCCAGGCCGCGCAAGAATTCTTCCAGGCTCTTCAATACGCCCGGCTCCCACAGCGCAATGTTCTGGCCGTTGCGCTTGCGCGGGCCGCCGGGGGCTTCCTTTTCTTCTATGCCTATATTGAAAGTCGCCGCACCGCGTTCCGTTTTTCTCTCCAGGTATTCGGGTACCGGCCGGTTGCCGCCGGCAAAAGACTTGAGCATCAGCAGCACGTGCAGGCGCTTCTTGTATTTGGAAACCCGGTCCAGGTCTTCCAGTATGCGGCTGGCGTCCACCTTGCCTTCGTCGGTTTCCAGATCGGCCCAGGTGTAGCGCAATTGCAGCCCGCGGGCGGACTGGATATTGCGGATCTGATCCAGCGTGTCTTCCACGGCGGCCGTGCCGCCGCGGCTGGGAATATGGATGTACTGGCCGGGGTGCCATTTCATACCGCCGCCCTGGGCATGGGTCAGCGCGGGAGCGCAAGTGGCGGCCGCGGCAGCAAGCATCTGGCGGCGGGTCAGGTTCAGCATGTGGGAGGGTCCTTTCCAATCCATGTCCGGCGGGCAATCGCCGTGCGCACGGCATGACACAAATGAAACGAGTCTGCCGGCGCAAGGCAGGCCGGCATCGCACCACAACTTCGCCCCATTTCCATCCCCAGGCCCCGTGAAAGCACTGAATGTGTAAATGCCGGCAGCCGCACCTTTACGAAATCAGTACATATTCGATAAAAGCAGTAGCGGCTTTGACGCTCAATTAGCAGATACAGCAAAGATCATTACAGCTTTGCAGATTTACTCTCCCTAGATTCCCCAGCTCGACCATTGAGGGAATACCGGATGCGAGATTTGACCGTCACCGCGCTGGCCATGGTGGCCACGGTGCTGGCCTTCCTGCTGGGCGCGGACCACGTCGTCGCGAGCGCCTGGGCGCCGGGCGGCGCGCCCGCCTGGCAGGCGGCCATGGCGCTGCTGCTGTTCGCGGGGCTGAGCTACGGCAGCCTGGTGTACTTGCTGGCCCGCTTCGGCCACGGCTGCCGCCAGCAGGGCTTCACGTCGCTTGGGCGCCCGGAGCTGGACAGCGTGTACGACGAGCACGCCGGCCCCGCGCCGCGCGTGTGCGTGCTGGTGCCGTCCTACAAGGAGGAGCTGCGCGTGGTGCGGCAGACGCTGCTGTCGGCGGCGCTCAGCGAGTACCCGGCCAAGCGCATCGTGCTGCTGCTGGACGATCCGCGCGGCGGCCCGGGGGCGGATGCCGACGCGCTGCAGGCCACGCGCGAGCTGGTGGCCGCGCTGCACGCGCGCTTCGAGCAGGCCGCGCAGCGGCTGGAGCGCGAGCTGGCGGGCTTCATGTTCCGCACCGCGGGGGCGCGGGCCTTCGACGCCGCGGCCGAGGCGCAGCGCGCCGCCGGGCTGTACGAGGCGCTGGCCGCCTGGGTGGAGCAACTGGCCGAGCCGCAGGCCGACGCCGCCTTCGCCCACGTGGACGACTTCTTCAACCGCCACATCGTCCAGGCCGCGGCCCACGCGCACCGCGAGCGCGCCGCGCAACTGCGCGCCGGGCGCGCGCCCACGCGGCGCGAGCTGCGGCTGGAGTTCCAGCGCCTGGCCACGCTGCTGCGCATGGACATCTCGGCCTTCGAGCGCAAGCGTTTCGACAACCTCTCGCACGCGCCCAACAAGGCCATGAACCTCAACAGCTACATCGCGCTGTTGGGCCGCGCCTTGCGCATCGAGCCCACGGCGCAGGGCGAGCTGCTGCGCGAGGTGCCGGAGGAGGCGGCCGACTTCGCCGTGCCCGCCGCCGACTACCTGCTCACGCTGGACGCCGACAGCCTGGTGCGCCCGGACTACCTGTTGAAGCTCACCGCGGTGATGGCACGCGACGAGCGCATCGCCGTGGCGCAGACGCCGTACTCCAGCCACCCCGGCGCGCCGGGCCTGCTGGAGCGCTGCGCGGGCGCGCAGACCGACATCCAGTACCTGGTCCACCAGGGGTTCACGTTCTTCGGCGCCACCTACTGGGTGGGTGCCAACGCGCTGCTGCGCGTGGCGGCGCTGCAGGACATCCGCGAGACGGTGGTGGAGCGCGGCTTCGAGGTGCCGGTGTTCATACAGGACAAGACCGTCATCGAGGACACGGGCTCCACGCTGGACCTCGTGCGCCGCGGCTGGACGCTGCACAACCACCCCGAGCGCCTGGCCTACAGCGCCACGCCGCCGGACTTCGGCGCGCTGATCATCCAGCGCCGGCGCTGGGCCAACGGCGGCCTGATCATCCTGGCCGACCTGCTGCGCTACGTGGCGCGGCCCGCGCACGGCGCGCGCCCGGGGCTGTGCGAGCTGCTCATCCGCGCGCACTACCTGCTCTCGCCCACGCTCTCCAGCCTCGGCGTCGCGCTGCTGGCGCTGCTGCCGCTGGACCCGGCGCTCGCAAGCCCCTGGCTGGCCCTGTCGGCGCTGCCCTACCTGCTGCTGTACGCGCAGGACTTGCGCCGCTGCGGCTACGGGTGGCGGGATTTCGTTCGCGTCTATGCGCTCAATCTCATGCTGGTGCCGGTGAATGCGGCCGGCGTGCTGCAGTCGCTGCGCCAGATGCTGCTGCGGCGCAAGGCGGCCTTCGCCCGCACGCCCAAGGTGGGCGACCGCACGGCCTCGCCGGCCGGCCACGTGGCGGCGCAACTGAGCCTGCCGGCGCTGGCCTTGGCGGGCGCGCTGCTGGCCGCCCACCACGGGCAATGGCTGCTTTCCGGCTTTGCCGCCTTCAACGCGCTGTGCCTGGCCTACGGCCTGGCGCGCTTCATCGGCGTGGGCGCGGCCTGCGCCGACCTGAAGCTGGGTGCTGCCGCCTGGCTCTCGCGGGCGCGCCGCGGCCTGCGCCAGCGGCTTCAGCCCCGGCGCACGGCGTAGCGCAGCTCGGCGAAGACCTCGCCGAAGGCGCGCGCCGACAGCAGCCGCCAGGGCGCCTTGGACAGGTCGCGCGGCAGCAGCGGCGCGCCACCGCCCAAGGCCACGGGTGCGAAGGTGACGATCACCTCGTCCAGCAGCCCCGCATCCAGGAAGCGCGCGGCCAGCTCGCCGCCGCCGACGATCCACAGGTTCCTGCCGCCGGCCTCGCGCGCCATCTGCGCGTGCACCGGCGCCACGTCGCCCTGGACGAAGCGGATGTCCGCCCCCGCCACGCGCGGCAGCTCGCGGCTGCTGAACACCCAGGTGGGCTGTGCGTAGAACCAGGGTTTGCCGGGGCGCCCGGCCGGCTGGATCTCGTGGCGCAGCAGCCACTCGTAGGTGTGGGCGCCCATGGCCAGCGCGCCGACTTGGGCGATGAACTCGTCATAGCCGCCGCCCGGCGCCTCACCGAACTGCATCAGCCACTCCAGCGAGTGCTGCGGCGTGGCGATGAAGCCGTCCAGGGACGAGGCGGTGTAGTACTGGGTTTTCATGGCGGGAAGTCTGGGCGGCTGGCGGGAGGCCGTCCAGCGTGGCCGGCCGGCGCCCGGGCGCTTGCGCGCCGCGCCAGGGTAGGCTGGCGGGCTTTGCGAATTTGCCCATGGCCTTCGCGCGTCACAGGGGAACACCAATTGCCCTTGCGCGGGGCTTGTTCATCACCGGGGATGTGAACCATGCCGACCTTCTCGCTCAACGGCCAGCCGACCACGCTGGCGCTTCCGGCCGACATGCCGCTGCTGTGGGCGCTGCGCGACGTGGCTGGCCTCACCGGCACCAAGTTCGGCTGCGGCATAGGCGCCTGCGGCGCCTGCACCGTGCACCTGGACGGCCAGGCCGTGCGCTCCTGCGTCACGCCGCTGTCGGCCGTGGAGGGCAAGCGCGTGGTCACCATCGAGCGCGTGGACCAGGACCCGGTGGGCCGCCGCGTGCAGGCCGCCTGGCGCGAGCTCGACGTGGTGCAGTGCGGCTACTGCCAAAGCGGCCAGGTCATGGCCGCCACCGCCTTGCTGCGCGCCACGCCCAACCCCGACGACGCGGCCATCGACGCCGCCATGGCCGGCAACCTCTGCCGCTGCGGCACCTACCAGCGCATCCGCGCGGCCATCAAGGTCGCCGCCTCGCAGATCGCACGTCCCACCCGCGGAGCCTGAGCATGGACATCGCCAGCAAGTTCCAACGGGGTGGCCGGGGCGGCCAGGGCGACGGTGCCGACGGCCCGTCTTCCGCCTCGCGCCGCGCCTTCATGCGCGCCGGCGCCGCTGCCGGCGGCGGGCTGCTCGTGGGCATCGCGCTGCCCGGGTGCGCCGTCAACCCGCTCAACGCCCCCAACCCGCCGCGCGACAAGAAGCCGCCCGAGGCCGCGGTGGGCCAGGCGACCACCGCGCTGTCGCAGGACGCGCCAGAGCTGGCCTACAGCGGCTTCATCCGCATCGACCGCCAGGGCACGGTGACCTTCATCGTCCACAAGGTCGAGATGGGGCAGGGCACCTTCACCTCCATCCCCATGCTGATCGCCGAGGAGCTGGAGGTGGACCCCGCCACCGTCAAGCTGGAGCAGGCGCCGCCCAACAACAAGCTCTATGCCGATCCGCTGCTGGGCGGCCAGCTCACCGGCGGCTCCACCTCCATACGCGGCGCCTGGGAGCCGCTGCGCCGCGCCGGCGCCACGGCGCGCACCATGCTCGTCCAGGCCGCGGCCCAGACCTGGAAGGTGGACGCCAAGGAGCTGCGCGCCGTCAACGGCGTGGTCACGCACCCGGCCAGCGGGCGCACGCTGCACTACGGCGAGCTGGTCGATGCGGCGGCCAAGCTGGACGTGCCCAAGGACGTGCCGCTCAAGCCCGCCTCGGCGTTCCGGCTGATCGGCAAGCCCGTCAAGCGGCTGGACTCGGCCGACAAGGTCAACGGCCGCGCCCTGTTCGGCATAGACGCCAAGGTGCCCGGCATGGGCATCGCCACCGTGGCGGCCTGCCCCATCGTGGGCGGGCGGCTGGCGGGCATGAACGAGGCCGCCGCGCGCGCCGTGCCCGGCGTGCGCCAGGTGCTGCGCCTGGACAACGCCGTGGCCGTGGTGGGCGACCACATGTGGGCCGCCAAGCAGGGCCTGGCCAAGCTGGAGCCGACCTGGACGGGCGGCCAGTACAGCGCGCTCACCACCGCCGCCATCGTGGCCGACATGGAGGCCGCCTCGCGCGGCGACGGCGCCGTGGCCCACAACGCGGGCGACGTGCCGGCCGTGCTGGCCGAGACGCCGGCTTCCGCGGGCCTGAGCGCCATCTACCAGATGCCCTTCCTGGCCCACGCCACCATGGAGCCCATGAACTGCACCGTGGCGCTGGGCCAGGGCCGCTGCGAGCTGTGGGTGGGCACGCAGGTGCCGGTGCTGGCGCAGACGGCCGCGGCCAAGGCCGCGGGGCTGCCGGACGAGGCGGTCGTGCTGCACAACCACTACTTGGGCGGCGGCTTCGGCCGGCGGCTGGAGGTGGACTTCATCGTCCAGGCCGTGTCCTTCGCGCGCCAGGCCAGCGGCCCGGTGAAGTTCGTGTGGATGCGCGAGGAGGACATCCAGCACGACATGTACCGGCCCTACTACCTGGACCGCATCGCCGCCGCGCTGGACGAGCAGGGCCGGCCCAAGGCGTGGATGCACCGCATCACGGGCTCTTCCATCATGTCGCGCTTCGCGCCGCCGCTGGTCAAGAACGGCGTGGACCCCGACGCCGTGGAGGCCGCGGCCGACATTCCCTACGACATCCCCGCGCAGCGCGTGGAGTACGTGCGCCACGAGCCGCCCATCCCCACCGCCTTCTGGCGCGGCGTGGGCGCCACGCACAACGTGTGGGTGGTGGAGAGCTTCATGGACGAGCTGGCCGTCAAGGCGCAGCGCGACCCCGTGCAGTACCGCATGGCGCTGCTCGCCAAGCAGCCGCGCTGCCGCGCCGTGCTGGAGCTGGCGGCGCAAAAGGCCGGCTGGACGCAGCCGCTGCGCGAGGCCGCAGGCGAGCGCGCGGGGCGCGGCGTGTCGGTGCAGTACGCCTTCGGCAGCTACATGGCCATGGTGGCCGAGGTGGCCGTCAACGCCGACGGTCAGGTGCGCGTGCGCCGCGTGGTGGCGGCCGTGGACTGCGGCCAGGTGGTCAACCCCGACACGGTGCAGGCGCAACTCGAAAGCGGCGTGGTGTTCGGCTTGGGCGCGGCGCTGTGGAACGAGGTGACGCTGGACCAGGGCCGGGTGCAGCAGAGCAACTTCGGCGACTACCGCGTCATGCGCATGAACGAGATGCCGCGCGTGGAGGTGTACCTCGTGCCCAGCCAGGACCAGCCCGGCGGCATCGGCGAGCCCGGCACCTCCGGCATCGCCCCGGCGCTGACCAACGCCATCTTCGCCGCCACCGGCACGCGGCTGCGCAAGCTGCCCGTGGGCGACCAGCTCAAGCCGCCCAAGGCCGCCTCGGCCGCACCGGCCAGGGCCACCAAAACGGCGCGGGCCAACTGAGCCTGCCGCCCTTGACGGCGCGCGCGGCGGCAAGGGCGCCGCGCGCGCCGAGATTCGTTGGCACGTTTTTGATTTCACACGTCATGGCGGCGCGGCCGGCTGCCCCATAATTTGAAGGTTCGCAGCCGCCGGATATTCAATTAATAACCGATCGGGATTGCGAAATAATAAATAACGAGGGTTGTGTTTTGAGGAAATACGGAATAATTGCGGCCTGCGTGCTGGTTTTGTCGGCCTGCGGGGGCGGCTCGGGAAGTAGCGAGGAGAAATCTCTCATCACCTCTGCATCCTGGCTGGCGGGTTCATCGCTGACTTACCAGGAAACCTCCTTGGTGAGCGGCAACAATACCATCAACACTGCATATCGCTTGACCTATGGCGTGGCGGCGGCGGACGGTTCACATACCGTGACGCGCCAGGATCTGAGCGCTTCAAACACGGTCAATGGTCTGCGCTTCGGCGGGCTTGAATCCGTGAGCAACTACGATGGCCAAGGCCGGCTGCTGCGCACGACGAACCGGGTGGATGGCGGCCCGGCGACCGTTTGCCAAGACAGCTCCTCGCGGGTGTTGTTGCCCAAGCCGCTGCTGCTGGGCAGCACGTGGGCCGGCGACTGGACCTGGACCTGCGGTTCATCCCCTCCGGTCGCATCGCATCTGCGCCTTGGGCACGTGGTGGGCACGGAAACGGTGTCCGTGCCGGCCGGCACTTATGAAGCGGTCCATGTTTACGAGGAGGTTGATACCACCAGCTCCGCGATGTCCTATACCCGCCATAATGTCATGAATACCTGGTATGACAGGGCATCGGGCATGAAAATCAAATTCGACAGCACCATCAAATATTCCAAAGGTGCGCCGTCCACGGGTTACGTGTCCCATTTCACGGACCAGCTTACTGCCGTGCAGCGGGGCAGTTGAAAAAGCCCGACCATGTGAATGATCGGGTTTTTTATTCCCCGCTGAGGTTGCGGGGAGATAAAGGGGCGGCGCCTGAAAGCGACGCCACCAGAGCTTGGGTTGACCGGGACGGTGGCGGCTGGCGGGGTGGCCAGCATTAATTTTGGCCAAAGCCGGGGCCGACTTTCCGGCGCGGTCGGGCAGGCTCAACGCGGCGCCTCCAGGCGGCCCACGACGTCCAGCCGGCCTTGGGCGGCGCTGAGCACGATGCCCTCGGCAGAGGTCACGCCGGCCCCCGTGAGCGCCGTGATGTTGACCTGGTGCGTCACCACCACCAGCGCCCGCGGGCCGCGCCAGGCCAGCAGCCGCTCGCGGGCCGCGGCGGTTTGGGCGCGCGGGTCGCCGCGCTCGTCGAAGAAGGAGTTGAAGGCCGGCTCCTCGCGCGGTTCGCCCAGTGCCAGCAGCGCGGCCGTGTCGCGGGTGCGGCACCACTGTGAGGTCCAGACCGCGCCGACGGCCACGCGCTGCGCCCGCAGCCGCTCGCCCACGCGCCGCGCCTGCTCGCGTCCGCGCCCGCTCAGGTTGCGCTGCGTGGCGCAGTCGCCGAGCGTGAAGCCCGGCGGATCGCCCACGCCGGGTGCCTCGGCATGGCGCAGCAGCACGATGCCGCCCGCGCGCAGCGCGGCCCAGGCGGCGTCGTCCGGCGCGGCCGCGCTCCAAGCGGGCGCCGCCGCCGCGCCCGCCACCACCGCCGCCAGCACTTGCCGCCGCTGCATGCCCGCTGGTTCCGCCTCGCCCATGGTCCAGGCCTCCTGAGCCGTTGTCCTGCCGATGTGACCAGGGTTTCCCGGGCAAGCCGCAAGCCGAGCGCCGCTCAAACGCCTTGCCCTCGCCATGGGCTTTTTCGTGGGAAAGTTTCGTTCTAGTTTACGATTGAGAACGATTCGCATTTGCGTATAGAAACCGATGAACCAATCGAACAGGGGCGAGGTGAGGACCAAACCGCGGTGGCGTGGCTTGGGCGGGCCCGCGTGGCGCTTGTGGGGCTGGCCGGTGGGGCTTGGGGCGTTGACGGCCTCGGGGCTGTTGTCCGCGCTGGTGTCCGAGGCGGGCGGCGATGCCTGGTCCTGGTTCGCGCTGGGCGTGCCCGTGGCCGTGATGGCCTGGTTCAGCGGGCGGCGGGCGGCGCAGCGTCAGCCGCTGCCGGCTGCCGGCGCGCGGCGCTGAGGCCCGGCCCATGGCGAGCACGCGTTCCCTGAAAGCCTGGTCGTGGCTGCACAAGTGGAGCAGCCTGGTGTGCACGGTGTTCATGCTGCTGCTGTGCCTCACCGGGCTGCCGCTGATCTTCCAGCACGAGATCGACCACCTCCTGGGCCACGAGATCGAGCCGCCCGCGCTGGCGCACGAGGGCCCGCCCGCCAGCCTGGACGCGGTGCTGCGCGCAGCGCAGGCGCGCTACCCGGAGCGCGTCGTCCAGTTCGCGTTCCCGGACGAGGACGACGACAGGCTGTGGTTCGTCACCCTCACGCCCACGCCGGCGCCCACCGAGGACTTCAAGTCCATCGTCGTGGATGCGCGCACGGCCCAAGTGCTGGGCGAGCGCGTCCTCGACGAGGGCTTCATGCACGTGATGCTGCGGCTGCACGTGGACCTGTTCGCCGGGCTGCCGGGCAAGCTCTTCCTAGGCTTCATGGGGCTGCTGCTGGTGCTGGCCATCGTCAGCGGCGTGGTGCTGTACGCGCCCTTCATGCGGCGGTTGGACTTCGGCACCGTGCGGCGCGAGCGCTCGGCGCGGCTGAAGTGGCTGGACCTGCACAACCTGCTGGGCATCGTGACGCTGGTGTGGTTCACGGTGGTGGGCGCCACCGGCGTGGTCAACACGTGGGCCGAGCTGGTGATGAAGTACTGGCAGTCGGACCAGCTCGCCGCGCTGCTGTCGCCCTACCAGGGCCAGCCGCTGGTGCCCGCGGCCGAGCGCGGCTCGCTGCAGCGCTCGCTGCAGGCGGCGCAGGACGCCGCGCCGCACACGCAACTGTCCTTCATCGCCTTCCCCGGCACCGCCTTCTCCAGCCCGCACCACAACACGTTTTTCCTGCGCGGCGACACGCCGCTCACGGCCAAGCTGCTGCAGCCGGTGCTGGTGGATGCCCGCACCGCCACCGTTACCGCGGCGCCGGAGCTGCCTTGGTATCTGGCGGCGCTGCTGCTGTCGCAGCCGCTGCACTTCGGCGACTACGCCGGGCTGCCCATGAAGGTGCTGTGGGCGCTGCTGGACCTGGC
This sequence comes from Azohydromonas lata NBRC 102462, assembly GCF_001571085.1. Lineage (GTDB taxonomy): Bacteria > Pseudomonadota > Gammaproteobacteria > Burkholderiales > Burkholderiaceae_C > Azohydromonas > Azohydromonas lata. The sequence continues at coordinate 49,484 of NZ_BCTC01000030.1, forward strand.
CAGCATCGTGGTGCTGGGCAGCGGGCTGTACCTGTGGCTGCAGCGGCGCCAGCCGCGCCCGCTGGCGCAGGAGGCCGGCGTGGCGCTGGCCGATGCCGCACCGCGGGCGCGCCGCGCGCAGGTGCCCCAATGAGTCGCCCAGGCCCGCGCTGGCGCCTGGTGCTGGACTGGCTGCCCGTGGCCGTGGCGGCGGTGCTGGCCGTGGCCGTCTACGTCTTCGTCCCCGTGGCGGGCTGAGGCTCGCGCTGAACCCCCGAACCCCCCGAACCCATTGAGCCTCCTGAGCCCCCGTGCGTGCCGCCGGCCGCCCGGGGCGGGCCGCCGCATGGGCCGGGCCCGCCCGCTTCCTTCTTTCTCCTCACAACGCCCTGGAACACTGAGCATGCGCCTTGACGAACACGATCCCCTCGACGCGGCGGCTGGCCCCAGCCTGGAGGCCCTGGTGGCCGGCACCGTGGCCCTGATGACGGCCTGGGCCGACCCCTGCCCAAACGCCCGCGTGGACACCGCCGCGCAGCGCGCGCTGCTGGCGCACAAGGTGGCGCTGAACCTGTTGCTGCTGCAACGCCACGAGGGTGCCAGCCAGGCGCTGCGCGGCGCGCTGGGCAACGCGCAGTCGCGCTGGGCGCAGCTCGCGCAAGGGCACGCGCTGCCGCCGTGCGCGCAGTCGCTGGCCGCTTCCGTGGCCCTGCACTGAAAGGGCCGGCTGCCATGGCTTCCAAAGGAACCCGGCGCATGGCGCCGCCCCGCCCGCACCTGCTGGCCCTGGCCGCGGCGCTGGCCTTGTTGGGCGGCGCGCCGCGCGCGCAGACGGCGGCTCCTCCCGCCGGCGCACCGGCCTCGCTGCCACCGGCGGGCGATGGGCGGGATGCGGCCGATGCCGCCGACACCACGTTGCCCGCCGTGCGCGCCACGGCGCGCTCCGAACGCGAAACCGCCACCTCGCCGGTGCGCGGCTACCAGGCCCGCCGCGCCGCCACCGCCACCAAGACCGACACGCTGCTGGCCGAGACGCCGCAGTCGGTGACGGTGGTTACCCGCGAACTCCTCACCGACCAGGGCGCCACCAACGTGCAGGACGCGCTCAACTACGCCGCCGGCGTGCGCTCCGACGCCTACGGGCTGGACTCACGCACGGACTCCGTGCGCATCCGCGGCGGCGATCCCGTGGAATACCTGGACGGCCTGCGCAAGAACTTCGACTACTACACCAGCAACGCCCGCACCGAGCCCTACACGCTGGAGCGCATCGAGGTGCTGCGCGGCCCTGCCTCCATGCTCTTTGGGCAGGGCGGCACGGGCGGCGTGGTCAACATGGTGAGCAAGCGGCCGCAGGCCGAGGCGCAGGGCGAGGTCGGCTTGCAATTGGGCAGCTGGAACCGGCGCCAGCTCCAGGCCGACCTGACGGGGCCCCTCACCGCCGACGGCCAGTGGCTCTACCGCCTGGTGGCCGTGGCGCGCGAGGCCGGCACGCAGGTGGACCACGTGCGCGACGACCGCCGCGTGCTCGCCCCCTCGCTCACCTGGCGCCCAAGTGCCGCCACGTCGCTGACACTGCAGGCCCTGGCGCAGTCGGACCGCAGCGGCTCCACGTCGCAGTTCTTCCCGTGGTCGGGCGTGCTCACGGCCAACCCCAACGGCCGGCTGCCCACGAGCCGCTTCATCGGCGAGCCCGGCTGGGACCGCTACGACACCGACCGCCGCAGCCTGGGCTGGCTGCTGGAGCACCGTTTCGACAACGGCTGGACGCTGCGCCAGAACGCGCGCTGGACGCGCAACGACGTGGATTACCGCTCCACCTACGCCGACTCCTTCAGCCTGCCCGGCGACTGGGGCGCCGACCCGATGGGCAAGCGGGTGCTGGAGCGCTATGCCTATGCCGAAGACAACCGCACGCGGCTGCTGACGCTGGATCAGCACCTGCAAGGCCGCAGCGACGCCGTCGGCGTGCGCCACGACTGGCTCCTGGGCCTGGACCTGGCGCGCTACCGCAAGCGCGGCGAAGTGGGCTCCGCGGCCGGCGGCCTCATGGACGCCTACGCCCCCGTGTACGGCAATTTCACGCCGCCGGCGCTCAGCCCGGCGGCGCCCTCCACCCAGCGGCAGGCGGGCCTGTACCTGCAGGACCAGATGCGGCTGGGAACGCACTGGCAGCTCACCGCCGGGCTGCGCCACGACGAGGCGCGCAACGAGACGCAGGGCGCCGGCACCGAGGCCAGCCGCGCCAACAGCAAGCGGCTGGCGCTGATGTACCTGGCCGACGGCGGCTGGTCGCCCTACCTGAGCTACAGCGAGTCCTTCCGCCCCGTGGCCAACCAGGGCAACCAGCGCTTCAAGCCGCTGCGCGGCAAGCAGTGGGAGGCCGGCGTGAAGGGCGACCTGGACGGCGGCCGCACCGTCCTCAACGCCGCCGTGTACGACCTGCGCGAAGTGAACCAGTTGCGCCAGGACCCGGCCACCAGCCTGTATGCGCAGCTCGACGAAACGCGGGCGCGCGGCGTGGAGCTGGAGCTGAAAACCTCGCCCGCGCGGGCCCTGGACCTGGTGGCGAACTACACCTACACGGACTTGGAGGCGCCGCTGGAGGCCGTGCCCGCGCACCAGCTCTCGGCCTGGGGGCGCTGGCGTTTCGCGTTGGGCGGGCTGCCCGGTTTTTCACTGGGCGCGGGCGTGCGGCATCTGAGCGCATTCCACGACGGCGCGGGGCCCACGGTGCCGTCCGTGACGCTGCTGGACGCCCTGCTGGCGTGGGAGGGCGCGCACTGGCGCGCGGCCCTGAACGTCAGCAACCTGACGGACAAAACTTACGTCGCCACCTGCCTGGGCCGGGGCGACTGCTGGTGGGGTACACGGCGCAATGCCGTGGCGTCGGTGAGTTACCGCTGGTGAGGGGCAAGGCCGGGCGGCGTTGGACGCCCGGCCGGGGACAGCGGGGGCTGCGTCGGCCTTCGGCGGCATCGCGAGAGGCCTGGCAGGCCCTCGCAGTGTTCCCCAACAGCACGGCGCGGCGCCGCCGTCCCGCGCGCCTACTCCACGCGCAGCGGCGCCGACAGCTCCAGCGTGCGGTGCGCGACGCGGTCGGTCACACGCGCGAGCACGCGCAGTTGCGCGCCGCGCTGCGCGGGCGTGGTGCGCAGCGTGAGCGCGGCGCTGCCCAGGGAGAAGTTGGGCGTGGCCGGGGGCTGCGTCCACAGCGAGCCGCTGCCCAGGGCCTGGCGCGAGCCGTCGGCCGCCAGCAGCGCGAACTCCACGGCCACGTCGCAGCGGCCGGCGGCGTCGGGGGCGCAGCCGCTGAGGATGACCACCGCGCCCACGCCGGCGCCCGCGGCCACGCGGTCGGTGGCCTGCAGGTCCGGCTGCGTGCCGGCGGTGGCGGCCGCGGCCCAAGCGCGGCGCAGGGCGGGCTCATCCGGCGTGAGCAGCAGGTGGGCGGTGAAGGCGGCGTTGGCGCGCAGCGAGTCGCCGGGCACGGCCGGCGCGTCGGCCGGTGCGGCCAGGGGGCTGCGCACGGTGGTGGCGGCCATGAAGAGCGCGGCCGCAGCCAGGCCCAGCGCCAGCGCGCCCAAGCGCAAGGGGGAGCGGGCTTCTTCTTTTGGGCGGGTCGTGGGCGTGTGCATGGCGCCATCCTCCTGGTCAGCGCGGAGCTTGCCGCAAGCGCCGGTGCCACTGCGTCTTCGTGGGGGTGGGATTTCCCCCTGGGTGGGCCTGGGGGTGCGGGGCGGGGCCTGTCCTGCCTGGGCCCGTCGTTCAGGCGGGCGTGCGCAGGCCCAGGCGGAACGCCGTCTGCGCCACCGCCCCGGCGCCCACCAGCACCAGCGCGGCGGCCACGCCGTGGTCCGTGCCCAGGCCGGCCAGGGCGCTGCACAGCGCGCCGATGGCCATTTGCGTGAAGCCGTAGAGCCCGGCGGCCGAGCCGGTGAGGCGCGGGTCCACGCTCAGCGCCCGCGTGGAGACGGCCGGGCTGGTGAGGCCCGCGCCCGCGGCGTGCACGCCCATCACCGCGGCCACGGCCCAGGCCGGCGGCTGCGCTAGGGCCAGGGCCGCCAGCAGCGCCAGCGCGCAGGCGAGGCTGAGCGTGGCGCCGCAGCGCATGAGGCCGAGCGGCGCCACGCGCGGCGCCAGTCGTGACGCGGCGAAATTGCCCAGCGACATGCCCACCACCGGCGCCATCAGGTACAGCCCCACCTCGTGCAGCGGGCGGTGCAGCCGCTCCACGAAGATGAAGGGCGCGGCGGCCACGAAGGCGTAGAAGGCCGTCGTCGAACAGCCCCCGCCCAACGCGCAGGCGACGAAGTCGCGCGAGCGCAGCAGCACGCGCGCGTCGGCCAGCAGGGAGCCGCGCCGGGGCTGCGCGGCCACGGCCGGGCGCGTCTCGGGCAGGCGCAGCGCCACGGCGGCCAGCGCCACCGCGCCCAGGGCCACGAAGCAGGCGCATACCCAGCGCCAGCCCGCGTGCGACACCACCACGGCGCCGAGCAGCGGCGCCACGCCCGGGCCTATGAGCGTGATGAGGCCCAGCGTGGCCAGGCGCTGCAGGGTCTGCTGCGCGTCGGAGGTGTCGCGGACGATGGCGCGCGCCAGCAACAGCCCCGCGCAGCCGCCCAGCGCCTGCAGCAGCCGACCGGCCAGCAGCGTGTGCACGTTGGGCGCGGCCAGGCACAGCGCTGCCGCGGCGGTGTAGAGCGACAGCCCGGCCAGCAGCGTTGGCCGGCGCCCCCAGCGGTCGGACAACGGGCCGTAGACGAGCTGGCCCAGCGCCAGGCCCAGGATGTAGAGGCTGATGCTCAGTTGCGCCGCCGCCGTGGTGGCGTGCAGCTCGCGCGCCACCAGCGGCAGCGCGGGGACGAACATGTGCATGGCCAGCGTGCCGCTGAAGGTGACCAGCACCAGCAGCCACAGCGGCGGGGCGACGCGGTTTGCAGGGAACTTCATGGGGTGGTGGCCGCTCGGGGGCGCGGCCGGCGCTGCGGTTGAACGGAAGAAGGCCAAGCGCGGTGCGCGGCTCAGGGCGTGGCGGTGTCGGCGGGCGTCGTCTGGCCGGCCTCGTGGGCGAGGGCAGTGTCCAGCGCGGCGAGCACGCGCAGCGTGGCGTGGAGGTCGGCCGGCTCCACGTCGCCCAGGAGGCGGCGGCGCAGCAGGACGAGGGCGTCTTCCAGTTGCTGGGCGATGTCCAGCCCGGCGGCGGTGAGGCGCAGCCGCTTGGCGCGGCGGTCGGCGGGATCGTCCTCGCGTTGGACGAGGCCGGCGGCCACGAGCTGGTCCATGAGGCGCACGAGCGAGGAGGGCTCGATTTCCAGCGCCTCGGCCACGGCGCCGGGGCGTGCGCCCTCGGGGGCGCGGTGGATCACGACCACGGCCCAGGCCGTGGCGTGCGAGAGGCCGAACTGCGCCGCCACCCGGTCCGCCGCCGCACGGTAGCCGCGCGACAGCCGCAGCAGGCCCCGGGTGAGCTGGCGCAGGGGATCATCGATTGTTTGCATGCTAAATAATAGCTTGCGTAGCAAAGGCTTGAGGCGGGAGGCCTGAATGGACGAGCCGGTGACATCGCGGGCGCCGCAGCGGCGGTATGAGCGTGTGAGGCTGCGTGCACGCGGGTGTGGCGTTTGGTGGCGGACTGTTGCGACAGTGGCGTTGGTGTTTTCTGGCGAACTTCGTGAGTTATGGGTTACTGGCTTTTTTTGAAACACCCGTCCGGTTGGAGTTGGAATTTTTCATCCGGCTTGTGGTTGTTGCACGTATAGGACACGTCAAAGTCGCAACCTTCGCTCAAGATGTCAACAACTTTCCCATTTTTCATGGACAAATAGGTGTCGATCATGGAATCTCTGCTTTCGGAATATTCCATGTCGTCTACCCGAACGACGATAATATCGTCCATGGGAGGCAATATCGTAAATACCGGATGCATGCCTTTGGAAACCGGATTTTCATAATCGAAATTGGCATGGCGGACATTGTGTTTCCGGTATTCGAATGAGCGGATCAATTTGCTCAGCCAGTCTGTGCTTCGGCTCGTTGTCACGTAAGGATAAAAGGTCGGTCCGCATTTTTCTGTAGGCCGTGGAATTCCTTTGGAAACGGCAGGCGTTTCAGCAAGCATGTTGCGTCAAGGGCTTCAAGGGAAAAGGCAGTTGGGATAGTTTTAGTTTCTCTGATCTCACCGGTTCTTACCGGTTAAATCGCTGGTCAAGATTTTGCAGGATTTGTGCTTTCCAATAGTGCGGCTGAATATAAGGAAGTGCGCGTCGTCGAGAGGGAAGGATTGTCGAAATATTCTCATTGGCCAGAACACTTTCGCGTATTTCATGCTGATTTGCAAATGCATTGCATTTAAAATTTGCTAATATCACCCGTGGCAAAATAAAGAGTTTTTGATTTTTTACGAGCATCAATAAGATAGCCTCCACGAATACTTTGAAATCTTCCACTTTGGCCGATGCCTTCAAAATTGAAGCTGACGCATAAGAAGCGACTTTCTTGGTTTGTTATTAAAAGCCATGTAGCGGTATAAGGTTCAAACTCATGCGGCATCAACGGACCGGCTGCGACTCTTGCCTCGTTGAGTTGGAATATTTTTTTGTTGAATAATATGGCGTCACCTGATTTTCCTTTGATATAGCCTAATTCCATTTGATTCTTTTCAATCAGAAATACTGCTTCGAGTCCTGGTAAATAGTTATCTTCTTTGTAGACTTCTCCTGTTGGTACTTCTGTGGCTGTCGGTGATTTTTGGGTTGGGTTGCCTTTGAGGCAGGTTTGAATTATTGCCTGTGAAGGACTGGCTGCTACTGCCGCTTGGCATGCCAGCAAGCAGCATAAATAAAGTAAGTGGTTCATTTGTATTCTTTTGCTCTGGTTGTTTCGATATATACAGGATTGAATTTCCAAAAAATTGTTCCGCCATAAGCTGCGGTTGAGATGTAAATGTGATCATATCTTCCTGATTCTATTTTTTCTGTAATTTCTCTCTTGCCTATTTTTTTCTTTATTACTTTGTATACAATAACTTCTTTTGTGGATTCTTTAATGTCGTAAATATTGTGTGATGGATCTGAAAATCTTATTCCATGCTTTACTTTAAAATGGTTATTATAGTTTGATTTGATGTCTGCTCCGTCCCAAAAATATGCTCCGTTTGACTTGTCGGGGCCTCCCTTTAATGCATTCTTGGCGGCTTCAACCGCTGTACTCATGCCTTTGTCCTTTGCTATATTCTCTTCGCTTGCGTTCATTATTTTCATGTAGCGTTTGTTGCCGTCGCTGGTGACAAATGAGAACGTCTTCTCTGATTTCACAAACTCGGTGATGCTGTCATAGCCTCTTGCATCTCTTTGACGCACAAGAACGCTTGCCAATGCAAATAGCTCGTCTGCATCATCTTTGGTAGAGGCTTCACCATAAGACATTGCAGCAAGTTGACGAGTTTGTTTGTCAAGCTTTTCGGTCATATTTTAGTTGCCGAATCTTTGTCGAGCCAGGCGTTCATGCTTATTTTTGATTGGCCAGGAATTTTTTGCGTTCCTCCATTATCAATTGGCTTGCTTTTCTCGTAACGAACGCCGTCAATAAATAGATGGTATCTGTATCCCTCAACTGGTTTTCCTTCCTGATTTAATATTTCGAAATATTGCTCAATACTGACTTCTTCGTCGCTGTCTATTGGTGCTGGCTGGTGCAGTCTCAATTTCGGTGTACTTGTCATTGCTCCGGCAGTGAGATTTTTTAGTGTTGCCCTGAACCTCACCGCCCCAGGCGCAATCACTTCAATCCCGCCCTTCTCCAATTTCAAAGCCGCCCCCGCCGCCGCCAGCAGCACACCCAGCGGCGAACCAATTTCCACGCTCCCTTGCGTGCTCGCCACTTCTACCTGCCCGCTGGCCGCCAGCCGCGCCGCGCCGGTGTTGGCGCTGGCGTGCACGCTGCCCGTGGCGGCGTGCAGGGCGATGCCGGTTTCCGGGTTCGGCCGCCGATCGTCCGCCGCGCGGCCGAAGGTGTAGAGCACCACGCCGCTGCGCGCGGCCAGCACATGGTTGCCGCCGGCCAGCAGGTGCATGTCCTGCCCGGTGACGACGCTGGACGTCTCGCCCGCGCTGAACACCGCCGCCGCCGGAGTGAACACGCCCACGCCCGCGGGCGCCGCCAAGACCAGTTCCGGCCGCCGCCATGCGGCCACCGTGCCCAGGCCGCCGGGCGACTCGCCCTTTGCGGCGCCCCAGGCGCCGCCGCTGTCGCGCGTGGCTGCCAGGCTCTCGGCCAGCGCCTTCAGCGCCCGCGCCACGGGCAGCGGCTTTCCGGGTGACTCGTCCGCCAGCTTCGCGCCGTGCGCCTGGGCCGATTCGGCGAGCTTTTCCAGCTTCTCCTGTGCGCGCCGGAGGTCGTCCAGCGGGGCGCGCACGTCCATCTGCTGGCCGTGGCCCGTGCTGTCCGGCGTGGCGTGGGCGCTGATCAACAAGCCGGAGCCCGCGCGCAGCGCGCCGTGGGCCTCGCTGTCCAGCGACAGGCCTTGGCCGCGCGGGGCCAGGCGCTCATTGCCCTGCTGGTGCAGCAGGGCGCCCAACTGCAGCCGCGTCGCCGCGCGGCTGGTGGCCAGCTCCACGCGGCCCGCGCCCGCGCTGTCGTCCATCACGAGCTGGGTCCAGCCGCCCAAGCCGGTGGCGCTTTCGTCCAGGGACTGGCTGCGGTGGCCCGCCAGCACCGCCCCGTGCGCGTGGCCCTGGTGCGGGCCGTTGCGCGCGGCGCCGGGGAACCACGGCGGCGCGCAGGCCGATGTGCCGGTGACGCCGCTGTGCACCTCGTTGCCCGCGGCGTCGCGCTGCCCTCTGCCGTTGTAGAGCGCGCCCAGCACCACGGGGCGCTCCACGTCGCCGCCGACGAAGGCCACCAGCACTTCATGTCCCACCCGCGGCAGGAACAGCGCGCCATGGTTGAAGCCGGCGTGCGACTGGCCCACGCGCACCCAGGTGGAGCTGGCGGCCGTGCCCGGCGCGTTGTCCTGGCCGCCGGGGTGCGGCAAGCGATGGCTGCCCCGGCTGCCGCGCTGCCAGTGGAACTGCACGCGCACGCGGGCGTCACGGTCGGTGAAGACGGGGCCGCCGTCGCCCGTCACCAGCGCGCTCTGCACGCCGGCTGCCGTGGGCGTGCGGTTCAGGCGCACGTCCGGCGGCGTGAGGCTGCGCAGCGGGCAGGGGGCGGTGAGAAGTGCCGTGTCGTGGCCGGCCAGCGACGGCAACGGGTCCGGCGCGGGGGCCAGGCCGATGAAGCCGCCGGCGGGCGCGGCTGGCCCGGCGTCGGACAGCCGCACCGGCCGTGCCAGCGGCTGCGCCAGCAGGGCGGCTTCGTGCAGCGGGGGCTCGTCCTCGTCCTCGGCGGCAGGTGGGGTGAACACGTCATCCAGCGAAGGCAGCCGCGTGAGCGGGTGGGCGTGGACGTTGTTGCGGGCCCGATGCTGCGCGGCCAGGACGACGAAGCCGTCGCGCTGCGCGTCGCTGCCGTCGTGGCGCGGGTGGTCGGCCAGGGTGAAGCACGTGCCCGCCTGCGCGCGGCGCCAGGGCCCGCGCCCGTGCGAGAGGGCGCGTGCGGCGCGCAGCGCCTGGGCCTGGCGCGCGCAGACGCGCTGGCCTTGCGCGGCGTCCTCCCAGGCATAGGGGCCGGGCGTGTCGGAGAGCGTCAATCCTGGCAGCGACGGCGCGCCCGTGGCCGTGCGCACGGGGCGGGCGTCCAGGCTGCGGTAGTCGCGGCTGCGCTGGTGCAGGGCGGACGCGGCCACGCCCGCGCCGTCGCGCCAGCGCGTGAGGCTGTCTTCGGGGAAGGGCTGGCCGCTTTGCGTGAAGCGCACGCGCGGCTGCACGTTGGGCGTGAAGGCGCCGTTGTGGTCCGCGATCACCAGCGTGTGCCGGCCCAGCGTGAGGGCCGATGCGTCGCCCGCGTGCTCCCACCAGCAAAACAGGCCCTCCTCGCGCATCAGGCGCTGGATGAAATCCAGGTCGCTCTGGCCGTGCTGCACGCACAGGCTGCGGCGCGGGTAGGCGTGCGGGTCCTGCAGATTCCAGCGCCAGGCCGGGGCGAGCTCGCCGCCGTCCAGCCGGCGCGTGAAGACGGCCTCCAGCACCTGGGGCACGCTCATGTCCTGGAAGGCCCACGCGTCGCTGCGGTGCGCGAGCAGCGCCAGCCAGGGCTCCAGCACCAGGCGGTAAAGGGTGAATCCGCCGTCGCAGCCCAGGCGCGAGGCGGCCACGACGTGGGCATGCCAGGGGCGTGGGTTGGGCGCGCCGTCCTGGCACAGCAGCTCCGCCAGGGCGGGGCGGCCCAGCAACTCGTCCACGGGCAGGGCGGCGTCGGGGGACAGCGCGTGCACCACCACGCGCAGCCCGGCGCGGGCCGGGCCCAGGCGGGCGTCCAGCGCCCAGGGCTGCAGGCCGTCGCTCCAGTCGCCGGCGGGCGTGTCGCCCAGCGCGGGACCGTTGCGCGGGCCCACGCATTCCCAGACTTCCAGGTCCTCGGCCACCAGGGCGTCGGCGCCCAATGGCGTGTGCAGGCGAACGAGCCGCGTGGCCTGGGTGAAGCCGCCCAATGGGGTACTGCCGCTGGCTTTCAGTCGCACGTCCGGTCTCCCCCGCGTGGCGATGACTGCTGCTTGCAACCGTGCCCAACCCGGCAAAGCCGACTTCATTCCTGGCAAGGCCCCTGACCCGCGAGTTTGGGGGATCAGTTGTTACTGGGTATTGCGGCGATCCCTGAGCCGGCTGCTGCAGCCCTGCGGCGGCGCCGGCTGTCGCGCCGAGGAGACAATCCGCGGGTGATCAAGACCGACTCCTTCATTTCCCCGGCCGCCGCGCTGCCCGCGGCCGAGCTCGCCACCCTGGACAACGGCGTGCGCGTCGTCACCGTGCCGCTGCCGCACCTGCGCAGCGCCAGCGTGGCGGTGTTCGTCCGCACCGGCTCGCGCAACGAGAGCGCGAAGCTCAACGGCATCTCGCATTTCCTGGAGCACATGGCCTTCAAGGGCACGGCCACGCGCGACGTGCAGGCGATCAACCTGGACGCCGAGCGCATCGGCGCCGACATGAACGCCTACACGTCCAAGGACACCACCGTCTACTACCTCAACGGCCTGGGCCGCGACGCGCCGCGCATGCTGGCCATGCTGGCCGACGTGGTGCTGCAGAGCACCTTCCCCGAGGACGAGATCGCGCGCGAGCGCGACGTGCTGCTGCAGGAGCTCGTCGAGTACGAGGAGGACCCGCAGTCCGTCGTGTCGCAACTGCTGGACGTGGCCGCCTACGGCAAGCAGCCGCTGGCGCGGCCCATCATCGGCACGCGCCGGCACATCGAGCGCATCACGCGCGAGGACCTCGTGGACTACGTGCGCCGGCACTACACGGGCGCCAATCTCGTCGTGGCCGCCGGGGGCGCCGTGAACGCGGCCGAGATGCAGGCGCTGGCCGAAGAGCTCTTCGGCCACGTGCCGCGCGGCGAGGCGGCGCCGGTTGAAACCGTGGCGCACGTGGGCGGGCTGCAGTCGCGCCGCCGCGCGGGCATCTCGCAGGTCTACAGCTCCATTGGGCTGCCGCTGCCCACCATGAAGGACGGCCACCAGGCCGGCGTGCTGGCCGCCACGCTGTTTGGCGGCGGCATGAGCGCCCCGCTGGTGGACCAGGTGCGCGAGCGCCTGGGCCTGGCCTACCACGTGGCCAGCGAAGCCGAGACCAGCGACGTGCACGGGCTGCTGATCGTGGACGCCATCACCCAGCCGGACAAGCTGATGGCGTACCTGCGCACCGTGGGCCGGCTGCTCAAGGAGCAGGCCGCGGGCGTGGACGCGCTGCAACTGGAGCGCGCGCGCAACCAGCTGCTGGTGCAGGCCGTGCACAAGCAGGAGCGGCCCTTCAGCGCGATAGAGGCCGCCGCCGAGCAGCTCTTCGTCCACGGCCGGCTCATCGGGGCGGACGAGGCGGTGGCGCAGATCGAGGCCGTGACGGCCGAGCAGGTGCGCGCGGTGTTCGAGACCATGCTGCGCGCCGCGCCGGCCATTGGGCTGGCCAGCCGGGCGAAGGTGGGGGAGGTGATGGAGGCGCTGCAGGAGGGGTTGAACTGAGGCGGAGGGCGGCGTGAGGGTGGGTGGTGCTGGCCGGGGAAAGTTGGCTGGTTGCCGCATCCCGTAAGCCAAGGCGTTTCGCCTCCCAACTTCGTCATTCCCGCGCAGGCGGGAATGACGATTCGGGGGGCGCTGCGGGTTCGTCTGCGGCTGTGGCTTGCCTGCAGCGGCCGCGGTGCGTGCGCGGCGCAACCAAGCCGCGCGGCGACGGCCGCTGCGACAGATGTCGCGGCCCGCGACGGCTGCCGTGCAACACCTGTCGCGGCCGCCGAGTCCGTGTTTTCCCCGGTGCCTTGCCCTGTCGCACGGGGGCGGCGCGCGTGCCGGGCGGCTTGGCATGGAAGCTGCGGAAACGGCTCCGGCGGCCACTGATCGATGCCGCTCGCGATCCCAGTGACGAACGACGATTTCCAGGAGACGACCGTGAACAACACAAACCTTGGCGCGCTGCGCTGCAAGCACATGGGGGCGCTGGCCGCCCTGGGTCTGGTGATGGCCGTGGGGACGGCCCAGGGCGCGGGCAGCGGCCCCGGCTTCGACGACCCCGACAACTGGCCGCAGTACCACCGCAGCTCCAACGCCTGGCGCTTCAGCCCGCTGCAGCAGATCGACAAGCGCAACGTCGGCAAGCTGCACGTGGCCTGGATCCACCAGCCCGGCACCATCACCCACGGCCTGCAGGCCACGCCCATCGTGGTGGACGGGGTGCTCTACTCCATCGCCGCCGACAACAACGTCTTCGCGCTGGACGCGGCCAGCGGCCAGGTGCTGTGGCGCTACACGCCCAAGCTGGACCCCATCGTCAAGGAGGTGTTCTACGGCTCGGCCAGCCGCGGCGTGACCGTGGGCCGCGGCAAGGTGTTCATCGGCTCGCTGGATGGGCGCTTCATCGCGCTGGACCAGAAGACGGGCAAGCAGCTGTGGTCCACGCAACTGTCGGACATGAAGAACGAGTACGGCGCGCTGTTCTCCTCGCCGCCGCAGCTCGCGGGCAACATCCTCTTCGGCGGCACCACGGGCGGCGACCAGCCCACCATAGGCAAGATCTACGCGGTCAACGCCGACACCGGCGAGCGCGCCTGGACCTTCGAGGTGCCGCGCGACGACCCCAAGAGCTGGCCCGGCGACAGCCGCAAGAAGGGCGGCGGCTCGGCCTGGCTGCCCGGCACCTACGACCCCGCCACCGACACCATCTACATCGGCACCAGCAACGCCGCGCCCGACTTCAACCGCGACGACCGCTTGGGCGACAACCTCTACACCGCCACGCTGCTGGCGCTGGAGCCCAAGACCGGCAAGGTGAAGTGGCACCGCCAGGAAGTGCCCAACGACACCTGGGACTTCGACGCCGCCTACGAGGCGCTGCTGGTGCCCGACGGCAAGGGCGGGCAGTCGCTGGTGCACCTGAACAAGAACGGCTTCGTGTACGTGATGAACCCCAGCGATGGTTCCATACGCAACGTCTGGCAGTACACCGAGAACATGAACTGGGCCAAGGGCGTGGACCCCAAGACCGGCCTGCCCATAGACCCCGTGTACCCGGAGACCTCCAAGCAGAAGCTGCACTGCCCCAACTTGCTGGGTGCCCGCAGCTGGAACCACGGCGCCTACAACCCCAACACCAAGCTGTGGTACTCGCACGGCATGGAGGTGTGCAACACCGTCACCAGCGCCAAGCAGGGCGAGGTGCCGGCGGTGGGCATGCTGTCGCTGGGCCTGTCGGAGATCACGCTGACCAACCCGCCGGGCAAGAAGGCCGACGGCTGGCTGGGCGCCTTCGACCCGCTCACGGGCAAGCAGGCGTGGAAGGTGCGGTTTGACATGCCGCCGCTGAGCTCGGCGCTGGCCACCGCGGGCGGGCTGGTGTTCACGGGCGACATGCACGGCCAGCTCTACGCCTTCGACGCCGACAACGGCAAGCAGTTGTGGAGCTTCAACGCCGGCTCCGGCGCGCGCGGCGGCCCCATCAGCTACGCCGTCAAGGGCAAGCAGTACATCGTGATCCCGACGGGCCTGGGCTCGCACGCCCCGGGCTTCCTCACCGGCGCCTTCCCGCAGATACGCGATTTACCTGGCGGCGCGGCGCTCATTGCCTTCACGGTGGACTGACGCGCGCGCTGCGGGCTTCCATCACCGAGCGCATGCCGGCGGCGCCTTTGGTGCCGCCGTTGGGGAGGGCGGCCGGGTTCCTGGCGGCTGCCCTCCGTCTTTTTTTCTGACGCGCGAGCATCACCATGACCCGAAAACCGCTTGCTTCCCGTGTTTCCCGTGCCTCGCAGGCCCGCCTGGGCTGGGCGCTGCTGTGCCTGGGCGCGCTGGCCGCGCCGACCGCGCGTGCGGCCGAGCCGCCCTTCGCGCTCACCGACCCGGCGCGCATAGAAGCCGGCAAGACGCGCTTTGGCGCCACTTGCGCCGCCTACTGCCACGGCAGCGAAGGCGTGGGCGGGCGCGCGCCCAGCTTCAAGGGCCGCAGCGACTTCGTGCCCGCCGCCGCCTTCCAGACCATCACCGAGGGCCGGCGCGGCGCCGACATCATGCCGCCCTGGGGCAAGGCGTTCACGCCGGAGCAGATCTGGGAGCTGGTGTCCTACCTGAACTGGCTGTCCACGCAACCGGCGCCCTAGCCCGGATATTTCA
>NZ_BCTC01000031.1 GCF_001571085.1 Azohydromonas lata NBRC 102462
CAATCGACCCGGCCGCCTCGGCGGGCTCGGCCGCGTCAGCCAGGTCAAGCAACGGCGCTGCCTCGGTGGAGGCGTCGTCGTCCAGGCTTGCCGCCTGCTTGGGTGCCGCTTGCGGCCAGTCCGACAGGCCGGCAGCGCCATCCAGCTCGTCCGCCGGCACGGCGGATTCGTCGGCCAGTGCGACGGGAAGGCTGCGGTCGCGCATCGGCGGCGGGGGGCCGAAGGGGTTGTGCGAAGGTGCGGACGCCACTTCGTGCAACGTGCGCAGGCCCCGCAGCAGTTCGGCTGGCGCGGGCGACGGCAGCTCGCCGGCGGCGAACTGCTCCAGCATCCGGCGCAGGCACAGGGCGCCCTCGACCAGCACTTGGGCCATGGCCGCCGTGCCGCAACCTTCCAGGCGGCAAGGCGCCATGGCGTCGCCCAACGCGCGGGCCAGCTCCGCCAGGGCCTGGTCGCCCACGGTGTCGGCCATGCCCGCCAGGGCCTGCGTCACCACGACCAGCTCGCGCTCCAGCGCCTGCGGCGGTGCCCACGCCCCCAGGCGCTGCAGCAGCCGGCCGCAAAGGGCTTGCGCTTCATCCACGTAGACGTCGAACAGCGCGTGCGGCACGCGCAGCGGGCCGATCAGGCAGTCCTCGCCGTCCAGCGGCGCCAGCGCGCCGGCCACGGCGGCCATGGGTGCGGGCGCCAGGGGCCTGTGCGGCGGTGCGACCGGCGCCGCGGGAACGTCCAGATCGAAGTTGAAATCCGAGACCGGAGCCGGAGCCGGAGCCGAAGCCGGCGCTGGGGCCGGCACGGCCAGGCCGGCGTCGAAATTCAGGTCGAAGTCCGGGTCCGCGCCGGCCAATGGCTGATCGGGGCTGGCCTGCGCCGCCATGGCGGGGGGTACGGCGTCGTCGAGGTCGAAGGACAGCTCGAAGGGTGTATCGGCCTGCTCCGAGGGGCCGGCCAGCGGGTGGTTGGGCGGCAGGTCGAAGGAGAGATCAAAGGACAGGCCGTCGTCCACGGCCGGCTGCGGCGCGCTGAGGGCACCGTCCTGGGGCGCGGCCTGGGCCTGCGCCGCCTCGGCCAGCGGGCTTTCGAACGGAGCACCATCGGCCGGCGGCTCGTCGGCGGGGACGCTTGCGGCAGCCGTGGGCCAGGGCTCGGCGGCGAGGTCGTCGGCCAGCAGTGCCGCGACGGCCGCATCCTCGCCGGCCGGCTCATCGCCTGATGGCGCCGCGGGCGCGTCTTCGACGTCCAGGTCGATGGCGGCGGCATCGCCGGCCGGCGGCAGCACCTCCGTCGCCACAGGCGGCGCTTCAAGGGCCGGCCCGCTCTCGGCGGCGGCTGGCGGCGGCTCGGACCAGTCCTCCAGGTCCAAGGCGTCATGGGCCGGCTGGGGGGCGGATACGTCCAGGGCTGGAGCCTGGGCCGCCGTCGCAGCGGCGCTGGCGCCCTCCTCGCTCTTCACCGGTGCCTCAGTCAGGTCCGGCACCAGCGCGGACACCTGTGCCTCTTGCGCCTCTTGTATCTCTTGCGCCTGCGCGGCGGCCACGGCCTGCCCGACAGGCGGCAAGGGGTCGGCGGGCTGCGTTTCAACACGCTTTGCGGCCGATTGGGCCGGCACCGGCCACCCCTGCGGAGCCCTATTGGCAAGCGGTGCGGCAGCGGCCTCGCCGGCCTGCTTCCCGATCGGGAGGAAAGGCACAACCTCCCTGCCCTTCAAGCGGGCCAAGGCCACGGCGCGGGAGGACGTCTCGGCGGGCGCCCGTGCCGGCGCGGCGCTCTGGGCATCGCGGTGCTTGAGCAGCGAGGCCAGTTCGATAGGCGCGCCCATGACGGGCTGATTGAGCGTCAGCGGCTGCGCCAGGTCCACCAGCTCTGGCAATTCGTCCAGCGGCGGGCCCCAGTCCGGCGCCAGGTCGGCCAGCTCCACGGGCTCGTCCAACAGGGCAAGGGGCATCGTTTCCTGCAGCACCGGCAGCGGTACGCCCACAGGCTCCAGCGTCGGCAAGGCATCCAGCCCAATGCCGGGTGCGGACAGCGGTTGGCCCGCGGGCTCCGGCGTGCTCTGGGCACGGGGCGAGACCTCGGCCCCGGGAGCGGACACAGGCTCGGCCTCAGGCACCGGCTCGGCTTCAGCCACAGGTGCGGGCCCAGGCTCGACCCCGGAAGCCGGCGCGGGCGCGGGCTCCGGCTCGGCGGCCCGCTCCGGCACGGCTTGGGCAGCACGCGCGGCTTCAAGCTCAGCCGCAGGTTCTGGCGCAGGCCCGGAGACGGCGGCAGGCACAGGCAGCGTCGCGTGCTCAGGCACCGCTTCCGAAGGCGGTGCGTAGGGCATGGGCGCGGGTGTCGGGGGGCCGCCCGGGGAAAGCGTTTGCGCTGCGGCGGCCGCGGGCAGCGCCGCAGAAGCCGCCGCGGCGCTCGCGGCCGTTCCGACGTCCTGGCGGACCTGCGCCGCAGGCGCGGCACTTGGCATGGGTGGCGGGGCGACGGCAGGCGGCGCCACGGGCGCGGCGGGCGGCGTGGCCGCCAGCGCGGCCGCGGCGGCCAGCGCGGCCTCGTCGCCGCCTTCGGCCGGCGGCAGGCTCAGGGCCAGGCGCTCGCAGGCCAGGTCCAGCGCCGCCAGGCGCTGCGCCAGGCCGGCGGCGGCGGCAGGCTCCAGCACGCGGGCCTGCGCCGGCAGCGCCTCGCGCAACTGGCGCATGCCCTGCGCCAGGGCCGTGCGCCCAAGCTGGGCCAGCACGCCTTCAAGCCTGTGCAGCCGCTGGCGCAGGGCGCGCAGCGTGTTCTCGTCGGCCGTCTGTGCCAGGGCGTCTATCTGCAGCCCGGCCTCGTTGATGGCGGTGCGCAGCGACTGCCCAAGCGCGGCCAGCGCCTGGCGCTCGGCCCCGCGCTGCGACAGCGCCAGCAGCCAAGGCTCCACGGGCAGATGTTCCAGCGAGACGTCCAGCGGGTCGGCCGCCAGCACCTGCGCCACGCGCGTGGCCAGGCGCTGCAATTGCGCCCCCGGCGGCTCGGTGTCGGACTCCTGCAGCAGCATCTGCAGGGCCAGCAGCGCCTGCGCCACTTCCAGGGCCAGCGCGGTCCAGGGCGTGCCCACGGCCGCGGCCTGCTCCAGCGCCGTCCCCAGCGCCTGCGCGGCCAGCTCCTCCTTGGGCAGCAGTTGCCTGATCGCCTGCGCCAGTTGGGCGAACACGTTGGACAGGCCCGGATGCGGCGTGCCGGCGGCGGCCCCGTCCCACAAGGCCTGCGCCGTGGCGACCTGGCGCAACGTGTGCGCCAGCAGCGCCGCGTCAGGCGCGGCCGGCAGCACATGGTCGATGTCCACCGCCGGGTGGCGCTGCAGTTCCCAGGCATGGCGCACGGCGGCCAGCCGCGGCGCGTTGCTGGCCTGGACCTGCGTGCCGGCCTGGGCACAGAAGAACAGCAGGTCGTGGGCCAGGCGCTGCGTGGCCTCGTCCACTGTGCCCAAGGGGCCGCGGCGGATTTGCGCCAGCAGCCGCGCGGACACGCGCTTGAGATGCACGTCCGGCACCAGCAGTCCCTTGGCCTGCCCCTCGTACACCGCGGCGGCCAGGCCCCACAGCGTGGCCATGCGGCCGTCGGCGGCACCGCGCGCCAGCGCGGCGAAGAGGTCGCTGAGCCGGGCCGCGGCGGGGCTGCGCGCATCGCGCATGAGCGCCAGCGTCAACTGCTCGGCGGCCGTGCGGGCGGGCCCGGCGGGCTGCAGCGGCGGCAGCCGCTCGTCGGCGGGCAGGGCCAGCCAGCGCCAGGGCACGGGCCAGAGGTCGGCCGGGTGGACGCGCTCGGCCCCGGCCAGCGTGCACAGCCGGCTCCAGGCCGGGAACAGCGCCAGCGGCGACAGCGGCGAGCCCAGGCGCCAGCGGCGCAGGTAGGCTTGCAGCGCGGCGCAGCCCTGCTCCACGGCCTCGACCAGGTTTTCCGCCGCCAGCTCGCCGCGCGTGGCCGGCGGCTCCAGCAGCGCCGCGGCGGCCTGGGGCAGCCGCGCCGTCTGCTCGAAGCCGGCGATGCGCAGCGCGCCCGCGGCCTGACGCAACTGGCGCACGGCCAACTGCTGCACCGCGGCGGCGTCGCCTTCGGCCGGCGCGGCGCCGCGGCGCAACCGCTGCAGCGTGCGCGGCACGGCTTCGAGCAGCCGCGACAGCTCCTCGTGCACGCGCGCCAGCGACTCGACGCTGGCCTGGGGCTCCAGCTCCAGCGGCGGGACGGCCGCGTCGGCCGGCGCCGGGACCATGAAATCGGACAACAGGAAGGCGTTGGAAACTTGGGAGCCCATCGGATCAACGAAGCTTGAAGCGGGCCACCGATTGGCGCAGCGCTTCGGCGCAGCGGGCGAGGTCCTGCACGCGCTGCACGGTGGAGCGCGTGCCGGCCTCGGCCTTTTCGGTGACGGCAAAAATGTGCTGAATGTTGGCGGCCACCACCGAGGCCGACTGCGCCTGCGACAGGGCCTGCTCGCAGATGCGCGCCATGTGGGCGCACAGCTCGCGTGAAACGCGCGCCATGTCGCTCAACGCGGCGCCGGCGGCGTCGGTGCACTGCGTGCCCTGCGCCGCGCCCTGCGTGGTGCATTGCATGGCGGCCAGGGCATCGCGGGTGTCGGCCTGCAGGCCGTGCACCAGCGCCGCAATGCGGTGTGAGGCGTCGGCCGAGCGCTCGGCCAGGTGCTGCACCTCCTGCACCACCACCGGCAAGCCGCGCCCGGCCTCGCCGGTGCCGGCGGCCCGTATGGCGGCGTTGAGCGCCAGGACCTTGGCCTGCCCGGCGATGCCGGCGGCGAGGCCGGTGATCTCGCCGATGTCCTGCGAACGCCCGGCCAGGTGCTCCAGGCGCCGGGCGCCGTCCTGGACGTGGTGGCGCAGCGCCTGCATGCCGCGCACGCTGTCCTGCACCGCGGCCTGCCCGCGGCCGGCGGCCTGCAGCGCGTGGCGCGCCACCTCGGCGGTGTGCTGGGCCTGGGCCGAGACGTCGTGGATGTGCCCGGCCATGGCCAGCACCGATTCGCCGGTGTCGCGTATCTCGCGCAGCAGCGCGGTGGAGGCCTGAAGCTGCGCCGCGGCCGTGCGCTGCACGTCGCCCATGGTGGCGCTGACGCTGGCGGCGGTGTCCTGCACCTGGGAGACGAGCTCGCGCAGCGCCTCGACGGTGAAGTTGATGGCGTCGGCGATGGAGCCGGTGAGGTCATCCTCGCTGACCGTGGCCTGGCGCGTGAGGTCGCCGCCGGAGACGGCCTGCAGCTCGTTCATCAGGCGCAGGATGGCGGCCTGCGTGGCCTCGTTGCGGCGCTCTTCCTCCTGGCGGCGCAGCTCGGCATCGCGCCGCCGCGCCTCGGCCAGCGCGGCGCGCTGGGCCTGCTCGCGCACGTACAGCCGCACCAGCGACGCGCCGCCGCCCAACAGGGCCAGCGTCCCCAGCACCATGAGCACCAGGGCCGCGCCGCCGAAGCCGGCCTCGCGCTCCAGGCGGTGCTGCAGGTCTTCCAGGCCGCGGCGCAGCGGCTCGCTGTCGAGCACGATGTCCTGGTGCGCGGCGCTGGCGGCGGCCAGCGGCTGCAACTGCTCCAGGATCACGCCGGCCTCGCGCCGGGTGCGGGCGAACACGTCCAGCAGCGCCAGCAGTTGCTCGCGCGCGGCGGCCTCACGCGCGGGCGGCAGGCGCAGCATGGGGTCGCCATCGAGCAGGCCGTGGGCCAGGGTGCGGAAGGCGTCGAGGTCCTGCCCAAGGCGCTGCAGCGTCTCGTGGCGGGTGTCGTGGGCGGTGAAGAATTCGATGGCGCTGCGCGGAATGCGCTGCGTGAGCAGAGAAAGCCGCCCCATGGCGGCCAGCCGCGCGGGCACGGCCTCGCGCTGCAGCTCCAGCACGGCCAGGGCCTCGGCGTCTGCGAGCAGTTGGGCGGAGAGCCCGTTGAGCACCTGCAGCGCCTGCGCGGCCTGCATCAGCCGCGACTGCTGGGACAGCACGGTGCGGGCGTTCTTTTCGGCGATCTCGGCCAGCAGCAGCAGTTGCGCCACCTTGGGCTGCAGCGCCCGCGGCGCGGGCGCCATGCCGGTGGCGCCGCGCAGGCCGCGCAGGTTGCGCGCGAGCACGCCGGCGCTGTCCTCCACCTCGGCGAAGGCCGCGGGCTGCCCGGCCAGCGCCTGCGCGGCCGACTTGGCCAGGCGCTGCGACTGCATCAGCGCCTGGCCGCAGGCGGCCACCTGGGAGGAGCCGCGCTCGGCGCGCTGCACCGCCAGCAGCGTGCCGGCCACCAGCGACGCGGTGCCCAGCGCCATGAGGCCGGCCAGCAGCCGCTGGCGCCGCACCGCGGGCTGCGCAGCCGCACGGCGCAGCCGCCGCGCCGTGCGGCTGCGCGTTGGGCGCTGCATGGGCACGGTGGGCGCCATGGCGGTGTCAGAGGGCGGCGCTGGCGGCACGGCGCCGGAGGCGGCCCAGGCCGCCTGCACGGCGTGGGCACGGGCATCCAGCAGCCGGCGCAGCCTCATTGCGGCCCCGGCAGCGGCTGGGCGACGTGCAGGAAGTGCGCGTCGCGCGCCAGTGCCGCCAGGCGCAGCGCCTGCCAGGTCCGGCCCTGTCCGTCGTCGTAGAGCTCGCCCGCGAAGGCCGGCGCGCCGGCCCGTGCGGCCGGCCTGGGCAGCGATGCGAGCTGAGCCCCGTTGCGCAGCCCGGCCAGCCGGTCCACGCGCAGCAGGCAGTGCAGGCCCAGCGACGGGTGCAACGCCACCAGGTGACCGGCCGCGGGCACGCCGCCGCCGGGGCGCAGGCCCAGGAAGGCGGCCAGGTCCACCACGCCGTGGAGCTGGCCGCGCAGGTTGAGCACGCCCTCGAACCACGGCCGCGCGTGGGGCAGCGGCAGCAGCGGCGGCGCGTGCTCGACGATCTCGCCCACCTCCTGCAGCGGCAGCAGCAGCCGCAGGCCGGCGCATTCGGCGGCCAGCCACGCGGGGGCCTGGCCGGCGGGCATGTCGTGAAGCTGCTGCGCCAGCCGCGCCTGCAACTGCCGGGGATCTGCCTGGCGGGGCATGGACGGCGGTGGCGACGACGGCACGCGGCGCCTCAGCCCAGCGCCCGGATCTTGCCGAGCAGCTCCTGGGTATCCACGGGTTTGACCACGTAGTCGCGCGCGCCCTGGCGCATGCCCCAGACCTTGTCGGTCATCTGCCCCTTGCTGCTGCAGATGATCACGGGCAGATCGGCAAAGCGCTGGTCGCGCGTGATGGTGCGGGTGAGCTGAAAGCCATTGGAGCCCGGCAGCACCACGTCCATGAGGATGAGGTCGGGCTTGTCCTCGGCCAGGCTGGTGAGCGCCTGCTGTCCGTTCTCGGCCGTGCGCACGCTGTAGCCGGCCTGGCGCAGCAACTCGCTCATGTGATGCAGCTCGGTGCGGGAATCGTCCACCAGCAGGATCTTGTGAATCGGCATCGGGAGTCCTTGGGGCCGTGCAAGCTTGGAGGGAGGAATGCGCGGCAAACGCGTTCGGGTACGGAGTAGGCCTGGGACCTGCGGTCCCGGCTTCAGCCGCCGGCCGGGCCGTAGCGGGCCACGGCGTGCAGGAGCTGGTCCTTGGTGAAGGGCTTGGTCAGGTGGTCCTGTGCGCCGGCCAGGCGGGCACGGGCACGGTCGAACAGGCCGTCCTTGGAGGTGAGCATGACCAGCGGCACCTGGGCAAAGCGCGGGTTGCGCCGCAACAGCGCGCAGGTCTGGTAGCCGTCCAGGCGCGGCATGAGGATGTCGCAGAAGATGAGCGCGGGCTCGAACTCGTCGATGAGCGCCAGCGCGTCGAAGCCATCCTCGGCCAGCAGCACCTCGTGGCCTCCCTGGTGCAGGAAGATCTCGGCGCTGCGCCGGATGGTGTGGCTGTCGTCGATCACCATCACGCGCAGCGGCGTGACGGCCAGGGACGGTGCCGTGGTGGCGAAAGCGGAAGCGGGGACGGTTTCGTCGTCGATCATGGGAGCCTTCCGCTCTCAGCAAGGCCGTGGCCGCCTGCAGCAGGCACAGGCGGCGCCGTGGCTCAAAGTTGGACCATCTCGAAGTCTTCCTTGCGGGCGCCGCACTCGGGGCAGGTCCAGTTCATGGGCACGTCTTCCCAGCGGGTGCCGGGGGCAATGTCGTGCTCGGGGTCGCCGGCGGCTTCGTCATAGATCCAGCCGCAGATGAGGCACATCCAGGTTCGGGGTTCGCTCACTTGGTATTGTCAATCACTACAATCGACGGGCATTGTAGCCATGGCCTCTGGGCGTCCGGCGCGACGATCCGGCCTCGGCAACATGCCACTTTTCACAGTCCTGCGCCCGCGCGCAGCAGCTTCGCAGGCGCAGCGCCGCAGGAACTTCAGGACCACCCCCATGAACCCCGACACCAATCCCGCCGCCGCCGACGAAGCGGCGCAGGAAGCTCCTGCACCGGCCTGCGTGATGAGCTTCAACGCCGCCGACGCCAGCGGCGCGGGCGGCGTGGCCGGCGACGTGTGCACCATCGCCGCCATGGGCGCGCACGCGCTGCCCGTGACCACCTCCATCCTCATGCGCGACACCGCCGAGGTATTCGACCACCACGAGATAGACGCCGAGGTCGTCGTGGAGCAGGCCCGCTCCGTGCTGGAAGACGTGACCATCTCGGCCTGGAAGGTCGGCTTCCTCGGCTCGGCCGAGGTGGTGGCGGCGGTGGCGGAGATCCTCTCCGACTACCCCGACGTGCCGCTGGTGGCCTACATGCCCAGCCTCTCGTGGATAGAGCAGGAAGACCAGCGCGAGCCCTACCTGGACGCCTTCCGCGAGCTCATCCTGCCGGCCACCGAGGTACTGGTGGGAGGCCACCAGACGCTCACCGATTTCCTGCTGCCGGACTGGGAAAGCGAGCGCCCGCCCTCCGCGCGCGAGCTGGCCGTGGCCGCGGCCGAGCACGGCGCGCGCTTCGTGCTCGTCACGGGCGTGCACCTGCAGTCGCGCGGCGGCGAGCAGTACCTGGACAACGTGCTGGCCTCGCCGCAGGCCGCGCTCACGGGCGAGAAGTTCGAGCGCTTCGACACCGCCTTCGTCGGCGCGGGCGACACGCTCTCCGCGGCGCTGGCCTCGCTGCTGGCGGCCGACACCGAGCTGCAGGCCGCCGTGGGCGAGGCGCTGGCCTTCCTGGACCAGAGCCTGGACGCGGGCTTCCGCCCCGGCATGGGCAACGTGGTGCCCGACCGCTTCTTCTGGGCACTGCCGCCCGAAGAGGGCGCCGAGGGCGAGATGCCGCAAGCCCAGGAGGCCGAAACCCTCTCCCCCGCCAGCGACAACAACAAGGGAAGCTCCCGCCGTGTCCACTGAAACCACCAACGCCGCCCTGTTCGAACGCGCCCAAGCCGTCATCCCCGGCGGCGTGAACTCGCCCGTGCGCGCCTTCCGCGCCGTGGGCGGCACGCCGCGCTTCATCCGCAGCGCCCAGGGCGCCTACATGGTCGACGCCGAGGGCCAGCGCTACATCGACTACATCGGCTCCTGGGGTCCGATGATCCTGGGCCACGGCCACCCGGCCGTGCTCGAAGCCGTGCAGCGCGCGGCCACCGAGGGCTTCAGCTTCGGCGCGCCCACCGAGCGCGAGATCGAGCTGGTCGAGGCCATCATCGAGCAGGTGCCCAGCGTGGAGCAGTTGCGCCTGGTGAGCTCCGGCACCGAGGCCGCCATGAGCGCCATCCGCCTGGCGCGCGGCGCCACGGGGCGCTCGCTGCTGATCAAGTTCGAGGGCTGCTACCACGGCCACGCGGACGCCCTGCTGGTCAAGGCCGGGTCGGGCCTGGCCACCTTCGGCCACCCCACCAGCGCCGGCGTGCCCGCCGAGGTGGTGCAGCACACCATGGTGCTCGAATACAACAACGTCGAGCAGCTCGAAGAGGCCTTCGCGCTGCAGGGTGCCGAGATCGCCTGCGTGATGGTCGAGCCCATCGCCGGCAACATGAACTTCGTGCGCTCCAGCGTGCCCTTCATGACGCGGCTGCGCGAGCTGTGCACCCGGCACGGCGCGCTGCTGGTGCTCGACGAGGTGATGAGCGGCTTCCGCGTCGCGCTGGGCAGCGCGCAGTCCCTCTACGCCAAGCTGATCCCGGGCTTCAAGCCGGACGTGAGCGTGTTCGGCAAGGTCATCGGCGGCGGCATGCCGCTGGCGGCCTTCGGCGCCAGCCGCGCCGTCATGCAGCACCTCGCGCCGCTGGGCCCGGTCTACCAGGCCGGCACCCTCAGCGGCAACCCGGTGGCCACGGCCTGCGGCCTGGCCACGCTGCGCGAGATCGCCAAGCCCGGCTTCTTCGACGCGCTTGCCGCCAAGACCAAGCGCCTGGTGGACGGCCTGGAAACCGTGGCCCGCGAGGAAGGCGTGCCGCTGGTGGGCGACTGCGAGGGCGGCATGTTCGGCTTCTTCTTCGCCGAGTCGCTGCCGCAGAACTACAAGACCGTGATGGCCGGCGGCACCGAGCGCTTCAACCGCTTCTTCCACGCCATGCTGGATCGCGGCGTGTACCTGGCCCCGGCCATGTACGAGGCCGGCTTCGTCAGCGCCGCGCACAGCGACGCCGACATCGACGCCACGCTGGAAGCCGCGCGCACCGCACTGCGGGCCTGAGACGCAGCCACCGGCATGCGCCTGGCCCTCGCGGCCGGGCTGTAACTGTCTGGCAGCCGCCCGCGAAGCCCCTTGGGCCACTTTTAAAATTCAGCCGATGCACATCCACATCCTGGGCATCTGCGGCACCTTCATGGGCGGACTGGCGGCGCTGGCGCGCGAGGCCGGCCACCGCGTGACGGGCTGCGACGCCAACGTCTATCCGCCCATGAGCGACCAGTTGCGCGCCCTGGGCATCGACCTGATCGAGGGCTTCAGCCCGGACCAGCTCGCGCTCAAGCCGGACATGTTCGTGATCGGCAACGTGGTCAGCCGCGGCAACGCGCTGATGGAGGCCATCCTCGACGCGGGGCTGCCCTACACCAGCGGGCCGCAGTGGCTGTCGCAGGAAGTGCTGCAGGGCCGCCACGTGCTGGCCGTGGCCGGCACGCACGGCAAGACCACCACCACGTCCATGCTGGCCTGGATCCTGGAGCACGCGGGGCTGCAGCCGGGCTTCCTGGTGGGCGGCGTGCCCATGAACTTCGGCGTCTCGGCGCGGTTGGGCGAGGGCCGCAGCTTCGTGATCGAGGCCGACGAGTACGACACCGCCTTCTTCGACAAGCGCAGCAAGTTCGTCCATTACCGCCCGCGCACGGCCGTGCTCAACAACCTGGAGTTCGACCACGCGGACATCTTCCCGGACCTGGGCGCCATCGAGACCCAGTTCCACCACCTCGTGCGTACCGTGCCGGCCAGTGGCCGCCTGGTGGTCAACGCCCGCGAGGAGGCCCTGCAGCGCGTGCTGGCGCGCGGCTGCTGGAGCGAGGTGCAGCGCTTCGGCACGCGCAAGGAAGAAGCCGGCACGCTGCGCGCGCGCGGCGAGCCCCATGCCTTCGACGTGCTGCGCGGCGGCCTCAAGATCGCCCGCGTGGAATGGGCCCTGTTGGGCGAGCACAACCAGCTCAACGCGCTGGCGGCGCTGGCCGCGGCCGAGCACGTGGGCGTGGCGCCTGAGCTGGCGGCCGAGGCGCTGGGCCGCTTCGAGAACGTGCGCCGCCGCCTGGAGCTGCGCGGCGAGGCCGGCGGCGTGAAGGTCTACGACGACTTCGCCCACCACCCCACCGCGCTGCGCACCACCGTCAACGGGCTGCGCCGCCGCGTCGGGCTGGACCGCATCCTGGCCGTGTTCGAGCCGCGCTCCAACACCATGAAGCTCGGCACCATGAAGGCCCAGCTGCCCTGGGCGCTGGAAGAGGCGGACCTGAGCTTCTGCCACGCCGGCGGCCTGGGCTGGAACGCGGCCGAGGCGCTGGCGCCCATGGGCGAGCAGGCCGTGGTGTGCGAGGACATCGACACCCTCGTGCGCGCCGTGGTGAAGGCCGCCAGGCCCGGCGACCACATCCTGTGCATGAGCAACGGCAGCTTCGGCGGCATACACGACAAGCTGCTGCAGGCCCTGGGGAAAAAGGCGTGAACACCGCCGACGAGCCCCAGGCCCTCCCCGGGGCGCCCGTCACCCACGTGCTGTACCTGCACGGCTTTCGCTCGTCGCCGCGCTCGTTCAAGGCGCAGCGCATGGCGGCCTGGATGCAGGCGCACCGGCCGGACGTGCACTGGTGGTGTCCGCAGCTGCCGCCCTCGCCGCGCGAGGCGGTCGATCTGCTGCTGCAGGGCACGGCCGACTGGCCCAAGGACGGCATGGCCGTGGTCGGCAGCTCGCTGGGCGGCTTCTACGCCACGGTGCTGGCCGAGCGGCGGAGTTGCCGCGCCGTGCTGATCAACCCGGCCGTGGAACCCGCGCGCGACCTGGCGCGCTACATCGGCGAGCAAACGGCGTTTCACGATCCGCAGCAGCATTTCTTCTTCCGGGCCGAGTTCGTGGACGAGCTGCGCGAGCTGCATCCGCCGGCCATCACCGCCCCCCGGCGCTACCTGGCCTTCGTCGCCACCGGCGACGAGGTGCTGGACTGGCATGAGATGGCGGCCCGCTATGCGCAATGCGGCCTGCACGTCATCGAGGGCAGCGATCACGCGCTGTCGGATTTCGACGCCCACCTGCCCCGCCTGCTGGGCTTTCTCGGCCTGCAGCCCAGCGCTGTCTGAGCCCCCTCTGGGCACCGCCTGGGCGCCTCGCGGCGCCCGCCGCGAAGCGGTGTTGGGTCGGGGTACATTGATTGCCGGCAACACGCCTGCAGTTCCCGGCCCCGCCCAGGGCTGCTGGCCAACCCGGCCGTCCAGGCAGTACCAAACCGCGTGACACCATGGATGCGAGCGCATCGGCCCAAAGCGCCCGCACCCTGGTGGCTCGCGGTGGCCGGTGCCGTTCACACCTTCCTGGAGCTCGATTCATGCGTTTGAAAGACAAGATCTGCATCGTCACCGGTGCCGCCCAAGGCATCGGACTGGCCACGGCACAGAAGTTCTGCGCGGAGGGCGCGGTGGTCGTCCTGTGCGACGTGAAGCCGGAGGCGGTGGATGCCGCCGTGGGCCAGTGCCTGGAGGCCGGCGGGCGGGCCGAGGGCCACGTGGTCAACGTCACCAACCGCGCGCAGGTGGACGCCATGGTGGCCGCGGTCAAGGCGCGCCACGGGCGCATCGACGTGCTGGTCAACAACGCCGGCATCACGCGCGACGCGCGGCTGCAGAAGATGACGCTGGAGCAGTTCGACGCCGTCATCGACGTCAACCTGCGCGGCGTCTTCCACTGCTCGCAGGCCGTGGCCGACACGATGGTGGCGCAGGGCAGCGGCGTCATCCTCAACGCCTCCAGCGTGGTGGGCATCTACGGCAACTTCGGCCAGACCAACTACGCGGCCACGAAGTTCGGCGTCATCGGCTTCACCAAGACCTGGTCGCGCGAGCTGGGCCCCAAGGGCGTGCGCGTCAACGCGGTGGCGCCGGGCTTCATCCAGACGCCCATCCTCGACACCATTCCCGACAAGGTCATTGACCAGCTCAAGGCCGAAGTGCCCATGGGGCGCCTGGGCAAGCCGGAAGAAATCGCCAACGCCTACGCCTTCCTGGCCAGCGACGAGGCCAGCTACGTCAACGGCGCCGTGCTCGAAGTCGCGGGCGGCCTGACCGTCTGACGAGCGGGCGCATCGGCGCGCCCTGCCGCTGCGGCGACAATAGCGCCGATGTACGCCCTGTTCGATGAAGCCGGCAAGTTCCTGGCCGGCCGTGTGATGTCAGAAGCCGAGAGCTCGCTGCAGGTCGAGCTCGACTCCGGCAAGCGCGTCAAGGTGAAAACCGCCAACGTGCTGCTGAAGTTCGACAAGCCCGCACCCGCCGAGCTCCTGGCCGGCGCCCAGGCCATCGCGCCCGAGATCGATCTCGACCTGGCCTGGGAATTCGCGCCGGAAGGCGAGTTCGGCTTTGCCGCGCTGGCACGCGACTATTTCAGCGCCAACGCCTCGCTGCAGCAGCAGGTGGCGGCGCTGCTGCGCCTCTACGACGCTCCGCACTACTTCCGCCGCGCCGGCAAGGGCGTGTTCAAGAAGGCGCCTGAAGAGATCGTCAAGGCCGCGCTGCTGGGCATTGAGCGCAAGAAGCAGCTGGCCGCGCAGATCGAAAGCTGGGCCGGCGAGCTGGTGGCCGGGCGCTGCCCCGAGCCGATCCGCGAGCAGCTCTACAAGATCCTGTTCCGCCCCGACAAGAACGCCGCCGAGTACAAGGCCGTGGTGGACGCGGCCAAGCAGGCGCAGCGCGCGCCGCTGGACCTGCTCAAGGAGGCCGGCGCCATCAGCAGCCCCTACCAGTTCCATTGGCGGCGCTTCCTGTTCGAGATGTTCCCCAAGGGCACGGGCTTCCCTGCGCTGCAGGCGCCGGCCATCAAGGAAGAGCTGCCGCTGGCGCCCGTGGCGGCCTTCTCCATCGACGACTCGGCCACCACCGAGATCGACGACGCCCTGTCCGTGCAGGGCCTGGGCAGCGGCACCGTGGTGATGGGCGTGCACATCGCCGCACCGGGCCTGGCGGTGCAGCCGGACACGCCGGTGGACAAGGTGGCGCGCGACCGCCTCTCGACCGTCTACATGCCGGGCTGGAAGCTGACCATGCTGCCCGACGAGGTGGTGCAGGCCTACACGCTCATTGAAGGCCGTGACTGCCCGGCGGTGAGCCTGTACGTCACCTTCGACGAGGCGACGCTGGAGGTGCGCTCGCGCGAGACACGGCTGGAGCGCGTGCCCATCGTGCGCAACCTGCGCCACGACCAGCTCGACGACGTCATCACCGAGGCCAGCCTGACCGGCGAAGCCCCGGCCGACTACGAGTTCGCCGCCGAGCTGGCCTTCACCTACCGCCTGGCCAGGCACCTCAAGGCGCAGCGCGAGGTGGTGCGCGGCAAGCCCGAGAATTTCAATCGCCCGGACTACAACTTCCGGCTGCTGGACAACGAGGGCGAGCCCACGGGCGACGAGACGGTGCACATCAGCACGCGGCGCCGCGGCGCGCCGCTGGACCTCATCGTGTCCGAGGCCATGATCCTGGCCAACAGCTCCTGGGGCGGCTGGCTGGCCGAGTGCGGCGTGCCGGGCATCTACCGCAGCCAGGCCAGCCTGGCGCCGGGCATCAAGGTGCGCATGGGCGTCAAGCCCGCGCCGCACGCCGGCATGGGCGTGGCGCAGTACACCTGGGCGACGTCGCCGCTGCGCCGCTACGTGGACCTGGTCAACCAGTGGCAGATCATTGCCTGCGCCCGCCACGGCCGCACCGCGGCGCTGGCCGCGCCCTTCAAGCCCAAGGACGCCAGCCTCTTCTCCATCATTTCCGGCTTCGACGCGGCCTACGGCGCCTACAACGACTTCCAGCACGGCATCGAGCGCTTCTGGACGCTGCGCTGGCTGCAGCAAAACGGCGTGGCCGAGCTGGACGCCGCCGTGCTCAAGGACGGCTTGGTGCGCGCCGACACGCTGCCGCTGGTGTTCCGCGCCCTGGGCTGCGAAGGCCTGCCGCGCGGCGCGCATGTGCGCGTGCGCGTCACCGGCTGCGACCTGCTGACGCTGGATCTGCACGCCAGCCTGCTGGCGCGCCTGGACGACGCGGCGCCGTCCGCAGCGCTGGCCGAACCCGAGGCCGACGAGGCCGAGGAAGAGACCAGCGGCCCGCTGGCGCTGGCCATCGACGTGGCCGACGCCGATGCCACCGTGGCGGCCGAGCCGCCCGCCGCGGCCGCCTGATGCCGCCATGCGCGCGCTGCGACTGCCGGCGCTGAGCCCGCTGCAGTGGGCGCTGGGCCTGTCCTTGTCGGTGCACGCAGCCCTGCTTGGGCTGCGGCTGGCCGATCCGCAATCCTTCGACCGGCTGTTCAAGGACTCGCCGCTGGAGGTGGTGCTGGTCAACGCGCAGGCGCAACAGTCGCCCAAGAAGGCGCAGGCGCTGGCGCAGTACAGCCTGGCCGGCGGCGGTGACGCCGAGTCCGGCCGCGCCACCTCGCCCCTGCCCGCCTCGGCGCTGGAGGCGCCGGGCAACGACAGCGAGGACGCGCAGCGCCAGATCGAGCAGCTCCAAACCCAGCAGCAGCAGATGCTGGCGCTGCTGCGCG
The DNA here is from genome assembly GCF_001571085.1 of Azohydromonas lata NBRC 102462. GTDB lineage: Bacteria > Pseudomonadota > Gammaproteobacteria > Burkholderiales > Burkholderiaceae_C > Azohydromonas > Azohydromonas lata. The sequence continues at coordinate 16,130 of NZ_BCTC01000031.1, forward strand.
AGGCGCTGGCGCAGGTGCCCCAGCCCGACCCCCGGCGCGAGGCCGGCAACCCGGCCGCGCATGAGCAGGAGGAGCGCCAGCGCCGGCTGCAGCGCCAGCTCGCCGAGATAGAGCGCCGCGTGAACGAGGAGAACGCCCGTCCGCGCAAGCGCTACGTCAGCCCCGCCACGCGCGAAGTGGCCTACGCACGCTACTACGACGCGCTGCGCCGCCGCATCGAGGCCCGCGGCACGCAGGACTTCCCGCAGGTGCAGGGCCGCAAGCTCTACGGCGAGCTGACCATGGGCATCACCGTCGATGCCCAGGGCCGCGTGGTGCAGACCAAGGTGCTCAAGCCTTCCGAGCAGCCGCTGCTGGACCGCCGCGCGCAGGCCATCGTCCAGGCCGCTTCGCCCTACGGCCCCTTCGGACCCGAACTGCGCGTGCAGGCCGACCTGCTCGTGGTCACCGCGCGCTTTCGCTTCACCCGCGAGGACGGCGTGGAAGCCATCCCGTTGGCCACCCCCTGACAACCCTCCACCTTCTCCACTCTTTATGAGCGACCTCGACCGCTACGCCGTCTTCGGCCACCCCGTGCAGCACAGCATGTCGCCGCAGATCCACCAGGCCTTCGCCGAGCAGACCGGGCAGCGCCTGGCCTACTCGCGGCTGTGGGCGCCGCTGGACGGCTTCGAGGCCGTGCTGCGCGCTTTCGTGGCCGGCGGCGGGCGCGGCGCCAACGTGACGGTGCCCTTCAAGTTCGAGGCGCTGCGCCTGGCCACGCGCCGCACCGGGCGCGCGGAGCTGGCGCAGGCGGCCAACGTGCTGAGCTTCGAGGGCGAGGAGATCGTGGCCGACAACAGCGACGGCGTGGGCCTGGTGCGCGACATCGAGGCCAACGCCGGCTGCGCGCTGGGCGGCCGCCGCGTGCTGCTGGTGGGTGCGGGCGGTGCGGGCGCGGGCGTGCTGGGCCCGCTGCTGCAAGCCGCTCCGGCGGAGCTGGTGGTGGTCAACCGCACCGAGGAGCGTGCGCAGGACCTGGTGCTGCGCCACGTCGAGCTGGCGCAGGCCTGTGGCGTGCGGCTGCACACGGCCACGCTGCACGCGCCGGGCGAAGGCTTCGACGTGGTCATCAACGCCAGCGCCAGCAGCCTGGAGGGCGCGGCCTCGCCCGTGCCGGCCTCGGCGCTGGGCAGCGGCGCGCTGGCGGTGGACCTGATGTACGGACCCAAGGCGCAGCCCTTCATGGATTGGGCCCGGCTGCACGGCGCTCAACCGCGCGACGGCCTGGGCATGCTGGTGGAGCAGGCCGCCGAGGCCTTTGCCGCCTGGCGCGGCGTGCGCCCCGACACGGCCCCGGTGCTGGCAGCGCTGCGCGCCCTCAAGGGCTGAAGGCGTCCAGGCGGCGATGAAAGCGGCGGCGTCCCTGCCGGCGACCCAGGCGCGCAGACCGGCCGGCGTGCTGCGCCAGCTCGCACGCCTGCTGGCGCTGCTGTTCATCTGCACGCTGTCGCTGCAGCTCTATTTCGTTGGGCGCATTGCGCTCATGCGCTGGGTGGACCCGGCGTCCACCAGCTTCGAGCGCAGCGAGGCCTGGCGGCTGCTGCGCGAGAAGGGGCGCATCGATTGGGCGCAGCAGTGGGTGGATGAGGACCGCATCTCGCCGCACCTGAAACGCTCCGTGATCGCCAGCGAGGACGCCGGCTTCACGCAGCACGGCGGCGTGGAGTGGGACGCGATTGAAAGCGCCTGGAACAAGAACCAGCGCGCCCAGGCGCGCGCGGAAAAGCTCAACGAGCTGGCCAGCCGCCGCGCCAGCGTGCGCGGACGCGAACCGCCGCCGGCCTCGGCGCCCAAGGTGATTGGCGGCTCCACCATCACGCAGCAACTGGCCAAGAACCTGTTCCTGGACAGCGAGCGCACGCTGGTGCGCAAGGGGCAGGAGCTCGTCATCACGCTGACGCTGGAGGCGCTGCTGGACAAGCGGCGCATCCTGGAGATCTATCTCAATCACGTCGAATGGGGCGAAGGCGTGTTCGGCGCGCAGGCGGCGGCGCGGCACTACTTCCGCACCGACGCGGCCAAGCTGGGCCCCGGCCCGGCGGCGCGGCTGGCGGTGATGCTGCCGGCGCCCAAGCGCTTCGAGCAGCGGCCGGCCTCGCCCTACGTCGTCTCGCGCGCGGCCACCATTGCCGCGCGCGCCGGGGCGGTGCAGCTGCCCTGAACGGGGCAACCGGAACGCGCGCTGCGCACCGCCCGGTATCCGGGTTGTCATGGAGGGCCAGCCTGCCCTTCCTAAAATGGGCCACATGGCAACACCTCAAAGCGCCGAGATCGCCGCCGCCGCCGCCCGGCTGGTGGTGGAGGAAGGCATGGAATACGGCCCGGCCAAGAAGCGCGCCGCGCGCGACTTGGGCCGCGGGCGCGGCACCGAGCTGCCCAGCAACGACGCCGTGGAGGAGCAGGTGCGCGAGTACCTGCAGGTCTTCTGCGCCGACACGCAGCCCGCCGAGCTGGCCGCGCTGCGCCGCGTGGCGCTGCGCTGGATGCAGCGGCTGGCGGAGTTCCGCCCTCACCTGTCCGGCGCGGCCTGGCGCGGCACGGCCACGCGGCTGTCCAACCTGCACCTGGACTTGTATTGCGACGACCCCAAGTCGGCCGAGATCACGCTGCTCAACCAGGGCGTGGATTACGAGCTGGTGGGACAGCAGTCGCGCGGCGCCGGGCAGGAGCCTTACGACGTGCTCAGCGTCGCCGGCCGCAGCGAGGAGCTGGGCGAAATGATCACGGTGTTCCTGCACATCCGCGACCTGGACGAGTTGCGCGGCGCGCTCAAGCCCGACGCCACCGGCCGCACCCTGCGCGGCGACACGGCGGCGCTGCGCCGGCTGCTGGAGGGCGACGCGGCATGAAGCGCCGGCTGTGGATCACGACGGCCGTGGCCGCCGCGGCCGGCGGCGCGGGCCTGGCCTGGTGGCGCTCGCAACCGCAGGGCACGCCGGCCCCCGAGGCGCTGTGGACGCTGGAGCTGGAACGGCCGCAAGGCGGCGCGCTGGTGCTGTCGGCCTTGCGCGGCCAGCCGCTGCTGGTGAACTTCTGGGCCACCTGGTGCCCGCCCTGCATCAAGGAAATGCCGGAGATCGACCGCTTCAGCCGCGACTTCAAGGCGCGCGGCGGCCATGTGCTGGGCGTGGCGGTGGACGGCGTGGCGCCGGTGCGCGAGTTCCTGCAAAAGCGCCCGGTGGGCTACGACGTGGCCCTGGCCGGCCTGGCCGGCAGCGAGCTCATGCGCCAGTTGGGCAACACCGGGGGCGTGCTGCCCTACACCGTGCTGCTCGACGCCCAAGGCCATATCCGCCGACAAAAACCCGGGGAAACGACGCGCGAGGAACTTTCCCGATGGGTGTCCGACCTGGGATGAGGCCTGAAAAAAGGCTGTTGAGGCCGTAACAGACGCTTGCGTCCCGCGTGACGAAACCTTGAGCCCGCTCAACGACCCATCGCGCTGAATTTTTACGAACCTGACGGCAACCGCAGGCAAAACGCGTAAAGTTCGGCCCTTTGCATTTCCGGGGCAGGGAAAACCTGTGCCGGACGCAACGTCAGGACCACTCCGCAGGCGTTACATCTGTCCCGTGCAAAACGTGCCGGAAGCCGACGGATGGCTGACGTTGACGACAAACCCTTGAACGAAAAAGGTGCGCTGGCCATGACACGTTCGCGGCCGTCGCCCTGGCTCTGGAGAAGCTGATGGATCTGCGCAAGCTCAAGACCTTGATCGACCTCGTGTCGGAATCGAACATCTCTGAACTGGAGATCACGGAAGCCGACGGCAAGGTCCGCATCGTCAAGGCCGACCCGCTTGCCAACGCGGCCGCCGCCGCTCCCGCGCCGGTGCTGCAGGCCGCCGCAGCCCCCGTTCAACTGGCGCCCGCACCGCAGGCTGCGCCCAAGGCGGCCGACGCGCCGGCCGCGATCACCGGCCACATCGTGAAGTCGCCCATGGTGGGCACGCTCTACCACTCGTCCAGCCCGGGCGCCAAGGCGTTTGCCGACGTGGGCCAGACCGTCAAGGAAGGCGACACGATCTGCATCATCGAGGCCATGAAGATCATGAACGAGATCGAGGCCGACAAGTCCGGCACCATCACGCAGGTGCTGTGCGAGAACGGCCAGGCGGTCGAATACGGCCAGCCGCTGTTCGTCATCGAGTAAGCCTGCAGGCGCTCTTCGCGCGCCGCTGTCCGCCACCCCCGCGGCGGGCTGCAACGGCGCGGATTCCAGCCCAATCCGGGACGGCGACCGAGCCGCAGAGAAGAAAGCATGTTCAAGAAGATATTGATCGCCAACCGCGGCGAGATTGCACTGCGCATCCAGCGCGCCTGCCGCGAGCTGGGCGTGAAGTCGGTGGTGGTGTATTCCGAAGCCGACCGCGACGCCAAGTACGTGCGCCTGGCCGACGAGGCGGTGTGCATAGGCCCGGCGCCCTCGGCGCAGAGCTACCTCAACATGCCGGCCATCATCTCCACCGCGGAGGTGACGGATGCCGAGGCCATCCACCCCGGCTACGGCTTCCTGTCGGAGAACGCCAACTTCGCCGAGCGCGTGGAAAAGAGCGGCTTCACCTTCATTGGTCCGACGCCGGAATCCATCCGCATCATGGGCGACAAGGTCGCGGCCAAGCAGGCCATGATCAAGTCCGGCGTGCCTTGCGTGCCCGGCTCCGAGGGCGCGCTGCCTGAGGACCCGAAGGAGATCATCCGCATCGCGCGCACCATCGGCTACCCGGTGATCATCAAGGCGGCCGGCGGCGGCGGCGGGCGCGGCATGCGCGTGGTGCACACCGAAGCGGCGCTCATCCACGCCGTGCAGACCACGCGCCAGGAAGCGGGCGCGGCCTTCGGCAACCCGGCCGTGTACATGGAGAAGTTCCTGGAGAACCCCAGGCACATCGAGATCCAGGTGCTGGCCGACGAGCACAAGGGCGCCGTGTGGCTGGGCGAGCGCGACTGCTCCATGCAGCGCCGCCACCAGAAGATCATCGAAGAGGCGCCGGCGCCGGGCGTTCCGCGCCGCCTCATAGACCGCGTGGGCGACCGCTGTGCCGCCGCGTGCAAGAAGATCGGCTACCGCGGCGCGGGCACCTTCGAGTTCCTGTACGAGAACGGCGAGTTCTACTTCATCGAGATGAACACGCGTGTGCAGGTGGAGCATCCGGTGACGGAGCTGGTCAGCGGCATCGACATTGTGCAGATGCAGATCCGCGTGGCCGCCGGCGAGAAGCTGCCCTTCACCCAGCGCCAGATCCAGACGCGCGGCCATGCCATCGAGTGCCGCATCAACGCCGAGGACGCCTACAAGTTCACCCCCTCGCCGGGCCGCATCACCATGTGGCACCCGCCCGGCGGCCCCGGCGTGCGCGTGGACTCGCATGCCTACACCAATTATTTCGTCCCGCCGCATTACGACTCGATGATCGGCAAGATCATCGTCTACGGTGATACGCGCGAGCAGGCCCTGGCGCGCATGCGCACGGCGCTCGACGAAACCGTGGTCGAAGGCATCCAGACCAACATCCCGCTGCACCGCGAGCTGATGCTGGACGCCAACTTCATCGAGGGCGGTACCAGCATCCATTACCTGGAAGGCTGGCTGGCCCAGCACAAGAGGTAATTGCTGATGTACGAACTGGTGCTGCGCGCGCCGGAAGCGCTGGTGGAACCGGTGTCCGAAGCGCTGATGGACGAGCTGGAAGCGCTGTCGGTGTCGGTGGAGGACGCCGATGTCGATACCGATGCCGAACAGGCCCTGTTCGGCGAACCCGGCATGCCCGCGCCCAAGAGCGGCTGGCAGCGCTCGACGATCAAGGCCTTGTTTGCCGAGGAGTCGCAGGCCACCGAGGCGGCCGCGCTGCTGCTGGCCCAGGACTGGGCCGACGAGCTGCACGTGCAGTCGCTGCAGGCCGTGGAAGACCAGGACTGGGTGCGCCTGACGCAATCGCAGTTCGAGCCCGTGCAGGTCACGCCGGCGTTCTGGATAGTCCCGAGCTGGCACGAGCCGCCGCAGCAGGCGCAGCAGGTGATCCGCCTGGACCCGGGCCTGGCTTTCGGCACGGGCACGCACCCGACCACGCGCATGTGCCTGCGCTGGATCGCGCAGCAAAGCGCCGAGCGCCGCGCGCGCTGGGAACGTGTGCTGGACTACGGCTGCGGGTCGGGCATCCTGGCCATTGGCGCGGCGCTGCACGGCGCGCGCGACATCGATGCGGTGGACATCGACCCCGCCGCGGTGCAGGCCACGCAGGACAACGCGCAGGCCAACGGCGTGCAGTTGCGCGCCGGGCTGCCGGAGCTGGCGCAGGGCCGCTACCCGCTGGTGCTGGCCAACATCCTGGCCACGCCGCTGAAGCTGCTGGCGCCGCTGCTCACCGGCCACGTGGCTGCGGGCGGCGACCTGGTGCTGGCGGGCATCCTGGAGCGCCAGGCCGACGAGCTCAAGGCCGCCTACGCTTCGTGGTGCGAGCTGCAGGTCAGCGACAGCCAGGAAGGCTGGGTGCTGATGACCGCGCGCATGGCCGGAGATGCCTGATCAGCCCATGAACCAGGCCGCGCGCTGCCCAAAATGCCGCACGGCCTTCCGCGTACAGCCGCAGTTGCTGCAGACCTCCGGCGGTTGGGCGCGCTGTGGCCAGTGCGGCGAAGTTTTCAATGCGCTGCAGGCGCTGGTGGCGGTGGCGCCCTCCCCGCCGCCGCCCGCACGGCCGGCACCGGCTGGAGCGCCGGCGTCCAGCCCCTGGGCCGGACCGGGCCCCGCGGGTCGCGCCGCGAATGCCAGCCAGGCGCAAAACAGCCGCTTGCCGCCCGTGTCGTCGCTGTACCGCCGCGCCGAGCCTGGGCCCGCCGCGACGCTGCCCCCTCGCCCAACACCGGCGTCACCGGCCTTCGTGCCGCCCGCAAAGCCCGCCTTCACGCCGCGCGCAGCGGATCTCCCGCCGACGGTTGCATCGACACCCACGCCATTTGCCGACGTGCCTGCGGCCCCTGCGGCCTGGGAGAACTCGCGCTTTCCCGCCGCCGCCGCATACGGGCTGGACGATATGGTCGCACCCGGCATCGCGGTACAAACGCCCTCGGAGCCGCCCGCCAGCCCAAGCGCAGCGGCTGCCGACAGTGCAATGCCTTCCGCACCGGTGGCGCTGCCGGAGCCCGTGGCCACGGCTGGCGCCAGCCGCACACCGCCCTCCTTTCTTCAGGCACCGGCGCCCGCACGCGAGCCCACCGAGGTCCAGCGCACCTGGTGGTCGGCCGCCGTCACGGTGCTGGCGCTGACGGCACTGCTGCAGGCCGCGCTCATTGCCCGGCCAACGCTGAGCGCGCGCTATCCCGCCATGCGCCCGCTGCTGCACCCGCTGTGCGTGCTCACGCGCTGCAACGCCGAGGCCGCGCCGCGCCACCTGGCCGCGCTGGCCGTGGAGAGCAGCGCGCTGTCTCGCCTGTCCGGCAACGACCAGCGCTACCGGCTCTCGCTGGTGCTGCGCAACCGCGACACGCAGGCGCTGCGCTGGCCCGCCATCGAGCTGCGGCTCACCGACGCCCAAGGCGTGCTGCTGGTGAAAAAGGTTCTGCGCGTGCGCGACTTGGGCGCCACTGTGGCCGCCATCCCTCCGGGCCAGGAGCAACCGCTCCAGGCCGTGTTGGACATGGGCACGCAGCCCGTGGCGGGCTACTCGGTCGAACTCTTCTATCCCTGACCCCCGGAGCTTCCATGCCCGTTCTCGTTTGCGGCTCATTGGCCTTCGACACCATCACCACCTTCCCCGGCCGCTTTGCACAGCAGATCCTGCCGGAGCAGGTGCACATCCTGAACGTGTCCTTCCTGGTGCCGACGATGCGGCGCGAGTTCGGCGGCTGCGCGGGCAACATCGCCTACACGCTCAAGGCGCTGGGCGGCGAGCCGGTGGTGGCCGCGGCGCTGGGCAACGACGGCGCTCCCTACCTGCAGCGGCTGCAGGACCTGGGCATAGACAGCTCCTGCGTGCGCGTGGAAGCCGACAGCTACACGGCGCAGGCGATGATCATCACCGACACCGACAACAACCAGATCACCGCCTTCCACCCCGGCGCGATGCAGCAGGCGCACCTGATTGACGTGCCCGCCCGCGACGATCTGGCCCTGGGCATCGTGGCGCCCGACGGCCGCGACGCCATGCTGCGCCACGCCGCGCAGTTGCAAGAGCGCGGCATCCCCTTCGTGTTCGACCCGGGCCAAGGCCTGCCCATGTTCGACGGCGAGGCACTGCGCGGCTTCATCGCGCAAGCCACCTGGGTGGCGGTCAACGACTACGAGGCGCGCATGCTGTGCGAGCGCACAGGCCAGAGCCTGGAGCAGATCTCGCGCCAGCCGCATCTCCAGGGCGTGATCGTGACCTTGGGCGCGCAGGGCTGCGAGGTCTGGGTGCAGGGCGAGCGCACGCTGGTGGCGGGCGTGGAGGCTGAGCGCGTGGTCGACCCCACGGGCTGCGGCGACGCCTTCCGCGGCGGCTTGCTCTACGGCCTGGAGCGCGGCTGGGAACTGGTGCGCTGCGTCGAGTTGGGCAACCGCATGGGCGCGCTCAAGATTGCGCAGGCCGGCCCGCAGAACCACCGCGTCGAGCCCATTGCCGCTTGAGCACTGCGGGCAACGCGACAGCCATTGAAATGAACAAGGGCCCAACGGGCCCTTGTTTTTTTCAGACCTGCAAGAAGCGAAGCCCTTGAAAACACGCGGCCCGCAAGGCCGTGAGGCCTGCGGGCCGTTGCTGTACGCGCCGCTGGCGCGGCGCGACGGCTCAGGGCTTTTCGCCCGTCGGGAAGGGCCAGGCGGCGGCAGGGCTCAGGGCCGTCTTGGCCGAGGCCGTACCGGCAGCGGCGGCAGCCTTCTTGGCCGGGGCCTTCTTGGCAGCGGCCTTCTTGGCCGGAGCGGCAGCCTTCTTGGCAGCGGCCTTCTTGGCCGGGGCAGCAGCCTTCTTCGCCGGAGCGGCGGCGGCCTTCTTGGCGGCGGCCTTCTTGGCCGGTGCCGGAGCAGCGGCGGCCTTCTTGGCGGCAGCCTTCTTCGCCGGGGCCGCAGCGGTCTTGGCCGCGGCCTTCTTGGCCGGAGCGGCAGCCTTCTTGGCAGCGGCCTTCTTCGCCGGCGCCGGAGCGGCAGCAGCCTTCTTGGCGGCGGCCTTCTTTGCCGGGGCCGCAGCGGCCTTCTTGGCGGCAGCCTTCTTGGCCGGCGCGGGGGCCGGCGCCGGGGCCGCAGCCGCCTTCTTGGCGGCAGCCTTCTTGGCCGGTGCCTCGGCCGCCTTCTTCGCCGCAGCCTTTTTGGCCGGGGCCTTCTTCGCAGTTGCCATCACGTTCTCCTTGATCAAGTGACAAAGCGCCGCGCCGCGTTGCCGCGGCCCGGCTGCTCACCGTCCGTTGTTCTGCCCTCTAGGGGTGTCCGGTACGGTGAACGCGGGAGCGCAGGCCCGGCAGCGCTTCTGCTGTCGCCGCTTGGGCCTGCGCGGATCTTGATCGCTTGCTTCTTCTTATGGTCCGGTGATCGGCTCACGGCAAGGCGCCTGCCCGCGGGCTGCCTGCCTTGCCGCCGACTTCAGCGGGCTGCTGCGCAGAAAGGCCTGTGCGGCCTATGGGGCCTGGCCGGCCGTTGCGTCCGTCTGGCACCGGCTCCATGGGCCGGCACCGTGGACTCGGCCAGGGCGTTCAGTCCCAGCTCAGCGCGCCGCCGCTTTGATACTCGATCACGCGGGTTTCGAAAAAGTTGCGCTCCTTCTTCAGGTCAATCATTTCGCTCATCCACGGGAACGGGTTGTCCTCGTTGGGGAAGAGCGCCTCCAGGCCGATCTGCGTGGCGCGCCGGTTGGCGATGTAGCGCAGGTAGCCCTTGAACATCGATGCATTGAGGCCCAGCACGCCACGCGGCATGGTGTCCTCGGCGTAGCGGTACTCCAGGTCCACCGCCTTGAGGAACAGCGCCTTGATCTCGGCGCGGAACTCAGGCGTCCACAGCTGCGGGTTCTCAAGCTTGATCTGGTTGATCAGGTCGATGCCGAAATTGCAGTGCATCGACTCGTCGCGCAGGATGTACTGGTACTGCTCGGCGGCACCGGTCATCTTGTTCTGCCGGCCCAGTGCCAGGATCTGCGTGAAGCCGACGTAGAAGAACAGGCCTTCCATCAGGCAGGCGAAGACGATGAGGCTCTTGAGCAGCGTCTGGTCGGCCTGCAGCGTGCCGGTCTTGAAGGTCGGGTCCATGATCGCGTCGATGAACGGGATCAGGAACTCGTCCTTGTCGCGGATGGACTGGACCTCGTGGTAGGCGTTGAAGATCTCGCCCTCGTCCAGGCCCAGCGACTCCACGATGTACTGGTAGGCGTGCGTGTGGATGGCCTCCTCGAAGGCTTGGCGCAGCAGGAACTGGCGGCACTCCGGCGCCGTGATGTGGCGGTAGGTGCCCAGCGTGATGTTGTTGGCCGCCAGCGAGTCGGCCGTGACGAAGAAGCCCAGGTTGCGCTTGATGATGCGGCGCTCGTCCTCGCTCAGGCCGTTGGGGTCCTTCCAGGTCGCGATGTCGCGCGACATGTTGATCTCCTGCGGCATCCAGTGGTTGGCGCAGGTGGCGAGGTACTTCTCCCAGGCCCACTTGTACTTGAAGGGGACGAGCTGGTTGACGTCGGTCTGGCCGTTGATGATGCGCTTGTCGGCCACGTTGACGCGGCGCTGGCTCAGGGCTTGGGCCGATGCGGAGGAAGCAGCCGGCTGCGCCTGCGGCGCGGAGGCGAACGAGGGGGCAGCGATGGAGGCGGCGGGCACCTCGCCCAGGCCTTGCGAAGGATTGCTTGGGGTCGTCTGCGGCGTATGCGCTTCGCCTTGGACGTCGTCTTCCCAGACCAGCATGTGTGTACTTCCTAATGTGTGGAAATTATGAGAGGGATGCGATCAAACACCAAGCACTTGTTGCCTCATTGCGCAGCAGCCTGAGGGCCTGCGCCAGCGCTGCAAAGCGGACTTCGTGCAAGAAGTCCGCTTTGCAACCATGAGGCGTCAGCAAGCGGCTTGCCGATCGCTTCCCGCCAAGGTCGCTGCAGCGCTTACTGGCAGGCCTCGCAGCCGGGGTCGTCGATGGCGCAGAACTTGACGTCGGTGGCCGGCACGTCGGCTTCGACGGTTGCGGGAGCCATCACCGTGGCCGGGGCCGACAGCGACGACACGGCGTTGAGCGCACCGGCCTTCACGGTGGACTTCTCCACGTGCGTGGCCGCCATGGTGCGCAGGTAGTACGTGGTCTTGAGGCCGCGCAGCCAGGCCAGCTTGTAGGTCTCGTCGAGCTTCTTGCCCGAGGCGCCGGCCATGTAGAGGTTCAGGCTCTGGGCCTGGTCAATCCACTTCTGGCGGCGCGCGGCGGCCTCCACCAGCCAGTGCGTCTCGACCTCGAAGGCCGTGGCGTAGAGCTGCTTGAGCTCGGCGGGCACGCGGTCGATGCGGCGCAGCGAACCGTCGAAGTGCTTGAGGTCCATGAGCATCACGTCGTCCCACAGGTTCAGCGCCTTGAGGTCGCGCACCAGGTACTCGTTGATGACGGTGAACTCGCCCGACAGGTTGGACTTCACCGAGAGGTTGCCGAAGCAGGGCTCGATGGAGGCATCCACGCCGATGATGTTGGAGATGGTGGCCGTGGGGGCGATGGCCACGCAGTTGCTGTTGCGCATGCCGTGGGCCTTGATCTGCTCGCGCAGCGCGTCCCAGTCCATGGTGGAGGCCGTGTCGGCCTCGATGTAGCCGCCGCGCTCCTGGGCCAGCAGCTTGAGCGTGTCCAGCGGCAGGATGCCGCGGCTCCACAGCGAGCCGTCGTAGCTGGAGTAGTGCCCGCGCTCGGCCGCGAGCTCCGTGGAGGCCCAGTAGGCGTAGTAGCACAGCGCTTCCATGGAGCGGTCGGCGAACTCCACCGCCGCCTGGCTGGCGTAGGGGGTGCGCAACTGGTAGAGCGCGTCCTGGAAGCCCATCACGCCCAGGCCCACGGGACGGTGGCGCTCGTTGGCGCGGCGCGCCTTTTCCACCGCGTAGTAATTGATGTCGATGACGTTGTCGAGCATGCGCATGGCCGTGCGCACGGTCTTGCGCAGCTTGTCATGGTCGATGCCGCCATCCTTGACGTGGTGCGCCAGGTTCACCGAGCCCAGGTTGCACACGGCGATCTCGTCGGGGCCGGTGTTGAGCGTGATCTCGGTGCACAGGTTGGAGGAGTGCACCACGCCCACGTGCTGCTGCGGGCTGCGCACGTTGCAGGCGTCCTTGAACGTGATCCAGGGATGCCCGGTCTCGAACAGCATGGTGAGCATCTTGCGCCACAGGTCGCGGGCGGCCATGCGCTTGAAGAGCTTGATCTCGCCGCGGTCGGCCATGGCTTCATAGGCCACGTAGGCCTGCTCGAAGGCCTTGCCGAACTTGTCGTGCAGGTCCGGGCAGTTGGAGGGCGAGAACAGCGTCCAGGGGCCGCCTTCCATCACGCGCTGCATGAACAGGTCCGGAACCCAGTTCGCGGTGTTCATGTCGTGGGTGCGGCGGCGGTCGTCGCCGGTGTTCTTGCGCAGCTCCAGGAACTCCTCGATGTCCAGGTGCCAGGTCTCCAGGTAGGCGCACACGGCGCCCTTGCGCTTGCCGCCCTGGTTGACGGCCACGGCCGTGTCGTTGACCACCTTGAGGAAGGGGACGACGCCCTGGCTCTTGCCGTTGGTGCCCTTGATGTAGGAGCCCAGCGCGCGCACGTTGGTCCAGTCGTTGCCCAGGCCGCCGGCGAACTTGGACAGCAGCGCGTTTTCCTTGAGCGCCTCGTAGATGCCTTCGAGGTCGTCGGACACGGTGGTCAGGTAGCAGCTGGAGAGCTGCGAGCGACGCGTGCCGGCATTGAACAGCGTGGGCGTGCTGCTCATGAAGTCGAAGCTGGAGAGCACGTCGTAGAACTCGATGGCGCGCGCCTCGCGGTTGGTCTTCTCGCCCAGCGCCAGGCCCATGGCCACGCGCATGAAGAAGGCCTGCGGCAGCTCGATGCGCTGCTCGTCGATGTGCAGGAAGTAGCGGTCCACCAGGGTCTGCAGGCCCAGGTAGTCGAACTGCAGGTCGCGATCGGCCTTGAGCGCGGCACCCAGGCGGGCCAGGTCAAAGCCCAGCAGCGCCTCGTCCAGCAGCTCGGCCTTCACGCCCCTGGCGATGAAGCCGGGGAAGTACTCGGCGTAGCGCGCGGCCATCTCGGCATGCGTGACCTCGCTGCCCAGCACCTGCTTGCGCACCGTGTGCAGCAGCAGACGGGCGGTGGCGCGGGTGTAGCCGGGTTCCTTCTCGATGAGGGTGCGCGCGGCCAGGATGGCGGCCTTGTGCACCTCTTCCATGGGCACGCCGTCGTAGAGGTTGCGGTGCGTCTCGGCCAGGATGGGCGCGGGCAGCACGTCGGCCCCCAGGTCCGCGCAGGCGGACTCGACCAGGGCGTGCAGGCGCGCCTCGTTCAGCGGCACGCGCTGGCCGTCCTCCGTCACGTGCAGCACGGGCTTGGCGGCCGCGGCTTGGGCGGCGGCTGCCGCGGCGGCGGCGCGCTGGGCGCGCTCCTGCGCATGGCGCTCGCGGTAGAGCACGTAGGCGCGGGCCACGTCGTGGTGGCCGCCGCGCATGAGCTGCAGCTCCACCTGGTCCTGCACGTCCTCGATGTGGAAGGTGCCGCCGGCCGGGCGCGAGCGCAGCAGCGAGCGCACCACGGCCTCGGTGAGCGCATCCACCGTCTCGCGCACGCTGGCCGAGGCCGCGCCCTGGCTGCCCCGCACGGCCAGGAAGGCCTTCATCAGCGCCACCGCGATCTTGCTGGGCGTGAAGGCGACCACCGCCCCGTTGCGCCGGATGATCTGGTAGCCCTCGTAGGTCTCGCGCGCTGCCGGCGCGGAGGCCTCGCCGATGAAGACGCCTTCGGCGTCCGTGGGGGTGTGCAGTTCAGGTGCGCTCATGTCTTTCCTTCTGGTCAAGAGAGCCTTGCGCCGCCGCAAGCCTGTGGCTTGCGGCCGGGCAAAGGCTCCACAGCCGCCGCGGCGATGCCCAGGCATCAAGGGCCTGCGAGCCGGGGCGTGTGCAAAAACTTGTGGATAACCGGTGGGCCGCTGGTGGATAGCGGACACTACCTGTGGGGTGCAGAGGCGTATTAGACCACTACATCTAGTGTCGGAAAAGCCAAAGTCACCAAATTGCCACGCTTGCGTGATGGCTTGCCCAAAACGGCATCCGGCTTGCAGTGGGCGCGCGAGAACCGCCGCAGCGGACGCGGGAGGTTGCGCGAGAAACCGAATTCGGACAGGGATTCAGGCGGGCCTGCGCAGCGAATGCCCTTGTGCCTGCCAGCCGCTCAGGCGCTCCAGCAGCGGCCAACTGAAGCCGGCGCCGGGGTCGTGCTTGCGGCCGGGCGCGACGTCTTCGTGGCCCGTGGCTTCGCTCAAGGGATAGCGTGCCGCCAGCGCCCAAAGCAGGCGGGCGAGGCAGCGGTACTGCACGGCGGTGAAGTGCTCGCCCTCCAGCCCTTCAAGCTCTATGCCTATGGAGTAGTCGTTGCAGTTGTCGCGGCCACGCCAGGCGGAGCGGCCCGCATGCCAGGCGCGCGCATCGCAGGAGACGAACTGCAGCAGCTCGCCGCCGCGGCGCAGCAGGAAGTGCGCGGACACTTCCAGGCCGCGTATCTGCTGGAAATAGGGATGGGCGTCCCAGTCCAGCCGGTTGGTGAAAAGGCGCTCTATGGCGTCGCCGCCATAGACGCCAGGCGGCAGGCTGATGGAGTGGATGACCGCCAGGTCGATGCTCACGCCCGCGGGGCGCGGGCCGAAGTTGGGCGACGGGCAGCGCCGCGCCGCCGCGTACCAGCCCTGCTCCCAGGCCGCGCCGTCCGCGGGCGGCGGCACCCAGGCGCTCATGACGTGCGCGGACCGGCGATGCGGTGCGGGACGCTGCAGAACACCCGGCCCTGCTCGTCCAGCACCGCTTCGCTGCGCGGCAGGTGCAGCCCGCAGTGGCTGCAGCGCACCATGGCTTCCAGCCGCGGCGGGCTGTTGCGGCGCGGCGGCGCAGGCGGCGGCGGCAAGGACGCGCGGCGCATGGCCCACAGCACCACGAAGACCACGGCAATCAGCAGCAGGAACTTCAGCATGGTGCGGACCTCGCGGCGAGGGCCGGGCGCAGGCGCGGGGCGGACGGTGTGTTCATGGCGGGAACGGCGGCGCGGGGCTGCGGCAGGGCGACGGCGTCACACGGTGCGGTGCAGCACCACCTCCATCACGAAGCGCGAGCCGATGTAGGCCAGCAGCAGCAGTGCAGCGCCCGCATAAAGCCAGCGGGTGGCGCGCCGTCCGCGCCAGCCCCAGGCCAGCCGTCCGCCGATGAGCAGGGCGAACGTGGCCCAACCCAGCAGCGAGAACACCGTCTTGTGGTCCCAGCGCCAATGCGGGCTGAGCCAGGCGCCCAGCAGCAGCGCGGCGCTGAGCACCACGAAGCCAGCCTCGACGAAGCGGAAGGTCAGCCGCTCCAGCCGCAGCAGCGGCAGACCGAACGGGCCGCCACCGCCCTGCGGCGGGATGAGTTTCAGGCGCATCTGCCGCTCGGCGCGGTCCAGCAGCATGGCGTGCAGCACCGCGGCGCCGAAAAGGCCATAGGAGGCGATGCCCAGCATCCAGTGCAGCGGCATCCAGGCCGAGCCGCTTTCGTCCAGGCGTATCTCGCCGGGAAAGGCCGCGGCCAGCAGCACCACCGGCGCACCCACCGTGGCGAGCTGGCGCCGCACGCCCGGCAGCGAGAAGAGGCGGCTTTCCACCGCGTGCACGGCGAGCACGAACCACACCGTCAGCGACAGCGCCGGGCCGAACCCGAAGCGCACGCCCGGCGGCTCGCGGCCCACGGCGCCTATCTCCAGCGCCAGCGCCACACCGTGCAGCACCCAGCCCAACTGCAGCGCAGCCGTGTGCAGCCGGCGGCCATCGGGCGCAGGCATCAGGGCGATGAGGTAGGCCACCACGGCGCCCAACGCGGGCAGCCAAGGCCATGCGACGGAAGCCGCGGCAGGGCCGGACGATAAAATCATCCGAACAGTGTACTTTCGCGGCCAGCGCCTCCCGGCGCGCTACAGCCGCCCTCCCCGCCATGGCCTCTGCCCTTACCGACCGTCTGTCACGCCTGGTCAAGACCATGCGCGGCCAAGCCCGCATCACCGAGAGCAACGTGCAGGACATGTTGCGCGAGGTGCGCATGGCACTGCTCGAAGCCGACGTGGCGCTGCCCGTCGTCCGCGACTTCATCGCCCGCGTCAAAGAGAAGGCGCTGGGCCAGGAGGTGGTGGGCTCGCTCAACCCCGGCCAGGCGCTGGTGGGCATCGTCAACAAGGAGCTCGCCGCGACCATGGGCGAGGGCGTGGCCGACATCAACCTCGCCGCGCAGCCGCCGGCGGTGATCCTGATGGCGGGCCTGCAAGGCGCGGGCAAGACGACCACCACCGCCAAGCTGGCCAAGCACCTCATAGAGCGCCGCCGCAAGAAGGTGCTCACCGTCTCGGCCGACGTCTACCGCCCCGCCGCCATCGAGCAGCTCAAGACGGTGACCAAGCAGGCCGGCGCCGAGTGGTTCCCCTCCGCGCCCAACCAGCAGCCGCGCGACATCGCGCTGGCGGCGCTGGACCACGCGCGGCGCCACTACTTCGACGTGCTGCTGGTGGACACGGCCGGCCGCCTGGCCATCGACGAAGCGCTGATGGCCGAGATCCGCGACCTGCACGCCACGCTCAAGCCGGTGGAGACGCTGTTCGTGGTGGACGCCATGCAGGGCCAGGACGCCATCAACACCGCGCGCGCCTTCAAGGAGGCGCTGCCGCTCACCGGCATCGTGCTGACCAAGCTGGACGGCGACTCCCGCGGCGGCGCGGCGCTGTCGGTGCGCCAGGTCACGGGCGCGCCCATCAAGTTCGCCGGCGTGTCCGAGAAGATCGACGGGCTGGAGGTGTTCGATGCCGAGCGCCACGCCGGGCGCGTGCTGGGCATGGGCGACATCGTGGCCCTGGTCGAGGAAGTCCAGAAGGGCGTGGACCTGGATGCGGCGCAGAAGCTCGCCGCCAAGGTCAAGAGCGGCGACGGTTTTGACCTCAACGACTTCCTGGCCCAAATCAGCCAGATGAAGAAGATGGGCGGCCTGTCCGGGCTGATGGACAAGCTGCCGGCCCAGATCGCCGCCAAGGCCGGCCAGGCCGACATGGACCGCGCCGAGCGCGACGTGCGGCGCATGGAAGGCATCATCAATTCCATGACGGCGCTGGAGCGGCGCAAGCCCGAGCTCATCAAGGCCAGCCGCAAGCGCCGCATCGCCGCGGGCGCGGGCGTGCAGGTGCACGAGGTGAACAAGCTGCTCAACCAGTTCGAGCAGATGCAGGGCATGATGAAGAAGATGAAGGGCGGCGGCCTCATGAAGATGATGAAGCGCATGGGCGGCATGAAGGGCCTCAAGGGCATGCTGCCGCCGGGCATGGGCGGCTGACGCGCGTCACGCGAAGGCACAAGACAAAGAGGGCGGGCGCCGCGAGGCACCCGCCCTCTTCTCTATGTGACTGTTCCCTGTTGCCGCAGCGGCCGCGTCAGCCCAGCAGCGCCTGCGCGAACTCGCGGGCGTTGAAGGTTTCCAGGTCTTCCAGCTTTTCGCCCACGCCGATGAAGTACACCGGCACGGGGCGCTCGCGCGCGATGGCGGCCAGCACGCCGCCCTTGGCGGTGCCGTCGAGCTTGGTGACCACCAGGCCCGTGAGCTGCAGCGCCTCGTCGAAGGCTTTCACTTGGGCCAGGGCGTTCTGGCCGGTGTTGCCGTCCACCACCAGCAGCACCTCGTGCGGCGCGTCGGCCTGGGCCTTGGCGATGACGCGGCGGATCTTCTTGAGCTCTTCCATCAGGTGCAGCTGCGTGGGCAGCCGGCCCGCGGTGTCGGCGATCACCACGTCGCAGCCGCGTGCGCGGCCGGCCACCACGGCGTCGTAGGTCACGGCGGCCGGGTCGCCGCCTTCCTGGCTCACGATCTCCACGCGGTTGCGGCCGGCCCACACGGCGAGCTGCTCACGCGCCGCGGCACGGAAGGTGTCGGCCGCGGCCAGCAGCACGCGCTGCTCGGCGTCGGCCAGGTGGCGGGTGAGCTTGCCGATGCTGGTGGTCTTGCCCGCGCCGTTGACGCCCACGACCATGACCACCGTGGGCGACGCTTCGCCAATGGCCAGCGGCTTTTCCAGCGGCGCCAGCAGCTCGGCGATGGCGTCCACCAGCAGCGCCTTGACGGCCGCGGGGTCGCTGGCCTTGGCGTCCTTGACGCGGCGCTTGAGGTCCTTGAGCAGGAACTCGGTGGCCTTGACGCCGGCGTCGGCCATGAGCAGCGCCTCTTCGAGCTGCTCGTACAAGTCCTCGTCGATCTTGGTGCCGGTGAAGACCTGGGCGATGCCGCTGCCGGTCTTGCGCAGGCCCAGCTTCAAACGCTCCATCCAGCCCGCGCGCGGGGCGGTGGGCTTCTCGGCGGTTTCCATGATCTCCGGCTCGGCGGCGGGCTCGACCGGCGCGGGCGCAGGCGCCGATATGGGGGCGGGTTCGGCCTCGGACTTGCCGAACAGGCCACCGAACCAGCCGCTGCGCGCCGCCGGAGCCTCGGCGGCCGGCGGGACGACAGGCGCGTCAGCGGCAGCGGGCGAAGCTTCAGGAATGACCTGCGGCTCGGCCGGCGGCGGGGGCGCCTTCTTCTTGAAAAAGCTGAACATGAAGAAATTGTCTGATGAATTCGCTAAGGGGCTTGCGTCGAAGTTAAAAATATCGATAGAATGGCGGTCTCGCAGGCGCTTTAGCTCAGTCGGTTAGAGCGACGGAATCATAATCCGCAGGTCCGGGGTTCGAATCCCTGAAGCGCCACCAAACACGAAGCCCTGCAGGCCACAAGCCTGCAGGGCTTTTCGCTTTGGGCGAACGGCGGGCACAGGCGAGAGTTCAAAGCAAAGATGCAGCAACGGGCATGCTCAGCGCCATGAAGTTTTTCTCATCTTTCGCACTGCTCGACGATTGCACCGCGTCGGACGCGGCGCCGCGCAGCCGGCTCTACGCCGATCTCGTGCGCGAGCACCGCTGCACCGACCCGCGCACGCTGGACGCCGTGTGCGCCGCGGCCCAGTCCGACCTGCGCGCCGGGCTGCACGCCGTGCTGCTGGTGGACTACGAATGGGGCGCCAAGCTGCTGAACGCCGGACAGGAGGCATTGCCCCACGGCGACGCCTCCTGCCTGCGGTTGCTGATGTTCCGCGAGCTGCGCCGCTTGAGCGGCGACGAGGTGCAGGCCTGGCTGGCCGGGCAGGACGCGGCCCTGGCAGCCGATCTGCCCACCGCCGGGCTGCTGCCGCTGCAGCCCAGCCTGGACCGCCAGGCCTTCGACGCCGCCATCGCATGCATCCACGAGGCCATACGCGCCGGCGAGAGTTACCAGGTCAACTTCACTTACCGGCTCACCGGTGAAGCCTACGGCGAGCCGCTGCGGCTGTACCGCCGGCTGCGCCAGCGCCAGAGCGTGCCTTACGGCGCCTTCATACAACTGGAGGACGGCACCAGCGTGCTGTCGTGCTCGCCGGAGCTGTTCCTGCGCCACGAGCAGGGACGGCTGACGGCGCGCCCAATGAAGGGCACGTCCGCGCGTCTGCCTGACGCGCAGGCGGACGCGACCGCGGCGCTGGCGCTGGCGCAGGACGCCAAGAACCGCGCCGAGAACCTGATGATCGTGGACCTGCTGCGCAACGACCTGGGCCGCATCGCCCAAACCGGCTCGGTGCGCGTGCCCGCCCTCTTCACCGTGGAGCCGCACGGCGTGGTGTGGCAGATGACGTCCACGATTGAGGCCCGCGCGCTGCCGGGGCTGGACCTGCCCGCCCTGCTGCGCGCCACCTTCCCCTGCGGCTCCATCACCGGCGCGCCCAAGCTGCGCACCATGGAGCTGATCGCCGGGCTGGAAAGCACGCCGCGGGGCCTGTACTGCGGCGCCATAGGCTGGCTGGATGCGCCACGCGGCGATGCCGCCTGCGGCGACTTCTGCTGTTCGGTGGCCATACGCACGCTGGTGCTGGGCCCGCAAGGCGAAGGCGGGCTGCGTCCCGTGCGCATGGGCGTGGGCGCGGGCATCGTGCTGGACAGCGACGCCGCCGCCGAATTCGAGGAGTGCCGGCTCAAAGCCCGCTTTGCCACCGGGCTGGGCCACGAGTTCGAGCTGTTCGAAACCCTGTTCGCGCAGCAGCCGCAGGGCTTCAGGCATTTGGACAGGCACCTCGCGCGGCTGTGCCGCAGCGCCCAGGCCTTGGGTTTCAAGCTGGACGAACAGGCGGCGCGGCGCCGGCTCGATGCCGCGCTCTGCGCCTTGCCCGCCGACGTGCCGCACCGCGTGCGCCTGGCCCTGGGCCATGACGGCCAGCTCGGCGTGACGCAGGCGCCGCTGGCGCCCCTGGCTGGCGGCCCCGCGGGCCTGCTGCTGGCCGGGGAGCCGCTGGCGCCCTCCCCGCTGTCAGCCCACAAGACCACGCTGCGCGCGCGCTACGACGCCGGCGTGCGTGCGGCGCAGCAGGCCGGCGCCTTCGACACGCTGTTCTTCACGCCGCAAGGCCATTTGATTGAAGGCGGGCGCAGCAACGTCTTCGTCCAGCTCGACGGCCGCTGGTGGACGCCGCCCTTGGGCGACGGCGCGCTGCCGGGCGTCATGCGCGAGGTGGCGATGGGACAGCTCGACGCCGCCGAGCGCAGCCTGCGGCGTGAGGATTTGGCGCGCGCTGAATTTTTGATCGTCTGCAATGCCTTGCGTGGCTTGCTGCCGGCCCGCCTGGTGGCGGCCGACTAAAATTTCGCCTTTCGCCCGCGGGCCCTCAGGCCCGCATCCCACACAGCCCCTGGATCTACACCATGCCCGCTGTGCCGGCGCCTCCCTTGAGATGACCAGGGGGCGAGCCGCCGTCTCGCGCATGGATCCGGATCACATGCCAGCGCCTTGCGCTGAAGGATCCTCATGAGCGCCAAGAAAGTTTTCATCCGCACCTTCGGCTGCCAGATGAACGAGTACGACTCGGACAAGATGGCCGACGTGCTGCAGGCCGTCGAAGGCTACGAACCCACGGACGACGTGGAGCAGGCCGACCTCATCCTCTTCAACACCTGCTCGGTGCGGGAGAAGGCGCAGGAAAAGGTCTTCTCCGACCTGGGCCGCGTCAAGCACCTCAAGCAAAAGGGCGTGCTCATTGGCGTGGGCGGCTGCGTGGCCAGCCAGGAAGGGGCAGCCATCATCGAGCGCGCGCCCTACGTGGACATGGTGTTCGGCCCGCAGACCCTGCACCGGCTGCCGCAGATGATCCAGGCGCGCCAGCAGCAAAAGCGCCCGCAGGTGGACATCAGCTTCCCCGAGATCGAGAAGTTCGACCACCTGCCGCCCGCGCGCGTGGAAGGCGCCTCGGCCTTCGTCTCCATCATGGAAGGCTGCTCCAAGTACTGCAGCTATTGCGTGGTGCCCTACACCCGCGGCGAGGAAGTGAGCCGCCCCTTCGAGGACGTGCTCACCGAGGTGGCGGGCCTGGCCGACCAGGGCGTCAAGGAAGTGACGCTGCTGGGCCAGAACGTCAACGCCTACCGCGGCAAGATGGGCGACGGCGAGGAGATCGCCGACTTCGCGCTGCTCATCGAGTACGTGGCCGAGATTCCCGGCATAGAGCGCATCCGCTACACCACCAGCCACCCCAACGAGTTCACGCAGCGGCTCATAGACGTCTACGCCAAGGTGCCGCAACTGGTGAGCCACCTGCACCTGCCGGTGCAGCACGGCAGCGACCGCGTGCTCATGGCCATGAAGCGCGGCTACACGGCGCTGGAATACAAGAGCACCATCCGCAAGCTGCGCGCGGTGCGGCCGGACATCAGCCTGTCCAGCGACTTCATCGTCGGCTTCCCCGGCGAGACGCAGGACGATTTCGAGCGCACGCTCAAGCTGATCGAGGACGTGGGCTTTGACGCCAGCTTCAGCTTCGTGTTCTCGCCGCGCCCCGGCACGCCGGCCGCGGCGCTGCAGGACGACACGCCGCAGGAGGTGAAGCTCAAGCGGCTGCAGCAATTGCAGGCGCTGATAGAGGGCAACGTGCGCCGCATCAGCGACAGCCGCGTCGGCACGTTGCAGCGCATCCTGGTCGAAGGCCCCTCGCGCAAGGACCCGGCCGAGCTCATGGGCCGCACCGAGTGCAACCGCATCGTCAACTTCAAGGGCCAGCCGCGACTGGTGGGGCAGATGGTGGAAGTGCGCATCACGCAGGCGCTGCCGCACTCCCTGCGCGGCGAAATGGTGCTGCGCGGCGACGACGCGGCGGCCTGAAAGGCCGTCAGCACCTCCAAGTGCTGACGCAGCGGCCGCGAACGCCGCCTTGCCGCGGCGGCTCAGTGCAGATCGCTGAGCTGCACGCGCGGCGTGGCGAACTCGCGGCCCACCATGGCGCGGGCGTAGAGGTAGTTGCCGCGGGCCCGCTCACTCAGCCCGTCGATGTTGACGTGGCCGTGGCTGTCACACGGAAAAGCCAGCGCATGGCCTTCGCGGAACAGCGAAGGGAAGCGGATCTCGTAGGCCTGGACGGACTCGGCAAGGAACTGGGACATGACCTTCTCCTGCATTGTTCGGTGCTTGACGATCTCACTGTGCAGCCATGGGACTGTCACGGGACAGTCAAGTCCAAGCAACGTGCGTGCCGGCGTTTGGCGATACCGCTTGTCCGGCTTTTTCGGGAGAGCCTAGGCGTTGATCCGACGCCGCTTGCGTCGCTTTCCTACAAACGGGACGCTCGGGAGAAACCCGCCCACCACAGTGCCAGCGCGCAACTCAGCAGCATGACGCCGTAATTGAGCATGCGGCCGTCGCGGCCGCTGACCACCAGCATGGCCACCAGCGCCAGCGCCGCGGCGGCGCAGCCCCACAGTGCCAGCCGCTTCCAGGCAACGGTTGCCAGCTCGCGGCGCCAGCACAGCTTGGCCGCCGTCGAGCCCAACACACCCACGGCCAGCGCGGGTGCGAAAAAATCGAGCAGATGCCACAGCGCATCCAGCGGACCCATGGCGCGCTTCCCTCGTGTCGCTTCTTGAGGTTGATATTGGTCAAGCACGGCAGCCTGGACTGCGGCGACCATAACCGGCCGGAAAAGCGGCCCAAACCGCAGATCATACAATTCCCACCATGAGCGTTTTTGCACTCGGCCTGAACTACCAGACCGCCCCGCTGGACTTGCGCGGGCGGTTTGCTTTCGGCGCCGAACAGCTCTCGCCGGCCCTGCGCGGTTTTCGCGAGCGGCTGCAGCGCGCCATGCCGGAAGCGGCACTGGTCTCCACCTGCAACCGCACCGAGCTGTACGTGGCCGCCGAGCCCGGCCGCGCGCGCGAGCTGGTCAGGCCCGCCATGGACTGGCTGGCCGAACAGGGCGGCGTCGTGGGCACGCAGCTGGAGTCCTGCACCTACGTGATGGAAAACCGCGAGGCCGCGCGCCACGCCTTCCGCGTCGCCTCGGGGCTGGACTCCATGGTGCTGGGCGAGCCCCAGATCCTGGGCCAGATGAAGCAGGCCGTGCGTCAGGCCGAGACCGCGGGCACGCTGGGGACGACGCTGCATCAGCTCTTCCAGCGCAGCTTCTCGGTGGCCAAGGAGGTGCGCACCTCCACCGAGATCGGCAGCCACTCCATCAGCATGGCCGCCGCCGCGGTGCGGCTGGCCTCGCAGCTCTTCGAGGACCTGCGCGACATCAAGGTGCTGTTCGTGGGCGCGGGCGAGATGATCGAGCTGGTGGCCACGCACTTCGCCGCCCGCGAGCCCAAGGCCATGGCCGTGGCCAACCGCACGCTGGAGCGCGGCGAGAAGCTCGCCGGCCGCTTTGGCGCGCAGGCGCTGCGCCTGGCCGACCTGCCCAGCTGCCTGCACGAGTTCGACGCCGTCATCTCCTGCACCGCCAGCACGCTGCCCATCATCGGCCTGGGCGCCGTCGAGCGCGCGCTCAAGGCGCGGCGGCATCGGCCCATGTTCATGGTCGACCTGGCCGTGCCGCGCGACATCGAGCCGGAAATCGCCCAGCTCTCCGACGTCTACCTCTACACCGTGGACGACCTCTCCGCCCTCGTTCAAAGCGCGGGCGAGAAGCGGCAGGCCGCCGTGCAGCAGGCCGAGGCCATCATCGACGCCGGCGTGCAGAGCTTCAGCCACTGGCTGGACCAGCGCGGCAGCGTTCCGCTCATCCAGGCCCTGAACCAGCAGGCCGACCGCTGGCGCACGGCCGAGCTGGCCCGCGCGCGCAAGCTGCTGGCGCGCGGCGAAGACATAGACACCGTGCTCGAAGCCCTGAGCCGGGGCCTCACGCAAAAGCTGCTGCACGGCACCTTCGCCGAGCTGCACTCGGCCGACGGCCCGCAGCGCGAGCAGGTGGCGCACACCGTCTCGCGCCTGTTCCTGCGCCAGACCAGCCGCAATCCCGAATCCGACGGCGGCCGCTAGCGGCCCCTGCCCTGCCGCCGGGTGCGCGGAGCTGCCGCGTGCCCGGCGCACACGCTTGCCCCATGAAAGACACCCTGCGCCAACAATTCGAACGCCTGTCCATGCGGCAGGCCGAGCTCGACGCCACGCTGGCCGATCCGCAACTGATGTCGGACATCAAGCGCTGGCGCTCGCTCTCGCGCGAGCAGTCCGAGGTGGCCGAGGTGGTGGCGGACTTTCGCCTGTACCAGCAGCGCGAGCAGGACCTGGCCACCGCGCGCGAGCTGCTGGACGACCCCGACATGGCCGACATGGCGCGCGAGGAGATCGCCGCCGCCGAAGCCGACCTGCAGCGGCTGCAGCAGCAGTTGCAGGCCGCACTGCTGCCGCGCGACCCGGACGATGCGCGCAACGCATTCCTGGAAATCCGCGCCGGCACCGGCGGCGACGAATCCGCCCTCTTTGCCGGCGACCTCGCGCGCATGTACCTGCGCTACTGCGAGCGCCAGGGCTGGCGCACCGAGATCCTGAGCCAGAGCGATTCCGAGCTCGGCGGCTACAAGGAAATCGTGCTGCGCATCGAGGGCGATGCCGCCTACGGCCGGCTGCGGTTCGAGAGCGGCGGCCACCGCGTGCAGCGCGTACCGGCCACCGAGAGCCAGGGCCGCATACACACCAGCGCCTGCACGGTGGCCGTGATGCCGGAACCCGACGAGGCCGAGGAGATCACCCTCAACCCGGCCGAGCTGCGCATAGACACCTTCCGCGCCAGCGGCGCCGGCGGCCAGCACATCAACAAGACCGACAGCGCCGTGCGCGTGACGCACCTGCCCACGGGTCTGGTGGCCGAATGCCAGGACGACCGCAGCCAGCACCGCAACAAGGCCAAGGCGCTGGCCGTGCTGGCCGCGCGGCTGCGCGACAAGGAAACGAGCGAGCGCGCCGCCAAGGAGGCGGCCACGCGCAAGGGCCTCATAGGCAGCGGCGACCGCAGCGACCGCATACGCACCTACAACTTCCCGCAGGGCCGGCTCACCGACCACCGCATCAACCTCACGCTCTACAAGTTGGGCGCAGTGATGGACGGTGACCTGGACGACGTCCTCGCCGCGCTGCAGGCCGCACGCGCGGCCGAGCAGCTCGCGGCGCTTGAGAGCAGCGGCCTGGCATGACGCCCCCTCAAGACACCACCGTCACGGTGCGCGAGGCCCTGGCCCGTGCCAAGGCGCTTGGGCTGGACCGGCTGGATGCCCAGCTGCTGCTGTCGCACCACCTGTCGCGCCCGCGCAGCTGGCTGCTGGCGCATGACGACGCGGCACTCACCCCGGCGCAGCACCAGGCGGTGGACGCCGACCTGACACGCCGCGCCGACGGCGTGCCCATGGCCTACCTGCTGGGCCAGCACGAGTTCCACGGCCTGATGCTGCGGGTCACGCCGGACGTGCTGGATCCGCGCCCGGACACGGAAACGCTGGTGGATTGGGCGCTGGAGCTGCTGAGCACCGAGCTGGCGGCACTGCCCGCGCCGCAGGTGCTGGACCTGGGCACGGGCAGCGGCGCCATCGCACTGGCCGTCAAGCACGCGGCGCCGCGCGTGCGCATGCGCGCCCTGGATGCCAGCGCCGCCGCCCTGGGTGTGGCTCAGGGCAACGCGCAGCGGCTGGGCCTGGAGGTGGGATTCACCCTGTCCGACTGGTGGAGTGCCTTCACGCCGCCCAAGCTGCACCTGGCCCTGAGCAACCCGCCCTACATCGACGGCGACGACCCCCACCTGGCCCAACTGCGCCACGAGCCGTTGCAGGCCCTCACGCCCGGGCCGGACGGGATGCAGGCCATTCATTGCATCGTGCAGGGCAGCCGCGAGCACCTGGAACGCGGTGCCTGGCTGCTGCTGGAGCATGGCTTCGACCAGGGCGCCACGGCGCGGCAGGTCTTGCAGTCGCACGGTTTCACCGACATCACGACGCGGCGCGACCTCGCCGGCCACGAGCGCTGCACGGGCGGCCGCTGGCCGGGCTGAAGCCGGCGGCAACCCATTACTGTGCAGTGTTTCACCCGGGTCGCGGACCCGGGGTTGGCACGGGTCAGGCCCTGCCCCACAGCCCTGCCGTGGCGGCGTAGCATGCTTCGACAGTGGACTTGCAAGGGGGGTACCGCGATGAAGGCAATCCGGGATCTGGCCGTGCTGTGCATGGCGCTGGGCAGCATGGCCGCGCAGGCCGATGGCGGGCTGCGGGTGGCACCTGAGCAGGCGCCATGGCCGCGCTGGCAGGCGCGCATCGGGCTGGACCAGGCTGCGGCGCCGTGGCGCGGCGATCTGGCCCCCACAGGCAACGGACTGCGCAGCATGAAGCTCCTGGGCGACGTCTACCTCAGCGGCCCGGGCTTTGGCGCCGGGCAGGTGGTGGGCGGCCTGCGCGCCACGGGCGGGCTGCTGTTGGGCAGCCGCTCGCCGCTGCTGGGTGCTTCGCCCAACGGGAATCCGCTGTCGCTGAGCGTCACGCAAAGCCTGCTCACGCCCGGCCGCGGCGAGGACGCCTCCGAAGTGCCGCCCGTGGGCTACTTGGGCATTGGCTACAGCAGCCTGTCGCTGCGCGGGGGCTGGGGCTTCAGTGCCGACTTGGGCGTGATGACGGGCTCAGGCCTGCGCCCGCCGGAAACGCGCAACCTGGACGACGCGGTGCGCGAGCTGCGCCTGCGGCCCGTGCTGCAGTTGGGCGTGTCCTACGCTTTCTGAAGCGCGTTCTGCCAGGGAATTGAACCTGTTCACGGCGGCGGCCTGCCGCATGCCGTATAACGCGGGCTGTTTGAATCCCTCGTTCAGAGACACCATGGAAGACGTTCAAAAGCGCATCGACGACCTCGTGAAGGGCAACCGCGTGGTGCTGTTCATGAAGGGCACGGCGCAGTTCCCGATGTGCGGCTTCTCCGGCCGCGCCATCCAGATCCTCAAGGCCTGCGGCGTGCAGGACCTGCAGACCGTCAACGTGCTGGAAGACGAGGCCGTGCGCCAGGGCATCAAGACCTACGCCAACTGGCCCACGATTCCGCAGCTCTACATCGACGGCGAGTTCGTCGGCGGCTCGGACATCATGATGGAGATGTACCAGGCCGGCGAGCTGCAGCAGGTGCTGTCGCCCAAGAGTTGAGCATGCAACGGCTGGTCGTGGGCCTCACCGGTGCCAGCGGTGCGGTCTACGGCGTGCGGCTGCTGCAGCGCGCGCGGGCCCTGGGCGTGCACACGCACCTGGTGGCCACGCCCGCGGGCGTGCTCAACGCCCACCACGAGCTTGGCCTGGATCGGCGCTCCCTGGAGGCGCTGGCCGACGAGGCCCATGCGCCCGGCGACGTGGGCGCTTGCATCGCCAGCGGCTCGCACCCCGTGGACGCGATGCTCATCGCTCCCTGCTCCATGAAAACGCTGGCCGCCGTGGCGCACGGCTTTGGCGACAATCTCCTCACCCGCGCGGCCGACGTGATGCTCAAGGAGCGCCGCCGCCTGCTGCTGCTGGTGCGCGAAACGCCGTTCAACCTGGCGCACCTGCGCAACATGACGGCGGTGACGGAGATGGGCGGCATCGTCTTCCCGCCCCTGCCCGCTTTCTACAACCACCCGGGCAGCATCGACGAGATGGTGGACGACACGGTGGAGCGCGTGCTGGCCGTGGCCGGCATCACGGCCGCTCAGCCCCGCGCCTGGCAAGGGCTGTGACGGGCCAAGCGGCGCTTTCAAGCGCGCCGCCCCTTCGGCTCAAGCGTCCGGCATTGCCCATTGGCGGCGGGCGCCAAACACCATGTTGGGATATTCCGGCCGGCCGCGGCTGCCGTTGTAGCGCCCCAGCGCCATGAAGAGGTCGCCGTCCTCGCGCTCCAGGTAGTGGCGCAGGATGACGCAGCCAAAGCGCAGGTTGGTCTGCATGTGAAAGAGCCGGCTGGCGTCGCCGTCCCCGATGAGGCGTGCCCAGAAAGGCATCACCTGCATGTAGCCGCGCGCGCCGGCGCTGCTCACCGCGTACTTGCGGAAATTGCTCTCCACCTGCACCAGGCCCAGCACCAGATCGGTTTCCAGCCCGGCGCGGCGGCTCTCGTACCACAGAGTTTGCAGGAACTCCACGCGCGTGCGGCGCTCGGCCTTGCGCGGCTGCAGCCGCTCGCTCATGGCGGTGAGCCAGCGCAGGTAGGCCATGCGCTGCGCGGTACCGGCGAATTCGGGATGGGGCGGCGCATCGGCCGCGATGGCGGCGGACAGCACCGAGCGCACGGCGTCCGACAAGTCCTCTTCCCGCTGCGCACCGGCCCGGGCAGGCCCAAAGGGCAACCCCAGCGCGGCACCCAGCAAGAGGCGCCGCTTCACGCCAGCAGCTTGTCCTTCAGGAAGGCATCGACCTCGGCCTGCGCCACCGGCGTGGCCTGCGCGTCGCGCCGGCCCTGGTATTCCAGCTTGCCTTCCTTGAGGCCGCGGTCGGAGATGACGATGCGGTGCGGCACGCCAACGAGCTCCCAGTCGGCGAACATCGCGCCCGGGCGCTCGCCGCGGTCGTCCAGCAGCACGTCCACGCCCAGGGCCTGCAGCGACTGGTACAGCCGCTCGGCCTCGGCGCGCACGGCCTCGCTGCGGTCCATGCCGATGGGGCAGATCACGATGCGGAACGGCGCCATGGCGTCCGGCCAGATGATGCCGCGCTCGTCGTGGTTCTGTTCGATGGCCGCGCCCAGCAGCCGCGTCACGCCGATGCCGTAGCAGCCCATTTCCATGAACTGGGGCTTGCCCTTCTCGTCCAGGTACGTGGCGTTCATGGCCTTGGAGTACTTGGTGCCGAGGTAGAACACGTGGCCCACCTCGATGCCGCGCTGGATCGCAAGCAGGCCCTTGCCGTCCGGTGACGGGTCACCCTCGACCACGTTGCGCAGGTCGGCCACCACGTCGGGCTCAGGCAGGTCGCGGCCCCAGTTGACGCCGGTGTAGTGGTAGTCCTCGTCGTTGGCGCCGCAGACGAAGTCGGACATGCGGGCCACCGTGCGGTCCACCACCACCTTCACCGGCTGCTTCATGCCAATGGGCCCCAGGTAGCCGGGCTTGCAGCCGAAGTGCGTGTCGATTTCGGCCAAGGTGGCGAAGCGGAAACCGCCCTTGAGGCCTTCGACCTTGCTGGCCTTGACCTCGTTGAGCTCGTGGTCGCCTCGCACCATCAGCAGCCAGACGGTGGACTTGGCGACCTTGCCAGCCTCGTCGAACTCGTCGGTGGCCAGCACCAGCGTCTTGACCGTGCGCTGCAGCGGCAGGCCCAGGAGCCGCGCCACGTCGGCGCAGGTGGCCGTGCCCGGCGTGGATGTCTTTTCCAGCGGCAGGGTGGGCGCAGCGCGCTCGGCCAGCAGCGGCAACGCCTCGGCCAGCTCGATGTTGGCCGCGTACTCGCTGTTTGGGCAGTAGATGATGGCGTCCTCGCCCGTATCGGCGATGACCTGGAACTCGTGCGAGCGGTCGCCGCCTATGGCGCCGGTGTCGGCCGCGACAGCGCGGTACTGCAGCCCCATGCGGTCGAAGATGGCGATGTAGGCCTTGAACATCGCGTCGTAGCTGCGGCCGGCGGCCTCCACGTCACGGTCGAAGGAGTAGGCGTCCTTCATCGTGAACTCGCGCCCGCGCATGATGCCGAAGCGCGGCCGCCGCTCGTCGCGGAACTTGGTCTGGATGTGATAGAAGTTTTTGGGCAGCTGCTTGTAGCTGCGCAACTCCTGGCGCGCGATGTCCGTCACGACCTCTTCGGACGTGGGCTGGATGATGAAGTCGCGCTCGTGCCGATCCTTCACACGCAGCAGCTCCGGCCCCATCTTGTCGAAGCGCCCCGTCTCCTGCCACAGCTCGGCAGGCTGGACGACGGGCATGAGCAGCTCGATGGCGCCGGCGCGGTTCATCTCCTCGCGGATGATGCCCTCCACCTTGCGGATCACGCGCAGCCCCATGGGCATGTAGTTGTAGATGCCCGCGCCCAGGCGCTTGATGAGCCCGGCGCGCATCATGAGCTTGTGGCTCACGATCTCGGCATCGGCGGGGGCCTCCTTGAGGGTGGAGACGAAGAACTGCGAGGCTTTCATGGGTAGGGAATCTGCAGATTGCACAACGGCGCCGCGGGGGGTGCCGCAGGCTCGGAGGTCACGGGTTAGCGAGGTAACGCAAGCCGTGCCGAGCCGGTGCAATAATGAAATCAATTCAAGAATTGGGGTTGATTATGCTCGACCGTGAAGGCTTCAGGCCCAACGTCGGCATCGTCCTGCTCAATGCGCGGAATCAGGTGTTTTGGGGCAAGCGGCTGCGCACCCACTCCTGGCAGTTCCCGCAAGGCGGTATCAAGTACGGAGAAACGCCTGAGCAGGCCATGTTCCGCGAACTGCACGAGGAGGTGGGCCTTCGACCCGAGCACGTCAAGGTGCTGGCCCGCACCCGCGACTGGCTGCGTTACGAGGTGCCTGACCACTACATCCGGCGCGACGCGCGCGGCCACTACAAGGGGCAGAAACAGATCTGGTTCCTGCTCAAGCTGTTGGGCCGCGACTCGGACATGAACCTGCGCGCCACCGACCATCCCGAGTTCGACGCCTGGCGCTGGAACGACTACTGGGTGCCGCTGGACATGGTCATCGAGTTCAAGCGCGACGTGTACCAGATGGCGCTGACCGAGCTGGCCCGCTTCCTGCCCCGCGCCAACCCGCACAACCGCTACCTGCGCGCGGGCATGCGCTCGCACCAGCGCCATGAG
This sequence comes from Azohydromonas lata NBRC 102462, assembly GCF_001571085.1. Classification (GTDB taxonomy): domain Bacteria; phylum Pseudomonadota; class Gammaproteobacteria; order Burkholderiales; family Burkholderiaceae_C; genus Azohydromonas; species Azohydromonas lata. The sequence goes on from NZ_BCTC01000031.1 coordinate 47,424, forward strand.
GACCCGCCGGACTCCTCAGTCGTGCCTCCGGTCACGCCGGGCGGCAGGGCCTGAAGAGCTCAGGCTCAAGGCACAAAAAAAACAGGCCGCTGCAAGCGGCCTGTTTTTTGGCAGTCTCTCGGGGCTGACTCAGGCCAGCACGAGGTTGGCGCGATCAATCAGCTCGGGCTCGTTGACGTAGCCCAGCAGCACCTCGATCTGCGAAGACGGCTTGCGCATGATCAGCCGTGCCTCGGCGCTGGAGTAGTTGGCCAGACCCCGAGCCACCTCGGCGCCGGCCTGGTCGCGCACGGCGATCACGTCGCCCCGATGGAACTCGCCCTGCACTTCCACCACACCTATGGGCAGCAGGCTCTTGGCTTCCTCGCGCAGCTTGGCCACGGCGCCGGCGTCCACCACCACGCCGCCGCGCAGTTGCAGATGGTCGGCCATCCACTGCTTGCGCGCGGCCAGCTTGGGCGTGGCGGCGATCAGCGCCGTGCCTATGGACTCGCCCTGGGCCAGGCGCAGCAGCACATCGTCCTCGCGCCCGTAGGCGATCACGGTGCTGGCGCCACTGCCCGCGGCGCGCTTGGCGGCCAGGATCTTGGTGATCATGCCGCCGCGGCCGATGCTGCTGCCCGCGCCGCCGGCCATCTGCTCCAACTCCGGCGTGCCGGCGGCCGCCTCGTCGATGAAGCGCGCGTCCGGGTTCTTGCGCGGGTCGGCCGAATACAGGCCGCGCTGGTCGGTGAGGATCACCAGCGCATCGGCTTCCACCAGGTTGGCCACCAGGGCGCCCAAGGTGTCGTTGTCGCCGAACTTGATCTCGTCGGTGACCACTGTGTCGTTCTCGTTGATGACCGGGATGACCTTGAGCGTCAGCAGCGTCAGCAGCGTGGAGCGGGCATTGAGGTAGCGCTCGCGGTCGGCCAGGTCGGCGTGCGTGAGCAGCACCTGCGCGCTGCCCATGCCCTGCTCGCGCAGCTTGCTCTCGTACATCTGGGCCAGGCCCATCTGGCCGACGGCGGCGGCGGCCTGCAGCTCGTGCAGTTCCTTGGGCCGCGCCGTCCAGCCCAGGCGCTTCATGCCCTCGGCGATGGCCCCGCTGGAAACCATGATGACCTCGCGCCCCTGCTGCGCCAGTGCCGCGAGCTGGCGGCACCAGTTGCCTATGGCCTCGGCATCAACGCCGCGGCCTTCGTTGGTCACGAGGCTGGAGCCCACCTTGACGACGATGCGCCGCGCCTGGCGCAGCACTTCGCTCATGCCACGCCTCCGTCGGTGCTTTGCACGCCGTCGAAGCGCGGATCAACCTCCGGCGCCACCGGGTGCTTGTGCGCCTGCACGTGGTCGAAGATGGCGCGCAGCAGCGGGTCCAGCCCCTCGCGCGCCAGTGCCGAGATCTCGAAGACCGGGCCTTTCCAGCGGTAGCGCTTGACGAAGTCCTTCACCCGCGCGGCACGTTCCTCCATGGGCACCATGTCCAGCTTGTTGAGCACCAGCCAGCGCGGCTTGTCGTAGAGCGTCTGGTCGTACTTCTTCAGCTCGGCCACGATGGCCTTGGCCTGCGCCACCGGATCGACGCTCTCGTCGAAAGGCGCCAGATCCACCACGTGCAGCAGCAAATGCGTGCGCTGCAGGTGGCGCAGGAACTGGTGCCCCAGGCCCGCGCCCTCGGCCGCGCCCTCGATCAGGCCCGGCACGTCGGCAACCACGAAGCTCTGCTCCGGGCCCACGCGCACCACGCCCAGGTTCGGATGCAGCGTGGTGAAGGGATAGTCGGCAATCTTGGGCCGCGCGTTGGAGATGGCGGCGATGAGCGTGCTCTTGCCCGCGTTGGGCATGCCCAGCAGGCCGACGTCGGCCAGCACGCGCAGCTCCAGCTTGAGCTTGCGGCGCTCCCCGGGCCAGCCCGGCGTCTTTTGCCGCGGCGCGCGGTTGGTACTGCTCTTGAAGTGCAGGTTGCCGAAGCCGCCGTCGCCGCCCTTGCAGATCAGCACCTTCTCGTCCGGGACGAGCAGCTCGGTGAGGGTCTCCTCGGTCTCGGCGTCCTTGATGATGGTGCCCAGCGGCATGCGCAGCACGATGTCGTCGCCCGCGGCGCCGAACTGGTCCGAGCCGCGGCCGGCCTCGCCGTTGCGGGCCTCGTGGCGGCGCGCGTAGCGGTAGTCGATCAGCGTGTTGAGGTTGCGGTCGGCCACGGCCCAAATGCTGCCGCCGCGCCCGCCGTCGCCCCCGTTGGGCCCGCCAAAGGGAATGAACTTCTCGCGCCGGAAGCTGACGCAGCCTGCTCCGCCATCGCCCGCGGCGACATCAATGGTGGCTTCATCTACGAATTTCATGGCGCAAGAATAGTGAGGTCGGAAACGACAAAGCCCCGGCGGGCCGGGGCTTGGCTGGTGCGAAGTGCTTCAGCTCAGACCGGGGTGACGAAAACCGTCTGGCGGTTGAGCGCACCCTTGGTGGCGAAGGACACCTGGCCGTCCACGAGGGCGAACAGGGTGTGGTCCTTGCCCACGCCGACGTTGGTGCCGGCATGGAACTTCGTGCCGCGCTGGCGAACGATGATGGAGCCAGCCGAAATGGTCTGACCGCCGAACACCTTCACGCCCAGCATCTTCGGTTTGGAGTCGCGGCCGTTCCGTGTGGAACCGCCGCCTTTTTTCTGTGCCATGGTTCAGTTCTCCTGGGGCAACTGGATCAGCCGTTGACCGCGCCGATCTGGATTTCGGTGAAGGCCTGGCGATGACCTTGGCGCTTCTGGTAGTGCTTGCGGCGACGCATCTTGAAGATGCGCACCTTGTCGTGCTTGCCGTGCGCCACGACGGTGGCGGTGACAGTGGCGCCGCTGACCAGAGGCGTGCCCACCTTCAGCTCAGCGCCGTTGCCGACAGCCAGAACCTGGTCGATCACGATCTCCTGGCCCACGTCCGCAGCAATCTGTTCTACCTTGATCTTTTCGCCGACAGCAACCTTGTATTGCTTGCCACCGGTTTTTATGACCGCGTACATATGTGACCTTTCTCTTGGACATCCGCGCGTCACGGAAAGCCGTAACGCACGGAACCCGCGATTCTAATCCATGCCGCGCAAAACCCGACTGCGGAACCGGGAAAGCGAGGCTTGCGGCGCGTGCGAAAGCTCGCATGTCCCGCACGTTTCGGGGGAGGGTGTGAGGCGCTTCCTATAATCCGCGCCGACTTTCCCAGCATTCATGACTTCATCGGCCCCCACTCCACAAACCTCCTTCGCCGACGAGCTCATGGCGCAGGAGATGCAGACCGTCGATGCCGTCATCATCGAGCGGCTGCGCTCCGAGGTGGCGCTCATCAACCAGATCGCGCACTACATCATCAGTGCCGGCGGCAAGCGCATACGTCCACGCCTAGTGCTGCTGTTCGCGCGGGCGCTGGGCTTCCAGGGGCCGGAGCGCTTCACGCTGGCAGCCATCGTCGAGTTCATTCATACCGCCACGCTGCTGCATGACGACGTGGTGGACGAATCGTCCCTTCGCCGCGGCCGCCAGACGGCCAACGCGCTGTTCGGCAACGCCGCCAGCGTGCTGGTAGGCGACTTCCTGTACTCGCGCGCCTTCCAGATGATGGTGTCCGTCAACCGCATGCGCGTGCTCGACGTGCTGGCCGACGCGACCAACGTCATCGCCGAGGGCGAGGTGCTGCAGTTGATGAACATGCACGACCCTGATCTCGCGATCGAGGACTACCTGCGCGTCATCCGCTACAAGACCGCCAAGCTCTTCGAGGCCAGTGCCCGCTTGGGCGCCGTGCTGGCCAATGCCGACGCCGCCACCGAGGAGCGCTGCGCCGACTACGGCCGCTCGCTGGGCACTGCCTTCCAGCTCGTGGACGACCTGCTCGACTACCAGGGCGATACGCAGGAGCTGGGCAAGAACGTGGGCGACGACCTGCGCGAGGGCAAGCCCACGCTGCCGCTGCTCATCGCCATGGCTCGCGGCACTGAAGCCGAGCGGCTCACCATCCGCCACGCCATCGAGCACGGCGAGGTGGAGAAGCTGCCGGAAATCGTGCAGATCGTGCAGCGCACCGGCGCGCTGGAAGCCACCCGCGAAGCCGCCCGCGCCCAGGCCGAACAGGCTCGCGCCGCGCTCGAATCAATTCCTGATTCCGAAGCGCGAAAATCTCTGCTAGAATTTTGTTCTCGGTCGGTGGACAGGTCTTTCTGAAGAAAAACCTGCTAAACTGATAGAAGTTGAGACGACAAAGCAATCGCAACGCCGTCAAAACAATTCGGGGTGTAGCTTAGCCTGGTAGAGCGCTACGTTCGGGACGTAGAGGCCGGAGGTTCGAATCCTCTCACCCCGACCAGGTTTCTTCTTTCGTCGTCTCACACAAGCTCCTGCAGCAGGAGGCACGACACGCAAGGTGTCGTGCGGAGACGGCAAAGCGCCGCGGTTCAGCGGCTTGCTCCCCAAACATTAAGTTGTTCGATAGTCGTTACGACTTGTAGCGCGCTCAGTCCATTAGGGCTGCTGCGTGTTGTGGCAAATCGCTTGTGCAGGCGATCATTTTTTCCACTTTCGCCACTGCACGCGCACTGCCTTGTCCGCCCTGTCGATCTCCACGCCCGCGGCTCCTTTACCCCCCACGCTGACCGGCGCCGCGCGCGTGCTCGCCTACATCGGCAAGCTCGACGCGGAGACGGCGCTCGCCCTGTCGCAACGGGCACAGCACGAGCACGTCAGCTTTGCACAGGTGGTGGTGGAGGCGGGAGCCCTTTCGGCCTCGGAGCTGGCCCACGCGCTGGCCGGCACCCTGGCATTGCCGCTGCTGGACCTCGACGCCCTGGACATGCGCGCGCTGCCGCGCGGCGTGCTCGACACGCGGCTGGCCCGGCAATACCAGGTCGTGGCGCTGGGCCGGCGCGGCAACCGCCTCTTCATTGGCGGCGCCGACCCGACCGACCACACCGCGCTGGAGCGCATACGCTTTGCCACCCAGCTCTCCACCCAGTGGATCGTCGTCGAGCAGGACAAGCTCGCGCGGCTGCTGCAAGCCAACGCCGGCACGCTGGAGCTGCCGCCAAGCGGCAACGGTGGTGGCGGCACCGACTTCCGCTTCGACCTGGCCGACGACGAGCCCTCCCCCGCTGCCGCCGAGGCCGCACAGGTCGAGGCCGAGGTGGAGGACGCGCCCGTCGTCCGCTTCCTGCACAAGATGCTGGCCGACGCCGTCAACGCCCGCGCCTCGGACCTGCACTTCGAGCCCTACGAGACGCACTACCGCGTGCGCTTTCGCATCGACGGCGAGCTGCGCGAGGTGGTGCAGCCGCCGCTGGCCATCAAGGACAAGCTGGCCTCGCGCATCAAGGTCATCAGCCGGCTGGACATCGCCGAAAAGCGCGTGCCGCAGGACGGCCGCCTGCAACTGACCTTCGGCACGCGCGCCATCGACTTTCGCGTCAGCACGTTGCCCACGCTGTTCGGCGAAAAAATCGTCATCCGCATCCTGGACGGCTCCAGCGCCAAGCTGGGCATAGACGCCCTGGGCTATGAGCCCGAGGAAAAGGCGCGGCTGCTGCACGCCGTGCAGCGGCCCTACGGCATGGTGCTGGTCACGGGCCCCACCGGGTCGGGCAAGACGCTGTCGCTCTACACCTGCCTGAACCTGCTCAACCGGCCCGGCGTGAACATCTCCACCGTGGAAGACCCGGCCGAAATCCGCCTGCCCGGCATCAACCAGGTGGACGTCAACGAGAAGGCGGGGCTGACCTTTTCCTCCGCGCTGCGCGCCTTCCTGCGCCAGGACCCGGACGTGATCATGGTGGGCGAAATACGCGACCTGGAAACGGCCGACATCGCCGTCAAGGCCGCGCAGACCGGCCACCTGGTGCTCTCCACGCTGCACACCAACGACGCGCCCTCCACGCTCACGCGGCTGCTGCAGATGGGCGTGGCGCCCTTCAACGTCGCCGCCAGCGTGCTCCTGATCACCGCACAGCGCCTGGCGCGGCGGCTGTGCGAGGACTGCAAGGCGCCGGGCGACTATTCGCGCGAGGCGCTGCTGCGCGCGGGCTTCAGCCACGAGGAGATCGACGGCCGCTGGCAACCCTACCGCGCCGTGGGCTGCGCCGCCTGCAACAACGGCTACAAGGGCCGCGTGGGCTTGTACCAGGTGATGCCGGTCAGCGAGGCGCTGCAGCGCCTCATCCTGGCCCAGGGCACGGCGCTGGACATCGCGCAACAGGCGCGGCGCGAGGGCGTGCGCGACCTGCGCCAAGCCGGGCTGGTCAAGGTGCGCGCCGGGGTGACGTCGCTGGAGGAAGTGATCGCCGTCACCAACGATTGAAGCCACGGCCCCGCGCAAACGGGGCCGGGACGCGGGAACGACCGGGGGAGGGATTCATGGGCGCTGCGGACACGGCCTCCAGGGCCAGGGAATTCGTCTTCGAGTGGGAAGGCCGCGACCGCCAAGGCAAGCCCGTGCGCGGCGAGTTGCGCTCGGCCGGCGAGGCAGCCGCGGGCGCCTGCCTGCGCCGCCAGGGCATCGTCGTGCTGCGCGTGGGCCGCAAGCGCCAGAGCCTGCGCGAGGCCGGGCGCGCCATACGGCGCAAGGACATCGCCCTCTTCACCCGGCAACTGGCCACGCTGCTGCGCGCGGGCGTGCCGCTGCTGCGGGCCTTCGACATCGTGGCGCGCGGCAGCGCCCATGTGCGGCTGGCGCGGCTGCTGTTGTCGGTGCGCGCCGACGTGGAAACCGGCACCAGCCTGTCCGCCGCGCTGCGCAGGCACCCGCGCCACTTCGGCGCGCTCTACTGCAACTCGGTGGAAGCGGGCGAGGCCGGCGGCGTGCTGGAGCCGCTGCTGGAGCGGCTGGCGCTGCACGAGGAAAAGGCGCTGGCGCTGCAGGGCCGCATACGCTCGGCGCTGTTCTACCCGGTGACGGTGCTGGCGGTGTCGGCGCTGGTGCTGTCGCTCATCCTGGTGCTGGTGATCCCGTCCTTCACCGACGTGTTCGCCTCCTTCGGCGCGGACCTGCCCGCGCCCACGCGCTTCGTGATCGCCCTGTCCGACTTCTTCGTCGCCTGGTGGGCGCCCATGCTGGGTGCGCTGGCGGCGCTAGCCCTGGGCGCTTCGCAGGCGTGGCGGCGCTCGCATCGGCTGCGCGACGCGGCGCAGGCGGCGCTGCTGCAGGTGCCGCTGTTTGGCGCACTGGTGTCCAAGGCCGTCATGGCGCGCTGGACGCGCACGCTCTCCACCCTCTTTGCTGCCGGCGTGCCGCTGGTGGAGGCGCTGCCCTCGGCCGGCGCCGCCGCGGGCAACGCGGTGGTGCAACACGCCACGGCGCAGGTGCGCAAGGACGTGGCCGCGGGCATGGCGCTCAGCAGCGCGCTGCAGGCGGCGGGCTGCTTTCCGGCGCTGGTGCTGCAGCTCACGGCCATAGGCGAGGAGTCCGGCGCGCTGGACGCCATGCTGGCCAAGGCGGCCGAGCTCTACGAGAACGACGTGGACGAGTCCGCGCGCGGCCTGGCCAGCCTGATGGAGCCCGCCGTCATCGTCGTGTTGGGCGCGCTCATCGGCGGCATCGTCGTGGCGATGTACCTTCCCGTCTTCAAACTCGGAGCCATCGTCTGATCGACCTGACCTTTCTGCAGCCGCTGCTGCACCCGTTGCCACTGGCCCTGCTGGGCCTGTGCATAGGCAGCTTTCTCAACGTCGTCGCGCACCGGCTGCCGCTCATGCTGGAGCGCAACTGGTGGCAGGACGTGGCCGAGCAGCTCACCGATGCCGACTCGCACGCGCGCACCCTGGGCCACGCGCCCGCGCCGCAACTGGCCGACAGCGCCGGCACGCTGCGCCAGGCGCTGGACGCGCTGCCCGCGCTCACGCTGTCGCGCCCCGCGTCGCGCTGCCCGCACTGCGGCACGCCCATCGCCTGGCACGACAACCTGCCGCTGCTGGGCTGGCTCAAGCGGCGCGGGCGCTGCGCCGCCTGCGCCGCGCCCATTTCCCTCCGCTACCCGCTGGTCGAGGCCGGCACGGCGCTGGTGTTCACCGCCATAGGCGCGCGCTTCACGGGTGAGCCGCAGGCGCTGCTGTGGTGCGCCGTGGCCGCGACGCTGCTGGCCGCGGCGCTGATCGACTGGGACACCACGCTGTTGCCCGACGGCCTGACGCTGCCGCTGCTGTGGGCTGGCTTGGTGGCCGCGGCGCTGGGCTGGACGCTGCCGCTGGCCCAATCGCTGTGGGGCGCGGTGGCCGGCTATGGGTCGCTGTGGTCGGTGTACTGGCTGTTCAAGCTGGCCACCGGCAAGGAAGGCATGGGCTACGGCGACTTCAAGTTGCTGGCGGCGCTGGGCGCCTGGTTCGGCGCGTGGATGATCCTGCCCATGCTGCTCATGGCCTCGGTGCTGGGCGCGGCGGTGGGCATCGCCATGAAGCTGCGCCACTCGCTGCGCGAAGGCCAGTACGTGCCCTTCGGCCCCTTCCTGGCCGGCGCTGGGCTGGCGGCCATGCTGGCCGGCAAGGGAACCCTCCTGGGCTGGATGGGATGGAACTTCTGACGGTTTGAACGTGATGGTTTCAAAGACAACGACCACGGCGGCCGCGACGGCCGCTTTCGCCACGCCGCTGCGCGTGGGCCTGACCGGCGGCATCGGCAGCGGCAAGAGCACGGTGGCGGCGATGCTGGCCTCGCTGGGCGCGGTGGTGATAGACACCGACGCCATCTCGCGCGAGCTCACCGCCACGGGCGGCGCGGCGCTGCCGGCCATCGCGGCGCTGTTCGGCGCACAGGCCATTGGCGCCGACGGCGCGCTGGACCGCGCCTGGATGCGCCAGCGCGTGTTCGCAGACACGGCAACGCGCCAGCAGCTCGAAGGCATCCTGCACCCCATGATCCAGGCCGAAACCCAGCGCCGCAGCGACGCCGCCGGCGCAGCGCCGCGGGTGTTCGACGTGCCGCTGCTGGCCGAGTCGCTGAACTGGCGCGCGCGCGTGCAGCGCGTGCTGGTGGTGGACTGCAGCGAGGCAACGCAGGTGCAGCGCGTGATGCAGCGCTCGCAGTGGAGCGAGGAGACGGTGCGCCGCGTCATCGCCCAGCAGGCGCCGCGCGCGCGCCGGCGCGCCATCGCCGACGCCGTCCTCTTCAACGAGGGGCTGACGCTGCAAGGGCTGGCCGAGCAGGTCCAGACCCTGTGGCGCGGATGGTGCCCGGCCGCGTGAAAGAATCCGCGCCCCGCTGACGCCCAAGGGCCGGCGCCGCCCGGCCCTCGCGTTCCAACCTCCACGCCTTGCGCGCCGCCGACGGCGCCTCCACCTGGCTTGCCATGACCGGTCCCCGCCTCGTCCCCTGCCCCCATTGCGGCCAGCCCGCGCCCTTCGAGCCCGCCAACCGCTGGCGGCCGTTCTGCAGCCAGCGCTGCCGCGAAATCGACCTCGGCGCCTGGGCGCGCGAGGACTACCGCGTTCCTGACCAGGGCCGCGACGGCGCCGAGCCCGGCCTGCCGGACGACCCTCAGGATTTCCCGCACTGAAGCGTCGCACCCCCTTGAAGCCGGGAAAGCCGTCCCTATAATCTGTTTCGCTAGCACTCGCCGCCGGTGAGTGCTAACAGCCGGTCGAGGTGACCGGCTGCGAATTTGTAAGGCGCGCCCGGTGGCGCGTTTGTCATCCCTCCCGAAAAGCGAACCAAGGAGAAGCAATGAAACTTCGTCCGTTGCATGACCGTGTGATCGTCAAGCGTCTTGAAAACGAAACCCGCACGGCCTCGGGCATCGTGATTCCCGACAACGCCGCGGAAAAGCCCGACCAGGGCGAGGTGCTGGCTGTCGGCCCGGGCAAGCGCAACGACAAGGGCGAGTTCGTGGCCCTGAACCTGCAAGTGGGCGACCGCGTGCTGTTCGGCAAGTACAGCGGCCAGACCGTCAAGGTTGATGGCGAAGAGCTGCTGGTGATGCGCGAAGAAGACCTCTTCGCCGTCATCGAGAAGTAATCGCTCCTTCCCCACCCGCATCTACTGAATCCGGAGAATTCCAATGGCAGCTAAAGACGTCGTGTTCGGCGGTGAAGCCCGCGCCCGCATGGTTGAAGGCGTGAACGTTCTGGCCAACGCCGTGAAGGTCACCCTGGGTCCGAAGGGCCGCAACGTGGTGCTCGAGCGCTCCTTCGGCGCCCCCACCGTGACCAAGGACGGTGTGTCCGTGGCCAAGGAAATCGAGCTCAAGGACAAGCTCCAGAACATGGGCGCGCAAATGGTCAAGGAAGTTGCTTCCAAGACCAGCGACAACGCCGGTGACGGCACCACCACCGCCACCGTGCTGGCCCAAGCCATCGTTCGCGAAGGCATGAAGTACGTGGCCGCGGGCATGAACCCGATGGACCTCAAGCGCGGCATCGACCGTGCCGTGGCCGCCCTGGTCGAGCAGCTGCGCGCCGCTTCCAAGGCCACCACGACCTCCAAGGAAATCGCCCAGGTCGGCGCCATCTCCGCCAACTCCGACGAATCCATCGGCCAGATCATCGCTTCGGCCATGGACAAGGTCGGCAAGGAAGGCGTGATCACCGTCGAAGACGGCAAGAGCCTGGACAACGAGCTGGATGTCGTGGAAGGCATGCAGTTCGACCGCGGCTACCTGTCGCCCTACTTCATCAACAACCCCGAGAAGCAGTCGGCCATCCTGGACAACCCGTTTGTCCTGCTGTTCGACAAGAAGATCAGCAACATCCGCGACCTGCTGCCCACGCTGGAGCAAGTGGCCAAGGCCGGCCGTCCGCTGCTGATCATCGCCGAGGAAGTTGAAGGCGAGGCCCTGGCCACGCTGGTGGTCAACACCATCCGCGGCATCCTGAAGGTCGTGGCCGTCAAGGCGCCGGGCTTCGGCGACCGCCGCAAGGCCATGCTGGAAGACATCGCCATCCTGACGGGCGGCAAGGTCATCGCCGAGGAAGTGGGCCTGTCGCTGGACAAGGTCACGCTGGCTGACCTGGGCCAGGCCAAGCGCGTCGAAGTGGGCAAGGAAAACACCACCATCATCGACGGCGCCGGCGCTGCCGCGGACATCGAAGCCCGCGTCAAGCAGATCCGCATCCAGATCGAAGAAGCCACCAGCGACTACGACCGCGAGAAGCTGCAAGAGCGCGTGGCCAAGCTGGCCGGCGGCGTGGCCGTCATCAAGGTCGGTGCCGCCACCGAAGTCGAGATGAAGGAGAAGAAGGCCCGCGTGGAAGACGCGCTGCACGCCACCCGTGCCGCCGTTGAAGAAGGCATCGTCGCCGGCGGCGGCGTGGCCCTGCTGCGCGCCCGCCAGGCTGCCGGCACCATCAAGGGCGACAACGCCGACCAGGACGCCGGCATCAAGCTGGTCCTGAAGGCCATCGAAGCCCCGCTGCGCGAGATCGTCGGCAACGCCGGTGGCGAGCCCAGCGTGGTCGTCAACGCCGTGCTGGCCGGCAACGGCAACTACGGCTTCAACGCCGCCAACGACACGTACGGCGACATGATCGAGATGGGCATCCTGGATCCCACCAAGGTCACCCGCACCGCGCTGCAGAACGCCGCCTCCGTGGCCTCGCTGATGCTGACCACCGAAGCCATGGTCGCCGAAGCCCCGAAGGACGACGCTCCCGCCATGCCCGGCGGCGGCATGGGTGGCATGGGTGGCATGGGCGGCATGGACATGTAATGTCCGGCGCCCTGTAGCCTTACAGAGCACCCAAACGAAAAGCCCGCGGCGCAAGCCGCGGGCTTTTTTCGTTGGGGCAGGCCCGGAAGAACTCAGCCCTGGGCCGGCGGCGCGACGCCCTCGCTCTCGGTCTTGGGGCCTTCCAGTGCTTCATCCTCCTGCGGCGGCACGTCCACCGGGTCCGGCGCCTCCACGCGCACGTGCTCGCTGATCCAGCCGCGCAGCGTCAGCGCCGCGTCGTCCACGCCGGACTTCTTCAGCGCCGAGAACAGCAGCACGCCGATGTCGGCCTCGTCGCTGGCAATCTCGCCCAGCACTTCGGAGACGCTGCGCAGCGAGGCATCGGCCTCCTTGCGCGAGAGCTTGTCGGCCTTGGTCAGCAGCACCAGCAGCTTCACCTCGCCCGTCTGCACGCGCGGGGCGATGAAGCCCAGGAGCTGCTTGTCCAGGTCGGTGAACCCCAGGCGCGAATCCACCATCAGCACCACGCCCGCGAGGTTGCGGCGCACTTCCAGGTAGTTGGCCATCACCTGCTGCCAGCGCAGCTTGGCCGAGCGCTCCACGGCGGCGTAGCCGTAGCCGGGCAGGTCGGCGAAGAGCGCGTCCGGCGCGTCCTTGGGCCCAAGGTGGAACAGGTTGATGTGCTGGGTGCGCCCGGGCGTCTTGGACGCGAAGGCCAGGCGCTTTTGCTGGGCCAGGGTGTTGATGGCGGTGGATTTGCCGGCGTTGCTTCGGCCGACGAAGGCGACTTCCGGCAACTCGGTGACGGGCAGCTGGTCGAGCTTGCTGGCGGTGGTCAGGAATCGCGCCGTGTGGGTCCAAGCCAGTGAAGACTTGGCGTCAGGGGCACCTGATGTAAGGGACGTGTGCATGAGGCATTGTAAAATTTCAAGGTTTGCCCCCATTGACCCTTTCGGCAGCCCAAGAAATGAAGTCGATCTTTGCCCGCACCATCAAGACGGCGCTTGTTGCGCCGGCCCTTGCGTTCGCTCTGGCGACGCCCGTTTTGGCTGCCGAAGCGGCAGCGCCGGCCAAGCCGGACCTGGCCAAGGGCCAGGCCACGGCCATGGTCTGCGCCGCCTGCCACGCCGCCGACGGCACGCGGGGCATTCCCACCAACCCCATCCTGCAAGGCCAACACGCCGAGTACCTGGTCAAGCAACTGACCGAGTTCAAGGCCGGCAAGCGCCAGAACCCCATCATGCAGGGCATGGCCGCCTCGCTGAGCGAGGAAGACATGCGCAACGTCGCCGCCTTCTACGCCAGCAAGCAGGCCGAAGCCGGCGCCGCTGCCGACAAGGACCTGGTGCTGTTGGGCGAGAAGATCTACCGCGGCGGTCTGGCCGACCGCAACATCCCGGCCTGCGCCGGCTGCCACAGCCCCTCCGGCGCCGGCATCCCCGCGCAGTACCCGCGCCTGGCCGGCCAGCACACCGACTACACCATGAGCCAGCTCAACGCCTTCCGCGCCGGCACCCGCGGCAACAGCGTGCAGATGACGGGCGTGGCCGCCAAGATGAGCGACCGCGAAATCAAGGCCGTGGCCGACTACGTCGCCGGCCTGCACTGAGCTTTCGCCAAGGCGAAAGCCTTCCCGTAGTACCCCAAGGCCGGTCCCGTACCGGCCTTTTTCATGGCGCGGCGCCAACCCTTCACGCTTGACCGTTATCAAGCGGGGTACATGCGCTGGCCCGGACAATCCTGCGATGACCGTCTCCGCCCCCGCCGCGCGCGCGCCTCAGCAGCGGCTGCGCGACACCCTAGAGCTGGTGTCGTCGATGCGCTTTGCCATCGCGCTGCTCACCGTGATCTGCATCGCCTCGGTGATAGGCACCGTGGTCAAGCAGCACGAACCGCTCAACAACTACGTCAACCAGTTCGGCCCCTTCTGGGCCGAGGTCTTCGGCGCCGTGGGCCTCTACAGCGTCTACAGCGCCTGGTGGTTCCTGCTCATCCTGGGCTTCCTGGTGCTCTCCACCAGCCTGTGCATCGCCCGCAACACGCCGCGCTTCCTGGCCGACATGCGCTCCTACAAGGAGAACATCCGCGAGTCGGCCCTGAAAGCCTTCCACCACAAGGCCCAGGGCGTGCTGCCGGACGAGGCGCCGCAGGCCAGCCTGCAGCGCGTCTCCCAGCTCCTCACCGGCAACGGCTGGAAGGCCAAGGTGCAGCAGCGCGAGGGCGGCACGCTCATCGCCGCGCGCAAGGGCGCGGCCAACAAGCTGGGCTACATCGCGGCGCACTCGGCCATCGTCCTGATCTGCCTGGGGGGCCTGTTCGACGGCGACCTCATCGTGCGCGCGCAGATGCTGCTGCTGGGGAAGACGCCCTTCAACGGCGGCGGGCTGATCCGCGACGTGGCGCCTGAGCACCGCCTCTCGCCGGCCAACCCCACCTTCCGCGGCAACCTGCTGGTGCCCGAGGGCGTGAGCGCCGGCACGGCGGTGCTGAACATGTCCGACGGCGTGGTGCTGCAGGACCTGCCCTTCGACGTCGAGCTGAAAAAGTTCATCGTCGAGTACTACGACACGGGCATGCCCAAACTGTTCGCCAGCGAGATCGTGATCCACGACCACGAGAGCGGCCAGGCCACGCCCGCCACCGTCAAGGTCAACGAGCCCGCCTTCCACCGCGGCATCGCCATCTACCAGAGCAGCTTCGACGACGGCGGCTCCAAGCTCAAGCTGCAGGCCGTGCCCATGAAGCCCGGCGCCAAGGCCTTCACCATCAACGGCACCGTGGGCGACAACTCGCCGCTGGACAAGGTGAACCTGCCCTACACGCTGGAGCTCACGGGGCTGCGCGTGATCAACGTCGAGAACATGGGCGCCGCCAGCACCGACTCCGGCGCCGACGTGCGCAAGGTGGACCTGGCCGACTCGCTGCAAAAGCACCTGGGCTCCGGCGCCAAGTCGCAGACCGAGAAGCAGTTGCACAACATCGGCCCCTCGTTCAGCTACAAGCTGCGCGACGCCAGCGGCCAGGCGCGCGAGTTCAACAACTACCAGTTGCCCGTGGAGCTGGACGGCCAGCGCGTGCTGCTGGCGGGCATGCGCGACAACCCCAACGAGGCCTTCCGCTACCTGCGCATTCCCGTGGACGAGCAGGACCGCATGGACACCTGGCGCCGCATGCGCGAGGCGCTGCTGGACCCGGCCGCCCGCGAGCAGGCCGCGCGCCGCTACGCCAAGGCCGCCTCGCCCGCCGACAAGCCGGAGGTGATGCAGCAGCTCCAGGTCACGGCGCAGCGCGTGCTGGGCCTGTTTGCCGGCGCCGACAAGCCGCCGGCCCTCGCCCCCGCGGCCGGCGCGGCCAGCGGCGCCGCAGGTGCCGCGGCGGCCGAGGCCGACCCCCCGCCCGGCGGCCTGGCCGCCATGGCGCGCTTCATGGAAACCACCGTGCCGGAAGGCGACCGCGCCCGCGTCTCCGAAGTGCTGCTGCGCATCCTCAACGGCAGCCTGTTCGAGCTGGCCAACATCGCCCGCGAGCAGGCTGGGCAGCCGGCCATGACCAACAGCGAGAAGACGCAGGCCTTCATGACGCAGGCCGTGGTGTCGCTGTCCGACAGCTTCTACTACCCCGTGCCCGTGCTGCTGCAGCTCGACGACTTCCAGCAAATCCAGGCCAGCGTGTTTCAGATTGCGCGTGCGCCGGGCAAGAAACTGGTGTATTTAGGCGCCGTGCTGCTGATCCTGGGCGTGTTCGCCATGCTCTACGTGCGCGAACGCCGCCTGTGGGTCTGGGTACAGGCACAAGACCAGGGCTCCCGCATCACCACCGCCTTGTCCACCACGCGCCGGACCATGGACGCCGACGCTGAATTTGAGCTGCTCAAGAAGGCCATCCTGAAGGACGCTGCCGCATGAACACCGCAACCACCACCCTCTTGCTGGGCCGCAGCCACCCGCTGTCCGGCCGCAGCCCCTACGACTGGCTGTTCGCCCTGCTGGCCGTGGCCGGCGCCGTGTTCGCCTTCTCCCGCTACGGCGAGGCGATGGACGTGTACGAAAAGGGCATCCTCGTCGGCAGCGTCCCGGCCGTGATCTGGCTGGGCTGGTTCTGGGGCCCGCTGCGCACGCTCATGCTGGGCGTGACCGGCGTCACCCTGCTGGCCATCTCGCTGTACTCGCGCACGCCGGATGCCTTCGGCGCCGACCTCGCGGCCGGGGAGAAGGTCTTCCTTTTGAAATATTTCCTCTCCAGCCAGAGCGCGATCCTGTGGATGTGCGTGCTGTGCTTCATGAGCACGGTCTTCTACTGGTTCGGCTTCGCCGCGCGCGGCACGGACAACGTGGCGCAGCGCCTGGGCTCGCGCTTCGCCTGGGGCGCC